>CAKTCN010000006.1 GCA_934539295.1 uncultured Allosphingosinicella sp.
GACACGGACAATTTCGTGATCGACTTCCGCGACGGCGACAGCGTGCCGACGATCGGCTTCGGCTTCGACGTCAACAATCCCGCCAACTTCGCCTACGCGCCGGCGCTTGCCGACGGCACGGTGCTGGGCGGCTTCAGCACGCAGGGCAAGCCGTCCGAGAACAAGACCCGCAACCAGACCTACGAACTGGAAGGCATCTGGGAAGCGACTCCCGGCTTCTCGGTCAAGGCGGGTGGCCAATACCGCCAGAGCAATTATTCCGCATTTGGCGCCACGCTTTACGCCGCCAATGTCGCGGTTCAGCCCCTGCCCGCCGGCACGACCCTCGCGAGCATCACCCGCAGCATCGACGGGCTGGACGGCCTGTTCGGCAAGGGCGCACCGGCAAGCTGGATCGCGATCGATCCCGACAAATGGCGCCAGACGTTCGGTTTCCCGGACAATTTCGGCTTCTGCCTCGAAGAAAGTTGCGGCGTGGGCACCAACCGCGTCAAGGAAACCGTTAAGAGCGGCTTCCTGATGGTCAACTTCGAGAGCGAGGCCTTGCCCTTCCCGATCCGCGGCGATGCGGGCGTGCGTTACGTCCACACCGACCAATTCTCGCGCGGCTTCCGTTCCGTGTCGCGCGCCGGCAGCCCGACCAACGTCGCCGCAGAGGCGCGCGAGGTCGAGCGGTCGTACGAGAATTGGCTCCCGTCCGTGAACCTGGTTGCGGACCTCACCCCCGATCTGCTGGCGCGCTTCTCGGCGGCACGCGTGATGTCGCGTCCGGAACTCGGGCCGCTGATCCCGTCATCGACTTCGATCACCGCGACGACGCGCAACGGCAGTTCCAACAACCCGTTGCTCGATCCGATCGTCGCCGACACGATCGATGCGTCGCTCGAATGGTATTTCCGTCCGGGATCCTTGTTGTCGGTCGCCTATTTCTACAAGAATATCGATACCTTCATCCAGACCAGCACCGCGCAGATCCCGTTCAACGAACTGGGCCTGCCCAATTCGCTGCTCGACGGCACCAACTCGGTGCCGACGGACATCTTCACCATCCGTCAGCCGCTCAATACGCCGGGCGGTCCGCTGCGCGGCTTTGAGGTCAATTTCCAGACGTCGCTGAACTTCCTGCCGGGCATCTTCTCCAACTTTGGCGTGCTGGCCAGCTACACCCACGTCACGTCGGAGATCGACTATATCATCACCGTGAACGGGCAGCCCGCGGTGTTCACCGCGCCGCTCGTCGGCCTGTCCAAGGACGCCGCATCGGGTACGCTTTATTATGAAGACGACCGGTTCAGCATCCGCGGCACCGCCAATTACCGCAGCCCCTATATCCGCGGTATCATCGGTGCGAACGGCAACGATTATCAGGGCAACAAGGAGACGCTCTATTTCGACGCCTCCGCATCCTTCAACATCAACGACAATATCAAGCTGATCCTCGAGGCGCAGAATCTGACCGATGAGCGCAACACGCTCTTCATCGACAGCGAGCGCGAGGATACGCTGTTCGAAACCCGGATCGGACGGACCTTCAACCTTGGCGTGAACGTCCAGTTCTGATCAAATCGACCTGGCGGGCCGTCGCACGTGCGGCGGCCCGCTTTTCATTGCCAAAAGGAATTGCTTAAATGCGCAAGCGCTTGCTGATCGCCGCCTTGACCCTCACCGCGATGACCGCGCCTGCCGCGGCGGTCGCACAGCAGCAGCAGGCCGCAGCGCCAAGCGCCACCCTCACCATCCGCGCCGACACGCCGGGCGCCAAGATCGATCGGCGCATCTTCAGCCAGTTTGCCGAGCATCTCGGCACCGGCATCTATGGCGGCATCTGGGTCGGCCCGAACAGCAAGATCCCCAACACCCGCGGCTATCGCAACGATGTTGTGTCGGCGCTCAAGGCGCTGAAGGTGCCGGTGGTGCGCTGGCCCGGCGGCTGCTTCGCCGACGAATATCATTGGCGCGAGGGCGTCGGCCCCCGCAACAAGCGGCCGACCAAGGTCAACACCTGGTGGGGCGGCGTGACCGAGCCGAACAGCTTCGGCACGCACGAATTCATGGACTTCGCCGAACTGCTCGGCGCGGAGGCCTATATCTCGGGCAATGTCGGCAACGGGTCCCCGGCCGAGATGGCCGAGTGGATCGAATATATCACCGCCCCTTCCGGCAGCCTGGCCGAAGAGCGCGCGAGGAACGGGCGCAAGACGCCGTGGAAGCTTCCGTACTTCGGCCTCGGCAACGAATTGTGGGGCTGCGGCGGCAACATGCGGCCCGAATATGCAGCCGACGTGACCCGCCGCTATGCGACCTTCGTCAAGGTTCCGGAAGGCACCAAGACCTTCAAGATCGCCAGCGGCGCCAATTCCACCGACTATAATTGGACCGAAGTCATGATGCGCGAGACGGTGCGTCAGATCGACGGCATCGGCGTCCATTATTACACGGTGCCCGGCACCTGGGGGAAGAAGGGCCCGGCCACGGGCTTCGACGAAGAGGAATATGCGCGGACCCTGTCCAAGACGCTGCTGATGGACGAGCTGATCCGCAAGCATTCGGCGATCATGGACAAATATGATCCGGCCAAGCGCGTGAACCTGGCCGTCGACGAATGGGGCACCTGGTACGATGTCGAGCCGGGTACGAACCCCGGCTTCCTCTACCAGCAGAACACGATGCGCGATGCGATCGTGGCGGCGATGAACATCAACATCTTCACCCGCTACGCCGACCGCGTGCGCATGACCAACATCGCGCAGATGGTGAACGTGCTGCAGGCGATGATCCTGACCGACGAGGACAAGATGGTGCTGACCCCCACCTATCACGTCTTCCGCATGTACATGCCGTTCCAGGACGCGACCAACCTGCCGGTCGAACTGAAATCGCCCTGGTACAATAAGGACCAGTGGGTGGTGCCGTCGGTCAGCGCATCGGCAGCACGCGGCACCGACGGCCTGGTGCGCGTGGCGCTGGTCAATGTCGATCCCAACCGCACCGCGACAATCGGCGCGACCCTGGGGGGCCTCACCGCCACGGCCGTCGAGGGTGAGGTGCTGACCGGCGCGATCGGCGCGCACAACACCTTCGCCGCGCCCGAGAGCGTGAAGCCGGTGCCCTTCACCGGCGCGAGCATCGCCGGCAGCGACCTCAACGTCACGCTGCCCCCCGCATCGGTGGTGGTGCTGACGCTGCGCTGATCGCGCCCTTGGACACTAAAAAAGGGTCCGCAGCCTGTGCTGCGGACCCTTTTTCGTGTCCCGAACATCCGTTCGGACTGAGCCTGTCGAAGTCGGCTTCTTTTCTCCGCTGCCGCAAGGAGGGGCGGACTTCGACAGGCTCAGCCCGAACGGCGATGGAGGAAAGGAAGCCGCGGCGTCATCCGAGGCCGCGGCCCGCCTTTCAGCCCTTGTGCGTGTCCACCACCACCGGCGGCGCCTCGGCATGCGTTACCTTGCTGCCCCACAGAGCGTAGAACAGGATGTAGAGCTCGCACACGGCGGTCAGCAGGAACGACTGCTGCAACCCATATTCGTCGGCCAGCCAGCCGTGGACGAACACCAAAGCGCCGCCCGCGATCGCCATGATCAGCAGGCCCGAACCTTCCTCGGTCAGCGCGCCCAGGCCCTTGATGCCGAGCGTGAAGATGGTCGGGAACATGATCGAGTGGAACAGGCCCACCGCGATCAGCGCCCACATGGCGGTCTCACCCGACGCGAACACCGTAATCACCATGACGATGAAGGCGGCGATCGAGCAGAAAGCGAGCACCGTCTCGGCCGCAATGCGCTGCATCAAGGCAGCGCCGATGAAGCGGCCCACCATCATGCCGCCCCACAAAAGGGTCAGGTAGCGGCCGGCCTCTTCCGACGTCATGTTGCCGATGTCGGGCAGCACCACGAAGTTCACGAACAGATTGCCGACGCCGATCTCGGCGATCAGGTAGATGAAGATCGCGCCGGTGCCCCAGACGAGGTTACGGTGATCCCACAGCGACAGCTTCTTGCGCTCTTCCTTGGCGATGCGGTTGGTCGCAAGGCCGATGGCGGGAAGCGGGAAGCGGGCGATGACGATCGCCAGCACGAACAGCACGACCGCGACCAGGCCATAGGGCAGGATCACCGACTGTGCATCGGCAAGCCGTTCCGCCTCGGTCAGCACGCGCCCTGCCTCCGCGGTGCCGCCGGTGGAGCGGCCGAGGATCAGATAGGCGCCGAAAAGAGGGGCCAGCATGGTGCCGGCCGAATTCATCGCCTGCACCAGGTTGAGGCGCGACGAGGATGTCTCGGGCGGTCCGATCACCGCCACATAGGGGTTGGCTGCGACCTGGAGCAGGGTGATGCCGCTGGCGATCACGAACAGCATCAGCAGCGTGACGCCATAGGACGGCAGGCTTGCCGCCAGCATCATGCCCAGCGCGCCGAACGCCATTATCAGCAGGCCCACCACCAGCGACTTCTGATAACCGATCCGCTCGATCAGCTTGGCCGACGGGATCGACGCGAAGAAGTACGCGATGAACCAGACGCTCTCGATCAAGGTCGCCTGGAAATAGCTCAGGTCGAACACGCTGCGCAGGTGCGGCAGCAATGTCCCGTTGATGACCGTGATGAAGCCCCACATGAAGAAGAGCGACGCGAGCAGCGTCAACGCCGCCCGGTAATTGCCCACTTGTCCCTCGGCGTGAACGGCCGGCCCGGCCGACATCCCCCCTGCCATAATCCTGCTCCTTGAAATGGCGGCCGGTCGCCCGGCCATGTGATGATTTCGCGTCAGTGGTTGTGACGCGGCACGCCGATCGTCTGTGCGATCTTCTGATATTTGATGGCGGATTCCAGCACGGCGCCCGTTTCGGCCTGGCCGACGTCGCGGCGCTGCATCTCCTGCCAGGGTGTCTGGCTCGCCGGATAGGCATAGCCGCCCGCCGCCTCCAGCGCCTGGCGGCGCTGTTCCAGTTCCGCGTCGGGAACCAGGATGTTGGCAATGCCTTTGCGCAGGTCGATGCGGACCCGGTCGCCGGTCTGGAGCAGGCCGAGCGCACCGCCGGCCGCCGCCTCGGGCGAGGCATTGAGGATCGACGGGCTGCCGCTGGTTCCCGACTGGCGCCCATCGCCCATGCAGGGGAGCGCGTGGACGCCCTTCTTGATGAGGTCCACGGGCGGCCGCATGTTCACGACCTCGGCCGCGCCCGGATAGCCTACCGGCCCCGCGCCGCGCATGATCAGGATGGTGCTCTCGTCAATGCCGGTCGCGGGATCGTCGATGCGATGGTGATAGTCTTCCGGTCCGTCGAACACGACGACCGGCCCCTCGAACGCGTCGGGATCGTCCGGGTTGGACAGGTAACGCTGGCGGAATTCGTCGGAGATGACCGACAGCTTCATCACCGCGCTGCTGAACAGGTTGCCGCGCAGCACCGACAGGCCGGCCGCTTCCTTCAGCGGCTGGCCGAACGGACGGATGACCTTTTCGTCCTCGATGGTTGCTCCACGGCAATTGTCGCCGATAGTGCGGCCGTTGACGGTCATCGCGCCTTCTTCGATCAGACCTTGCTGCATCAACTGCGACACGACCGCAGGCACGCCGCCGGCGCGGTAATAATCCTCGCCGAGATATTCGCCGGCGGGCTGCAGGTTGACGAGCAGCGGAATGTCGCGACCGAACGTCTCCCAATCGCCGATGTCGAGCTCGACGCCCATGTGGCGGGCGAGCGCGTTCAGGTGGATCGGCGCGTTGGTGGAGCCCCCGATCGCGCTGTTGACGCGGATCGCGTTGAGGAACGCCTCGCGCGTGAGCACGTCCGAAGGCTTGCGGTCGGCATGCACCATCTCGACGATCTGCTTGCCGGTTTCATAGGCCGATTCCTGCCGGTCGCGATAGGGCGCGGGAATCGCCGCCGAACCGGGCAGCGACATGCCGAGCGCCTCGGTCAGCGAGTTCATCGTCGTCGCCGTGCCCATCGTGTTGCAGAAGCCGGTGGACGGCGCCGACGACGCGACGAGCTTGATGAAGCCCTTATAGTCGATCTCGCCCGCCGCCAGCAGTTCGCGCGCCTTCCACACGATCGTGCCCGAACCCGTGCGCTCGCCCTTGAACCAGCCGTTCAGCATGGGGCCGACCGACAGCGCGATCGCGGGAATGTTCACGGTCGCGGCCGCCATCAGGCAGGCCGGCGTTGTCTTGTCGCAACCGATGGTCAGCACCACGCCGTCGAGCGGATAGCCGAACAAGAGCTCGACCAGACCCATATAGGCTAGGTTGCGGTCGAGACCTGCGGTCGGCCGCTTGCCCGTCTCCTGGATCGGATGAACCGGGAATTCCAGCACGATGCCGCCCGCCTCGCGAATGCCTTCGCGCACGCGTTCCGCCAGCACGATATGGTGGCGGTTGCAGGGGCTGAGGTCACTGCCGGTCTGGGCGATGCCGATGATCGGCTTGCCCGACTGGAGCTCCTCCAGCCCCAGACCGAAGTTCATGTAGCGCTCCAGATAGAGCGCGGTCATGTCGGCGTTCGACGGATCGTCGAACCAGGCGCGGGAACGAAGGCGAGGCGGATTGGTATCGGTCATCGAACCTTACTTGCTGATCGAGAAACGGAAGACGAAGCTGTTGTCGTAGGTCTGGCCCGGATCGAGCCGCGCCGAGGGGAAACTCGGCTGGTTGGGGGCGTCCGGATAGGTCTGGGGCTCCAGGCAGATGCCGTCGCTCTGCCGGTAGACGCGGCCACCGCGCCCGACGATGCTGCCGTCGAGGAAGTTGCCGGTATAGACCTGCACCGCCGGTGCGGCGACCAGCAGGTCCATGACGCGGCCGGACACCGGATCCTCGAGCCGCGCGGCGGGACGAAGCTTGCCCGCCGCGCCGTCGATCACGAAATTATGATCAAAGCCCTGGCCGATGACCAGCTGTTCGTCGCGGCCGTCGCGGATGTTCGCGCCGATTGCGGTGGGGGTGCGGAAATCGAAGGGCGTGCCCTCGACCGGACGCAGCTGGCCCGTCGGGATCAGCGTGGCATCGACCGGCGTCATGCGCGACGCGTGCAGCGTCAGCTTCTGGTCGAGAATGTCCGTCTTGGCGCTCTCGCCCGCCATGTTGAAGAAGGCATGATTGGTGAGGTTCACCACCGTCGGCTTGGTGGTGGTCGCGCGGTAGGAGACCTTGAGCTCGTTGCTCTCGTTCAGCGAATAGGTCGCAAGCACGGTCAACTGGCCGGGATAGCCGCCCTCCCCGTCCGCGCTGACGTAGCGCATGGTCACCGACGCCTCGAGACCGTTCTTCATCGAATCCACAGTCCACATCTTCTTGTCGAAGCCGGTGACGCCGCCGTGAAGGTGGTTGGTGTTGTTGTTGGTTTCGAGCTGGTAGCTGCGGCCGTCGAGGCTGAACTTGCCGTCCTTGATGCGGTTGCCGTAGCGGCCGATCGACGCACCGAAGTAATTGGGCTTTGCGAGATATTCGGCGGCGGTGTCGTAACCGAGCGTCACCTCGTCCGCCACGCCGTTGCGGTCTGGCACTTTGAGCGAGTGGAGGATCGCGCCCAGCGTGATCACGCGCGCGCTCATGCCCTTGCCGTTGGTCAGCGTTACGGCCTCCACCGCTGTGCCGTCGGACAATGCGCCGAAGCTTTCGCGCTTGGCATCCGCCGCCATCGCAAGTCCCGGCACACACGTCAGCGCCAGCCCAGCCGCAACCTTCCTCAGCATCCCGCTCTCCCTTTATTTGTCGGACTCTTTTTAGCGCCGTTGTGCAGATTGGGAAGGGGTGCAAACATCCCGCAGTGTAATCATGCGTTTCAACTTATGGGAGAACTTGACAGGCCACTTGCCCGGCGGCAGCCTTGCGGAAAATCAAGATCGAGGGAGAAGGTCGGTGCTGGCAGGATTCTTGTTGACCACGGTGGCTGCGGCGGCGCTGGCACCCGCGCCGGTTCACAATGGTCGCACAATCGAAGCACTGGACCGCGGCCTCGTCGCGGTTCCTGCCGCCGGCGGCGGCAATCACGTCTCCTGGCGCCTGCTCGCCACCGATCCCAAAGCGGCGACCTTCACCCTCTACCGCGATGGCCGCAACATCGGCCGGATCGCCGCAACCGCCGCGACCAGCTTCCATGACCGCAGCGGCACCGCCACGTCGCGCTACACCGTGGCCGCTTCAAACGGACGCCCGAGCGGCACCGGCTCGGCGACGCCGCTCGCCGGCGGTTTCCTGTCGGTCCCGCTCGACAAGCCCGCCGATCGCCGCACGCCCGATGGCGAAAGCTACAGCTATGCCGCCAACGACGCCTCGGTCGGCGACCTCGATGGCGACGGACGTTACGAGTTGATCGTCAAATGGTATCCCTCGATCGCCAAGGACAATGCCTTTGCCGGCTATTCGGGCGAGACGCTGATCGACGCCTATTCGCTTGACGGCAAGCGGCTGTGGCGCATCGATCTTGGCAAGAACATCCGCTCGGGCGCGCATTACACGCAGTTCATGGTCTATGACTTCGACGGCGATGGCCGTGCCGAGATCGCCATGAAGACCGCCGACGGTACGGTCGACGGCACCGGCAAGATTATCGGCGATGCCAAGGCAGATTGGGTCAGCAAGGATGGCGAAGTTCCGTCCAGCGATCGTACCGGCTCCTCGACCAGCACGGACGGGCGCCAGGTGGCACGCACCAAGGGCCGTATCCTTGCCGGGCCTGAGTTCCTCACCGTGTTCGACGGCCGCACCGGCGGCGCCCTCGCGACCGCGCCTTATGCGCCGCCGCGGGCAGCCTCGCTGAACCCGACCGAGGAGGAGATGAAGGCTGCCTGGGGCGACGGCTACGGCAATCGCGGCGACCGCTACCTCGCCGGCGTCGCCTATCTCGACGGCAAGCAGCCGAGCATGATCTTCGCGCGCGGCTATTATGCCAAGTCCACGGTCGCCGCCTACGATTATCGCGGTGGCAAGCTGAGCTTGCGCTGGCTGTTCGACAGTGCGCAGCCCGGCCTCGAAAAGTTCGGCGGCCAGGGCAATCACCAGCTTTCGGTGGCGGATGTCGACGGCGACAAGCGCGACGAAATTTTCTACGGATCGATGGTGATCGACGACAATGGCAAGGGGCTGTGGTCTTCCGGTCTCGGCCACGGCGATGCCATGCACCTGTCCGACCTCGACCCCACCCGCCCGGGCCTCGAGAAGTTCGGCGTGCACGAGAACATGCGCATGAGCGGCAACCGCGGCTCCGCCATGCTCGACGCGCGCACCGGCGAGATCCTGTGGTCGACGCCGGCGCAGAACGACACCGGTCGCGGCATCGCCGCCGACATCGATCCGCGCCATGCGGGCGCTGAAGCCTGGTCGAGCAACACGCGCGACCTCTACGATGCCAGGGGCCAGGTCATACCGGGCGGTCGTCCGGGCGCGGCGAACTCCGCCATCTACTGGGACGGCGACCGCCAGCGCGAACTGCTCGACGGCAAGAAGATCACCAAGTGGGATTGGCAGAATGGCAAGGAATTGCCGCTGCTCGATCCGGCTGGGGTGGTGTCGGTCAACGGCACCAAGAAGAACCCGTCGCTATCCGCCGACATCCTCGGCGACTGGCGTGAGGAGCTGATCGTCGCGACCGAGGACAGCAGCGCGATGCACATTTATGCAACGCCCATCCCCACGACGGAGCGGGTCGTCACCTTGATGCACGATCCCGTCTACCGCCTGGGCGTCGCATGGCAGAACACGGCCTACAACCAGCCGCCGCATACCTCCTACGACATGGGCAGCAAGTAAGCCGATGCTGCTGATGGCGGCGGCGATGATCGCGACTGCGCAGCCGACGCTGCGTTTCGACCTGGGCCCGGCAAAGCCCGTGCCGGGCCGGACGGCAGTCGCCATCGACAAGGCCTATGAGGCAGGCGGCTATGGCTACGAGCCGCAGCGGCGCGGGGGCGAGTTCCTGTTCTCCGCCGCGGTGCCCGAAGGCAATTACCGCGTCACGGTGAAGGCCGGCGGCCGCACCACGATCAAGGCGGAAAGCCGCCGCCTGATGGGGAGCGAGATCAACACGCGCGCCGGCCGCTACGAAACCGTCAGCTTCGTCGTGAACGTACGCACGTCCTATCTCACGCCGCCGCCCGCCAATGCGCCCGGCGGCACGCAGGTGAAGCTCAAGCCGCGCGAGGTCGGCAGCTATACGTGGGACGACAAGCTGACGCTCGAGTTCCTGGGCGATCCCAAGGTCGCCTCGATCGACATCGAGCCCGTCGACGTGCCCACCATCTACCTCGCGGGGGACTCGACCGTCACGGACCAGCAGGCGGAGCCGGCGGCAAGCTGGGGCCAGATGTTCACCGCGCTGATGCAGCCCAGCATCGCGGTCGCCAACCATGCGGAATCGGGCGAGACGCTGAAGTCGTTCACCACCGAGCTGCGCCTCGACAAGATGCTGTCGCGCATGAAGGCGGGCGACTGGCTGCTGATCCAATTCGGCCATAACGACCAGAAATCGCAATGGCCGCAAACCTATGCCGATCCGGCGGTGACCTACCCCGCCTGGCTGCGCACCTTCATCGCCGAGGCGACGCGGCGCGGCGCCCATCCGGTGCTGGTGACCTCGCCCGAACGGCGCAATTTCAAGGACGGGCGGATCACGCCGTCGCTGCATGAATATGCAGAGGCCATGCGCAAGGTGGCGCGTGAGGATGGCGTGCCGCTGATCGACCTCCAGCCCGACACAGTCGCCCTTTACGAAGCACTGGGACCGGAACGCTCCCCTGCCTTGTTCAACGACGGCGGCGCCGACAAGACGCACCACAATAATGCCGGCGCCTGGTTTCTCGCCCGCGCGGTTGCGGCCGGAGCGGCGAAGGCGGTGCCGGATCTTGCCGCCCACATCCGACCCGAATGGCGCAGCTTCGATCCGGCTCGGGCGAACATGGACGAGACCAGGATCGCACCCAGCATCGTTGCCAGCGCGGAGCGGCCGGCAGGCAGCTGAAGCAGGCGTCGTGCACGCGAACACGGCCGGTTATAAACAGGAGCAGTTTGACGGATATCGCCCCATCGCCTATCCAGATGCTGCACGAACGTCCCACATAGTGGACACGCAGGAGAGACATGGCGAACAGTCACGCATTCCGCATGCAGCTCAAACCCGGCATGGTCGACGAGTATAAGGCTCGCCACGACGCCATCTGGCCCGAGCTTGCCACCCTGCTGCACGAAAGCGGCATCCGCGATTACTCGATCTTTCTTGACGAGGAGACGCTGTCGCTCTTCGCGGTGCTGAAGCTCACCGAAGAGAATAATCGCGACGCGCTGCCGGACCATCCGGTCATGCGCCGCTGGTGGGATCATATGGCCCCGCTGATGGAAGTGGAGCCGGACAACAAGCCCAAGGAATGGTCCCTCAAGCCGGTATTCTATCTCCCATGATGATGATGCGCAAAGCCCTGCTCGCCGCCGCTGCGGCTACCCTCGTCCTTCCCTCGCAAGCGTTCGCGCAGGAGGCGAAGCCCACCGCAAATTTCAACGCACCGGTCAAGACGTTCGGCCGCGTCTCCTACGATGCGCGATCGCTGATGATCGACGGCAAGCGCCTGGTCGTCTGGTCGAGCGAGATGCACCATTTCCGCCTGCCCTCGCCCGATCTGTGGCGCGACGTGCTGCAGAAGATGAAGGCCAGCGGCTTCAACACCGTCGCCCTCTATTTCGACTGGGGTTTTCACAGCCCGAAGAAGGGCGTGTACGATTTCTCGGGCGTGCGCGACATCGACCTGATGCTGACCATGGCGAAGGAGGAAGGCCTCTACGTCATGACCCGCGCGGGGCCTTATGTGAATGCGGAGCTGACCCGCGGCGGGTTCCCCGGCTGGTTGGTCAACCAGCGCGCCCGCGCCCGCACCGACGATCCCGATTACATGGCGGCCGCCGACGAATGGCTGACGGAGATCCACAAGATCATCGTCAAGCACCAGATCAACGGCGACGGCAAGGGCAATAGCGGCAACGTCATCCTGCACCAGATCGAGAACGAACTGGCGCTGACGACGCCGGCGCAGCGCCGCTACATGGACCATCTCTACGCCAAGGCACGCGGGGACGGGATCAACGTGCCGATCTTCCACAACGACCAGGGCCGCAACGGTTATTGGGTGCCGGAGGATTCGCCCGTCGAGAAGACGGTGAAGGGTCCGAACGACATGTATGCGTTCGACGGCTATCCCGGCGGCACCTGCACCGTAACGGGCCAGCCGACGCGCGGCGTGGCGGCACCCGATTGGGGCTATTACGGCACTGGCGGTGCACGCGGCGGCGCATCGGCATCGCCCAACACGCCCGGCTTCGCGGCCGAATTCGGCGGCGGCTGGTTCGATTATTGGGGCTCCAACGGCGGCTACGAATGCAACGCGGTCCAGCGCGGCAAACGTTTCCAGCGCGTCTTCTACGGCACCAACATTGCCAACGGCATCTACATCCAGAGCTTCTACATGGGCTTTGGCGGCACCAGCTGGGGCTGGCTGCCGGCGCCGGTGGTGTTCACCAGCTACGATTATGGCGCGGCCATTTCCGAAACGCGCGAAGTGCGTGAAAAGGCCGAGGAGCTGAAGCAGCTCGGCGGCCTGATCCACGCCGTGCCCGACCTTGCCGGCATGATCCCGGCCGGTCCGGTCGAGATCAGCGTGCCCAACATCCAGGTCTATCATAACAAGAGCCCGGAAACCGACGCGCGCTTCCTGTTCGTCACGCACAAGCCGTCCAACGGCCAGACGCAGGACCGCTTCACCTTCACCGCCAACCTGCCCGACGGCCGCTACACGCTGCCGATGGAGCTGAACGGTTTCGACGCCAAGTGGCTGGTCGCGGGCGTGAACCTGGGCGGACAGCGGCTGGTCTACTCGACATCCGAACTGCAGACGGCGATGAAGCATGGCGCCGGCGACCTGATCCTGCTCTACGGCCGCGCCGGCGAGCAGGGCGAGACCGTGCTCCGCTTCGCCAGCCAGCCGAATGTGCAGCCGGCCGACGGCGTCAGCTCCACCTTCGACGCGGCCACCGGCGACCTGCGCCTCAGCTACGCGCATCGGGGCTTGAAGCAAGTGCGGATCAGTGGCGGCGGGCGCCCTGCCCTTACCCTGCTGATCGGCGACGAGGCCGAGGGTACGAAGTTCTGGCGGCAGGACACGGCGGCCGGCCCCGTGCTGGTGCGCGGTCCGGCGCTGGTGCGCACGGCGAAGGTCAACGGCTCGACGCTGACGCTGACCGGCGACACAAGAGCGGAGACCCCGCTCGAATGGTGGGGCCCTGCCAAGCTGACGCGTGCGACGTGGAACGGCGCGAGCGTGGCCAGCCGCGCGGATGCGGCCGGCCAGCGCGTCGCCACGCGCGCACTTGCCGGCCCGGTCGCCTACACGCCGCCCGCACTGACGGCCTGGCGTGTGTCGCAGGCCTCGCCGGAAACCGCGCCCGGATTCGACGATTCCCAGTGGCAGGCGATCGACAACCGCGCTTATGCGAGCACCACGGCGCGTGCGGACGGCCAGCCCAACATGCTGATGGACGCCTATGGCTTCCACGAAGGCGATGTCTGGTATCGCGGCCGCTTCACCGGCACGGCCGACGCACAGCGCATCCGCATCCACTATGGCGCGGGCGGCGCCGGCATGCTCCAGCTGTTCCTGGACGGCAAGCTGGTCGGGCAGAATGAGATACCGGGCGGCCTCCCCCGTCCGATCACCACCGGCGTAGCGGAGTTCGCCTTGCCTGACGCCGCAAGCGCACCCGGCGAGCATGTGCTGGCCGTGATGGTCCGCAACAACGGTCATAATTGGGACCTCGACGCCGACGATTTCCACAAGGAAGCGCGCGGCATCGTCTCGGCATCGGTCGAGCCGGTGGCGGGTTCCAGCTTCTCCGTGCCCGTGTCCTGGCGCATCCAGGGCCGCAAGGGCGGCGAGGACATCACCGATCCGGTGCGCGGCGTGCCCAACAATGGCGGCCTCCATGGCGAGGGCGAAGGCTGGCACCTGCCCGGCTTCAACGACCGTGGCTGGACGCAGGCGAGCGTGCCGTCGGCGCAGGCGGCGGAAGGCACGAGCTGGTACCGCACCAGCTTCGACCTCGACGTGCCGAAGGGTCAGGACGCCACGATCGGCATCGCGTTCGGCGACACGACCAAGCCGCGCTCCGAAAAGGCCTATCGCGTGCTGATCTTCGTCAACGGCTGGCACATGGGGCAGTTCATCGCCCATGTCGGCCCGCAGCGCGTCTTCCCCGTGCCGGAGGGTATCCTCAACCATCGCGGCCGCAACAGCATCGCGCTGGCGGTCACGTCGGACGGCGCGCCGGGCAATGCGCTGGAGGAGGTCAAGCTCGTCACCATGCGCAACGTCAAGGGCGGCCTGCCCGTCCGCATGGTCGCCGCGCCCGCCCGACCCGACGAGCTCAAGTGAGCGACGCGTTCCACCTCGATCGCCGCACTCTGCTGGTCGCGGGTGCGGCGGCGAGCGTCGCCGGTCCGGCTTTTGCTGCGGCGGCGCCGGTGGAACGCTTTCCCATCTGGCCTGGACGCCCGCCCGGAGGCGAGGGCGTGACCGTACGCGACGAATGGGTGAAGCGTTCGCCCGACGGTCCGGCCGACGACATCGCCTGGCCGCATGTCGCGACACCCATGCTGACCGTCGTTCCCGCGGCCAAGCCCAACGGCGCGGCCGTGCTGGTGGTGCCGGGCGGCGGCTACACGCGGGTGGCGGTGGGCCGCGAAGGCGGGTCGATATCGCGCATGTTCGCCGCGCGCGGGATCACCGCGTTCGAATTGCTCTACCGGCTGCCGCACGACAAATGGGCAGCCGGCCCGGACGCGCCATTGCAGGACGCGCAACGCGCGATGCGGGTGATCCGTGCGCGTGCGGCCAAGTGGGGCATCGATCCGAAGCGCGTTGCCGCCACGGGCTTTTCAGCGGGCGGGCATTTGACGGCGCGGCTCGGTAGCCGTGCCGGCGTTCAGACCTACACGCCGATCGATGCCGCGGACAGCCAGTCGGCGCGGCCAGCCGTGCTGGGCCTGTTCTTCCCGGTGATCACCATGCGCGGCGCCGATACGCACGGCCCGTCCAAGCGCGAGCTGCTCGGTGGCAACGAGACGCCCGACTGGCTGGAGCGTTTCTCGGCCGAGGACCGCCTCCCCGCCGACATGCCGCCGACCTTCGTCGCCCATGCCGCCAACGATCCGAGCGTCAAGATGGGCAACAGCCTCATCATGTTCTCGGCACTGCAAGCGGCCAAGGTCCCGTCCGAGCTGATGGTCTTCGAGCAAGGCGGCCATAACCTGCCGCTCACCGAAGCGGGCGGGCGGGCGCATCCCTGGCCGGACCTGTTCGAACGATTCGCACGGAACCACGGACTATGAGCTTCACCCTCTCCCGCCGCGACATCGGGCGCGGACTTGGCGCGGCCGCACTCGCGGGCATTGTGCCCGCACCGGCTGCGGCAAAGACCGGTGCCCGCCCTTGGCCCTACCTGATCGGCGCGGACGTGTCGTGGATCCCCGAGGACGAGTTCGTCGGCGCGACCTATTTCGAGGACGGCGTACAGCGTGATCCGCTCGCCATCTTCAAGGATGCGGGCTTCAACGCGATCAAG
Organism: uncultured Allosphingosinicella sp.; assembly: GCA_934539295.1. GTDB lineage: Bacteria > Pseudomonadota > Alphaproteobacteria > Sphingomonadales > Sphingomonadaceae > Allosphingosinicella. The sequence goes on from CAKTCN010000006.1 coordinate 15,601, forward strand.
CTGCGCCACTTCGTCGACCCGGCCAACGGTTATTCCAAGGGCAAGCCCGGCGGGCCGTGGTGCGGGATCGAGGAGAATATCAGGTTCGCCAAGCGCGTGAAGGCAGCCGGCCTGCACCTGTCGATCACGCTTCATTATTCGGATACCTGGGCCGATCCGCAGCACCAGAACAAGCCCGCCGCCTGGGCCGACCTGCCCTTCGCCAGGCTGGTCGATGCGGTCCACCGCCATACCGAGGAGAGCCTCGGCGCGATGAAGGCAGCGGGCGTCGCGCCCGACCTCGTCATCCTGGGCAATGAGACCACGTTCGGCACCTTGTGGCCTGAAGGGCGCGTGCCGCTCACCATTCCGACCGGCAATCCGGTGACGGACAAGGAGCATATGACCGCGCCGGGCGCCGGCGGCTATGACCGCTTCGCCGCCTTGCTGAAGGCCGGGATCGCCGCATCACGCGCGCAGCTTGCCGCCGCGCCAATCGCGCTGCACAACCATCTTGGCCGGCACTGGCCGATCGTGCAGCACTGGACCGACAGCCTGCTGCAGCGCGGCGTCGTGTTCGATGCGCTCGGCTTCTCCTGCTACCAGCAGCAGGCGCAGGGCGATTGGGAACGGACCTTCGCGGAGTTCAGCCGCCGCTATCCCGACCATGGCTTCTTCGCGATCGAATATTCGTCGCGCAAACGCTATGTGAACGACCTCGTTCACGCCCACCCGAACGGCTGGGGCAGCTTCATCTGGGAGCCGACCCGGCACCAGGAAGCGATCTTCCTCAAGGACGGCGTGAGCGCGGGCGAAGGCCCCCGCCCCGACCTCCTCTCGCAAGGTCTCAACGCGGCCGAGGCGCCCGGCGCCACGCCCGCCGCGCCTCAGCCATCGCCCGAACGGCGCCGCCGCGACCATGGCGGCCGCTACGATGCCGACCCGCAGTTCCTTGCCCTGTATCGCCGGATGGCGCAGGATTATGGACTGTAGACGGAGGGGCGACGATGTTCACGCGGCGGGAAACCTTGGCTGCCGCAGGCGCTGCGACCGCGCTTGCCGCCGCACCATCCTGGGCTCAGGGCAGTGGCGACACGCCCTCCCCGCTGACGCTGTGGTATGACAAGCCCGCCACCGAATGGGTAGAGGCGCTGCCGGTCGGCAACGGGCGCCTGGGCGGCATGGTGTTCGGCGGCATCGCGACCGAGCGCATCCCGCTTAACGAAGACACCTTCTTCTCCGGCCGGCCTTATGACAGCCTCAACCCCGAGGCCGCTGCGGCTTTGCCCGAGGTGCGCCGGCTGATCTTCGAGGAGCGCTATGCCGAGGCGGAGGCGCTGGCCGACGCGAAGCTGATGGCCAAGCCGATCAAGCAGATGAGCTATCAGCCGATCGGCGACCTCGTCATGCTGTTCCCCGCGCTGGCCGATGCGCGCGATTACCGGCGCGAGCTCGACCTGTACGGCGCGGTCGCCCGCACCCGCTTCCGGGTCGGCACCTCCACGCACCTGCGCGAAGTGATTGCGTCCGCCCCCGACCAGGTCATCGCCGTCCGGCTCAGCTGCGACGGCAAGGGCGACATCAGCACCACCATCGCCCTTACCACGCCGCAGGCATCGGAGGTGCGGCGCGTGGCGCCCGACACCCTGCTGATGACCGGCATCGGGCCTGCCGCGCGCGGCATCGAAGGCGGCATCCGCTTCGCCACCCGCGTCAAGCTGGTCCACGACGGCGGCCAACTGGTCCAGCAAGGCGACAGCTTCTACGTGCAGGGCGCGCGCGAGGTGCTGCTGCTGATCGCGATGGCGACCAGTTACCGCGGACCCACCGACATCGGCGGCGACCCGGAGGCGCTCACGGCCGCCACGCTGACGGCGGTCGGCCACAAGGGCTGGGAGCGGATCCTGGCCGACCACCAGGCCGATCACCGCCGCCTGTTCCGCAATTGCGCGCTCAACCTCGGCACCAGCCCGGCGGCGCGCCTCGCGACCGACGAGCGGGTGAAGCGCTCCGCCGAACTCGACGACCCGGCGCTGGCCGCGCTCTATCACCAATATGGCCGCTACCTGCTGATCGCCTCGTCACGCCCCGGCACCCAGCCCGCGAACCTGCAGGGCATCTGGAACGAGAAGCCCAACCCGGCCTGGGAGTCCAAGTGGACGATCAACATCAACACCGAGATGAACTATTGGCCGGCCGACATGACAGGCCTCGGCGAATGCGTCGAACCGCTGCTGCGCATGGTCAAGGACCTGTCGGTGAGCGGTGCCCGCACCGCACGGGCGATGTACGGCGCCGACGGCTGGGTCGCGCATCATAATACCGACATCTTCCGCCAGACCACGCCGATCGACGGCGCCAAATATGGGGTGTGGCCGATGGGTGGCGCCTGGTTGCTCCAGAACCTCTGGGATCATTGGGACTATAGCCGCGACCGCGCCTTCCTCGCCGAGCTCTACCCGCTGATGACGGGCGCGTGCCGTTTCTACCTCGACACGCTCCAGACGCATCCGCGCACCGGCGAGCTGGTCACCAATCCCTCGCTCAGTCCCGAGAACCGCCATCCGCGCGGCGCCTCTCTCGCTGCTGGGCCGGCGATGGACAACCAGCTGCTGCGCGACCTGTTCGGCCGCACCGCTATCGCCTCGCGCCTGCTCTCGCGCGACGCCGACCTGCGCCGCCGCATCCTCGCCGCCCGTGCGCGCCTGCCCCGGGACAAGGTCGGCGCCCAAGGCCAGTTGCAGGAGTGGATGGACGATTGGGACGGCGAGGCGCCCGAGCCGGCGCACCGCCATGTCAGCCACCTCTACGGCGTCTACCCAAGCGAGCAGATCGACCCGATCGACACGCCTGCGCTCGCCGATGCCGCGCGCCGCACGCTCGACCTGCGCGGCGACGACGCGACGGGGTGGAGCATCGGCTGGAAGCTCAACCTTTGGGCCAAGCTCGGCGACGGCGAACGTGCCCACAAGATCCTGCGCATGCTGCTGGAGCCGCGGCGCACCTACCCCAACATGTTCGACGCGCACCCGCCGTTCCAGATCGACGGCAATTTCGCAGGGACCGCCGGCATCACCCAGATGCTGGTCCAGAGCCATGCCGGGCGCGTGCTGCTGCTGCCGGCTCTCCCCAAGGCATGGCCCCGCGGCAGCATCAGCGGCGTGCGCGTACGCGGCGGCGGCGTGATCGACCTTGCATGGGATGCCGGCGGGCTCGTATCGGCACGGATCGGTGCGCCGCAGGGCGGGCGATTCCGCGTCCACCATGCCGGCCAGCAGATCGCGCTCAACATTCCCAAAGGCGCGGAGCGCCGCATCGAACTCACCGGCACCGGCCGGCTGACCACCGCATAATTACCAACTGGAGTATTTCGAATGGCCGCCCTTAACCACGACGTCCCCCGCCAGGAGGTCAATTCCAAGATCGCCCTGCTGATGGACAATCTCGTCAACATCAAGGACGAGACGGGAGAGTTCCTGCTCCACCTGGAGGACGGGCGCATCATCGACACCAAGGGCTGGGCCGGCTGGGAATGGACTCACGGTGTCGGCCTGTTCGGCATGTGGCGCTATTTCGAGCAGACCGGCGACCAGACCGCGCTCACCATCATCAAGCAGTGGTTCGCGGACCGCTTCGCCGAGGGCACGCCGACCAAGAACATCAACACGGTCGCGCCGTTCATCACGCTCGCCTACCTCTACGAGTATGAGCCCGACCCCAGCTACATCCCCTATCTCGACACCTGGTGCGAGTGGCTGATGGCCCCCGACGGCCTGCCCAAGACCGAGGAAGGCGGGTTCCAGCACATCGTCTATAACGACGTGAACCCGGGCGAGATGTGGGACGACACGCTGATGATGAGCGTGCTGCCGCTCGCCAAGATCGGCCTGCTGCTGAACCGGCCGCAATATGTCGAGGAGGCCAAGCGCCAGTTCCTGGTCCACATCAAGTATCTGTTCGACAAGAAGACGGGTCTGTGGTTCCACGGCTGGGACTTCAACGGCCGCCACAATTTCGCAGAAGCGCTTTGGGCGCGCGGCAATTGCTGGGTCACGATCGCGATCCCCGAGATTATCGAGATTCTCGACCTCAAGGAAGGCGACGCGTTCCGCACCTTCCTGATCGACACGCTTGCCGCGCAGGTGAAGACGCTGGCCGAGACGCAGGATGCGGAGACCGGCCTGTGGCACACGCTGATCGTCGATCCGACGAGCTATCTGGAAGCCTCGGCCACGGCGGGCTTCGCCTATGGCATCCTCAAGGCAGTGCGTAAGGGCTACCTGCCGCGCCATTATGAGGAAGTCGGCATCAAGGCGGTGAAGGGCGTGCTCGCCAATATCGACGAGAAGGGCGAGTTGCAGCAGGTCAGCTTCGGCACCGCGATGGGCGACACGCTTCAGTTCTACAAGGACATCCGCCTGACCTCGATGCCCTATGGCCAGAGCCTCGCCATCTGCGCGCTGGGCGAGTTCCTGCGGACCTATATCTGATCGGACCGGGGCTCCTTCCGGGTGGGAGGAGCCCCGATTCTGGCCAAAGGTCACGAAAGTCTCGCCGCTGGGAAAATCCGCTCGATCAATGAGGGGGTTATTGATCGATCCAGTCGATTGAATATCGCGGTGAGAAAGAGCCGGCCGCCTATATGCCACCGCGTGCGGGCTGTAGGAAAATGGTTTTGCGCACCACGCCTACGATGCGCGGCTTGCGGCTGCCGGGCGCGCACGGCATCATCGTGCGATGACCAAATATCTGATCTCGTTCCCCGCTGAGGCGATGACTCTGACGCCCGAGGAATTGTCGCTCGCGAGCAGGGACTCGCATGCGGTGATCGAGGAGGCCAAGGCGGCCGGCGTCTATGTCTTCGGTGGCGGCATCGACGAGGGCGTGGCGCCCGTGCGCGTTTCGGGTGATGGAACGGTAGCGACGGATCTCTATCCTGGAAGCCGGCTCAACGGCGGCTTCTGTATTCTCGACGTTCCGACGCATGAGGAAGCGGTTGCATGGGCACGCAGGATCGCGGCGGCCTGCCGCTGCGCCCAGGAACTGCGCGCGTTCATGTATAATCCGGCGAGTTGATGGGAACGGCGGTGTAGGAGCCGAGTCCGACGTTCCTTCTAGAGCTTTATCGATCCCGCTTGAACCACATCATTGCGAGCGTAGCGAAGCAATCCAAGGCTGAGTCTGAGGCCCGCTGGATTGCTTCGTCGCTACGCTCCTCGCAATGACGGTGGTTGTGCAAACGGGGCTGAACCTAGCGGCAGCTTAGGCAGTAGGGAGACGATCATGAGCAGTGAACCGATCAAGGGACCTGCTTCCTATTTTCCGTCCATTGAGAAGAAGTATGGGCGGCCGATCGGGGAGTGGCAGGAATTGGTGCGGGAGCGTCTGCCGGCCAGGCATATGGAATTGGTTGCCATGCTTAAGGACGAGCATGGGATGGGGCATGGGCATGCCAATGCGGTCGTGGCGTATGTGTTGGCGGGGGTGAAGAGGTAGCAGCTTAAGCCCCTCCCCCTTGCGGGGAGGGGTTTGGGGTGGAGGCCAGCCGCGTCTGCGGCTGAATGAATCTTCTGCGGTTGGGTCCTTATGCGAGCCTGGACAGGCTCGCGCCCCCACCCCAACCCCTCCCCACAAGGGGGAGGGGCTTTTTGATCACTGCGGCTTGGCGACCTCGACCGCGTAGACGTGGTTTTCGCCTTCGAAATTGGCGCGGAAGACGATCCATTTGCCGTCGGGGGTGAAGGTCATGTTGGGTTCCAGGCGGTAATCCTGCTTGTTCATGTCGACGAGCTTGATCGAGTCCAGCGTGCCGGGCGAGACCAGCTTTTCCGAGCCCGGCGCGGAGATGCCGGCGACGTCGGGAATGTCCTTGGGCGTGAACAGGTAGAGATATTTGCCGTCCGGTGCCTTGGCGACCATTTCGGGATCGCCGCCGTCGCCGGAGAAGAGCTTGCCGTCGGGCGACTGGTAGAAATGCACCGACCATTCGTTGCGCTCGACATTGTACCAGCGGCGCTTGCCGGTCGCGATCTCGTAGCCGGCCAGCCAGAAGACCTCGCCGCGCGGCGTCTGGAGATCGTACCAGATCCACTTGCCGTCCGGCGAGAAGAACTCGTGGCCGGCAATCTCCATGTTCATGGTGCGCGGGTGGATCGACGTCTTGCCGGTGCCGTCGGCGCGGATCGTCCAGATGCGGTCGACCTTGTGCCACGGGCCTTCGTGGCAATACATGATCTGCTGCGGATCGGTCGGCGAGAACTGAATGTGGTTGAGCCAGTCGGTGGATGCGGTCACGACCTTGCGTGCGCCGGTCTTCACGTCGATCGTGAAGATCTCCATCGGGATGCGCGCCTCGAGCCGCTCGTTGAGGCGGACCTCCTTGGCATCGGCATAGGTCATCGGACGGCCGTCCGGCCAGTTGGCGGCATATTGCGCCTGGTCGAACTTCTTGTTGTCGCCGGGCTTTGCGCCGGGCTGGAGCGGGCGGTCCTCCGCCGACCATTGGCCGAGCAGCAGCGTCTCGTCGGCATTGATCGAGCCGATGAAGCCTTCCTTGATCTCGGCGATCTTGCGGGTCTTGCCGGTGTCGATGTTGGCGGCGAAGATCTGCCACGGGCTGCCCTCGCCCTTGCGGGTCTGGTAATAAGCGGTGCGCGTCTTCTTGCCGGTGAAGAGAAGAACGAGATTGTCGCCCTTGACCAGCGGCTTCACGTCCCAGGTCTTGAGATCCACCGTCGAGATGCCGCCGGGCACCGAGATGACCATGCGGTCGCCTTGCGGCGTATAGCTGTTCTGGTGGAAATAGAGGCTGGCCGAGCCTGCCTCGCGGCTGATCCGCACCACCTTGTGCCCGGTCAGCTTGTCCACCCACTCGGCCGCGGGAGCCGCGATCGCCGCCTGCGCCGACAGCAGCAGCGCGAGCGTCACCGCCCCCGCCATCCTCAATTTACGCATACAGACACCCTTTCCCATCATGCTTGATGTTGTTCCATATATCATGATAGCCGTTCACCATATGGAGTAAAGAACGGGCGCGGATCGGCTTGCCGTGATCCAGACGCCTCCCCGCCCGAGGAGAGACGATTTTGGCGACCACCAGTCCTGCCTATGCTGCGCAACGTGAACCGCGCTGGTATAATTATTGGGGCTGGGGCTCCGGCGACATGCTGGGCGCGGGTGCGCAGGCGGTCATCACCGGGTGGCTGCTCTATTTCTTCACCACCTTCTGCGACCTGTCGGCGGCCGAGGCGGGCCTGATCCTCGGCCTGCCGCGCCTGCTGGAGGCGATCACCTGCCCCTTGATCGGATACGTGTCCGACAACCTGCGGCACACCTGGATCGGACGGCGGATCGGGCGGCGCAAGGTGTTCCTGATCGCCACCATCCCGCTGCTGCCGAGCTTCGCCCTGATCTTCGTGTCGGGGCAGACCTTTACCTATTATCTAGTCACCTTCATCTTCTTCGAATTCGTCTACACGATGTTCCTGATCCCGTGGGAGACGCTCGCCGCGGAGATGACCAACGATTATCGCAAGAAGGCGAAGTTCGCCGGCGCACGCATGCTGGTGGCGCAGAGTTCGGCGATCCTCGCATCCTACCTGCCGACGCTGATCATCGCCAATTTCGGCGGTGCGGATTCGGCCAGCACCTTCCTGGTCATGGCGGCGATCTTCGGCGGCCTGTTCAGCCTGGTGGTGACCTTGGTCGTGATCTTCTCGTGGGAGCGGCCCTATAGCGAGGCCGAGAAGCAGGTGCAGCCGGCGCCGCTGGACCTCAAGGCCGCGGCGATGATCCCGGTGGTCATGTTCCGCGACCTGTTCTCGACCCTGCGCATCCGGGCATTCCGCCAGCATCTGTCGGTCTATCTCGGCGGCTATATCTCTCAGGATATCTTCAACACCGCCTTCCCGATCTTCGTGGTGACGGTGATGATGGGCGCGACCTTGGTCATCTCGCAGCTGCTGACCACCATGTATATCGCGCAGCTCATTTCGGTGATGATCGCGATCAACATCGTGATCCGCACCGGGCCGGTAATTGCCTACCGCATCGCGATCAGCTTCTTCATCGCGGGCCTGTTGCTGTTTGCATCCTTCTACCTGTTCAGGCCGGCAGGCTTCGGCGCGGAACTGGCGGCGCTCGACGGCAACATCCTGTCGGCGCTGAACCCGGCATCAGCGGCGTTCAGCCCGACCCTGGTCTTCTGGCTGTTCGTGCCGATCATCCTGGCGGGACTCGGCCGCGGCACGCTCAACTTCGTGCCCTGGTCGGTCTACAACTACCTGCCCGACGTGGACGAGGCGGTGACGGGGCAGCGGCGCGAAGGCATCTTCGCGGGCGTGATGACCCTGGTGCGCAAGCTCGCGCAATCGGGCGCAATCATCCTCACGGGCTGGATCATCGACGTGGGCGGCTATGTCTCGCCTGCCAAGGGCGCGCCGGCCGACGCGATGCGCCAGACGCCCGAGGCGATCGCCACCATCACCTGGCTGCTGGTGCTCGGTCCGATCATCGTCATGCTGCTGGGCCTGCTCGCATCCTGGCGCTTCCGCCTGAATGCGCGCACGCACGGCGTGCTGATGGAGGAGATCGACCATCTGCGCGCCGGCGGCACGGCACCGACCTCGCCCGAGGCGAAGACGGTGGTCGAGGATCTGTCGGGCTGGCGCTACGACCAGCTGTGGGGCAGGAATCCGGTTGCCGGAGGTGTTCGCTGATGCTGCTCACCGCGCTTGCGCTTGCCGCGCAGGCTGCGCCGGTCGCGCCGGTGCCGCTGTTCCGCGATCCCGTCCATGACGGCGCCGCCGACCCTTCGATCGTCCATGACGCCGCGAAGGGCGAGTGGGTGATGTTCTACACCAATCGCCGCGCCGACCTGAAGCTCGCCGATCCCAAGGACGTGAGCTGGGTGCATGGCACGGCGATCGGCGTGGCGAAGTCGAAGGACGGCGCGCACTGGATCTACAGCGGCACGGCCAAGGTGCCGGAGACCTGCACGGGCCCCACGCTGTGGGCACCCGAGGTGCAGCGTTTCGGCGATACCTGGCATATGTGGCTGACGGTGGTGCCGGGCGTGTTCAGCAACTGGAACGCGCCGCGCTTCGTCGTGCACCTCACCAGCCGCCATCTCGAGACCTGGGAATGCGGCGAGCGGCTGGAGCTCGGCTCCGACCGGATCATCGACGCGAGCGTGCTTGCGCTGCCGCAGGGCGGTTACCGGCTGTGGTTCAACGACGAGCGGGCGGGCAAGGCGATCAAATATGCCGACAGCCCCGACCTCAAGACCTGGACGGTCAAGGGTACGGTGGTCTCCACGCCGGGTGAAGGACCCAAGGCCTTCCGCTGGAAGGACCGCTGGTGGCTGATCAGCGACGCGTGGAAGGGCCTGCTGGTGCAGAGCTCGGCCGATGGGACGAACTGGACGGCGCAGCCGGGGCATCTGCTGGGCGAGGCGGGCACGCGGCCGACCGATCGTGCCAAGGCGCAGCATCCGGACGTGGTGGTGGCGGGCGACCGGGCCTACCTGGTCTATTTCGTGCACCAGGGCGGCGAGGATCAGGCGAAGGCCGATCCGGAATGGCACCGCCGCAGCGTGCTGCAGATTGCCGAGCTGAAGGAAACGGACGGGGTGGTGAGCGTGGAACGTGATGCGCCGGTTGAGGTGAAGCTCGCGCGTTAACGCTCCGCGCCAAACGTCACCCCGGACTTGATCCGGGGTCTACCTTGCTCTTCATCGCCGCCGCTAACAAGATGGACCCCGGATCAAGTCCGGGGTGACGCCATTATACTGGTGCGATCTTACTCCATGCTTGGCCGCCGCTGGCGGATTTGCACTGCGTCCAGTGCCTCGGGCACCAGCGCCATGTTCTGGATGGCGGCAAGGCCCCATTGCGACGCGCCGTTGGTGGAGACGAATGGCCATTCGACCACCCCGCCCGGCAGGGTGCGGCGAGGGTCGCCTTCCACAAGGGGCATGCCGGACTGGCCGCTGGCAAACTCGTTGGCTGCACGTTGCGCGAGCGCCGCGTCCTTGGTCTCCACGGCCGCATAGGCGGTCAAGCGCGAATGGCCCTGCTGGAGGTTGCGCGGGCCGAAGGGCTCGCCCCATTTGGCGAGATATTCCTCGCGCGGGGCATTGTACCAGCGGCAATATTCGAGCCAGGCGGCGCGATAATGCGGCACGTTGATCAGGTCGATGATCTCGGCATTGATCTCGAACGCGCCGAAGACGGAATTGAGGTGCGAGAAGCTGGTCTTGGCGCCCGGATTGCGGAAGCGGCCGGTCTTGAGTTCGTAGGGCGCGCTGCCGGTGCGCCAGCCATTGGGCATGCGGCCGATCGTGTCCATTCCGGCCTGGATGCGGTCGCGCCACTTTCGATCGCCGGTCCGCTCCCATTCGGTCAGCCACGCGCCGGCAAGGACGGCCCAGGTGGTGCCGAAGCTCATCTCGATCACGCCATCGGGAAGGTTCTGCTCGACGCGGCTCGGCACCTTGCGGCCGATCTCGACGCTGGTCAGCGATTCCTCGGACGTGGAGAGGGTGCGCATCAGGTCGCCGACGCGCTCGTCGGCGGTGAGGTAATAGAAGATGCGGCGATAGGCGACGTTGCTGACACGGGGCTGTTTCGAACTGTCGCTGAAATGCTGCACGCCGTGGCGCGTACCGAGACCGGCGAAGCGGCCCAGGTGGTAGACGTCGACCTCGCCGGTGTGACGCGTCATCGCCTCGGCCAGGCGGAAGGCCTGCGCGTTGCGGCTGCGCAGCGCCGCATACCAGAGCCAGAGGTCGGGCGAGAGTTCGCTGTTCGCCCAGGCGAAGCCGCCGATGTCGTACTTCCACTGATGCCGGTCGGTGTCGTAGCTGTGCATGACGTCGCCATGGTCCCAGAAGCCGTACCAGCCGCGGCGATCGACCTCGCCATCGTAGAAGTCGATCAGGCGCGTCATCTGGTCCTCGACCTGCGCGCGGCGCGGCGTGGAGCGGTCGGGCAGCCCCCACACGCCGAGGACGCCGGCGGCATGGATCTGCGCGGGATCGGCCATCAGCTGCGGCGGACTGGCCGTCTGCTGCGCGAGTGACTGGAGACGCGCGGTGTCGGGGGTCGCGGCGAACGCCCAGAGCGTCAGCTCGCTGGTGCGGGCAATGCCGCGGGCCTGGTCCCAGCCGGGCTCGTAATCCTCATAGGTGATGTCGAGCCCTTCATTCTGGGCCGCATAGCTCTCCATCCCCATCGTGCCGTGATAGGGGCGCAGGTCCATCGGCTGCGCGTCGGGCGCCCATAGCCACGCGGTGAGCGAGGCACGGTCGGTCGCGGCATTGCGGATGTCGATCTGCGTGGGATGGCGTTCCCAGAAGTAGCGCGCGGCGATGGCGGCGCCCCCGGTGGGCGAGCCGACATAGGCAAGGCCCGGCGACCTCTTGCCCTCATGCGCCTCGATCCAGCCCTGCCCTTCGGCGACGCGCTTGTTGAGCGTGAAACCGTTGGCGGACAGCTGGGCGAGCGTGAAGTCGCCCCAGGCAGGAATGCGCTCCAGCAGGGTGCCGACAGGCGCGCGGAACTCGGAAGCGGGCGGCGTGGCGCGGCCGGCGATCTGGGCATCGCGCGTCTCCCTTCCCGGATCGCGACGCAGGCCGGTGAGCGGGCGCACCGCCTCCACGAACATCGCGTCCTCGGCCGTCGCGATGCGGATGTGACGGTCGTGGAGGTGGCCGCGCATCGGTACGCCTGCGGTGACGCCAAGACCGGAGAGGAACAGCTCGGCCGGGTCGATGTCGTAGACGAAGCTGTGGACGATCCGCAGTGCGTCGGAGCCTGCATAGGCATAGAGGCGGACGGTGAAGGGCAGGATGCTGCGCCCGCCGCCTTGGTGCCGCCCGTCGATGCGGATCACGGCGCGGACCGGGCCGCTTTGTTCGACCACCGCACGCTCGATCATGCCTTGCAGCTGGATGCGTTCGCCATCGGGACGCCCGACGCGCGCCTCGCCGAGCAGTTCGGCGCCTTCCACGATCACGCGGTTGCCGCGGCGGGCGGAGCGGATCAGGGCCGAGCCGCTCCTGCCGATCTCCCAGCGCAGCGGGCCGCTGGCGATCTCGATCCGATCGGCATGCTCGCGCACGGTGACTGGAGCCTGCGGAAGGGCCGCGCGGCCCGGAACGGCGCTATAGGTAGGCTGTGCGATCGCGGTCGCGCCGATGGCGTGGGCGCTCCACTTGACCGAGCCATCGGGCCAGAATGCGGTGGTCCAGCTTTGCACGGCCACGGGGCTGCCGTCGGCGCCGCTGAGCGCGAAGCGCGGAGCACCGCGCACCCTGCCCTCTGGCCATGCCATGCCCCAGGTCTGGCCTTCGCTGCCGCCCCGGGGCGCAGCGCCGTGGATCCAGGCCGCATCGCTCCGCACCGGCGCGCCGCGCTGGGCGGCGAATGCTGGCAGTGAATGGGTCAGTGCATAAGGCGCAACGCCTGCGACAAGCATTGCCCGCATGAAGCCGCGCCGGCCGATCATCTGGCCCATCTCTACCCTCTCCCTGGTCGTCTATATGAAACCTTGTTCCATCATATATGACGATCATCGACGAAGGTGGCTAGACCAATCTGAGCACGCGGAAGTTGGCGATGCGCAGGTGGCTCCAGGTGGTGCGCAGGCCGAAATGGCCACGCAGGTAAGGCTCAGGATCGCCAAGTTCGAAGAGCGGCCTGCCGTCGCGTTGCAGGGAGACGTGAGGTCCGTCCACAGCCAACCGGATCCGCGTCCATCGGTTAGGAACGAGCAGGGCTTCGGGCGCGGACAGGTCATGTTCGGGCAGCAACGGGCGATTGCTGCGCTCACCGATATAGCGGCGGAAACGCGTGGTCGTGTTCCGGTTGCCGCCTATGCCGGCATAGTAGGTGCGCAGTTCGTCATAATCGGCGAAGGCGCCGCTGCGCGTGCGGGCGAGCACGTCGCCGCCCGGCGCGCGCGGATCGGTCGCCATCCAGAAGCAGTTGAGATCGCTCACCGTGTCATAGGGTCCGCCCGCCGAAACCGCCATCGCATCATATTCGATGGCGACCGGGCTCTCCAGCGCGTGCCGGAACCACAAGGTCGCGCCGGCCGGCATCTCGATGTCGAGGAAGCCGCCAGCACCCTCCACGCGGCCGGGCTTCTCCGCCTCGATCACCCATTGGTCCAGGCCGTGGGTGAAGTCGTCGCGGTGGACCACCCGATCGTCGCTGCGCGAAATCGCGCACCCCGCAAGGAGCGTGGCGCCGCCGATCATCGCGGAACGGCGGGTGATCCGGGAACTGTCTTCGTTCATCGGCTCATCTTGGCCGCTCCTGTCCGGATTGGCCAGCGACGGACACGAAAACGGGCGGGAGTGCCTGAGCACGCCCGCCCGCAAGTTTGGATACGCCGCCAAAGAGGGGGAAGGCGGCGGGGGGTCAGGCGGCGGGAAGCAGCCGCCCGATCTTGTCATTCTGGCCGAGCACGATGACCTCGCCGCCCGCACGACGGCGGCGCTCCAGCCACTCGCGCAGCATCTCGGCAAAGGTGTGGTCGACATGGTCCATCTTCGCGAGGTCGAGCGTGACCGGGCGGTCACGTTCAACATTCTCCAGCGCCGCCGAGGCCTTGGGCAGTGCGACAAAGGTGGCAGCGCCGTCGAAGCGGATATGCTGGCCTTCGGGCGCCTCCTGCGAGTCGACCTTGAGCTTGAGGCGCTTCAGATGCGGCACCAGCTCGAGCAGCGACAGGGCAAGGCCGGTGAGCACGCCGGTCAGCAGGTCGGTCGCGACCACCATCACGAAGGTGCCGGCCCAGATGAGCGCGGGCATCAGGCCATAGACGTGCCACAGATGCTTGACATGCTGCAGGCTGACCAGGCGCCAGCCGGTGATGACCAGGATGCCGGCGAGCGCCGCCATCGGAATCTCGCGCAGCAGCCAGGGCAGAAGCGCGACCGCACCGAGGATCCAGACGCCGTGCAGGATCGCCGAGGCGCGGGTGACGGCGCCGGCCTGCACGTTGGCGGAGCTGCGCACGATCACGCCGGTCATCGGCAGCGCGCCGGCCGCGCCGCACAGGAAGTTGCCGACGCCCTGGGCGCGCAGTTCCTTGTTATAGTCGGTGCGGACGCCGTCATGCATGCGGTCCACCGCTGCGGCCGACAACAGGGTCTCGGCACTGGCGATGAAGGCGATGGCGATGGCAGTGGTGATCACCGAGGCGCTGAGCATGCTGGCCCAGGTCTGGCTGGTCGGCAGGTCGATCGCGGCGGCAAGCGATTCCGGCACGGCGACGCGGGCGACGCCAAGGTCCAGGATCAAGGCGGCGAGCGTCGCGGCGACGATGCCGACGAGCGCGCCGGGAACCAGCTTCAGCGACTTGGGACGAAACTTTTCCCAGCCGAGCATGGTGCCGATGGTGATGAGGCCGACGGCGAATGCCGGCCAGGCGCTGCCGCCCTGATCGGGCGCGAGGCCGAGCAGGCGGGCCGGCATGGCGGCAAGATTGTCGAGGCCGTTGGCGAGCGGAGCCTCGTCGAACAGCACATGATATTGGCCGACCACGATCAGCAGGCCGATGCCGGCGAGCATGCCATGGACGACTGCGGGCGAGATCGCCCGGAACCAGCCGCCGAGCTTGAAATAGCCCGCCGCAACCTGGATCAGGCCTGCCAGAAGCAGGATTGGGCCGAGCGCGGCCAGGCCCTGGTTGCGCACGATTTCGAACACGATCACGGCAAGGCCCGCGGCCGGGCCGCTGACCTGCAGCGGCGATCCGGCCAGCGCACCGACGACGATGCCGCCGATGATGCCGGTGATCAGGCCCTTCTCGGCGGGCACGCCCGACGCGATGGCGATGCCCATGCAGAGCGGCATCGCCACCAGGAACACGACGATCGACGCCGTGAAATCCTTGGTGAAGGTGCCGGTCTTGGGAGTTGCGGCGATGCTACTCATTCCGCAGCCTCGAGATAGGGCTTGGCCGACAGACGGTTGGCATGCGGCAGCGCGACGGGAAGCGGCTTGTCGGCGCGCAGCGGCATGAACTGGTTGGTCTCGCCGTCGAGGCCGAGGATCACGCCGGCGTTGATGTCGACATACCAGCCGTGCAGAGCGATTTCGCCGCGGGCGATGCCCGACGCGACCGACGGATGCGTGCGAAGGTGAGCAAGCTGGGCGACGATATTCTCCAGCGTGACGGCGCGGACGCGGTCGTCGCCGGACAGTTCCGGATAACCCTGGTTCACGACTTCGCGCGCGGCGTTGGAGTGACGCAGCCAGGCGGCGACGTTCGGCATCGTCTCCAGACCCGTGGGGTCGGCGACCGCCTTCATCGCGCCGCAGCCATAGTGGCCGCACACGATGATGTCGCGCACGCCGAGTGCCATCACGGCATATTCGACGGTGGAGGATACGCCGCCATTCTGGGTGGCGAAGGGCGGGACGATATTGCCGGCATTGCGGCAGACGAAGAGATCGCCCGGCTGCGCCTGCATGATATGTTCGGGGACGATGCGCGAGTCCGCGCAGGAGATCATCAGTGCCTTGGGGCTCTGCCCGTCCGTCGCCAGCGTCGCGTAAAGCTCGCTCTGGTTCGGAAAGGTTTCCTTCTCGAAGCTGAATACTCGTCCGATAAGTTCGTTCATTGCCTGTCTCGCTGATCCTCTGGGACAGGATCGGCTAACAGGTTCAGTTTGCTGCATTGCAGCGGGTTTGTAAGGATTTGTTGCAGCCGCTCAGACGGGCAGGATCATCTCGGCGAGCAGGCCGCCCCCGGGGCGGTTGCGGAGGCGGAAGGTGCCCCCTTGTGCCTCCACCATGCGGCTGACGATGGCGAGGCCCAGGCCCAGGCCCTTGGTGTTGCGCCCGCGCGCGGGATCGAGGCGGACGAAGGGCTGGAGTGCGCGATGCAGGTCTTCGTCGGGGATGCCGGGGCCGTCATCCTCGACCCGGAACGTCGCGGTGGCGCTGCCATGGACCAAGGTCACCCGCGCGCCTCCGGCATAGCGCACCGCATTCTCGACCAGGTTGCCGAGCGCGCGCTTCAACGCCAGTGGGCGGAGCATCATCTCGGCATGTTCGGGGCCGGAGAAAGCGACCTCCTCCCCCATGTCCTCGCGCTCGTCGAGGAGGGTGCGGACGAGCACCGCGGCATCGATCCGCCGCTTGGGTTCGGGATCATCCTCCCCCTTCAGGAAGGCGAGCAGCGAATCGAGCATCTGCTCCATCTCGCCCGCATCGGTCTGGATATCCCTGCGCAGTTCCTCGTCCTCGACCTGCTCCGTGCGCAGCTGAAGGCGCGCCATCGGAGTGCGCAGGTCATGGCCGACGGCGGCAAGCGCCTGCATCCGGTCGGCGATAAGCTGATGGATGCGGTCCTGCATGTCGTTGAAGGCGCGGATCACGCGGCGCACCTCGCCCGACCCGCGCACCGGCACATGCATGGTTCCGCCCCGCCCGATCACGCCCGCCGCCTGGACGAGCGCATCCATGGGCCGGAGCGTGCGCCGGATCATCAGCGCGGCCATGACGACCAGGGCGATGGCGGGGATAAGCGCAAGGAGGACGCGGTTGAGAGTCAGGCTCCAATGATCCACCGGCTCGGGCGCGGTGAAGATCAAGGTGCTGCCGTCGGCGAGCAGGAGGCTACCCTTCACGAAGCCCTGACGCCCCGGCGAGTGGAGGTAGAGCTTCAGGTTGGTGTCGGCGAGGCTCGGCTCCCACAGCAGGATCTGCTCGCGCATCTCCTCCAGGTCGGGCGCGATGGCGGGCGGCTCGTGACGGCCGGGACGCCAGCGAACGCTCACGCCACGGCTGGACAGGCGGGCGGCAGCGGCGGGGCGCTCGACCGGCGGGCGGCTCGACAGGAACTGGTAGGCAATGGCGACATGCTCGGCCACGCGATGTGCTTCCTCGTCCTGCATGCGCAGGATCTCGGCACGCTCGTAGAGGAAGGTGCTGGCGGCGAACTCGAAAGCGATGGCGAGGAACAGGATCGCGACAATGCGTCCCAGCAGGCCGGCCGAACGCCGCGGCACGATCAGTCGCGCTCGACCGGTGCGCTGAACATGTAGCCGACGCCGCGCACGGTGAGGATCGGTGCGGGCTTGTCGGTGACCGAGAGCTTGCGACGCAGCCGGCTGACCAGCACGTCGACGCTGCGGTCGGATGAGTCGCCGAGGCGCGTGCGCGACAATTCGATCAACCGCTCGCGCGCGATCACCCGCTGGGCATTCTCGATGAAGGCGGTGAGAAGGTCGAACTCCGCCCCGGTCAGTTCCACCAGGGCGCCGGTTGGCGAGGTCACGTCGCGGCGGGTGAAGTCCACGGTCCAGCCGTCGAACCGCGCCTCCGACGCGCGTTCGGTGCCGTGGCGCCCGTCCAGGCGCCCGCGGCGCAGCACGGCGCGGACGCGGGCGAGCAGCTCGCGGGTGCTGAACGGCTTGGCGAGATAATCGTCGGCACCGATCTCCAGCCCCACGACGCGATCGGTCTCCTCGCCGCGCGCGCTGACGAAGATGATCGGCACTTCGCTCTTCTGGCGGATCTGGCGGCACAATTCGAGGCCGTCGGTACCGGGCAGCATGATGTCGAGCAGCACCAGGTCCGGCGCCTCGGCATCGAAGCTCACCCAGAATTCGGCCGACGAGGATGCCGTGCGGACATGATAGCCATTCTGCTGAAGCGCGCGCGCCGTCAGCGTGCGCAGCGGCGGATCGTCCTCGACCAGCAGGATGGATTGGCTACTCAAAGGGGCGTGTCACGTCGCGGCATGGATAAGCGTTCCAGCTAGTCGCTGGCGGCGCTTTGGACAAGAGCAGGCTTGCTGGTCACCCCTTGCGCACGGGCGACAGGACGAGGCGGTCAAGGATCGCCGCCATCTCCTCGGCAGGCATGTCGCGGCCGCGCTGCAGCCACCAGGTCAGCAGCGCCTGCGCGGCATGCACCGTGTGCGTGATGGCGAGGTCGGGCGGCAGGCCGGGCGGATCGGGCAGCCCGACGCCATGCGCCCAGGCGATCCGCTGTTCGATCATCAGCCGCTGCACCGTCGGCTCGGCCGCCGCGGTGAGCAGCGCCTGGAATGCCGACGCGTTGCGTTCGATGTGGCGGCAGATGGCCAGGGCAGCCTCGGCCGTGTCGTCGCTGGCGAGCGCGGGCAGGATATCGGGCAGCAGCGCATCGGTAAGCCGATCCGCGGCGTCGAGCAGCAGCTCCTCCTTGTCCTTATAGTGGCGGAAGAAGGTGGCATAGCCGATCCCCGCCGCTTCCACGATCTCCCCAATCGTTACCGCGGAGAAATCGCGCGTCTCCAGCAGCTTCAGCACCGCCGCCGTCAGCGCGGCGCGGGTTCTTTCAACTCTTGCGTCGGGCAAATGGAACCAGGCTCCGTCTCGCTGATTGTGGATGCACCTATGATATACTCTATATCAAAACATAGGTTATCCACGGGTGGGTGATCTTCAAGTACGGAGGCGCAACGACGGGCAACGCCCCGTGGTTGCCTCACGGCGCGCGCGCGGGCTGCTGGCGATCGCCGCATGCTTGGCGATCGCCGGCTGCACCACCGGCCGCGCGCCGCGCGAGGCGGACGTGCGCCTGCCTGCGCAGTTCGATGCGCAGGCGGTGGCAGGATCGACCATTCCGCTCGACCGCTGGTGGCTGGTCTACCACGATCCCCAGATGACGGCACTGGTCGAGCAGGCGCTCGCAAACGGGTTCGATACGCGCACGGCTCTTGCACGGCTGGACGAGGCGCGTGCGTTGCGCCGCTCGACGCTTGCGCGGCTCGGCCCGCAGGGTGGGCTGGAGACTTCGGCCGAAGTGCGCCAGACCGAGTTCCTGAGCGGGCGGCAGACGATCGAGCTGCCGGGCGCGACCGAGCCCGTCGAATTGCAGCCGGGCGGACCGCAGCTCAATGCCAATCTGGGCTTCAACGTCAGCTGGGAGCTGGACCTGTTCGGCCGCCGCGGCGCCACGCGGCGCGCGGCGGACGCCGATCTCGCCGCCGCGCGCTTCAATGCCGAGGGTGCGCGGGTCGCGGTGTCGGCCGAGATTGCGGACACGCTGTTCCAGGCGCGGTCGTTGGCAGTGCAGGTGGAAGATGCACGCGAGACGCGGCGCATTCAGCAGGAATTGCTGCGCATCGCGCGTGTGAGGGGCGAGCGTGGGCTGGCCGCGACCGCCGATGCAGCACGGGTGGAGGCCGATGTCGCCCAGTCGGAGGCGCAACTGCAGGAACTGGAGGCGCAGCTTCGGACGCTGCGTCGCTCGCTGCTGCTGCTCACCGGCAATGCGGGCGCGGACCTCGATACCTTGGTGGTGACACCGACCCTGGCGCCCATCCCTGCCCCGCCGTCGCTCATCCCCGGCGAGTTGCTCGTGCGTCGTCCCGACGTGCGCGAGGCCGAGGCGCGGGTGGAGGCGGCGGCGGGGAACCTGACCCTGTCCGAACTCGAACTGTTTCCGCGCATCAGCTTCCGCCCCGGCCTTGGCCTTGCGCAGCAGCCGGGCGTGCTCGGCGGCACCACCGCCTTCTGGGCGCTCGGCCTCGGCGTATCGCTGCCGGTGCTGGATCGTGGGCGGCTGCTGGCCGAGATCGACGCGTCGGGCGCGCGCGCGGAGCAGGCGGTGCTCGGTTACGAGCGGGCGGTGCAGACATCCTATTCGGAGGCCGACCAGGCGCTGACCTTGCTGGAGGCCGACCGCAACCGCGTCGCGGTGCTGCGCGCGGGCGAGCAGCGGGCGCGGGTCGCCTATGACGCGGCGGCGCGGCGCTACCGGCTCGGCCTCGACAACCTGACATCGGTGCTGGACGCCGAACGGGCGTGGCG
The DNA here is from genome assembly GCA_934539295.1 of uncultured Allosphingosinicella sp. Taxonomy (GTDB): domain Bacteria; phylum Pseudomonadota; class Alphaproteobacteria; order Sphingomonadales; family Sphingomonadaceae; genus Allosphingosinicella. The sequence goes on from CAKTCN010000006.1 coordinate 35,399, forward strand.
GAGCGCGCGGTCGGCAGCGGCGGCGGCGCATGGGCAGGCGCTGCGGCGCAGCGTGCAGACGTTCCGCGCCTTCGGCGGCGGCTGGACGCCCGAACCGACACCGGCGGCATCGTGATGAGTGGGAGAATGCAGTTGCGCGCATATCTGGGCCTTGCCCTGCTGGGCCTGTCCGCCTGTGGTAGCGGCGGCGAGGAGCCGGGCAACGGCACGCAGGCCGCAGCGATGCGCGAGGTCAGCGTTGCGCGGGTCGAGCTGCGCCCCCTGGTCGGCGGCATCACCGCATCCGGCGTGCTGGTCGCGCGCGAAGAGGCAGCCGTGGGCGCGGAAGTGGGCGGTTATCGCGTCACGCAAGTGCTTGCCGACGAAGGCGATTTCGTGCGCGCAGGCCAGCCGCTGGTGCGCATGGACCCAACCCTGCTGCGTGCGCAGATCGCGCAGCTGGAGGCCAATCTGGCGCAGCAGCGTTTCCAGGCGAGCCAGGCGCAGCGCGAAGCCGCGCGTGTCGCCGGGCTCGACCGCGAGGGCGTGCTGGCGACCGAGCAGATCGAGCAGCGCCGCACGGCGGCCGCGACCGCGGGTGCGCAAGTGCGCGCGGCCGAGGCGCAGCTTGCCGAATTGCGCACGCGGGTCAGCCGCCTGACCATCACAGCGCCGGTGTCGGGCCGGGTACTGGAACGCAACGTGCGCCCGGGCGAGATCGGCGCGGCGGGCGGCACGCCGATGTTCCGCATCGCGCGCGGCGGCGAGGTCGAGTTGCAGGCCGATGTGCCCGAGGCGGAACTCGCCAGCATCCGTGCCGGCCAGCCGGTGCAGGTGCAATTGCCGTCCGGCCAGAACGTGACCGGCACCGTCCGCACGCTGTCGGCCGAGGTCAGTGGCGAGTCTCGCCTGGGCGGCGTGCGCATATCGCTTCCCTCCTCCGCCAATCTGCGCGTCGGCGGCTTCGGCCGGGCACAGTTCACCGGCGCGATCAGCCAGTCGGCTGCGGTGCCGGAAGGCGCGGTGCGATTCGACGCCAACGGCACGTCGGTGATGACGCTGACCGAGGGCAATCGTGCCCGCCGGGTCGCGGTCCGCACCGGACGCCGCGCGAGTGGCTGGGTGGAGCTCGTCTCCGGTCCGCCGCCCGGCACGGTCGTCCTGCTCGGCGGTGGTGCCTTCGTGCTGGAGGGCGAGCAGGTGAAGCCGGTGCGCGCACGTGCGGCCCCCGCCACGAGCCAAGATAGCGGCGGCAGCGGCAATGCCGAGGCAGGCCCCGCCACCGGCGCGCAGCAGGCCGCCGACGAGGCGCAGGGCAGCGCTCCGGTCGGCGCTGGTGGGCAGCCCGGCGGCGCGTCCGCTTCGCAAGGCGGCGGCCGGTGAGCGAGGCGCATCCCGTCGGCATATCCTCCTGGGCGATCCGGAACCCGATCCCGGTCATCGTCCTGTTCATCGGCCTCAGCATCGCCGGCATCGCCTCCTACCTCTACCTGCCGATCAAGCAGTTTCCCGATGTCTCCTTCCCGGTTGTCCAGATCTCGGTCATCCAGGAAGGCGCGGCGCCGCAGGAATTGGAAACGCAGGTCACGCGCCTGATCGAGGATGCGGTGACGAGCGTGTCGGGCGTGGACAACGTCACGTCGACGGTCACGCAGGGCGCCTCCACCACCCTGGTCGAGTTCGAGGTCGGCGACGATCCGCAGCGCGCCACCGACGACGTGCGCCGCGCAGTGGATGAGATACGCAGCGAATTGCCGCGCGAGATACAGGAGCCGATCGTCCAGCGGCTGGAGATCGAATCCGCGCCGATCCTGACCTATGCGGTTTCAGCGCCGCAGATGGGCGACACCGAATTGTCCTGGTTCGTCGAGGACACGATCGCGCGCGAGTTGATGGCGCGTCCGGGCGTGGCGCAGGTCGCCCGCGTCGGCGGCGTGGACCGCGAGATCAACGTGGTGCTCGATCCCGGCCGCATGTCGGGCTACGGCGTCACCGCGTCGCAGATCAACGACGCGCTGCGCACCTTCCTGGTCAACACCGGCGGCGGGCAGGCGCGCGTCGCAGGGCAGGAACAGAATATCCGGGTGCTCGGCGCCGCGGAGTCGATCGACCAGCTTCGCAATGTCGAGATCCCGGTGGCGGGCCGCGTCGTCCTGCTGGGCGATGTCGCCGCAATCGGCGCGGGCGCCGGCGAGGAACAGGGCTTCGCGCGGCTGAACGGTCGTCCCGTCGTCGCCTTCCAGGTCATGAAGACGCCCGAGGCAAGCGACGTGGCAGTCGAGGACGAAGTGCTTGCCGCACTCGACGAACTGCGCGCGGCTCACCCCGGTGTGGCGGTCGATCTGATCGTATCCACGGTGAAGGAGACGCGGGGCAGCTTCTCGGCGACCGTGCACGTGCTGATCGAGGGCATGGTGCTCGCCGCCATCATCGTCTTCGCATTCCTGCGCGAATGGCGCTCGACGGTGATCGCGGCGGTGGCGATGCCGTTGTCGCTGCTGCCGACCTTCGTGGTGATGGCGCTGCTCGGCTTCTCGCTCAACGTCGTGACCCTGCTGTCGCTCACCCTGGTGATCGGCATCCTCGTCGACGACGCGATCGTCGAGATCGAGAATATCGAGAAGCGGATCGAGCGCGGGCAGAAGCCGTACCAGGCCGCGCTCGAAGGTGCCGATGCGATCGGGCTCGCCGTCATCGCCACCACCATGGCGATCGTGGTGGTGTTCACGCCGGTGTCGTTCCTTAGCGGCACGGTGGGCCAGTTCTTCGAGGAATTCGGGCTGACCGTCGCCGCGGCCGTGCTCTGTTCGTTGCTGGTCGCGCGCTTGCTGACTCCGCTCCTTGCCGCATACTTCCTCAAGCCCAGCAGCAAGCCGCATGCCGAACGGCCGATGCCGCGTTATTATGCCAAGAGCCTCGATTGGGCGCTCAACCACCACAAGCTGTCCCTGGTCTTCGGCGGCCTGTTCTTTATCGCATCGGTGATGCTCGCGAGCCTGCTGCCGGCCGGCTTCATGCCGCCCAGCGATCCGGGCTTCATCTTCCTGGAGGCGCAGGCGGCGCCCGGCGCAACCCAGCGCGACATGGAACGGATCGTCGACCAGACCACCAACCTGATGCGGCGCAATCCCAATGTGCGGCTGGTCTTCGCACAGACGGGGGCGAGCGGCGGCGGGCTGGGCAGCGTCGCCGACCTGCGCCGCGCCACCATCACCGTGGTGCTGAAGGAAGATGCGGACATCACCACCGAAGCGTTCAAGGGCGAAGTGCGGCCGACCCTGCGCTCGATTGCCGATGCGCGGGTGGTGACGCAAGGCGACTGGGGGCGGCCCGACCTGGAGTTCGTGCTGACGGGCGAGGATGGGGCATTGCTCGACCGCACCGCGCAGCAGCTGGAGCGCGAGATGCGCGGCGTCGGCACCGTGTCCGATCCGCGCCTCGCCATGCCGCCCCCCGGGCCCGAACTCGTCATTCGCCCGCGGGTGGCCGAGGCGGCGGCGTTGGGCGTCAATGCACAGGCGATCGCGTCGGCAGCGCGGGTGGCGACGATCGGCGACATCGACGCCAATGTCGCGATGTTCACCGAGGGCGAGCGCCGCCTGCCGATACGCGTGCGCCTGCCGCTCGAGGCGCGCCAGCAACTCGGCACGATCGAGGCGCTGCAGCTTCCGGCACAGGGCGGCGGCACGACCACTTTGGGTGCGGTGGCCGACATCGACTTCCAGGCCGGGCTCGGCCGGATCGAGCGCTATAATCGCGAGCGGCGTGCCGCGGTGCAGGCCGACCTTCCGCCCGGCACCACGCTGGGCCAGGCGACGACGGCGGTGAACGCGCTTCCCGTGCTCAAGAACCTGCCAGCGGGCGTGACGCTCACCCCGACCGGCGATGTCGAGCAGATGGAGGAGCTGTTCTTCGGCTTCGGCGTCGCGATGGCGGCCGGCGTGTTCATGATCCTGGCGGTGATGATCCTGCTGTTCCGCAGCTTCCTCAAGCCCATCATCATCCTGTCGGCATTGCCGCTGTCGATCGGTGGCGACGCTGCCGGTGCTGATCGGTATCCTGATGCTGATGGGTCTGGCGGCGAAGAATTCGATCCTGCTGGTCGAATTCGCGATCGAGCGGGAGCGGGAAGGCGCGAACCGGCGCGAGGCGATCCTCCACGCCTGCCACGAACGTGCGCGGCCGATCGTCATGACCACCTTCGCCATGGCGGCGGGCATGCTCCCCACCGCCATCGGCATCGGCGAAGGCGCCGCCTTCCGCCAGCCGATGGCAGTGGCCGTGATCGGCGGCCTGATCAGCTCGACCATATTGTCGCTGGTGCTGGTGCCCGTGGTCTACGAGGTGATCGACAAGATCGAACAGCGTTTGGCACCGAAGCTGCGGCGGTTCGTCACCACCGACGACGAAGCCGAGCCGGTAAAGCCTGCCGTTCAGTAATCGGGCTGAAGCAGCCCTTCGATCTGATGGTGCTGCACCACTGTTTCCAGCCGGTCGACGACACGGCAGGTCAGGTGGTCGCGCACGACCGGCGGCAGCGAGGCATGGTAGGCCGCGGTGACCTGCAGGTCGTGGTGGGCGGCATTGGTGCCGTCCGGGGCGTCCACGCCGACGACCAGCACCGGGCGGGCGAGTTGCGAGCGGTTGGCGGTGCCGCGGTGGATGGTGAGTGCGGACCGGGCCGAGATGTCGCCGCGCATCGGCATCTTGCGCACCGCGCGCGCCTGGTAGCGCGGCCATGACGATCGGTCGGGAAACATGCCGTCCTTGGCGCCCGGTATGTCGTCCCACTGCGTGCCGTGCGCGATCTCGAACGGTCCCATTTCCGGCAACGTGTCCACGGCGGTGAGGTTGAAGGCGAGCGAGTTCAGTCGCCGCCCCTTCAACGTCGCGTCCGGAGAGGCGAAGTCGCGGTGCCACGGCTGGTCCGCGGCGCCCGGAAATGGGATGTCGAATCCGACTTCGACGATCCGGTAATCGGGACCGAGCACGCTCTGGCATACCGCCACGAACCAGGGGTGGGTGGCGATGTCGACGAAGCCGCCGATGCGTTCGGGATGCACCTCCACATAGAAACGCTCGGGACCGCGCGGCAGCGCGCCGCCGGGCACCATCCGCGCCTCGTCGAACAGCGCGAGGATGTCGCGGTTCAGGCAATCCGCCCAGTCGGATGCGAAAGCACCTTTCAGCGCGACGATGCCGTCGCCGTAGAGGCCGCCCATGATCGCAGCCGTATCATATTCGGCCAGTCCGATGCTCATACCCGACCTCACCCTCACGCATTCCGTCGCTCCCCAAACGCATGCCGGGCCAAAGGGAGCCGGCGACGCGGTAACCTGGATCAGGCGGTTTGTAGAGGAACGTAGCTTCTACTCTCCCGTTCTTGGCCCACAGCCTGCTGGCCATCTGGCCGACCATCGTCGGACCGGGCCAGCGAAAGGGAAGAGCGGAGAGAGATGGGGCAAAATCTGTTCGGTTCCCCGACCGAGCCGGGCACGCGCCTGCTTTCGCAGCCGGTGCGCGTGCTGGAAACGGGCGTCTATCGCGGGCCTCATTATTACAGCCACACGCCCATGGTCCGCATCATGCTGGACATCGGTCGCATGGAGGAACTGCCGTCCAACCTGCTGCCCGGCTTTGCCGACCGCCTGGTCGAGCTTCTCCCCGGGTTGCAGCGGCATGGGTGCTCCTACAAGCAGGCGGGCGGCTTCGTGCGGCGGCTGCGGGACGGAACCTGGTGGGGCCATATCGCCGAGCATGTCGCGCTGGAACTCCAGACGCTCGCCGGCACGCGCACCACGCGCGGCAAGACACGAAGCGTCAAGGGCCGGCCGGGCGTCTACAACGTCATGTTCGCTTATGCGCATGAGGACGTCGCGCTGCTGGCCGGGCGGGTGGCGCTGGAACTGATCGACTCGCTCCTTCCCGAGCATCTGCGCGGGGTCGAAGGGCTCGACCGCGTGCACGAGGCGAGCGGCGCGTTCGACCTGGGGCGCCGGATGGACGCCCTGAAACGGCTGGTGCGGCGCGCATCCCTGGGTCCCACCACCCAGTCGCTGGTGGACGAGGCGAAGCGGCGGCGCATCCCGGTCATGCGCCTCAACCAGGCGAGCCTGATCCAGCTCGGCCATGGCAAGCACCAGCAGCGCATCCGCGCCAGCATCACGGGGCGCACCTCCATCGTCGCCGTTGAGGCAGCGGGCAACAAGGATTTCACCAAGACCCTGCTCGGCGACAATGGCATTCCGGTGCCGCGCGGCGTGGTCGTGCGCAGCGCCGACGAGGCGGTGCAGGCCGCAAGGCGCCTCCGCTATCCGCTCGTCACCAAGCCGCTGGACGGCAATCACGGGCGCGGCGTCACCACGGGCATCGGTGACGAGGCGCAGCTTCGCTTCGGATTCGACCAGGCACTGTCGGAGGCCAGGGGGCGATCGGTGATCGTGGAGCAGTATTTTACGGGCAACGACCACCGCATCCTGGTGGTGGACGGCAAGCTCGTCGCCGTGGCCGAGCGCGTGCCCGCGCGCGTCATCGGGGATGGCACCAGCACCATCGCGCAACTCGTCGCCAGGGTGAACGAGGATCCACGGCGCGGCGAGGGTCATGAAAAGGTGATGACCCGGATCAAGATCGACGCACTGGTCGAGGAATATCTCGACCGCTCTGGCCTCACCCCCGACAGCGTGCCGGGCGAGGGCCAGGAAGTGCTGCTGCGCGCCACCGCCAACCTGTCCACCGGCGGCACTGCGATCGATCGCACCAACGAGATCCACCCCGACAATGCGCTGATCGCGACCCGCGCGGCTTCGGTGATCGGCCTCGACATCGCGGGCATCGACTTCATCGCGCCCGACATTTCCCGATCGGTGCGGGAAACGGGCGGCGGCATCATCGAAGTGAATGCCGCGCCAGGATTTCGCATGCACCTGGAGCCTTCGGAAGGCGCATCGCGCGACGTGGCCCGCCCCGTCATCGACATGCTGTTCCCCGAAGGGCGCCGCGGCACCATCCCGATCATCGCCGTGACCGGCACCAACGGCAAATCGACCGTGTGCCGGATGATCAAGCATGTGCTGCGCTATACCGGCTGCACGGTCGGGCTTACGTCCACCAGCGGCGTATATGTGGATGACCAATTGATCGCAGCAGGCGATTCCACTGGGCCGCGCAGCGCACGCATGGTGTTGCGCGATCCGACGGTGGAGGTGGCGGTGCTGGAGACGGCCCGCGGCGGCCTGCTGCGCGAAGGGCTTGCCTTTCAGCATGCCGATATCGGCACCGTGCTGAACGTCAGCGCGGACCATCTCGGCCTCAAGGGCATCGAAACGGTGCAGGACCTTGCCAACGTAAAGTCGCTGATCGTGGAAACGGTGAAGCGGCGCGGCACATCCGTCCTCAACGCCGACGATCCGCTCGTACGCAGGATGGCGCGGCGTGCGGGCGGGCGGATCGCCTGGTTCAGCCTGGACGGCGGCGAGGCGATGAGGCCTCGCCTGCGCGACCATATCGATAAAGGCGGCATGGCCGTGGTGCGCGAGCCGGGCGAGGAAGGCGGCACCATCGTCTTCCACCATGACGGCCGGCGCGAGGTGGTGATGGAGGCGGGCGCCATTCCGGCGACTCTCCACGGCATGGCGACCTTCAACATCGCCAATGCGCTTGCCGTGATCGCGATCTGCGCGGCGCATGGCGTGCCGATCCTGACCATCAAGTCCGCGCTGGGCACCTTTCAGTCCACCTACGAGCAAAATCCCGGCCGTCTCAACGTTCACGACGATCACGGCGTGCGCGTGATCATGGACTATGCCCATAATGCTGCGGGTCTGGCGGCGCTCGGTGAAGTCGTGAAGGGCCTTCGTCACCGTTATCGTCGGCAGATGGGCGTGGTCTCGATTCCCGGTGACCGGCGCGATCAGGACATCATCGAAATGGGGCGGATCGCCGGTACGATATTCGACACCCTGTTCTTCCGCGAAGATCCGGGCAATCGCGGACGCCCGCTTGGCGAGGTCATGGGCCTGCTGAAGCAGGGCGCGATGGAAGCCGGGCTGGTCGAGGACAATATTCACCTCGTCGTGCGGGAGGTCGACGCGATGCAGGCCGCTCTCGATCATGCCCGCGCCGGCGACCTGATCGTCACCATGCCGACCGAGATCGCCGGCTGCTGGAAACAGATCACGAACTTCCAGCCGGCCAGCCAGCCACATGTCGGCGGCGTCGCCTGATGCAGGTCGGCAAGGGTGGCTGGGCGCTGATCCTTCACGGCGGCGCGAAGGAGATCAAGCCGGAGGAAGAAGCCGACAATCGCAGCGGTTGCGCAGAGGCGGCCGAGGCAGGGGCCGCGATCCTGCGGGACGGCGGTTCGGCGATCGACGCGGTCGAGGCTGCCGTCCGGGTGCTGGAGCGCCTGCCTGCCTTCAACGCAGGCTACGGCTCCGTGCTCAATGCGCTTGGCGAGGTCGAGATGTGCTCGGCCCTGATGGACGGCGAGACGCTGGACATAGGCGGGGTTGCGGCGATCACCGGCGTGCGCCACCCGATCAGCGTAGCGCGTGCGATGCTGCGCGAGACGCCGATCCTGATCGCGGGTGACGGCGCACGCGCCTTTGCCGAGGAAAAGGACGCCGAACTGTGCCCGCCCGAGGAGATGATCGCGCCCACGCAGGAGGGGGATCATGACACGGTGGGCGCGGTGGCGATCGACATCCACGGCAACGTCGCGGCCGGAACCTCGACGGGCGGGCTGGACGGCGCGCACAAGGGCCGGGTCGGCGACAGCCCGATGCCCGGCTGCGGCTTCTATGCCGACAATGCGATCGGCGGCACCGTCCTCTCTGGCCATGGCGAGGGCATCGCGCGCCTTGCCGCAGCCGCGCAGATCATGGGTCGGATCGGCCGGGACGGACCCGAGCCTGCCATTGCGCACGCGCTTTCGCAGATGGAGCGCGTCGGCGGCGATGCGGGCGGGGTTGCGATCGACAAGGACGGCCGGATCGGCTGGTGGCACAACAGCCCGCATTTCGCCGTCGCGCTCTTCACCAGCGACACGAACGGGCCGGTCATCCGGCTCCACAAGAACGAGGAACAGGCGTGAGCACAAGCAAGGGCACCTTGATCGTCATCGGCGGTCACGAGGATCGCGATCCAAACGGGAAGCGCGTGATCCTGAAGGAAGTGGCGCGGCGGGTGAACGGCGGCAAGCTGGTCCTGGCCACCATCGCCAGCCACCAGCCCGATGGCTATTTCGACGAATATCGGGCAGCCTTTGCCGATCTCGGCATCGGCGAGCTGGTCGAACTCTATGTCGAGGATCGTGGCGAGGCGGCGGATCAGGAAAAGCTGGCAGTGCTCGACGACGCGGCCGGCATCTTCTTCTCGGGCGGCGACCAGCTGCGCATCACCAGCCAGATCGGCGACACGGCGATCGAGAGCCGGGTACGCGCCCTGTACGAACGCGGCGGCGTGATCGCGGGCACCTCCGCCGGCGCGTCGGTGATGAGCGAAACCATGCTGGTCAAGGGCACCAGCAAGGAGACGCACCGCATCGGCGACCTTCACATGGCGCCCGGCCTCGGCCTTATCGGCAACGTCATCATCGACCAGCATTTCGCCGAACGCGGCCGGTTCGGCCGGCTGCTGGGCGCGGTGGCGCACAATCCGCGCGTGCTGGGGATCGGCATTGACGAGGATACGGCGGCAGTGATCGACAGCGGCACCATGAATGTGATCGGCGACGGGGCGGTCTATGTGGTGGACGCCACCTGCGCCACTTACTCCAACGTGGCGGAGGCGCGGTCGGACGTGACGCTGGAGATGCACGACGTGCGCGTCCACGTCCTTGCGCAAGGCGGTGGGTTCGACCTGGAGGGGCGCAGGCCGCTGAATAGATAGGCGCTCACCTGCCCCTCCGCGTTGGGATGAGAAGCGCAGGGCAAGTGCGTGAGTTCAGCCGGATAGGTGCGCGATGATCGCGCTGGCGATCCTGTCCGGTTCCTCGAGATGCAGCCAGTGGGTCGTGCCTGCAATCACCTCCAGGCGGGCATCGTCGCACAGGTTCACGCTTGCTTCGGCAAGGTGAAGCTCCAGCGCGCCGTCATGCTCACCCCACAACACCAGTGTCGGCGCGGTGATGCGCGGCGGAAGGGAAGTCTTCTCCCGCCGGCCGAGCGCGCGGTAATAATTGAGCATGGCGGTCAGCGATCCAGGCTGGTGCGACCAGGCCTCGACATAGCGGTCGAGGTCGCCCGGCGCGAACGCATCCTTGCGCGCGGTCTTTTCCATCATGGCGCGCAGACCCGCATGGTCGAAGCTGCCGAGCATCGCCTCCGGCGCCCAGGGCAATTGGAAGAACATGGCATAGGTGCTGCGCAGCACCTGCGTCGGATGCTTGAGCGCCTGTGGTCCCCACACGTCGGGATGCGGCGCATCCATCACCACCAGCCGGTCGATTCGCTCGGCGTGGCGCACCGCCGTCCACCAGGCCACCAGCCCGCCCCAATCATGCGCGACGAGGTGAAAGCGTCCGATGCCGAGCGCGTCGGCTATGCCCGCGACATCGTTCGCCAGCACGTCGATTCGATAGGCGTCGACGCCCTCCACGACCTCGCTGAGATTGTAGCCGCGCATGTCCGGCACGATCACGTGAAAGCCCGCAGCGGCGAGCGGACCGATCTGTTTGCGCCATGCCCACCAGAATTCCGGAAAGCCGTGGAGCAGGATGAGCGGTGGTCCATCGGCAGGGCCCGCTTCCACCACATGCAGCCGGACGCCATTCGCCGTGACGAAGCGCTCGGTCCAGCCGGGCGCAAGCAGCTCGGCTCGGGAGGAATCTGTCATGCATTCTCCTTTTCGTCGGCTCTGCAACGAAGCTGCCCCTCCTCCGATCCGGACACGGAAACAGATCGTGATAATCTGGGTCAGGATCGGCACCGACACGGGAACGGCCGCGTGCGGCGCGCGCTTCTCCCATGAACGATGTGGGAGCGTGACATGGATGACGGCCGTAGAAAGCTGGTTTCCGCCACCCTGGTGATCGGCATCGGGCTCAGCGGCTTCTTCGACGGCATCATGCTGCACCAGATCCTCCAGTGGCATCATCTGCTGAGCCTGGTTCCCGGCGAAACCTACCAGAACATCCGCACGCAGATCCTCGCGGACGGCGCGTTCCACGTGCTCATGTACCTCGTCACCGCCACGGGGCTCGTCATGCTGTGGCGCCGTCGTCATCTGCTCGGCGCGGCCGGCAGCGGCTGGGTGGTAGGCGGAGGCGGGCTGCTCGGCTTCGGCATCTGGAACGTGCTGGATGTCGGCCTCTTCCACTGGATACTCGGCATTCATCGGATCAGGGTGAACGTGCCCGACCCCCTGGCCTATGATCTTGCCTGGCTTGCGGCCCTGGGCATCGTTCCGATGATTATCGGATGGCTCCTTCTCCGGCACGGCCATTCGGGCCGGCATGGCACCGCCGGGGGTGCAGGTCTGGCGGCGCTTGCCGTGCTGGCGGCAGGTCTCGGCGCCCTGCCCCAGCGGAACAGCGACACGGCCGTGGCACTTGCCGGCCCCGGCATGACGATGGGCGATGCCTATGCGGCCGTGGTCGGTTCGAACGGGCGGATCCTGTGGGCCGATGGGGAGTCGGGGCTGATCGCCGTGAAGCTTGATCACGACACGCGGGCAGCTCTGTATCGCGCCGGCGCGATCATGGTCACGCGCTCGCCTGCCTTGGCGGGCTGCGCCGCCGCCTTCGCGGCCTGATCAGCGCACCGACCCGAGCGCGTCCAGCGCAGCGCTGATGTGCGTGCGCACGGTCGGGTCGCGGGTCGTCTCCAGCATCGCGCTGAGGCTCGCACGCGCGGCGCCGCTGTCACCGTGCAGCAGCTCCAGCCGGGCGCGATCCCACCATCCATGCGCGTTGCCGGGCGCCACCACCGTGATCCGGTGAAAGATGGTGAGTGCTCGCGCGTGATTGCCGGCGCGCTCGGCGCGGCTCGCCTGGTTCATCATCAGCCGCACCAGTATGTCGCGGTTGCGCATGGGCTCGATATGATCGGCCACAGACTCGATCGGGCGACCGAGCGCGACGCTCAGCAGGGAGCGCAATTGCTGCTCATCGACGAAGGCGCCATCGTTGAACGGGTCGGTCACCACCGCCTCTTCGCTGCCGACCGCGATCAGGACATGACCGGGCGTGTTGAGCGCATAAGCGGGCCAGCCGATCCGCCGGGCGATCGCGACATAAAGGATGGCAAGCGACACCGGCAGCCCGCGCCTGCGTTCGATCACGCTGACGAGGTCGGCATTGGCCGGATCGTCATAGGTTTCGCGGTCACCGCTGAAATCGTAGCGACCGGAGAGAACGGCCGCGAGCACGCGTGCGCGTTCCACATTGCTGCCTGCCGAGCCGGCGCGCATCAACACCGCTTCGCTGAATTCGCCCAACAGGTCGATGGGATCGGACAGGTCGATGCCCGGATGGTCGAGGGCCGCAATCTCGAGCGCGGCCGTGTCGAGCACGATCGCCTCATCATCCAGCAGGCCCAGATGGGCGATGTCGTCGATATGTCCCTCCCCTTGTCGAACAGGATGCGGGGAGGCGGTTCGCAGCCCGCCTCCCCGCGGCATCGCATGGGTCAGGTGCGAGCCGCGAAAGCACCTTCCTGTGCCGACAGGCCGGCATATTTGCGCGTGATCAGCGGCAGGCTGTCGTAAATCCATTCGGCCATGCTGCGTTCCTCGTTGAGCGTCTGCTCGAGCAAGGGCGCTGCATTTCGGAAGCCGCCATCCTCCGCCAGCACGATCAGCGAACGATAGGCCGCGATTTCGAAATTCTCGAACGCGTGGTTGGCGAAGCTGTTCTTCAGTATCTCGTCACCCGCAACGCTGTGGCCGATCGCGGCCATGCCGCCGGTGAAGCTCAGCGCCGCTTCCTTGAGCGCGGACGGGCTGACGTCCAGCCCCTCCATGATCTCGTCCAGGCGCGCAATCTGATTGTGCGTTTCCTCGATATGGCTGCGCAGCCGCTCGACCACCTCCGGGTAATTCTCGATCCGTGCGACCTGCGGCTCCATGATGGAGAGCGCCTGCTTCTCGAGTGCGTGGGCGTTCTTGAGGCCGGTGACGAAAAGCTCGCGCACCCGATCGTTCGTCGTCTGGTCGTAAGTACTTGCCATGAACGGTCTCCTTTCGCGCTTGAACGGCGGACGACGCCCCCATGTTGCACGGGTCGTCGCTTCTGCAGGGCCTCAGGCCGTATCGCGGCAGGGGTTTACAGGGTCACGCCGCGCGTCCTAGCGACGCCGGACCTTGCCGGAGACATCGATGCGCGCCTCGTTTGCAGCCCTGCTCACCATCCTCAGCCTGCCTGCAGTAGCAGCGGCGCAGGAAAGCCGGACGCTCGGTACGGCGCCGCAACTGCCTGCGCCATATGCGACGCCTTCGGTCAAAAATATGCCGGCCACCACGCCCTTCCATCCGGGAACCGGACCAAGGGTGGCTGCCGGCATGAAGGCGGGGCGCTTCGCCGACGGGCTGAACTCGCCGCGCAACGCCATCGTGCTGCCCAACGGCGACGTGCTGGTCGCCGAGGCGCGGACCGAGCGCAAGAACGAGGACCCGAACTACCGCGACAAGGGCGCCAATCGCATCCAGCTGCTGCGCGATCAAGATGGCGACGGCGTGGCGGAGGAACGGCACGTGCTGCTCGCCGACCTGCAGCAACCCTATGGCATGGCGTTGATCGGCGAGCAGCTCTACGTCGCCAATGCCAACGGGGTGTTCTGGACGCCCTACACGCTCGGCACCACCAGCATCGCCGACGATGCGCCGCGCACCTGGATCACGCGCTTCGATCCGACCGGCTACAACAATCACTGGACGCGCAACCTGCTGGCGAGCCCGGACGGCAAGACACTTTTCATCGCTGTCGGTTCGGCCAGCAACAACGGCGAATATGGGATGGAGAAGGAGGAACGGCGCGCCGCCATCCTCGCGATCGATCTCGCCACGGGCAAGGAGCGCATCTTTGCCGCCGGCCTCCGCAATCCCGTCGGCCTGGCGATCGAGCCCACCACCGGCGCATTGTGGACATCGGTCAACGAGCGCGATGAACTCGGCGACGATCTCGTGCCCGACTACATCACCTCGGTGCAGGATGGCGGCTTCTACGGATGGCCCTACAGCTATTGGGGCAGGACGCCCGATCCCCGCATGAGGGGCGAGCGTCCGGACCTGGTCGCCCGCGCGATCACGCCGGACTTCGCGGTGGGCGCCCATGCCTCTGCGCTCGGCATCGCGTTCGGTGACCGCACCAGCCTGCCCGCCCGATATCGTTCGGGCGCGTTCGTGGCGCGCCACGGTTCCTGGAACCGCTCCCAGCTCCTCGGCTATGACGTGGTGTTCGTGCCGTTCGAGGGCGGGAAGGCGGTGGGACCGCTCCAGCCGGTGCTGACCGGTTTCACCGACCAGCCCGGCCACGTCCACGGCCGCCCGCGCGCGCTGGCCGTCGCACGCGACGGCGCCTTGCTGGTGGTCGACGATACGGGCGGCACGATCTGGCGGGTCGCGGCGGCCGATTGAGCGCGTGAAGGCCAGCGAACTCCGGGACCAGCTCACCGGCCTGCTCGCCCGCAGGCACGGGGGCACGCGTCGTCGCTGGCGGATCGTGCTCGGGCCGATACGCGTCTACAATCCCGTCACGCATCCGCATTGCAACTGGTCCGCCTCACCGTCCGGCAGCCATGACGAGAATGAAGCGGTGGAGCGCCTGCTGGATGATGCAAGACTGACGCACCCGCTGGTGGAAAAGGACTGAAGCGACCGTCTGCGGTCGATTCGGCTTGCCGCGGGCGGCCGTCGCCCCCATTTGGGCGCGATATGACATTCGAGACTCTTCCGCCGGTACTCGGCGAAGCGCTGGCCGCGCGCGGCTATGCGGAGCCTACGCCCGTGCAGGCGGCCGTGATTACGCCCGACGCGGAAGGCCGCGACCTGATCGTGTCCGCGCAGACCGGGTCGGGCAAGACCGTGGCGTTCGGCCTCGCCATGGCGGGCGAACTGCTCGGGCCCTCTGGACAGGTCGATATCCTCGGCCTTCCCCTCGCGCTCGTCATTGCGCCGACGCGCGAGTTGGCGCTGCAGGTCAGCCGCGAGCTGATCTGGCTCTACGGCAAGGCGGGCGCGCGCGTCGCCACCTGCGTCGGCGGCATGGATCCTTCGAAGGAGCGCCGTGCGCTGCGCGACGGCCCGCAGATCGTGGTCGGAACGCCGGGCCGCTTGCGCGATCACCTGGAGCGCGGCGCGCTCGACCTGTCGATGCTGCGCACGGTCGTGCTCGACGAGGCGGACGAGATGCTCGACATGGGCTTTCGCGACGATCTCGAGGAAATCCTCGACGCGACGCCCGACGAGCGCCGGACCCTGCTCTTCTCCGCCACCATGGCGGCGCCGATCGTCAGCCTCGCCAAGCGCTACCAGCGCGATGCGGTCCGCATCTCCACCGTCGGCACCGAGCGCGGGCATGGCGACATCACCTACCAGGCGGTGACCGTCTCCCCGGCCGAGATCGAGCATGCGGTCGTCAACCTGCTGCGTTTCCACGAGGCGGACACGGCCATGCTGTTCTGCGCCACGCGCGAGAATGTGCGCCGCCTGCACGCGACTTTGCAGGAGCGCGGATTCGCGGCCGTGGCCCTGTCGGGCGAGCATTCGCAGTCGGAGCGCAACCATGCGCTGCAGGCGCTGCGTGATCGGCGTGCCCGCGTGTGCGTCGCGACCGACGTGGCGGCGCGCGGCATCGACCTGCCGTCGCTGAGCCTGGTCGTCCATGTCGAAATTCCGCGCGACGCGGAGACTTTGCAGCACCGTTCGGGCCGCACCGGCCGCGCGGGCAAGAAGGGCACGGCCGTGCTGGTCGTCCCCTATCCGCGCCGTCGCCGGGTCGAATCCATGCTCCGCGGCGCCAAGGTGCAGGCCGAATGGATCGAGGCGCCGACGCCCGAGATGATCCGCCGCAAGGATCGCGAGCGCCTGCTCGCTACCTTGCTCGAACCCGCCGAATATGACGAGGAGGATCGCGAGCTCGCGGCCCGCCTGCTGGAACAGCGCAGCCCCGAGGATATCGCCGCCGCCCTGGTCCGCACCTACCGCGCCGCCGTGCCGCAGCCGGAAGAACTGAGCGATGGCGAGCCGCAGCGTCCCGAGCGGCCGGACCACCGTGCCGGCTTCGAGGACGTGGTCTGGTTCCGCATGGACATCGGCCGCCGCCAGAATGCCGATCCGCGCTGGATTCTGCCCCTGCTCTGCCGCCGCGGGCACATCACCCGCAACGAGATCGGCGCGATCCGCATCGGCGCGGCCGAAACCTATTTCCAGGTTCCCCGCGGCATTGCGAACAAGTTTGCGTCGGCGCTGGAGCGCACCGCCGGCCAGGGCGACGAGGGCGAGATCCGGATCGAGCCTTCGCCCCAGGCGCCGCGTGAGGCCGCGCGCGAAAACCGCCGGAGCGGTCCCCCGCCGCGCGGCCCCGGCGGTCGCCCGGGTGCGCCCGGCGTCGGCCGCTACAAGGCAACGCGCGCGCCCGGCCCGGGCGGACCCAGGAAGCCGCGCGCGCCGCGTTAAGTGCCCTTGGCCCTGACTTTCCCCATCACCGTCCGGGCTCGGCCCGGACGGTGATGGGTGGATGGCACGAATTCACAAAGACGCTGGACGGACCGCCTTAATCCTCTAGTTTCCCGCCCGAACCGCGTGCGCAGCGACGAATGTCGCCGACGCACGCCGGCATGGGGAGGGAATTGTGACCAGTCTGTCGCAGATCGATCTGATCGTCGTCATCGTCTATGCCGTCGGCATCTTCGGTCTGGCGCAGTGGGTGAGCCGCGAGAAAGCGGGCCACGCGAAAGACACGTCCGACTATTTCCTCGCGTCCAAGTCGCTGCCCTGGTGGGCGATCGGCGCGTCGCTGATTGCGGCCAACATCTCGGCCGAACAGATTGTCGGCATGTCGGGATCGGGCTACGCGATCGGCCTTGCCATCGCGTCCTACGAGTGGATGGCGGCGCTCACCCTGCTGATCGTCGGCAAATATTTCCTGCCGATCTTCCTGCGCAACGGCATCTACACGATGCCGCAGTTCCTGGAGCAGCGTTACGGCAAGGTGCTGCCGGTGATCATGGCGGTGTTCTGGCTTGCGCTCTACGTGTTCGTGAACCTGACTTCGATCATCTGGCTCGGCTCGATCGCCGTCAACAAGGTGGCGGGAGTCAACCAGGATGCGGCGCTGATCGGCCTCGGCCTCTTCGCCCTCCTCTACCAGCTCTATGGCGGCCTCAAGGCGGTGGCGCTGACCGATATCGTGCAGGTCACGCTTCTCGTGCTCGGCGGCCTCGTCGTTTCCTACCTGACGCTGGACCAGATCGGCGGCGGTCAGGGCGTGCTCGCCGGCTTTGACGTACTCACGGCGCGGGTGCCCGAGAAGTTCGACATGATCCTCGCGCCCGACCACCCCTTCTACAAGGATCTGCCGGGCCTGTCCGTCCTGATCGGCGGCATGTGGATCGCGAACCTCAGCTATTGGGGCTTCAACCAGTATATCATCCAGCGTGCGCTCGCCGCCAAGAACCTCGGCGAAGCGCAGAAGGGCGTGGTGTTCGCGGCCTATCTCAAGCTGCTGATGCCCGTCATCATCGTGCTGCCGGGCATCGCGGCGGTGGTGCTCGCGCCCGACCTCGCCAAGGCGGACGAGGCCTATCCGACCATGATGCGGCTGCTGCCGACCGGCCTGCTCGGCCTCGTCTTTGCGGCGCTGGTGGCGGCGATCATCGCGTCGACGGCGTCCAAGATCAATTCGATCGCCACCATCTTCACGCTCGACCTCTATGCCAAGGCGCGCGGCATCCCGACCCAGGCGGAGCAGGGCACCGGCGAGACCGGGCACGAGAAGCACCTCGTGCTGATCGGGCGCATCACCGCCGCAGTGTCGATCATCATCGCCATGCTGGTCGCGCGGCCCCTGCTCGGCAAATCGGACCAGGCGTTCCAGTTCATCCAGGAATTCTCCGGCTTCTTCACGCCGGGCATTACCGTCATCTTCCTGCTCGGCCTGTTCTGGAAGCGCGCGAACGAGGCCGGGGCGATCGTCGCGGCGGTCGCATCGGTTGTCCTGTCCTACCTGTTCAAGATGTGGGCGCCGGAAATCCCGTTCATGGACCGGATGGGCATCGTGTTCCTGATCAGCCTCGCGCTCGCGGTGGTGATCAGCCTGGTACTCAAGGGTCGGGACAGCAACCGTGTCACAATGGATAGCGTCACCTTCCGCACGCCGGCCGTGTTCAACATCGCCGGCGTCGGCGTCATCCTGATCCTGATCGCGCTCTACGCAACCTGGTGGTGATCGCAACGGGCAGGAAAGCCGCACCATGGCCTCCCTGCCCCCGCGCCTATCAGGGCAAGTCGATGATCAGCACGTCGGCATCGGTGTCGGCTTCGATCAGCAGTTCGCTTTCACCCTCGACCGCCGCACCATCGCCTTCGCGCATCTCCGTGCCGTTCAGGCCGATCAGGCCGCGCATCACCTGCACCCAATAGCCGCGTGCCGGCGATAGAGCGCGGGTGATCGCCGCGCCCTCGTCCAGCCGCCCGATCTCGATCGCCGCATCCTGGCGAATGCGCAGCGATCCATCGCTCCCATCTGCACTGGCGACCTTCACGAGCCTGTTGCGATCCCGATCCTCCGGAAAGCTGCGCTGCTCGTAGGATGGCGTGAGCCCGCGCTCCGACGGAATGATCCACAGTTGAAGCGCATGAGCGCGCTCGTGCCCACTCGGGTTCATCTCGCTATGCGCGATGCCCGTGCCGGCCGTCATCCGCTGGACGTCGCCGGCGCGGATCACCGCATGATTGCCGAGGCTGTCCTTGTGCGCGATCGCGCCTTCCAGCACGATGGTCACGATCTCCATATTGTCGTGACCATGTTCCGGAAAGCCGGCGCCGGGCACCACCACATCCTCGTTCAGCACGCGCAGCTTGCGAAAGCCCATATGCTTGGGGTCGTGATAGTCGGCGAAGGAGAAGCTGTGGCGTGCGTCTACAAGGGCGCCGCGGTGGTGCCCGCGTGCGCCGCGATCCCGGAAGGTGATCATGTCAGCGTCTCCTTGCACTCGAAGTTGGTGAGTGCCGCGCCCAAGAGGGAGAGGCGCGGCACTCGTGAAGCCGGTCAGGCTGCGTCGACCAGAACGATCTCGCTATCCTCGATGGCCGTGACCTTCAGGATGTCGAGGTCGCGGATCGCCGCGCCGTCGCGGGCATTGACGCGGACATCGTCGATCTGGACCGCGCCAGTGGCGGGGACGAGATAGGCCTTGCGGTCCTTGCCGATCGGATATTCGGCAGTCTCGCCCGCCTTCAGCGTGGCGGCGACGACCTTCGCGTCCGTGCGGATCGGCAGCGCGTCGCCGTCACCTTCGTAGCCGGAGGCGAGCGTGACGAACTGGCCGGAGCGGTCGCCCTTGGGGAAGGGCTTGGCGCCCCAGGCGGGCTGCTCGCCGGTACGGGTCGGCATGATCCAGATCTGGAAGATTTTCGTGGTCACGTCCTCGCGATTATATTCGGCATGGCGGATGCCGGTGCCGGCGGACATGACCTGCACGTCGCCTGCCTCGGTACGGCCCTTGTTGCCCAGGCTGTCCTCATGCGTGATCGCGCCTTCGCGGACATAAGTGATGATTTCCATGTCGCGGTGCGGGTGCGGCGGGAAGCCGGTGTGGGGCGCGATCGTGTCGTCGTTCCACACGCGCAGGTTTCCCCAGGTCGTGCGGGCCGGGTCGTGATAATCGGCGAAGGAGAAATGGTGCTTGGCATCCAGCCAGCCATGGTTCGCGCCGCCGAGCGTTTCGAAGGGCCTGAGTTCGATCATCTTGCGTCTCCCGTTGAACGGCCGCTGCCGTGTTGGGGTCTATTTAGGACTTGCCGGCCATCCTGTTCAGGCGGATAAAATTGTCTGGAACGTTCGATAGAGTTGAATAGTGAGCAATCCCGGCACCCCGACCTTCGACCAGCTGCGCATCTTCCTCGCCATCGTGGACACGGGCAGCTTCGCCGCGGCGGGACGCAAGCTGGGGCGCGCCGTATCGGTGATCAGCTACGGCATCGCCAATCTGGAGGCGCAGCTCGGCCTGACCCTGTTCGAGCGGGAGGGGACGCGCAAGCCCCGGCTCACCACTGCGGGGCGCGCCGTGCTGGCCGAGGCGCGGGCGGTGTCGCACGGCATTGACGGGCTGCGCGCCAAGGCGAAGGGCCTGCTCGACGGGCTGGAGGCGGAGGTCGACCTGGCCGTGGACGTGATGCTGCCGGCCGAGCAGCTCGGCCGCGTGCTGCGTGGCTTCGCGCGTGAATATCCGACCGTGTCGCTGCGCCTCCATGTCGAGGCGCTGGGCGCGGTCACCGCCATGGTGCAGGATCGCCGGGCCGTAATCGGCCTGTCGGGTCCGCTGGCAACCGGCGCGGACGGGATCGACTGCATCGCCGCCTGTTCGGTCACCCTGGTGCCGGTCGCCGCCCCCGATCACCCGCTCGGCCGCATGGAGCGGATCGCACCGGGTGCGGGACGCAATTATACGCAGCTCGTCCTAACCGACCGTTCGCGCTTCACCGAGGGGCGTGACTTTTCCGTGCTGAGCCACAAGACGTGGCGGCTCGCCGATCTCGGCGCCAAGCATGCCTTGCTGCGCGAGGGCATCGGCTGGGGCAACATGCCGCTGCCGATGATCCAGCCGGACCTCATCGCCGGCACCCTGGTGCGGCTGGCTATGCCCGACCATCCCGGCGGCACCTACCGCTTCCAATGCATATGGCGCCGCGACACGCCGCCGGGTCCTGCCGCGTCCTGGCTGCTGGAGCAGTTCGTGGCGATGGGGCAGGAGGATGCGGAGGAGGGGCTGCCCGATATCTAGGCGGTGACCATCCGTTTAACCACGTCATTGCGAGCGTAGCGAAGCAATCCAGGGCTGACCCGGAGGCCCACTGGATTGCTTCGTCGCTAACGCTCCTCGCAATGACGCAGGACGTTCAACCGGGCTGGATCATCTCAGGTCAGAAACCCATTGCGCACCGGAACACCGAAATTCGGGGTGCCGTCCGCATTATACGCCAGCGGCTGCACGCGCGTGTGGCGATTGGGGTCGAGCAGCGGGTCGCCCTCGATCTTCTCGTAATCACGGGCATGGTAGACCAGCATGTCCCTGCCCCGCTCATCCACCGTGAAGCTGTTATGCCCCGGTCCGTAGATGCTGTTCTCAGGTGACGAAACGAACACTGGCACCTGCGACTTGGTCCAGGATGCAGGGTCCATCAGGTCGGCATCGTCGCGCGCCGTCAGGAGCCCCATGCAATAGCGCGCATCGGTCGCGCTCGCCGAATAGGTCATGAACACGCGGCCGTTGCGGATCAGGAATGCCGAGCCTTCATTGACCTTGTAGCCGCGCCGCTCCCAATCCAGCGTCGGCACCGACAGGCGCGTCGGCTTGGCCGCCAGTGTCAGCGGCGTGGCGAGCGGGGCGAGGTAGAGGTTGGAATTGGTGTCGATCCCCGGCTCCTTCTGCGCCCAGGACAGGTAGCGCACGCCGCGATGGACGAAGCTGGTGGAATCGAGATTGAAGCTGTCCCACGGCAACTGCAATTGGCCGAGCACCGACCAGGTGCCGGTCATCGGATCGGCGTCGCTCGTGGTGATCGCATAGGTGCGGATGCGGAAAGTGTTGACCCCGCCGCCGGGTCCGGCCGCGAAATACATGATCCACTGGCCGTCGATCTGGTGCAGCTCCGGCGCCCAGATGTAGCCGGACATCGGCCCGCTTGCCGGATGGGTCCACAGCACCTTTTCATCGGCATCGGTCAGCCCGCCGATCGTGCGTGCGCGGCGCAGCACCAGGCGGTCATATTCGGGCACCGATGCCGTCATGTAGTACCAGCCGTCGTCGTGCCGGAAGATCTGCGCGTCGGCACGGTTGCGGACCAGCGGATTGTTGATCGGCGACGATCCCGCCTCCCCGGCACGCCCGCTTATGGCACAGGCACCGAGCGTCGCTGCCATTCCGCCTACGAAAACCCGCCGCGACACGTTCGTCATCTGCATCAATCCTCCTGCTCCTTCAGGAACGCTAGCAGACCCGTCCTTCGGGGCGAACAGCAATCAGTCGGACTTATTGAGCCTCGTGCAGGGGCAAGGTGAAGTAGAAGGACGCACCGCCGCCCGGATTGCCGGCCGCCCAAATGGTGCCGCCCTGCCGTTCTATGATCGTGCGCGATATGGGCAGGCCGAGCCCGAGCCCGTCATTGGACTTGCCGTGAGTGGCGTGGAACACCTCCTCCTCCTGCCCGGGCGGGATGCCGGGACCGGTGTCGCGCACCTCCACCTTGACGAAGCTGCCGACTGCACGGGCACAGATGGTAAGTTCGCGCCGCGCGGACCCGCGCATGGCCTGCAGCGCGTTGCGGATCAGGTTGCCGAGCACCTGTTCGGTCTGCACCGCATCGACATGGACCTGGTCCGCGCCGGGTGCCACGCTGGTCTGGACCTCGGCGTCGATCTTGCCGCCTGCGCCTGCACATAATTTCAGCGCGCTATGGACGAGTGCCTGGAGAGACGCACGGGCGGCCTTCGGTGCCTTGTCGTCGATCATGTTGCGCGACCGGCGGATGATCTCGCCCGCACGCTGAACCTGCACGATCGCTTCCTCCAACGCCTCACGAATATCGGCCTTGTCCATGTCCGCATCCAGCAGGCGCCGGCTGCCCTGCAGGTAGTTGGCGGCAGCGGCGAGCGGCTGGTTGAGTTCGTGGGCAAGCGTGGCAGCCATGGTTCCCATGGCGCGCAGGCGCGACAGGTGCAGCATGCGATGCTGCAATTCCTGCACCTGCGCAGCCGTGTGCCTGGCCTCGGTGATATCGCGCGCCGCCGCGAGCACGCCCAGCGGTCCGCCACCATCGGCGTGAATGGGGGTCAGCGAAACGTCCCACCATCGCGGCCCGCTGGCCCCGACGAAGCGAAGCGTGAAGCGCGACCGTTCGCCGGCCGCGGCCTGCTTCATCGCGGCATCCGCTTCTTCCAGTCCCGCCATGAAATGCTCGACATAATCGCTTCCGACCGCGCTGCCGGCCAGTTCCGGGCCGACTTCCTTGCGCGCGGCCTCGTTCATGAAGATGATCACGCCATCGGCGCCGATCACGGCGGTCGGATCCGAACTGCCTTCAATGATGCTGCGGTTGAGCGCCTCGCTGATCGACAGCGCCTCGCGATAGAGCAGGCGGTCGTGCACGTCGGTGCAGCTGCCATACCAGCCGCAGATCCTGCCGTCCTCGTCGCGAACGGCCGAGCCGCGGCTGACCATCCATCGGAAATCGCCGCTATGATGCTTCAGCCGATATTCGCTTTCATAAAGGCCGCTGGCTTGTGCTTCATCCCAGTCGCGGGCGGCGCGTTCCACATCCTCGGGATGGATCAGGCCGTATCGGTCGAGATCCGCCAGATGCTCGACATCGACCCCGGTGAATTCGAGCCACCGGCGGCTATAATATTCGGTGCCGTCTGGCTCGTTGGACCACACCATCTGCGGGATGAGTTCAAGGATGGTACGGTAACGTTCAGCATCGTTTTGGTCGATCGCTGCTCTCAACGCCTTCTCCTCTCCGAGAGGATGATCGCGCCGCTATCGACCGAGTGCAAGCCGGTTCACCCGCACATGGATCAGCGAGCCTTCCACCCGATCAGGTGCCGCAGGGTGCCTCTGTCCGCCCGGCCTCGATCAGGCGGGGCGCTTTCAAGATGCCCGAGGGCTGGGCCGAGATCTTGTCCAGGTCCTGCGGCTGGAACCGCTCGCCATAGCGGCCGTGCAGCAGCCGGTGGTCGGCGGGCGCCCGGCCGGCGAGCATGTTCATGTTGGTGTTGGACACCTCCACGTCGATGCGGTTGCTGCCGGGCTTCAGCGCCGCGGTGAGATCGACACGATAGGGTGTCGCCCAGACGCTGCCCACCCGCTCGCCATTGACGCGGACGATCGCGGCATCGCGGATCGGCGCTTCGATGGCCCCGACAGGCCGGTTGGCGCGCGTGGTGGCGACGGGTGTCGTTTCCCCGAAATCGAGTGCCAAGCAGCGACCGGGTGCGAGCGGGTCCAGGTCGACGGCCACACTGTAGATCGCCGTGCCTGAAAAGTAGCGCGTCGCCGGGAGGTCAGCCCAGGATGCGAAGGCTTCGACGGGTGTCACCTTGCCGCCGATCCGCATGGTCCAGCGAGCATCAAGCGAGCGCGGAATCGCAGTCGCCGCAACATGCGCCGGAGCAGCCTGTCCCACGAAGGTCAGCAGCCGCGATTCATAAGGCGCGAGTTCCAGCGCAATGTCGCCGCTGCCGGCGCCCCATTGCCGCCCAGTGACCGGATCCCACCACCTGCCATTGCCGCGATCGCCCGCGAAACGTGCACGCGTCTTCACGGCGGTGTTGCCGGTGTTGGCGAGGAAGTAGAGGTCGCCGCCTTCCACCTTGCGGCGGATGAAGCCGATCGCCGGATCGGGTGAGGCGAGCGTCATGTCGGCAGGCGCCGCCGCCAGGATTGCGTTGCCGACTTGCGCCTGGTCGACCTGCCGCACCCACTTCCTGCGATCCAGTTCACGCGAAAGCCGTGCAACTTGCGCCCGCGCCTTGTCGTCCTTCAGGCCTCCCGCGGTGGTCGGAAGGCCGCCGACCGCGACGACCTTGCCGCCCTTCTTCACCCATTCGGCAATCGCGGCATAGGCATCCGGGTCGATGCGCTGCATCGGCGGCAAGACCAGCACGCGGTGCTTGAGCTTGCCCGCATTGACCGCACCGGCATCGATGAAGTCGAAGCCGTGGCCGGCATCCATCACCTGCTCGACCAGGGCGTTGGGCACGCGGTCGTGCATCGCCTCGTTCACCGATGCGCGCTGGGGGCGCATGCCGGCGAAGGCGTCCTCGATCGGCAGGTAGATGGCGACGCCGTTGGCCGGCTCGCCCTGGCGCAGCATGTGGCTGACGCGCTGGAGGTAGCGGGTGACGTCGGGCATCACCGGATACCAGGGATTATGGTCGTTGAGCGCGGCGGCGGCGTAGAAGGCCCAGCCGGGTTCCTCGACACCTTGCGGCGTGTATGGCCAGCCGTGGCCGACCAGCTGCGTGATGCCTTGCAGGAAGTGGCGGTCCGCCTCGACCTTCATGTCGAGCGGCGTCGCTGCCCATGAGGGCGAGCGCAGCCAGGTCCACACCTCCGACGAGACCACCGGCTTCCCATAGAGATGCGCGCCCGATGTCGCCCAGCGCGTCGAGTTGAACCCGCGCCAGTCCGCGCCCTCGCCTTCGGGCAGGGCGACCAGCGCGTTGCTCGACAGGGTCGGCGGCGGGAAGCCGTAGACCTGCGCGCGGAAGCGGGTGCCGCGTGCCTTGGCCCAGTCGTCGATGACCTTGAGGTAGCGTTCGTCGACCAGTTCCGACAGCGTGCGTGCCCAATCGAAGCGCACGGCGGCGCTGTCCGGCGTGTCGAGGAACAAGGCCGGGAGGTGGTCGGTCAGGTCATAGCCGCGGCGGCGGCGGAACTCGGCCGGCAGGTCGCCGGTCCAGCTCGACCCATAGGCCTCCAGGCTGTCGGAGAAGATCGCGTAGGGCGGCGGTGCGCCTTCAAACGCGTCGAGCAGGCGATCGCCGACGGTGGTGAGGTGGTTCTGGACGGCCGCCGGATCGATATGGTCGAGGACATAGCCTTCGGACGCCACGGCGGCGCGCTTCACCTGCTGCCCGGTGCGCCCGGCCACGAACACGAGAGCCTCGCGCGCGGTGGTGCTGCCCTCTACCGACACGCGCGGCGCATCCGTCTTCAGCGTGTCGAAACCGCCGGTGGCACCTGCCGCGCCGATCACGGCCGAGATGAAGCTCTCGCCCGCCCCGAGCGCTGGCATCACAACCTCGGTTGCACCCGCCGGCACCGCGACCTTGATCATGCGGATATTCGCCGCGGCCTGCGTCACCGGGATATGCGGCCCGCCAAACGGCCAGCCACTGCCGCCGGTCACGTCGATCCGCATCCCCTGTGCCCGCGCAGTCTCCCCCGCATGGCGAAGCGCGGCGATGAAGTCGTCGGACAGGTAGGGCAGGTTGCGGATGCCCTTCGCCGGATCGTCGGGCGAGAGCGGATAGACCGGCTGCACTTCGAACCCGCCGAAGCCGCCCGCCTTCATCGCCGCGATCTCGCGGTCGATCTCCGCATTGTCGACCGACGGCCCAAACCACCACCAGCGCATCATCGGACGCGCATCGGCGGGTGGATCGACGAAGGACTGCCACAAGGCATCGCCCTGCGCGGCGGCGGGCACCGCCGAGGCAGCGGCCAGCAAGGTGGCCAGCAGGCGCACCTTCACTTGGCGCTCGGATCGAAGCTGAGCGGCACGCTCGCCACATGCGCGTCCCATTCGACACGGGTGCGGAAGTCGAGCCCGCGCTCCCACGCCGCGCCCGAATAATAGACGAACGGCTTGCCGGGCATGACGCGGACGAGGACGAGGAAATTGTCCGAATCCTGCTTCACGTCGACGATCGTCGCGGGATCGACGGCAAGCGCGATGCCCATCGCGCCCTTGTCGGGATTGCCCGCATCCCACACGCTGAACCGCCCGGTCGCGCGGTCGGCGGTGAGCGCCGCCAGCTGCGTCGCCGAGGTGCCACGCTTGTGGATGCCAATGCCGACGATCAGCGGCTCGTTGCTGTTCGAGCCGAGGGTCGAGACCATGCGAGTGAAGTTGCTGCCCATTGGCAGCGCGAAGCTGCGCGTTTCCCAAACCTGCCGGTCGACGCCCACCGGCCAGGGCGCGTAATCGAGTTCGAAACGCGCGACGTCGGGTCCATCCTGGAGGATGCGGTAGGTCTTGAAGTTGCGCGACGTCCAGAGCTTGTTGTCGGCCCAGATGCCGAGGCCGCCGGCGCCGCGCGACTGGCGCACGTCGTAATAGTCCATGCCCTCGCCGCGGTCCTCATGATAGTTTCCGGTGGCGAGCTGGCGCGTCATGAAGGGGTGCCGGACGCTCTTCACCCAGGCGTCGATGCCCGATCCCGACGGCGGCTCTTTCTTCTCGAGCGCGGGGCCGTAGGTGCGGAAGGCGGTGCGGTCATTCTCCCACCAGATGTCGTCCTCACGCTCCGGCGCGAAGCGCACGGTGGCGCGGGGAATCAGTTCATCGCCCTTGGCCGGCACGATCGTCCGGGTATCGCCCGGCGGGGTGCCGCGCGGCGGCGATGCCCAGCGCGCGAGCGGGCGGCCCACATGCGCCGGACCGGCCTTCTCGCCGAGGATCAGCGGATCGTAGGCAAGGTCGCGCGTCGCCTGCATCTCGGCGGAGCGGCGTGCACGCTCGCGGCGCTCCTCCTCCGTTCCGGCCGGCGCCGCCGGCGGCGGCGGCGGCGCAGCCGGTGCCGAGGCGCGGGAGAACGCACCCGACACTTCGGCGATCGGCAGCGGCTGCACCGCCTGGCCGAGCTTCATGATCTCGGTGCCGGCGAGCAGCAATCCGCCTTGCCCGTAGAGCCCCGTGTCGGTCGGCTTGGTCGGCACCGGCTGGTCGCCCGTCTGCTGCACCGAACCGAGCAGGCCGTTGGGCAGCATCCGCCCCATCAGCCCCTGCCAGCCCCTCAGCACGACCGGCTGGTAGGTCTGGCGGTCGAGCAGGCCGTGGTTGATGCCCCAGGCATAGCCATAGGTGAAGAAGGCCGAGCCCGATGATTCCGGCTCGGGGAACGCTTCTGGATCGACCATGCTTGCGCGCCACAAGCCGTCGCGGCCCTGATGCTTCGCGATGCCTGCCGCCATCTGCTTGAACAGCTCGACATAGCGCGGGCGGCTCGGATGGTTGGCGGGCATATAGTCGAGCACGCGGGCAAGCCCTGCGAACACCCAGCCATTGCCGCGCGACCAGAAGATCTTTTTGCCGCGCTCCGACTTGCGGTCGAGGAAGCGCGCATCGCGGAAATAGAGGCCCTCGCTCTTGTCGTAGAGCAGGTCGGTGGTGCGCCACCATTGCACGTCCATCGCGTTCAGATAGGCCGGATCGCCGGTCAGCGCCGACATGCGCGACAGCACCGGCGGCGCCATGAACAAGGCATCGCACCACCACCAGGTGAGCTTTTCCGGCGCGGGCGTGAGCGTCAGGTGCGGCAGCGTATAATCGAGCCGCTGCTGGAGCGGCAGGATCATGCCCGGCATGCGGTGTCGGGCGTACAGCTCCTGATATAGATCGCCGATCGCCTGGTCGTCGGCATTGATCATCGCGCGCGGCGATCGTCCGCCGCGCAGGGCATAATTATAATGTTCCGCGACATCGGTCATGAAGGATGCATGGCCCGGCTTGTCCGACACGCGGCTGAGCCGTGCCAAGCCGACGTAGAAAGCGGCGGACACCCAGTTGGCCGTCAGCTGGCGGACGCTGCCACCCGTCAGAGTGAAGGGCTGCGCCTCCAGCGAGGCGATCTGCGAGGCGGCGGCATAATCCAGAACCGCGCGGACCCTGTCGGGATCGGGCAGGCGGTCGCCGGCAAAGTCGAGGCTGGGCGTGGACAATTGGGTGTGCGGCCGCGGATCGGGGCCCTGAGCGTGGAGCGGCACCGCCGCCGAGGCGCAGAGCGCGCCCAGGATCATCCACCGCACCGACTTGCCACCCATGTCTCTCTCCCTTTTACCGGCAGAAGCCGATTTTGCGGCAGAAAAGCAGAGCCGCCCCGCTTTGTCAGTTGTTTTTTGCTCCCCAATGCCGACGCGCTTGCATTTGCTTTGAGGTGCCCGCGGCGGGATGCTAACGGGCGGCATGCTCAACCTGCAAGACATCACCGTCCGGCTCGGCGGCCGCACGATCCTTGACGGCGCCACCGCCGCTTTGCCGCCCAAGGGCCGCATCGGCCTGATCGGGCGCAACGGCGCCGGCAAGTCCACCCTGGTGCGCGTGATCGCCGGCCTGCTGGAGCCCGACACCGGCACGGCCGAAATGCCGCGCGCGGCGCGTCTCGGCTATATCGCGCAGGAAGCGCCCGGCGGCACCGCGACGCCGTTCGAGACCGTGCTTGCCGCCGACACCGAGCGCGCGGCGCTGCTCGAGGAAGCGGAGACCAGCGAGGACCCCGATCGCCTGGGCGAAGTGCATGAGCGGCTGATGACGATCGACGCTTATGGCGCGCCCGCGCGTGCCTCGCGCATCCTCGTCGGCCTCGGCTTCGACGAGGAGATGCAGCACCGCGCGCTTGAGAGCTTCTCGGGCGGCTGGCGGATGCGCGTGGCATTGGCGTCCCTGCTCTTCTCGCAGCCCGATCTGCTGCTGCTCGACGAGCCGTCCAACCACCTCGATCTCGAAGCGGTTCTGTGGCTGGAGAATTTTCTCCAAAGCTATCCGGCGACGATCGTGATCGTCAGCCACGAGCGCGACTTCCTCAACAATGTCGTGAATTACATCCTGCACCTGGAGCGCGGCAAGCTGACGCTCTATCCGGGCGGCTATGACAGCTTCGAGCGCCAGCGCTCCGAGCGGCAGGCGCAGCTTGCTGCTGCGGCCGAGAAGCAGAAGGCCGAGCGTGCCAAGCTGGAGGATTTCGTCGCCCGCAACAGCGCGCGCGCGTCGACCGCCAAGCAGGCCCAGTCGCGCGTCAAGGCGCTGGCCAAGATGCAGCCGATCGCGGCGCTGGTGGACGATCCCTCGCTGTCCTTCGACTTCCCCGATCCGGACGAGTTGCGCCCGCCGCTGATCACGCTCGACATGGCCAGCGTCGGCTATTCCGAGACGCCGATCCTGCAGCGGCTGAACCTGCGCCTCGACCCGGACGACCGCATCGCCTTGCTGGGGCGCAACGGCAACGGCAAGACCACGCTTGCCCGCCTGCTCGCCGCACAGCTGACGCCGATGGAGGGCGGCATGGCGTCGAGCGGCAAGATGCGCGTCGGATATTTCACCCAATATCAGGTCGAGGAATTGTCGCGCGACGACACGCCGCTGGAGCATATGACCCGCCTCATGCGCGATGCGAAGCCGGCGGCCGTCAGGGGCCAGCTCGGCCGTTTCGGCTTTTCGGGCGAGAAGGCGACCACCAAGGTCGGCAAGCTGTCCGGCGGCGAGCGCGCGCGGCTCGCGCTGGCGCTCATCACCCGCGACGCCCCCCATATGCTGATCCTCGACGAGCCGACCAACCACCTCGATGTCGATGCGCGCGAGGCCTTGATCCAGGCACTGAACGGCTATTCGGGCGCGGTGGTGATCGTCAGCCACGACCGCCACATGCTGGAGATGACCGCCGACCGGCTGGTACTGGTCCATGACGGCACAGCGCAGGAGTTCGACGGCAGCATCGACGATTATATCTCGTTCGTGCTCGCCGGCGAGGCGAAGCCGGGCGAGAAGGGTTCGGGCGGCGACAAGGGCAACAAGAAGGAAGCCCGCCGTGCCGCCGCCGAACTGCGCGAGAAGACGCAGGCGCTGCGCAACCGCGCCAAGACCTGCGAGACCAACCTCGCCAAGCTCGAAGCGCAGCGCAGCGCGATCGAGCGCGCGATGTTCGATCCCACCGGCGCCGACAAGGCGCTGGCCGGCCTCACCATGACCGAGCTGATGAAGCGCCGCGCCGAGACCGAGAAGAAGATCGAGGCGGCGGAGGCCGAATGGCTGGAAGCGAGCGAGGCGCTGGAAGGGATCGAGGCCTGAGCCTCTCACCCCGCCTCCGTTCAGGTCGCTAGCGCCCCAGCTCCACCAGCCGCAGCGTGGTCGGCTCGCTGATATCCTCACGTGCAAGGTCGCGGTTGGGCGGCAATGTCGGCCAGGCGATCGCCACTCCGCCCGGGTCCTCGCGCGTGTTGAGCACCATGCCGCCGGGCACGGCGATCGAGCCCGCCAGACGCTCGGCAAGGCGGGAGCCCGGCCGCTCCTCGAGCCTCTTCAACGTGGCCGGGTCGAGCAGGAAATCGATCGGCTTGCCGTCGCGTACCACGGACACGCGCAGCCGATCGCCCTCCGGCACCGCGCCCGATACGAACAGCCGGCTGACCAGCGAACCGCCGCCGCCG
Organism: uncultured Allosphingosinicella sp.; assembly: GCA_934539295.1. Lineage (GTDB taxonomy): Bacteria > Pseudomonadota > Alphaproteobacteria > Sphingomonadales > Sphingomonadaceae > Allosphingosinicella. The sequence goes on from CAKTCN010000006.1 coordinate 66,463, forward strand.
AAGTCCCAGCGAAAGCTCGTCCAGTCGCTCACCTGCACGCGTCGCCACCCCCGCGCCTCGCGCCGGGCCAGGAAGATCTGCGTGTCTCCCTCCGCGTCGAACTTGTGATAGGTGATGGTCGGTCGCCCTTCGGCATCGAAGCCGACCACGCTGTTGTTGTTGATCATGCCGGCCCTGACCGGCACCGGATCGACGATCTCTGCATCGGCCAGCCGGATGGGGAGCCTGAGCGGCGCACCGTCCGACTTTTCCCAGCGCACCAGGTCGCGGCTGCGGGCGTAGGACAGATCGTGGTTGGTGGCCGCATCAGGTGTCTCGCGCCACACCCAGGCGAGGTGGAAATAGCCATCGGGTCCGAGCGTCGGCCCGACGAAATAGGCGTTACGCTGCCCCTCCCCATCCACCAGCGCGCTTGCCAGCAGCGGGCGCCACTGGCGAGTTTCAGCATCGTAACGATTGTAGATCTCGTTCCCGTTGCCGCTGCCGCCATCACGATATTTGAAGATCAGCCGCCCGTCCGCATCGCGCAGGAAGACGGGATAGGTCATCCGCCGTTCGAGCTTCGCGTCCGACATAATCGTTTCGCGCCGGAAGCTGCGCACATCGTCGCGATCCTGCGTGCGGTAGTAAACGAGCGGGTCGTTGTGGAGGTTTGCGACGACATGCACCTGCCCGGCATCGTCCACCGCCATCGCGACTGCATTGTGGCTGTCCCACCCGGTCCAGCTGTCGAGCTTGTGATAGGTCCAGTAGCTTCCGCGCCGGTCGCGCCGCGCCACGGTCAATTGCCGATTGGCCTCATAATAAGCGACCAGGATCGCCCGGTCGGTCACCGCCAGCGCAAAGTCGACCGGATGCGCCGACCACACCCGATCGATCGCCGAGAGCCTCGGCGCCTGCGCGGCGGCCGGCGACAACGCGAGCAGCAGCGAGGCCGCGATGGTCCATGCCGGCCTCAGCGGCGGCCACCCTGCAGGTCGGCCATGGCCGTCGCAGCAAGCAGGAAGGCGCCGACGCCATAATATTGCGTGTCGGTCGCCGCGACCTTTTCGGGCCGGTCGCTGACCTGCTGCACCCAGCCGAGGCCGCCATCGGGCTGCACCGCGCGCATGAGCGCCGCCCAGCCCTTATCCGCCACGGGGCGGTAGGTGGCGGCATCGAGCAGCCCGGCCTTGATCCCCCATGCCATGCCGTAGGTGAAGAAACCGGTGCCGCTTGATTCCGGGGGAGAATTTTCCGGCGCGAGCAGCGAGGGCGCCCAATAGCCGTCCGGCTTCTGCAGGGTGCGCAGCTTGACCGCCATTTCCTTGAACAGGTCTTCCATCCGCCTCCGCTCGACACTGCCTTTGGGCAGCCGCGGGATGATCTGCGCCATGCCGGCGAACACCCAGCCATTGCCGCGGCTCCAGAATTGCTTGCGATCCTTGTCGTCGCGCCGGTCGAAGAAGCGGCTGTCGCGATAATAAAGATGCTCCACCGGGTCGTAGAGGAAATCGGTGACCGCCCAGAATTCCTTCAGCGCGAAGTCGCGGTAACGCGGGTCACCGGTCTGCAGGCTCAGTTCGGCCATTGCGGGCGGTGCCATGAACAGCGCGTCGCACCAGCACCATCGCACCAGGCATTCCGTCTTGGGATAGCCGCCCTTCTGCGGAACCACGAAGGCAAGCGTCGATACGGGCGGCTTGGCGAGAATGTTGTCGAACGTCGCCTTGATGGGCCCGCGTGCCGCCGCGCCTGCTCCGTTCCTTGCGGCCCATAGATAAGCCTGCCCGATGACATGGTCGTCGGCGAAATAGGGCAGATCGCCCGGGCGCCAGCCGGTGCGCTGCCCCATGGCGAGGATGGATTGCCTGATCCGCGCGGGCGTGTCCGGCGCCTCCGCCAGCGCGGTCATGCCGACCCAGAACACCGCCTGCTCCCACGCGCGTGCGTTGCGCGTCTCGTTGGTCGCCTTTTCGATATGCCGCGCATCCAGGCGCGCCAGCTGCCAATCCGCCATCCGCACCGCTGCCGCGCGCATGGACGCGGCATCGCTCGCCGCCTGCGCCTGGGCCTGTGCCTGTGCCTGTGCCTGTGCCTGTGCCTGTGCCGGCCCGGCCAGCATCGGCGCCAGGGTACCCAGAAGGGCCAGATGCAGACAGGTTTTCAGGCGCAGGTTCATCCGGCTCGCTCCCCTTTTGTTGTTCGTGGACGTTATCCAGTGGAGCAACGCCTGACCAGCCATGTCGCGCTGGACTTATGCCCGCCGATCCTTGAGGACGATGGAGCCATGGAACGTCACTTGATCGACACTTTCGGGCGGCGGATCGAATATGTCCGACTGTCGGTCACGGACAGGTGCGACCTGCGCTGCCGATATTGCATGGCCGAGACGATGCAGTTCCTGCCCAACGCCGAACTGCTGACATTCCCCGAGATCGTGGAGCTCGTCGACGCACTGATCGCCCGCGGTGTGCGCCGGGTGCGCCTCACCGGGGGCGAGCCGCTCGTTCGACGCGGGATCGAGGGACTGGTGCAGAGCCTCGGCGCCCATGTCGGCCGGGGCCTGGACGAGCTCACCCTCACCACCAACGGCACCCAATTGGCGCGGCACTCGGCCGGCCTGTTCGAAGCCGGCGTGCGGCGGATCAACGTCAGCCTGGACAGTCTCGACCCGGATCGCTTTCGCCACATCACCCGGCGCGGCGACCTGTCGCAGGTGCTGGCAGGGATTGCCGCGGCCAAGGCGGCGGGGGTCGCGATCAAGATCAACATGGTCGCGCTCGCCGGCCTCAACGAGGACGAGATCGCCCCGATGCTCGACTGGTGTTCGGCCGAGGGATTCGACCTCACCCTCATCGAAACCATGCCGCTGGGCGAGGTCGAAGAGGACAGGACCGAACATTACCTGCCCCTCGATGTCGTGAAGGCCCGGCTGGACGCGCACTACGCCCTCGTGCCCGCCGCGCATCGCACCGGCGGCCCGGCCCGTTACTATCATGTCGAGGGAAGCGGCACGCGCCTCGGGCTGATCACGCCGCTGACCGGCAATTTCTGTAGCGGCTGCAACCGCGTGAGGGTAAGCGCGACCGGGGCGATATATGGCTGCCTCGGCCGCGACCAGAAGGTGGATTTGCGGGAAGCCCTGCGTGCGGGCGACCGCGCCGGCCTGGACGCGATGCTCGACAGTCTCGTGGCGGGCAAGCCGCTCGGCCACAACTTCAAGATCGCTGCGGCACAGCCCGCCGTGGCGCGCCACATGAGCGTGACCGGGGGATAGTGTTTGGATCCTGACATCGTCATCTGGGTGTCGCTGCTCATGGCATTGGCGGCGGCGATCTACTCGACGGTGGGCCATGGCGGGGCATCGGCCTATCTCGCGATCATGGCGCTGTTCGCCGTATCGCCGGCGATCATGCGGCCGACCGCCCTGGCGCTGAACCTGGTGGTGGCGGGCTTTGCCGTGCTGCGTTTCGGCATCGCGCGTCAGATCAACTATCGCCTGGCCGCGATCTTCGCCGTCTGCGCAGCGCCGGCCGCCTTCGTGGGCGGCATGGTCGAAATCCCGCCCGCTTACTACCGCCCGATCGTCGGCCTCGTCCTGTGCTTTGCCGCGCTGCGCCTGCTGTGGCAGCCGCGCGAACTCGCCGACCGACCGGTGCGGCCGCCACGCTTGTGGATCGCGGCACCGGCGGGGGCGACACTGGGCCTTCTTGCCGGCCTCACCGGAACCGGCGGAGGCATCTTCCTCAGCCCGCTCATCATCCTGTTCGGCTGGGAAAATCCGCGGCGCACGTCGGGGATCGCCGCCACCTTCATCCTGATCAACTCGATTGCCGGTCTCGCCGGAAACATCGCGGGCGTACGCAGCCTGCCGGCCGAGCTCCCGTGGTTCGTCGGCGCGGTGGCAATCGGCGCCCTTGCCGGCACCTGGCTCGGTGTCGAACGGCTGCCCCGCGCGCGCCTGCTTCAATGCCTTGGCGTCGTGCTCGTCATAGCTGGCGCCAAGCTGCTCCTGTCCAACGCCTAGAAATCGAGCACGTCCACCTGCGCGTCCGTTGCGAGGGCGGGCGCATTGCTAAGCTGCCGGACCAGGAGGTCGGCTTCGGCAAGCGTGCGCTGCGCACCGGAATCCTGATTGGGCATCAGCACGACCCTTCCGGCCTCTTCGCGCGCGCGCCAGAATGTCTCGCGATCGCTGCCCGCCTCCATCGGCACGGCCAGCCGGGCCGGGCGCCAGCGCAACGCGGCGTCCGGGTTGCCGCCGCCCATGCCGGTCAGCAACGGCTGCAGAAGCAGGCGCGCGGTCACCAGCGCGGAAGTGGGATTGCCCGGCAGTCCCATGACGATCCGCCCGCCTGCACGTCCGAGCCAGACCGGCTTGCCCGGCTTGATCGCCACCTTGGAGAAGATGAGGTCCAGCCCTTCGAACATCGCCTTGGCGAAATCGCGTTCGCCCACTGACGCCCCGCCCGTCACGACGACGATGTCGGCCGCATCGAGGCTCGCTGCCGCTTCCGCCTTCATGCTCGGCAGGTCGTCCGCCAGTTGCCGATACGCAATCACCTGCGCACCGCATTGCTCGGCGAAGGCGGTCAGCCCCACAGAAAGGCTTTCGGGCACTGCCGCGTCCGTCGCGGCCGCCTGTCCCGGCCGGGCGAGTTCATCGCCCGTGCACAGGATGACGAGGCGGGGACGGCGATAGACCTCCACCGCATCCACGTCCGCCGCCGCCGCGGCGACGAGCGCACGCGGCCCCAGCCTTTGCCCCGCATGGACGAGCGCATCGCCGATCGCGAAGTCCGATCCCCGGCGCCTGAGGAAGCGAACAGCGCTCGCGGGTTCGGTGAAGGTCGCATTGTCGCCGGTGCGGGAGACATTCTCCTGCATAACGACCCGGTCCGCGCCCTCCGGGACGGGTGCGCCCGTGAAGATGCGCAGGCATGTGCCCGGCGGCAGTGCCTGCCCGAACGGCGCACCCGGAAACGCCTCACCGATCACAGGCAGTTCCGCGCCGACCCGCAGGTCGGCATCGCGCACGGCATAGCCATCCATCGTCGACACGTCCGCACGTGGCCCGTCGATGCGAGCAAGGACGCTCGAGGCAAGGATCCGCCCCGCGGCCTGCTCGATCGCCACCGTCTCCGTACCGAGCGGCCGGGCCGCCCCGCAGACACGGGCCACGGCTTCGTCGAAGGAGATCATGCCGCCGTCCAGTCGCCCGACCGGCCGCCGCTCTTGGCGGTCACTTGCACGCACTCGATCACCATCGACCGGTCCACCGCCTTCAGCATGTCGAACAGCGTCAGGCAGGCGACGGATACGGCGGTGAGAGCTTCCATCTCGACGCCGGTGGGGCCGGTGGTGCGCACCTCCGCCTCGACGCGGAAGCCGGGCAGCGCCTCGTCCGGCTGGATGGTGACGCCCACCTTCGCAAGCGCAAGCGGGTGGCAGAGCGGAATGAGGTCGGCGGTGCGCTTGGCAGCCATCACGCCGGCAAGCTCCGCCGTGGATATGACCGCCCCCTTCGGTGCAGTGCCGGCGCGGACATGCTCCAGCGTCTCGGGCGCGCAGCGGAGCGCACCGACGGCGGTGGCGATCCGGCGCGTGTCCGGCTTGCCCGACACGTCCACCATCCGCGCCCGGCCGTCCTCGCCGAGGTGGCTGAGCCCGCTCACAAGCCGAGCCCGGCCAGCCGCGGGATCAGCCCGGCGATCGAACAGGGGCGATAGCGGCTATCCAGCTCGAGCCGGAGGATATTGTCCCACCCGTCCCGGCAGGCGCCAGTCGATCCAGGCAGGCAGAAGATGAACGCGTCCTCGATCTGTCCGGCAAAGGCGCGCGATTGCAGGGTGGACACGCCGACCGTGCCGAGGCTCACCTGGTGGAACAGCACGGAGAAGCCGTCCATCTCGCGCCTCAGCAGCGGCCGCACCGCCTCCGGCGTGACATCGCGCGGCATGAAGCCGGTGCCGCCGGTGGTAAGGATGATGTCCACGCCCTCATCAGCTGCCCAGCCCGAGACGCAGCCGCGGATCGCGTCCACATCGTCCTTGACCACGCGCCGCTCCACGAGCCGGTGACCGGCGTCCCCCAGCCGCTCCGCCAGCAAGGCGCCTGATTTGTCCGTGTCGAGCGTTCGCGTGTCCGACACGGTCAGCACCGCGATGCCGAGCGGGTGGAAGGTCAGGCTTTCATCTATTCCGGGCATGAGTCCCAGCGGCTCCTTTCGATACGATCCTGCGCGGTCGGCTCGATCCAGTCCGATCCGTCGCTGCGATCCTCCCGTTTCCAGAAGGCCGCTTCGGTCTTGAGGCGGTCCATGACATAGTCTGCCGCCTCGAACGCTGCGCGTCGATGCGGCGATGCGGCGGCGACGAAGACGATCGCCTCGCCCGGCGAGACCTGGCCGCAGCGATGGACGATCCGCACCCGCGTGCCCGCAAAGCGCTGCACGCCTGCCGCCGCAATCTCGTGGAGCGAACGCTCCGTCATGCCGGGATAATGGTCAAGGAACAGGCCGATCACCGCCGCGCCCTCGCGGCTGGTCGGCCTTGCGATGCCGACGAAGCTGACCACCGCACCTTGGCCGTCAGCCACGGCAAGGAAGCTACGCAGTTCGCTGTCCGGCTCCAGCCTGCCGCTCTCCAGACGCGCTTCGTGCCGCATCTCAGCCACCCGACAGTGGCGGCACGAACGCCACCTCCTGCCCGGGCAGGATGCGATGATCGTCGCCTACCACCACCTGATCGACGCAGGCCCGAACCGATGAAGCGGCGAGCGGCGCATGGGCAGGGTCGCCATTCACCAGCTGGCGGCGCAATTCGGCCACCGTGCAGCCATCCGCCGGCACGTCGGCCGTCACTTCGCGCCCGATCGTCTCGCCCAGGCTCCCGAACAGCAATATGCGCACTCAACACTCCTTGCTGCCCCGGTTCTGCGAATAGCAGCCAGGCATGCGCGGGTTAAGCCGCTTGCACGCTCACGCCAAGCCCCGCATGGAAAGCCGTGGTCGCAAGGAGCAAGGCTGATGGCTGCCGTTGAAGATTGTTCGGCGCTGCTGCTCGCCGCCGGGCTCAGCCGGCGCTTCGGTTCGGACGACAAGCTCGCCTCCGATTACCGGGGCCGCCCCCTGGTGCAGCATGCCGCCGACACGCTCGCCGGGCTCGGCTTCGCGCGCAGGCTCGCTGTCGTGAACAGTTCCGGGCCGGTCGCGGACATGCTCGCCGCGGCGGGCTTCGACATCGTCCTGAACCAAGCGCCGGAGGACGGCCTCTCTTCGTCCATCCGCCTCGGCATCATGGAACTGGCGCGCGATGGCAGGCCGGTGCTGATCGCGCTCGGCGACATGCCGCTGGTGCCGGGCCGGCATTTCGCCGCCCTGTGCGCTGCATTGTCGGATACCGGCGCGATCGCGGCCAGTTACGGCCTTGGCAAGCCGACCGTGCCCGCGGCATTCTCGACATCCACCTTCCCGGACCTGTTGGACCAGAGTGGCGATGCCGGTGCACAGCGCCTCCTCGCCTCTGCGGTGAAAGTGCCCGTATCTTCCGACAGCCTGCTCGACATCGACAGACGGGACGACCTTGCCGCTGTGGGACAGGCATGAACTTCACCCGCATCACCGACCTGCTTCGCTTCCTCATCGACGCCCAGACGCGCGGCGAACGCACTGCGCTCGTCACGATCACCGAAGTCGTCGGCCGTTCGTCGCGCGCACCGGGCGCGCATCTGGCGGTCAGCGAGACAGGCGCATATCGCGGCTCGCTCTCGGGCGGCTGTGTCGAGGCAGCGGTCGTCGGCGAGGCCCAGCGCGTGATCGCGTCCGGAAATGCCGAACTGGTCCGCTTCGGGCTTGGATCGCCCTATCTCGATATCCGGCTGCCCTGCGGCGGCGGCATCGACCTGCTGATCGCGCCATCACCGCCAGCGCCCCTGTTGCACGATGCGCTGCAGATGCTCGCCGGCAGGAAGTCGATCGCACTTTCGATCGCGCGCCACGGCCGCTGCGGGGTCTCGCTGGCCGACGACGGCGCTGCCACCGGCTGGCGAGGCGACAGCTTCTTCGTCCGCCACGACCCGCCCTTGCGCCTCTGGATCATCGGCCATGGCGCAGAGGCGGAGGCGCTCGGCCGGCTCGGGCTTGCCTACGGGGCGGAGATCGCCTCGCTCAGCCCCGATCCGGTGATCGTGGACACCATTGCGGCACAAGGCGGTCAGGCATGGCTGCTCAAGACTCCCGCCGCCTCGCCCCACCTTGCAAGCGACCGCCACAGCGCCGTGGTGATGCTGTTCCACGACCATGACTGGGAAATCGCGCTGCTCGCCCAGGCGCTGGAGCAGGATGCCTTCTTCATCGGCGCGATGGGGAGCAGCAGCACGCATCGCAAAAGGCTGGAGGCGCTTTCGTCGGCCGGGGTTCCTGCCGGGCGATTCGACCGCGTCACGGGTCCCATCGGCCTTATCCCGTCGACCCGCGATCCGGAGACGCTGGCGCTTTCCGTCCTCGCCCAGGTCGTCGCCGAATGGAAGCGTGCGTCAGGCAACGAAAGCGCTGCCGTGCCGTTTGCTGAACCAGGGTCACAAGTCTTGTGAGACAAAGGGGCTAATAGTTTCGCCTACGATATGGCAAGCTCCCGCCCGAGTGCATGAAGGAGCCGTTATGGAAAGCAGGCAGCCGGGGATCTCCCGACGGGGCGTGATCGTCAGCGGGGCGGCCTCGATCGCCGCAACCAAGGTTTCAGCACTGGAGGCGCAAGTGCCGGCTCCCCCGATTTCCAATCAACCCGCGCCCGCGACCATGACGCTCAACTTCGAGGTGAATGGCGAATCGCGCGGCCTGGAACTCGACACGCGCACCACCTTGCTCGACGCGTTGCGCGAACATCTCCACCTCACCGGGTCCAAGAAGGGCTGCGACCACGGCCAGTGCGGCGCCTGCACCGTGCTGGTGAACGGGGTGCGGATCAATTCCTGCCTCAGCCTCGCGGTGATGCACGAAGGCGACAAGGTCACCACCATCGAGGGGCTGGGCACGCCCGAAAAGCTCCACCCGATGCAGGCCGCGTTCGTCAAGCATGACGGCTATCAATGCGGTTATTGCACGCCGGGCCAGATCTGCTCGGCCGTCGCCGTGCTGGACGAGATCAGGCGCGGGATTCCCAGCCACGTCACCGACGACATCACCCGCCGCTCGCCGCTGTCCAACATGGAGATGCGCGAGCGGATGAGCGGCAATATCTGCCGCTGCGGCGCCTATTCCAACATCGCCGACGCGATGGCCGAAGTCGCGGGAGAGGATGCATGAAGCCCTTCAGCTACGAGCGCGCGACCAGCCCCGCCGCAGCAGCCGCAGCCGTCGCCCGCACGCCCGGCGCCAAGTTCATCGCCGGCGGCACCAACCTGCTCGACCTGATGAAGCTGCAGATCGAGACGCCGGCCCATCTCGTCGATGTCGGCACGCTCAAGCTCGACAGGATTGAGCGGACGCGTGAGGGCGGCCTGCGCATCGGCGCGCTCGTGACCAATACCGATCTTGCCGCCCATCCCCGCGTGCGCAGCGACTATGGCGTGCTGAGCCGCGCGCTTCTCGCCGGCGCATCGGGGCAGCTGCGTAACAAGGCGACGACCGCCGGTAACCTGCTCCAGCGCACGCGCTGTCCGTATTTTTACGACACCAACATGCCCTGCAACAAACGCGATCCGGGTTCTGGCTGCTCAGCGATCGGCGGATACAGCCGGCAGCTGGCGGTGATCGGATCGAGCGACGCCTGCATCGCCACCAACCCCAGCGACATGGCAGTCGCCATGCGCGTGCTGGACGCGCGGGTCGACACGATCGCCCCGGACGGCCGCACGCGGTCGATCCCCATCGCCGACTTCCACCGCCTGCCCGGCGACACGCCGCATATCGAGACGGCCCTGCAGCCGGGCGAGCTCATCACGTCGGTGACGCTGCCGAAGCCGGTTGGCGGCACCCACATCTACCGCAAGGTCCGCGACCGTGCCTCCTACGCCTTCGCCGTAGTGTCGGTAGCGGCCGTGATCCAGCGCGACGGCTCCGGCCGGGTCGCGCTCGGCGGGGTTGCGCACAAGCCATGGCGCGTCGAGGCCGCCGAGGCCGAGATGGAGCGGGGCGCGCAAACGGTGACGCAGCGCCTGCTCGCCGGCGCGCGGCCGACGCAGGACAATGCGTTCAAGGTGCCTCTGGTCGAACGAACGCTGGCCGGCGTGCTGGCGGAAGCGAGGGGTTGAGGCCATGAAGTTCGACACGCCCGCCACCACCAATCCGATCGACCAGCTGAAGGTCGTCGGCCGCCCCACCGACCGCATCGATGGTCCCTTGAAGACCGCCGGCCTCGCGCCCTACGCCTATGAACGGCACGACGTCGCCCCGAACGCCGCTTATGGCGTTATCGTCGGCTCCGGCATCGCCAAGGGCCGGATCGCGCGCATGCACCTGGACGAGGCGAACAATGCGCCCGGCGTGCTCGCCGTGCTTGCCGCCACCGACCACAAGCCGCTTCCCCTCGGCAGCCAGAACACGGCGCGCCTGTTCGGCGGGCCGGTGATCGAACATTATCACCAGGCGATCGCCGTGGTCGTCGCCGATACGTTCGAACAGGCGCGTGCCGCCGCCCACCTCGTCCGCGTCGATTACGACCGCACGCCGGGCAAATTCGACCTCGCCAGGGAAGCGCCGAACGCGCCGTTCGAAGGCGGCAATAGCGGCGAAGGATCGGCCGCCCCGCCGGTGGATCGCGTGGGCGATTTCGACGCCGCCTTTGCGCGGGCGGCGGTCAAGCTGGACGAAACCTACACCACGCCCGACGAAACCCACGCGATGATGGAGCCGCATGCCACGATCGCGGCATGGGACGGCGACAGGCTCACCTGCTGGACCTCCAACCAGATGATCGCCTGGGGCAAGGGCGACCTTGCCAGGATCCTCGAGATGTCGCCCAAGAACATCCGCCTGGACTCGCCCTATATCGGCGGCGGCTTCGGGTCGAAATTGTTCGTGCGCGCCGACCTGCCGCTCGCGGCACTTGCGGCTAAGGCGGTGCAGCGCCCGGTCAAGATCGCGCTCCAGCGACCGCTGATCGCCAACAACACCACCCACCGGCCCGCCACCATCCAGCGCATCCGCCTGGCCGCGACGCCCGATGGCCGGCTGACCGGCATCGCGCATGGCAGCACGTCGGGCAATTTGCCCAAGGGCTCGCCGGAGACGGCGGTGCAGCAGACCAAGTTGCTCTACGCCGCGTCCAATCGCGAGACCTTCCTGAAGCTCGCCATCCTCGATTTGCCCGAAGGCAATGCCATGCGCGCGCCGGGCGAGGCGCCGGGCATGATGGCGCTGGAAGTCGCGATGGACGAGATGGCGGAGAAGTTGGGGCTCGACCCGGTCGAATTCCGCATCCTCAACGACACGCAGGTCGATCCCGAGGACCCGAAGCGGCCATTTTCCGACCGCAACCTCGTCCAGTGCCTGCGCACGGGTGCCGAGCGGTTCGGCTGGAACCGGCGCAACGCCGTGCCCGCCTCGGTGCGCGACGGCCGCTGGCTGGTCGGCATGGGCATGGCGGCGGGTTATCGCAACAACCTGCTGATGAAGTCGGCAGCGCTCGTGCGCCTGTCCGGCGACGGCAAGGTCACGGTCGAAACCGACATGACCGACATCGGCACCGGCACCTACACGATCCTCGCCCAAACCGCGGCCGAGATGATGGGCCTGCCGATTGAGGCCGTGGTCGTGAAACTCGGTGATTCCGACATGCCTGCATCTGCCGGATCGGGTGGGCAATGGGGCGCCAACAACTCGACCGCAGGCGTCTATGCCGCCTGCATTAAGCTGCGCGAGCAGGTGGCGCAGCGGCTCGGCCTCACCGGTGAGGTCGCCTTCGCCGACAGTCAGGTCAGTGCCGGCGGCCGCACCCTCCCCCTCGCCGACGCCGCGCGCTCGGGCGAGCTCGTCGCCGAGGATGCGATCGAATATGGCAATCTCGGCAAGACCCACCAGCAGGCGACCTTCGCCGCCCATTTCGTCGAGGCGGCGGTGGACAGCTACACCGGCGAAATCCGCATCCGCCGCATGCTGGCCGTGTGCGACGCGGGCCGCATCATCAACCCGAAGGCGGCGCGCAGCCAGGTGATCGGCGCCATGACGATGGGCGTCGGCGCCGCGCTGATGGAGGAGCTTGCGGTGGACAAACGCTTCGGCTTCTTCGTCAACCACGACCTCGCCAGCTACGAGGTGCCGGTCCACGCCGACATTCCGCACCAGGAGGTGATCTTCCTCGACACGGTCGATCCTTACTCCTCGCCGATGAAGGCCAAGGGTGTCGGCGAACTCGGCCTGTGCGGCGTCGGCGGCGCAGTGGCGAACGCGATCTACAACGCCACCGGCGTGCGGGTGCGCGAATATCCGATCACCATGGACAAGCTCCTCGACAAGCTGCCGCCACTAACCTGAAGCCCTCTCCCCCCCGGGAGAGGGTTGGGTGAGGGCGGACGCAAGAGAAAAGCGCACAGACCGCTTCAACCCCGCGGCACGATCTCGGCACAGGCCAAATTCCGTCAGGGCTGAACTTGCCCTGGGCTGTTCGAACCCCGCTGCGTCATCGCGAGGAGCGAAGCGACGAAGCAATCCAGTGAGACTCAGAGTCGGCCTTGGATTGCTTCGCTCCGCTCGCAATGACGTGGTTCGAAGTGGGCCTGATCGCGCCACAGGCGCCATGGTGGGAACCTCACCAACAAACCATTTTCCTACAGCCCCGCCTCATGTCATGACGGCGGCAGGCTCTTTCTCCTCGCGATCTTCAATCGACTAAATCGATCAAAACCGCCGGTATTGATCGAGCGGATTCTTCCCGCAGCCTGACTTTCCTGACCTTCGACAGCTAGAGCAGCTTGTCGATGGTGATCGGAAGGCTCCTGACCCTCTTGCCCGTCGCATGGTAGATGGCGTTCGCCACCGCCGCCGCCGTGCCCACGATGCCGATCTCGCCCAATCCCTTCACGCCCAGCGGCGATACCTCCGGATCATGCTCCTCCACGAAGATCACGTCGATGTCGTGGATGTCGGCATGGGCGGGCACATGATATTCGGCATAATTGTGGTTCATCCAGCGGCCCAGGACGTTGTCGGCCAGCGTCTCCTCGTGCAGCGCCATGCCGATCCCCATCACCACACCGCCGAGGATCTGGCTGCGCGCGGTCTTCGGATTGATGATCCGCCCGCCCGCGACCGCGTTGACGATCCGGGTGACGCGCACCTGGTTCAGCTCCTCATCCACCTTCACCTCGGCGAAGATGGCGCTGTGCGTATTGCGCGACTTGCGCATCATGTCGATGTAGTTCTGGATGCCTGGTCCCGCCGTCTCCTCGGCTTCCACCTTGTCGAGCCCGGCCGCCCGCATGATTTCGGCATAGGTCATCGCCGCGCCGCCATCCTTGCGGCGAACGGCACCTTCGGCGAACTCGACCTCGTCCGCCTTGACGCCCTTCAACGGCCCATCCAGCTTCGCGGCCGCCTTGACCAGCTTCGCCCCGACCGCCTGGCACGCAAGCTGCACCGCCGCGCCGGTCGAGGCAGCCGCCCAGGAGCCACCCTCGACCGGCGCGGTCGGCAGTTCGCTGTCGCCCAGCCTGGCCGTGATCCGCTCAGTCGGAAGACCGAGCGTGTCGGCCGCGACCTGCACCATCACCGTATAGGTGCCGGTGCCGATGTCCGATGTCGCCGACGCGACCTCCAGATGCCCATCGGCGCTTAGCTTCGCCGACGCTGCCGTCTTGGTGAAGAAAGCCTCCCACATGCCCGTCGCCACGCCCCAGCCGACCAGTTCGCGGCCCTCCTGCATCGACCGCGGCTCGGGGCTCCTCTTGCTCCATCCGAAGCGCTCGGCACCTTCGGCATAGGCTTCGCGCAGCGCCTTGGACGTGAAGGGCGTGCCGTTCATCGCGTCGACGTCCGAGTAATTGACCAGGCGGAACTCCAGCGGATCGACGCCGGCCTTGTACGCCATCTCGTCCATCGCGATCTCGAACAGGGTCATGCCCGTCGCCGCGCCGGGCGCGCGCATGTCGGCCGACGTATAGGTGTCGCGCGGCGCCACGAAATATTCGCCGCTCGCATTGGGGCAGGCATAGTTCATCATGCCCCACACCACGACATCCTCCATGTTGCTCTCGAACCGGGAGGTGGATGTGACGGCGGAGTGGATCTGCGACACGAGTCTGCCGCCCGGCTCCGCGCCGAGCTTGATATCGTAGACGCATTCGGGGCGATGGGCGTGGGTGAACATCTGCGCGCGCGTCATCACCACCCGCACCGACCGCTCCAGCAGGATCGCCGCCATGGTCGCGACCTGCACCTGCCATTGCGGACGCAGCCCCGACCCGAAGGCGCCGCCGACATAGGCGTTCACCACCCGCAGCTTCTTCTTGTCGAGCCCGAACGCGCTGGACAGGAACGACTGCACGCCTTGCGACCCTTGGGTCTTGTCGTAGACGGTGACCTGCCCGTCATCGCCCCACTCCACGGTGGTGGCGTGCATCTCCATCGGATTGTGATGCTCGGTCGCCAGCTCATAGCGTTCGTCCAGCTTCAGCGTGCTATTGGCATAAGCCGGCTCCGCCTCCCCGCGCGACTTGGGCGCGTGGTAGGAATTGCGCCGCTTGAACATGGGCGGGGTGAACTTCTCGTCCAGCGACTGCTCGAAGTCGATATTGTGCGCTTCGGCCGCATAGTCGATCTCGACCAGGCTGGCGGCAAAGCGCGCCGCCTCGAACGTCTCGGCCAGCACAAGTGCGACCGGCTGTCCCGCGAACAGGATCTCCTCGTCGTGCAGTGCCTTGAACGGCTCGCCCGGTATGCCGAGTTCGTCCTTCCAGCTGCTGTTGCGCCACGCCTGTTTGGGCCGGTTCTCGTGCGTCATCACCTCGACGACGCCCGGGACGGCGCGTGCCGCCTTGTCGTCGATGGCGGTGATGCGGCCCTTGGCGATACGGCTCGACACGGTCACGCCGTAGAGCAGGCCATCCACCTTATATTCGGCGGCATAGCGCGCCTGGCCCGTCACCTTTTCGATGCCGTCCACCCGGGAGAGCGGAGTGCCGATGCCGACCTTTGCGGATATATTCATGGGCTCGACTCCTTCAGGCGATGCGCTTGTCGGTCTGGGACTGCGGCGTGCCGGCGGCCGCTTGGCGCAGCGCACGGACGATGGCACGGCGGGCGAGTTCGACCTTGAAGTCGTTGTCTCCCTGCCCGGTCGCGCCTTCCAGAAGCAGATCGGCGACCGCTGCGAAGCGCTCTTCGGACGGCACCTCGCCCTCCAGCAGCGCTTCCGCTTCGGAACGCCGCCACGGCTTGTGCGCCACTCCGCCGAGCGCGACGCGCGCGGTAACGGTCCGTCCTTCCTCGATCTTCAAGGCGGCGGCGACCGACACCAGGGCGAAGGCGTAGGACAGCCGGTCGCGAAGCTTCAGATAGCTGTGGTTGGAAGCAAATCCTTCGGCCGGCAGCTCTATGCCGGTGACGAGCTCGCCCTGTGCCAGATTGTTGTCGCGCCACGGCTCCTCGCCGGGCAGGCGGTGATAATCGGCGAAGGGAATGACGCGTTGGCCTGCCGGCCCGGTCACATGCACCCTTGCCTCCAGCGCAGCCAGGGCGATGCACATGTCGGAAGGATGCGTCGCGATGCACTGCGCACTTGTGCCCAGGATCGCATGGATCCGGTTGCGCCCGCCGATCGCCCCACAGCCGCTACCCGGGTCGCGCTTGTTGCAGGGCGTGTCGATGTCGTAGAAATAATAACAGCGCGTGCGCTGGTTGATGTTGCCGCCATTGGTCGCCGCGTTGCGCAACTGCGGGCTCGCCCCCGCCAGGATCGCCGAGGCCAGCAGCGGGTAGCGTTCCTGGACGCGTGGATCGTGCGCCGTGTCGGCATTGCTGACCAGCGCGCCGAGCAGGAGCCCGCCCTCGGCCGTCTCCCGTATCTCGCGCAATGGCAGCGGATTGATGTCGATCACCTGCAGCGGGCGCGCGACATGCTCCTTCATAAGGTCGATGAGGTTGGTGCCGCCTGCCAGGAAGGCGGCGTGATCGCCGGCGCCGCCGCGCACCGCCTCGGCAACATCGCCCGCGCGGGCATAATCGAAGCGGATCACTTGCCCGCCTCCTGTTCCATCACGTCTAGGATCGCGTCGGCGATGTTGGTGTAAGCGCCGCAGCGGCACAGATTGCCGCTCATCTGCTCACGCACCTCTTCGCGACTATGCGCCCGCCCTTCGGCGATCAGGCCGGCAGCCGAGCAGATCTGCCCCGGCGTGCAATAGCCGCACTGGAATGCGTCATGTTCGACGAACGCGAACTGGAGCGGGTGCAGGTTGCCGGCTTGTCCGAGCCCCTCGATCGTGGTCACCTTCGCGCCGTCCAGGGAGACGGCAAGCTTTAGGCACGAATTCATCCGCCTGCCGTCGATCAACACCGTGCACGCGCCGCACTGGCCATGATCGCAGCCCTTCTTGCTTCCGGTCAGGTCCAACTGGTGCCGCAGAAGGTCCAGCAGGGTCGTCCATGGCTCGACCTCCAAGTGATGTTCCGTGCCGTTGATAGTGATGGTGGTGGGCACGGTGCCGATCGGCCTTGCGGCGACATCCACGCCCGAACTGCGATCGATCGTCACGGCATTGTTCATGGCTGCGGCCTCCCGAGAGACGAGGGCACCGGGACGGCGACCTTTGTTTGAAAGGCGAACGCACGATGGCGGTCATAGATGCCGGGCTATTTCGATGCCGCCCGCCCGCTCTTCACGCGCCGGTTCAACAACAGGCCGCCGGCAAGCGCAGCCGCACCGATCATCCCTGCCGCCGCAAAGGCCTTCCGCTGACCCGGCAAGCGGAAGCCGCCGTCCACCTGCCCGTCATCGGGGGGAGGCGCAAACAGGTTGCCCGATGTCGCCGGCACGGGAGCGGCCTTTGCAAAGTAACGGCGCATGAAGGCGTACATCAGCCCCGCCGTCAGGTTCGGCGCCACCTGGGTCAACTGCATCGTCGCTGCAGGTGCTCCCACGGCTGTGGTGGCGCGCGGTCGATCAGCCAGGCGCACCACGGCGGCGGCGACGGTTCGTGGATCGAGCACGCCGGGCGGTACCGACGTTTCCCCGCCCGTATAATTGCCCGCATGGCGGATCGCCGGCGTGTCCACGAAGGTCGGATAGACATCGCAGATGTGAATATGGTGATAGGGCGCCATCTCGCCCCGGAGCGCCTGCGACATACCGCGCAGGCCGAACTTGCTGGCCGTGTAGGCGACTGCCCAGGGTGCCGGCACGAAGCCGCCGACCGAGATCATGTTCACGAAGATCCCCCGGCCCTGTTCGATAAAGATAGGCAGGACCGCATGCGCGTCGTTGAGATGGCCTATCAGATTGGCCTCGATGACCTGGCGATGTGCATCGATCGGCACCTCGTGGAACTTGCCGACTGCGCCGATGCCGACGTTGCTGAACCAAAGGTCGATGCTGCCGAGCCAGGTCCTTGCTGCACGCGCGAGTTCCGCGACGGCCTCTGCGTCGGTTACGTCCGCAGGTACGACCAGGACCTGCGCGCCGGAGGCTCGGCATCGTTCGGCCACCGTCTCCAGCGCCTCGCGGCTACGCGCCGCGATAACGATGCGGCTACCGCGCGTCGCGAACGCCTCCGCGGTGGCAGCGCCAATCCCGCTCGAAGCCCCGGTGATCACCACGCCCTTCACATCCGCCATGTCGCTTCTCCTCGCACGGCAAACGCACGGACGTGCGAGAGGAGCCTGTGTTTGAGCGCGGAGCTTTGGGCCGAAAGCTGGACAGAATCCGGCTCGACGGTTCCTCGCACAAGAAAAGGCCGGAGCGTTAGCCCCGGCCTCTCCTTGATTCTCGAGCATCTGGCCGCGGGCAAAGCCCGCGTCGGACGGGCTCGGCAGCATCGAAGCTGCCGCCCCGCCGTCCCGATCGCAACGAGTCCGCAGCCCGCCGAGGCTGGCTGCGGCCGTTTGCGATCAGAAGTCCATGCCGCCCATGCCGCCCATGCCGCCCGGCATGCCGCCGCCAGCTGCGGGCTTGTCCTCCGGAAGCTCGCTCACCGCCGCTTCGGTGGTGATGAGCAGGCCGGCGACCGAAGCCGCGTCCTGAAGGGCGGTGCGCACGACCTTGGTCGGGTCGATCACGCCGGCCGCAACCAGGTTCTCGTAGGTCTCGGTCTGCGCGTTGAAGCCCAGGGTCGAGTCCTTGCCCTCGATCAGCTTGCCGGCAACGACGGCGCCGTCGACGCCTGCATTCTCGGCGATCTGGCGAACCGGAGCCTGCAGCGCGCGACGGATGATGTCGATGCCGCGGGTCTGGTCGTCATTCTGGCCGGCGAGGCCCTCAAGCGCCGTGGTGGCGTAGAGGAGAGCCGTGCCGCCGCCGGGAACGATGCCCTCTTCGACAGCTGCGCGGGTTGCGTGGAGAGCATCGTCGACGCGGTCCTTGCGCTCCTTCACCTCGACTTCCGAAGCGCCGCCGACCTTGATCACGGCAACGCCGCCGGCGAGCTTGGCGAGACGCTCCTGGAGCTTCTCACGGTCGTAATCGCTGGTGGTGTTCTCGATCTGCGAACGGATCGCCTCGACGCGGCCCTTGATGTTCTCCGACTGGCCGACACCGTCCACGATGGTGGTGTTGTCCTTGTCGATGGTGACGCGCTTGGCCTGGCCGAGCATGCCGACCGTGACGTTCTCGAGCTTGATGCCGAGATCCTCGGAGATCATCTCGCCGCCCGTCAGGATCGCGATGTCCTCGAGCATCGCCTTGCGGCGATCGCCGAAGCCCGGTGCCTTGACGGCTGCGACCTTGAGGCCGCCGCGCAGCTTGTTGACGACGAGCGTGGCCAGAGCCTCGCCCTCAATGTCCTCGGCGATGATCAGGAGCGGACGACCCGACTGCACGACGGCTTCCAGGATCGGGAGCATCGCCTGCAGGTTCGACAGCTTCTTCTCGTGGATCAGGATGTAGGGGTCGCTAAGCTCGACCTGCATCTTTTCCGGGTTGGTGATGAAGTAAGGCGACAGGTAGCCGCGGTCGAACTGCATGCCCTCGACGACGTCCAGCTCGAACTCGAGACCCTTGGCCTCCTCGACGGTGATGACGCCTTCCTTGCCGACCTTCTCCATCGCCTCGGCGATCTTCTCGCCAACGACCGTGTCGCCATTGGCCGAGATGATGCCGACCTGAGCGATCTCGTTCGAACCGGCAACCGGCTTGGAGCGGGACTTGAGGTCCTCGACGACCTTGCCGACAGCCAGGTCGATGCCGCGCTTCAGGTCCATCGGGTTCATGCCGGCCGCAACCGACTTCATGCCCTCGCGGACGATCGACTGGGCGAGAACGGTCGCGGTGGTGGTGCCGTCACCGGCCAGGTCGTTCGTCTTCGACGCGACCTCGCGCAGCATCTGCGCGCCCATATTCTCGAACTTGTCCTTGAGCTCGATTTCCTTGGCGACGGAAACGCCGTCCTTGGTGATGCGCGGTGCGCCGAAGCTCTTGTCGATGACGACGTTGCGGCCCTTGGGACCCAGGGTCACCTTGACCGCGTCGGCCAGGATGTCGACGCCGCGGAGGATCCGCTCACGCGCGTCGCGCGAAAAGCGTACGTCTTTCGCTGCCATGTCTTGAATTCCTTATCTAAGATTTGGTCAGTTCAGGTGCGAGCCACTCAGCCAACGATGCCGAGGATGTCGCTTTCCTTCATGATGAGCAGGTCTTCGCCGTTGACGCGGACCTCGGTGCCCGACCACTTGCCGAACAGGATGCGGTCGCCGGCCTTGACGTCGAGCGGCGTCACGGCGCCGTCCTCGGCCTTGGTGCCGGTGCCGGCGGCGACGACTTCGCCTTCCTGCGGCTTTTCCTTGGCGGTGTCCGGGATGATGATGCCACCGGCCGTCTTTTCTTCGGCCTCGACGCGGCGAACGAGCACGCGGTCGTGAAGCGGACGAAAGTTCATCTGCTTTTCCTCT
Source organism: uncultured Allosphingosinicella sp. (assembly GCA_934539295.1). Classification (GTDB taxonomy): domain Bacteria; phylum Pseudomonadota; class Alphaproteobacteria; order Sphingomonadales; family Sphingomonadaceae; genus Allosphingosinicella. The sequence goes on from CAKTCN010000006.1 coordinate 86,480, forward strand.
CTGATTGAACCTGGTTTAGCACTCACCCCGCGTGAGTGCTAACAGCGCCTATCTAGCGCGCGTTCATGACAGATCAAGGATCGCGCGGCGGAAAAATTCCACGCGCTTCATGTCCGCACTCACGCGTCATGGTGAGCGTGGGGAACTCATCCAGAGCGGCGTTCCGGGCACTTTGAATTGCTTCGTCGCTTTGCTCCTCGCAATGGCGAGGGGAGGCTTTAAGTATAGGTCTGATCAAGACGAGGTGAAGATGCGGTTTGCGGGCGTGATCTGGCGGTTGCTGGTGGGGGTGAAGGACGCATTGGTCCTGCTCTTCATGCTGGTCTTCTTCGGCCTGCTCTATGCAGCGCTGACCGTGCGGCCCAATGTCGGCGCGGTGCGCGACGGCGCGCTGCTGCTCGACCTGGCCGGCACCATCGTCGAACAACCCACCTCCGCAGCGCCGAGCGATCTTCTGATCGGCGGCGGATCGCTGGTGCGCGAATATCGCCTGCGCGACATCGTGCACGGCCTCGACAAGGCGGCCAGTGACAGTCGCATCAAGGCAGTGGCGCTCGACCTCGACATCTTCACCGGCGGCGGCCAGTCGGCAATCGCCGAGGTAGGCGATGCCCTTGCCCGCGTGCGGTCGGCCGGCAAGCCGGTCGTGGCCTATGCAAGCGGTTATACGGACGACAGCTACCAGCTCGCCGCCCATGCGAGCGAGGTGTGGCTGAACCCGCTGGGCGCCGTGCTCGTCACCGGGCCGGGCGGCACCAACCTTTACTTCAAGGGATTGCTGGACCGGCTGGGCGTCACGGCCAACGTCTATCGCGTCGGTGCCTACAAGGCGGCGGTGGAGCCGTTCACGCGGCAGGACATGTCACCCGAGGCGCGGCAGGACGCCGAGGCTCTGGCCGGGGCGCTATGGGACCGCTGGCAGCAGGACGTGACCAATGCCCGCCCCAAGGCGCAGCTCGCCGCCTATGTCCGCTCGCCGGCCACCGCGATCGAACAGACCGGCGGCGACATGGCGCAGGCGGCCCTGCGCGCAGGCCTGGTCGACAAGCTGGGCGATCGAACAGCGTTTGAAGCGCGCATGACCGAGCTCGTCGGTGGCGGCGGCACGACCGGAGCCTTCGCACATACCGGGCTCCATGCCTGGACGGCAGCGATGCCGGCCGGCGATGCAGCGGGACAGGTCGGCGTGCTCACCGTTGCCGGTAATATCGTCGACGGCGAGGCGCAGCTCGGCACGGCCGGCGCCGAGACGGTCGCCGATGCGCTTCAGCGCGGGCTCGACAGCGGCAATCTCAAGGCGCTGGTGGTGCGGGTCGACTCGCCCGGCGGCTCCGTTCTCGGTTCGGAAAGAATCCGCCAGGCCATTCTCAACGCCAAGAGCCGCGGCCTTCCCGTGATCGTGTCCATGGGATCCACGGCGGCGAGCGGCGGCTACTGGATCGCGACGCCCGGCGACGTCATCTTCGCGGAACCGACCACCGTGACCGGTTCGATCGGCGTGTTCGGCATCCTGCCGAGCTTCGAGGGTGCGCTCGCCAAGATCGGTATCGCTGCCGATGGTGTGAAGACGACCCCGCTGAGCGGTGAGCCCGACGTGTTCCGCGGTTTCTCGCCCGAGGCGAACCGCTTCATCCAGCTCGGCGTCGAAGGCTCCTATCGACGCTTCCTCCAGCTCGTCAGCGCATCGCGCAAGCTGCCTGTCCAGCGGGTGCACCAGATCGCGCAGGGCCGGGTATGGGATGGCGGCACTGCACGCCAGATCGGCCTGGTCGACCGCTTCGGCAACTTGAATGATGCGATCGCGGAGGCAGCCAAGCGGGCAGGGCTCGGCGAAGATGCCCGCCCCGTCTTCCTGGAACGTGCCCCCACCCTGCTCGAGCAGATGGCCGCATCCTTGAGCCAGGGCGGCACCGAACCGGCGGCGCGCGACGTGTTCAGCCGTACCGCGGCACGCCCGCACCTGCTGCTCGCCCGTGCCGCCAGCGACGCCGGGCAGTTGCTGGAGGGGTCCGCAATCCAGGCGCGGTGCATGGAATGCATGAGCTCCGTTCCGGCCGCCCCACCCCGCCCGTCCCGCCTCGGCTGGCTGCAGGGGATGCTCGCGCGGTGACGATCCGGCCCGCGCAGCCCGGCGACAGTGCCGCGATGGCGGGCATCTACGGACATTATGTGCAGGCGGGCTGGATCAGCTTCGAACTGGACTCGCCGACTCCGGAGGAAATGGCCAAGCGCATGCGCGCCGCAGGTGCGCTCTACCCCTGGCTGGTGGACGAAGATGGTGGTGCGGTCACCGGCTTCGCCTATGCCGGCGCGTTCAAGACGCGGGCCGCCTATCGCTTCACGGTCGAAACCACCGTCTATGTGGACAGGCACGCACATGGCCGCGGGATTGGGAAGCGGCTCTACGCCACCCTGCTGGCCACCCTGGAAGAGCAGGGCTTCACGAGCGCGGTGGCAAGCATCGCCTTGCCGAATGCGGCAAGCATCGCTCTGCACGCATCGCTCGGCTTCCACGAAGTCGGCGTGCACCGGGCTGTAGGCTACAAGCATGACAATTGGTGCGACGTGGCCCAATGGCAGCGGCCGCTTGCTGTTCCTGCGGTTCCGCCGCGCGAGCCACTTTCCTGGTTGCGTCCTTCCCACGCTTGACAAGGCAGGCGGAAGTCGCTCTTGGGCGAGACCCTGCGGCAAGCACGCCCGACCCCCACGAACTATCCCCGTTATCCTCGTTATCCACAGGCGGAATCCGCTTTGTGCGACTCGAAAGCCGTGACAGCTTCGGGACGTGGCCGGAACGGCAGACCTCCTCCGCAAGCGGGAGGAAAGCCGGGAAAACCACTGCCGAAGCAAAGGCTTGACCTGTCAGGCCGACGCCGAGGCGGGCGCCGGAAGAGCGGCGCGAAACGGAAACGACGGGGTCAGACTCGACGTTGATGTGGAGCCAGGCTCGATGGTGTCCGGCAGCAGTCGGAAGCCTCATGGCCAAGGCGCTGCGAAAGGCAGGCGGCAGGATGCGCAAGCATCGAACCGCCCTGCCGAACCGAACGGAAACGGGAGCAATCCTGCGGACGAGCGGCAGGTGGACGCCCGGGCAACCGGGCCGAAACCGAGCGGCGGAGGAAGGCGGGGAAACCTGGTCGAAATCCGTCGAGGACGAAGAGCGGGAAACCGCCTCTTGGTCCGAAATCGCCCCGACGGCACGTGCATCTGCCCAGGATGCATGCGCCCGATGGGACAAGTGGGGGTTGGTGGCGACACCAGCCCCCATTCTTGTTCGGTGCCTCAATGGCCAGCACGCCGACGCGCGTCCCAACCTGTCTGCGGTCGACGAAGCGGAGACGACATGGCCCATCACGAAGCCCGCATCATTGGACCAACGACGGCCGTTTTCGCGACGGCACCTACAGCCGCGCACACGAGCTGAGCTTCGATGGAGGCGCGACTGTGCGCGGCTCCTCCTCGCCATCGGTCGTGCCTCTGCCCTTTTCCGACCCGGCCGGCGTCGATCCCGAGGCGATGCTGATCGCCTCGGTCGCGTCATGCCACATGCTCTGGTTCCTCTCGATCACGCGGGCGGCGGGATGGGATGTCGATTCTTACACGGACGATGCCACCGGTCTGCTGGCCCGCAACGATGAGGAGCGCCTCGCGATCACGCGCATCATATTGCGCCCCGCCATCGTCTTCGCCGGCAACGCGTCGGATGCCGGCCAGCTCTCGCAGCTTCACCATCAGGCGCATGAACGCTGCTTCATCGCCAAGTCGCTGAAATGCGAAATCACGGTCGAGCCGCCGCGATAAGTGAACGCCCCCGCCATCCGCTCGTTCACCCTCCAGAGATGGAGAAAGGAGCCAGCATGGCAGAGGACAATCAAAAGCAGGACGAACTGGTCAGCGGCAGCACCGGCGGCACGGGCGGGACCGGCAGCACCGAGACGTCGGGCAGCGGCGCTGGCGCAGGTGCGGCAGGCCAGGGCGGCACCGCCCAAGCGCAGGCGACCGGCAACGTTGCGGCCGGCGAAGGTGATGGCGACGGCATGGCGGCGCGTGTGGGTGGTGAAGCGAACGCCGCCACCCCGCTCAGCCCGGCAGCGTCGGGATCCGGGGCCATTAGCGCGGGTCGCAGTGAAGGTAGTGCAGCCGATCCGAACCCGGCGGCGCTGGGTGCCGGGGATGTCGGCGGCATGGGCGGCGTGCGTGCCTCGGCCACCCACGGCAACCCGCCGGGCGGTGCCAGCCCGATGGGATCGTCCAAGGACTGACATTTATGTCAGCGGGCGGCACCTTTGCGGTTGCCGCCCGCCTGCCCTTTCCTTATCCGCTGGTTCACGATTCTTGATCGAGATCAACATGGCCAGCGAAACTGATCAACTGCGCGAGCGCGCCCGTAATTGCCGGTCGATGGCTTGGGGCTATGACGAAGATGTCGGCCAGCGCCTGATCGAGCTGGCGACTGAACTGGAGGCGCGCGCCGCCCGGCTCGACGAGGAGGCCGCAGCGATCGCGCCCGAGCCGAGGCTCAGGCCAGCTTAGCGTCGAGGCTGATCTCCGCGTTGAGCAGCTTGGAAATCGGGCAGTTCGCCTTCGCGTCCTGCGCGATCTGCTGGAAACGGCTCTCATCGATCCCCTCGATCTCGGCCGACAGGACGAGGTCCGAACGGGTCACCTTGAACCCTGCCCCATCCTGTTCCAGCTTCACCTTGGCCTCGGTGTCGAGCGTGCCCTGGTTGAAGCCTTCCTGCGCGAGCGCGAAGGAAAGCGCCATGGTGAAGCAGGCAGCATGCGCGGCGGCGATCAACTCCTCCGGATTGGTGCCGGGCTCGTCGCCGAAACGGGTGCCGAAATCGTATTTCTGGCCGTCGAGCACGCCCGATTGGGTCGATACGCTGCCGCGGCCTGCCTTGCCGAAGCCCTCATAACGCGCGGTTGCTGTGCGGGTGGACATGGTCGTGGCTCCTTGATTGACCTGTGCGAACATGCACACACATTGGGTCGGTTGAAAGACGGTGCAAGGAACGGCTCATGGCGGCCGCTCGTTGCGTGCGGCGAACGGAGGATTTTCGATGGCCAAGAAGGACAAGAGCGGGAAGAAGGACAAGAAGGCGCTGAAGAAGGTCGCCAAGGCCGACGCGCTGCAGGCCGACACGCATGTGGCGACGGACGGCGGCATTCCGGACGAGATCGCCGGCGTGAAGGTCCCGCCCAAGCTCCGTCAGGCGGCCGAGCAGTTGAAGGATCTCGCCAAGAACCCGGTTGCTCAGGACATCGCCACCGATCTCGCCGCCGCAGCGCTGATGGCAGCCGCCGCCAAGATCGCGGGCAGCCCAAAAACGCGCCAGGCGGTGAACGATGGCGCCGAGGAAGTAGAGGAAGAGGCCGAAAAGGTCGCCAGCGCCGCGAGTGCATCGGGCGATGCGATGAAGGCCGCCCTGCTCAGCGCCGCGCGGACCCTGCTCAACAATATCGAGCTCGGCGGCAAGAAGACCTGACTTCAGGCGATCACGTCCTGTCTCATAGGACGCCGGTTTCTGGATCAGGGGGCGCGGTCTGGCGCGCGGCGATCAGGCAGGCGCCGACGATCATGGCCGCCCCTGCCAGCGTGGGTAGCGCCACTGGCTCGGCGAAGAACAGGAAGCCGAACAAAGACGCCCAGATGAAGCCGGTATATTCGACCGGCGCCAGCACCTGCGCCTCCGCGCGCGCATAGGCCCAGCCAAGGCAGAACAGCGAAACATAGGCCAGCGCCGCCGCCCCGATCAGCGCCGGCCAATGCTGTGCCGCGGGCCATGCCGCCAGCACCGGCGCGGCGGCGACATAGCAGCCGCTCATGACCAGGCTGGTGAAGAAAGCTATCTCGAACGGGCCGGCGACCTTGGCCTGCTTGCGCATCAGGATGATGTTGAACGCGTAGATGCCCGCCGACAGCAGGATCGCGGCGCTGCCGAGCAGCATGTCGTCGCCCTGTGGCGCGCCTGCCTGACCCGACACGATCACCAGCACCCCGGCAAAGCCGACCACCGAGGCGACGATGGCGCTTCGCCTGATCTTCTCGCCGAGCAGCACCGAGGCCAGGAACAAGGCGATGAGCGGCGCCACGAAGCAGAGCGCGATTGCCTGTGCCATCGGCACGCGCGCCAGTCCCCAGAAGAACAGCATCGCCATCACGGCCGACGCTGACCCGCGGATGAGGTGCAGCCGCATGCCTTGGCGCACCGGCCGAATCCGCCGGACGAGCACGAAGGGCAGCCCGATCAGCACGCTCGCCAGCGTCCGCCACAGCAATGCGTTGTACGTGCCGATCTGGAGCGACAGTCCCTTCATCACGGCGTCCATCAGCGAGAAGACGGCGATACCGGCGCAGGCGACACCGAACGCCGCCGCCGGCGATGCACGGCTACTCACGCCTCGGCCAGCCGGTCGAGCGCCTCTCCCTCGATCCGCCACGGCTGCCAGCCCTGCGAATGGAAGCCGCCAATGCTGCGATAGAAGCCTCGCGCATCCTCGTTCCAGTCGAGCACCGCCCAGTCGATGCGCGCGCAATCCCGGGCCTTGGCCTCACGTGCAAGCGCGCCGAACAGGGCGCGGCCGGCGCCGCTTCCCCGCGCCTCGGGCACCACGAACAGGTCTTCGAGATACAGGCTCGGCCGACCCGTCCAGGTCGAGTAGGTGAGGAACCACAAGGCGATGCCGACAACTGCGCCGTCGCGTTCGGCCACGAACACGAACACCTGCGGGTCGGACCCGAACAAGGTTTCGTGCAGCGACTCCTCGGTCGCCTTCACCGCATCCGGCTCGCGCTCGTAGACGGCGAGCGCGACGACGAGGCGGAGGATGTCGGGCACATCGGCAGGCACGGCCCGCCGGACGGCGACGCTCATTCCGCCGCGTGGGAGAAGGCGACCGCGCGTCCCGCGTCGATCTCGGCCGCCTTGGCCTCGACCAGGCGAACGATATGGTCGATCATGCCCTCATCCTGGACGACATGGTCGGTCACGCCCGACAGGTAGACCATGTGCTTGCCGTTGCCGCCGCCGGTGAGCCCGATATCGGTCTCACGCGCCTCGCCGGGGCCGTTGACCACGCAGCCGAGCACCGACAGCGACATGGGGGTGCGGATGTGGGACAGCCGCTCCTCCAGCTTTTCCACCGTGCGGATCACGTCGAAGCCCTGACGCGCGCAGGACGGGCAGGACACGACCCGCACGCCGCGGTTGCGGATGCCGAGGCTCTTGAGAATTTCGAAGCCGACGCGCACTTCCTCCTCGGGCTCGGCCGAGAGCGAGACCCGGATCGTGTCGCCAATTCCGAACCACAGCAGTGATCCGATGCCGATCGCCGACTTCACCGTGCCGCCGACGAAGCCGCCAGCCTCGGTGATGCCGAGGTGCAAGGGGCAATCCACGGCTTCTGCAAGCTGCTGGTAGGCGGCAACGGCGAGGAATACGTCCGACGCCTTCACCGCCACCTTATATTCGTGAAAGTCCTGGTCCTGGAGCAGCTTGATGTGGTCGAGCGCGCTCTCGACCAGCGCCTCGGGACAGGGTTCGCCATATTTCTCGAGCAGGTCCCTTTCCAGACTGCCCGCATTGACGCCGATCCGCATGGAGCAGCCATTCGCCTTGGCCGCGCTCACCACCTCGGCCACGCGCGCGTCCGACCCTATATTGCCCGGGTTGATGCGCAGGCACGCCGCGCCGGCATCGGCCGCCTCGAGCGCGCGCTTGTAGTGGAAATGGATGTCGGCGACGATCGGCACGCGGGCGGCGCGCACGATCTGCTTGAGCGCGACGGTCGATTCCTCGTCCGGGCACGACACGCGGATGATGTCCGCCCCCGCATCCTCGCAGCGGCGGATCTGGTCGATCGTGGCCTTCACGTCGGTGGTGAGCGTGTTGGTCATGGTCTGCACCGTCACCGGCGCATCGCCGCCCACGGGCACATTGCCGACCATGATCTGCCGCGAAGGGCGCCGCGCGATATCGCGCCAGGGACGTACGGACATGGGAGTCATATAGGCCGGTGAGGTTACAAGGGGAAGGCGGTTGGTCTTCCGCCTACCTCAACCCTCCTCTCCCCCAGCACCGTTCGCTTCGAGCGAAGTCGAGAAGCGGGTTCGAAGGGCACCGGCCCGCAAGGTTTCTCGACTTCGCTCGAAACGAATGGCGTTGTTCAGGCGAATGGGTTGTCGATGCTGGGCGGCGGCGTGGTGAACCAGCGCGGGCCGGCCTCGGTCATGTAGAGGCAGTCTTCGAGCCGGATCCCGAACTTGCCGGGCAAATAGAGGCCGGGTTCGTTCGACAGGCACATGCCGGGCGCCAGAAGCGTCTCCTCTCCGCGGACGAAATTGATCGGTTCGTGGCCGTCCAGGCCGATGCCGTGGCCGGTGCGGTGTGACAGGCCCGGCAGGCGGTAGCCGGGGCCGTAGCCGAGCGTCTCGTAATAGCCTCGGACCGCATCGTCGACGCTGCCGGCGCTGCGCCCGACCTGCGCGGCCTCGAACGCGATCTCCTGCCCGCGATGGACATGGGTCCAGACCTTGCGCTGCTCCGCACTGGGTTCGCCGAAGACGAAGCTGCGGCTGATGTCGGACTGGTAGCCGTGGACGGTCGCGCCGCAATCCATCAGCACCACCTCGCCCTCGCGCACTTCCTGCGGCTGGCCGGAGCCGTGCGGATAGGCGCTCGCCTCGCCCAGCAGGATCAGCGCGAATTCGGGCGAGCCGCCGAGCGCGGCGGTCGCCTCGTTCATGACCCGCCCGATGTCGGACGGGCGCATGCCCTTTTCGATCCGCGGCGCGGTGTGGCGGTAGGCGGCGAGCGTCACGTCGGCGGCAAGCTGCATCAGCCGAAGCTCGGCCGGCGACTTGATCATCCGGCAACCGCGCACCACGCCAGCGGCCGAGCGTATCTTAACGCCCGGTATGGCGCGCATGAGCCCGTCGGCGGCGAAGTAGCGCACCGTCTCCTCCATGCCGACCGGCCCGCTGACGCGGCGATCCTTGAGGATGCCGGCCACGGCGGCGAGCGGGTCCTCGTCCTCGTTCCATGGCCTGACCTCCGCCTCGATCCTGAGGCTTTCGCGTACCGAAGGCTCCTCAAAGGCGGGTGTAACGATCGCCGGTGCGCCTTCGGCCGGGATCACGACGGCGGTCAGTCGCTCGCTGCGCCACCATTGCACGCCGGTGAAGTAGACGAGGCTCGCGCCCGGCTCGACCAGAATGGCGCCGAGGCCCTGTGCGCGCATCAGTTCCTGGGCGCGGGCGATGCGGGCGAGATGCTCTTGCGGTGAAATTGGCTGGGCGTGAGTGGTGAGGGAAGTGAGCGACGTCTGCGCAGAGGCGGAGCGCGGCAGGAGCGTGGTCGCGGCGGCAGCAGCGCCGGTGGCGAGGAGAGTGCGGCGGTTGATCATCCCGGAGGATTGGACCTGAAGGCCGCCACGAACAAGCCCCTCTCCCCTTGCGGAAGAGGGACAGGCTTGCGCAGCAAGCCAGGGTGAGGGGATGGCGTGAGAGGATTTGCCTCGGAAGCAACATCCCCTCACCCTCCCACTCGCTTGCGCGAGCGGGCCCCTCCCTCTCCCGCAAGGGGAGAGAGGCTGAAGGTTAGCGTGAAATTCCCATCACACCGCCACCAATCAGCACGATCAACGTCGCGACCAGCAGCCATTTCCGGTGCGACTCCGGAGCAAGAAGTCCTAACATCATTCGTCTCCCTTCTTCGGTCGCCCGCGTGGCCGCCGTTCGGGAGGGGCGACCTTCACTCCCCGGCGGGTGAGCGCCTCGCGAAGCAGGCACTCGATCTCGGCATTGACGCTGCGAAGGTCGGCCGCCGCCGCGCGCTCGACCGCGTCCCAGAGGGCGGGCTCGATGCGCAGCGGATAAGCTTTCTTCGGGCTGTTGGGCACGGGACCGGCCTTACTGGTACAGCGTGCCCGTGTTGACCACCGGCTGGGTGTCGCGTTCGGAGCACAGGACCACCATCAGGTTCGACACCATCGCGGCCTTGCGCTCGTCATCCAGTTCGACGACCTGCTTCTCCGACAGCATCTGGAGCGCGGTCTCCACCATCGTCACGGCGCCCGTGACCAGCTTCTGCCGCGCCGCGATCACCGCTTCGGCCTGCTGACGGCGCAGCATCGACTGGGCGATCTCCTGGGCATAAGCGAGGTGGGTCAGTCGCGATTCGTCCACGCTGATGCCGGCCCGCGCCACCCGCTCCTGCAATTCGGCCTCGAGCTCGGCATTCACCACCTCGGCATGGCTACGCAGGGTCGTCTCCTGATGCTCGATATCGTCATAGGGATATTTTCCGGCGATCGCGCGCACTGCGCTCTCGATCTGAATCACGACGAATTCCTGGCAATTGTCGACATCGAACAGGGCCTGCGCCGTGTCGGTGACGCGCCACACCACGTTTGCCGCAATCTCGATCGGATTGCCGCGCAGGTCGTTCACCTTCAGCTTGTCCGACGTGACGTTGTGGATGCGCGTCGAGATTTTGGTGCGCGTCAGCCAAGGCAGAACCCAGCGCAGCCCGCTGGTCCGGTCGGTGCCCTTGTAATCACCGAACAGCAGGATCGCCGCCGCCTGATTGGGCTGGAGGAAGTAGAAGCCGCAGGACACGAACAAGAAGGCGAAGATACTGACGCCCAGGATCGTCCCGCCAAGCGCGACCTGCCCCTGCCCCATCAGCAGCACGCCGCCGACGCCGGCAATCAGGGTCACGAGCAACACGAGCAGCATCAGATATCCGCTGCTGGTATGCGCCGGCCGCTCGCGCGAAAGCCGAAGGGCATTGGTGTCGTTCTGCATCTGCACGTGATCGTTCATGGATCATCTACCTCCCTGTATATTTGATATCGTATTTATATTGTTGCGATTTGCAATAGACGATTTGCGCCGGTGCTGGTGGCGGCGCGGCTTTGCGGCTATTCGGGCCGCGCCTCGCGAAGGGGAATCGATGTTCAAGTTGCCGAAATCGGAGCGCTCCTGATGTCCACTGCCGCCCAAGCCCAAGCGGGCCAATGGAAGCTCGTTATCCATGGCGGCGCAGGCGTGATCGAACGCGATCGCCTGTCACCGGAAACAGACAGGGAGGTTCGCGCCGCGTTGGATCGCGCGCTGGTCGCCGGCAGCGACATCCTGTCCGAGGGCGGAGCGGCACTTGATGCGATTGAGGCCGCGGTACGCGTGCTGGAGGACGACCCGCATTTCAACGCGGGGCATGGCGCGGTCTTCACCTATGAAGGCCACAACGAGCTGGACGCTGCGATCATGGACGGGTCGACCCGTGCCGCCGGCGCCGTTTCCGGCGTCACCACCACGCGCAATCCGATCGGCCTTGCGCGCGCGGTCATGGAGAACAGCCCGCACGTCTTTCTCTCACGCGAAGGCGCCGATGAATTCTCGCGCGAACAGGGATTGGCTCAGGTCGACAACAGCTATTTCGCCACGTCCGAGCGCAAGCGGCAGCTGGACGAGCTCAAGACGCGCAACCTGTCCTATTTCGACGTGGACCTGAAATATGGCACCGTCGGCGCGGTGGCGCTGGACGAGGCCGGCCATGTCGCCGCGGCGACCTCCACCGGCGGCCTAACCGGCAAGCGCTGGGGCCGGATCGGCGACTCGCCGGTGATCGGCGCCGGCACCTATGCGGACGACCGCGCCTGCGCGATCTCTGCGACGGGGGCTGGCGAGTATTTCATCCGCGAGGGCGCGGCCCACGAAATCTGCGCCCGCATCCGCATGAAGGGTGAGAGCGCCAAGCAGGCTGCCGACACCGTGATGGCGGAGATCGGCGCGCTCGGCGGCACCGGCGGCGTCATCGTGGTCAGCCCCAAGGGCGAGGCCGAATATAGTTTCAACACGCCCGGAATGTATCGCGGGCAGGCGTCGGCTGCGGGTCGCAGCGTCGCCATCTACGGAGACGAATGATGTTGCGCCGCCTTGCGCTTTTCCTTGCCCTGCTCTTCTGCGCCTCGCCCAGCCGCGCTTATTGGGAATATGGCCATGAGACGGTGGCCCGTATCGCGATGATGGAAGTGCGACCCGAGACGCGTCGCGCCATCCAGTCCCTGCTAAAGCAGCAGCACCTGCTCGAGACGCCCACCTGCCCCGCGCGCACGATCGAGGAAGCGAGTGTCTGGGCGGACTGCATCAAGCCGCTGGACGATCGCTTCAGCTATTCTTCGTCCTGGCATTATCAGAACGTCAATGTCTGCCAGCCGTTCGACCTCAAGGCACCCTGTCGCGACGGCAATTGCGTGTCGGCACAGATCGAGCGCAACCTGAAGCTGCTCAAGGACAAGAGCATCCCTGCCCGTGAGCGCGTGATGGCTCTCGCCTTCCTCGTCCACTTCGTCGGCGACCTCCACCAGCCGCTCCATGCCGGCGACAAGGGCGACCTCGGCGGCAATCGCTTCGGCATCGACTATGGCGTGATCGGCGGTCGGACGCAGGCGCATCTGGTTTGGGACGGCTATCTCGCCGAACGCGCCATCACCACGCCGGAGGCGGATGCGCGGGGATTGCTGTCGGAAGTGGCGCCGGGCGAGCGGTCCGCACTGGCCGCCGGCACTGTCGAGGACTGGTCGCGCGAGATGTGGGAACAGGCGCGCGACCATGCTTATGGCAGCCTGCTGGCCGATCCGTGCAGCACGCCGGAGGGGCGGCCGGTGATGACGGAGGAGAAGGTGCGGGCGCTGATCCCGGTGGTGCGCGGGCAGGTCCTGCGCGGCGGCCTCCGGCTGGCCCGGCTGCTGGACGAGGCGCTGGCCTGAGCTCCCTCTCCCGTCGGGGGAGGGTTGGGGTGAGGGCGGGCCGCTCCAGCGGAGTTGCGTCGGCCTCACCCTCACCCAACCCTCTCCCCGGGAGAGAGGGCTAAGCCGGAGTTTATTGCGGGATAACCGTCACTGCGCGGCGGTTCTGCGCCCAGGCGCTTTCGTCGGAGCCGAGCGCGACCGGACGTTCCTTGCCCCAGCTCACTACCGTCATGCGGCTTGCGGGCACGCCGCGTGACTGAAGGTAGTTCTTGGCCGCGTTGGCACGGCGATCGCCAAGGGCGAGGTTATACTCACGCGTGCCGCGTTCGTCGGCATGGCCTTCGATCGTCACCGTCACGTTCGAGTTGCGCAACAGCCATTCGGCCTGGGCATCCAGCGTTGCGCGATCCTCGCCATCGACCGAATAATCGTCGAGGTCGAAGAAGATGCGGTCGGACGGCACGTTCTGCAGGAAGTCGGCGCGGCTGCCCGGCACCACCTGGTTGCCGACGCCGCCGTCGTTGATGCCCGTGCCGGTTTCGCCGCCTGCACTGCCTTCCGGCACCGGCGGCAGTTCCTCGGGCGTGCGCTTGGAGCAACCAGCCGTAAGGGCGAGGGCCGCGGCCACCGCGGCGATCGTCAGGTGCTTGTTCATCTGCGTGTCTCCTTTACGCTTCTTTATGCCTTATTTGATGACGGGCGACCATGACGGATCCGAACCGTCGATCGGCAGCGGCACGCGCCGCGCATTCTGCCCGGTCAAGTCCACCGACCATACTTCGGTGTTGCCCGAGCCGCGCGCCGTCCGGAAGAACATGATCGCGCGGCCGTTCGGCGCCCAGCTCGGCCCCTCGTCCTGCCAGCCGTTGGTCAGGATCTTCTCGTTACCGCCGCCCGGGGTCATCACGCCGACGCGGAAGCTGCCGGTCTTGGTGAAGGCGATATAGTCGCCGCGCGGGCTCCACACGGGCGTCGCATAGCCGCCGCCGCCGAAGCTGATCCGGCGCTGGTTCGAACCGTCGGCACCCATCACGTAAAGCTGCTGCGATCCACCGCGATCGCTTTCGAACACGATCTGGCTGCCGTCGGGCGAATAGGATCCGCCCGTGTCGATGCCCGGCGAATTGGTTAGCCGCACCGGCTCCCCGCCGCTGACAGGCACGCGGTAGATGTCGGTATTGCCGTTCACCGCCATGGAGAAGACGACATAGCGGCTGTCGGGCGAGAAGCGCGGCGCAAACGTCATGTAGGGCTTGTCGACCAGCAGCCGCTGCTGCCCCGATCCCACGTCATAGACGTACACGCGCGGCTGCTTGCCCTGGTAGCTCATGTACACGATCGTCTGCTGGTTGGGCGCGAAGCGCGGCGTCAGCACGGTCGATTGGCCGTTGGTGAGGAAGCGGTGGTTGGCCCCGTCCTGATCCATGATGGCGAGCCGCTTGGTGCGGTTGCCCTTGGGCCCGCTTTCCGAGACATAGACGATGCGGCTGTCGAAATATTCGCCCTCGCCCGTCAGGCGCGAATAGATGGCGTCCGCGCATTTGTGCGCGGCGCGGCGCCACTGCGCCGGCTGCACCACGAAGCCCTGCCGCGTCAGCTCCGACCGCGCCGCCACGTCGTACAGGTAGCAGCCCACGGTGATCGTGCCGTCGCCATTGCCCTGCACGAAGCCCTGCACCAGCGCTTGCGTCCCGCTCCAGAAGCCGAAGTCGGGCGCGCGCACCTGCGGGAAGGTCACCTGCGGAAGGCCATCGGGGCCGGTCGGCCGGAACAGGCCCGAATTGCGCAGGTCGGTCGCTACGATGCTCGCCACCTGCCGCCCCAATGCACCGGTTTCGCCCGCCGGCGTGGACACCGACGCCGGCGTCGGCATGGCAGGGATCGCGATCTGCATCGGCGCGGAGATGCCGCCGATGACGTCCACCTCCAACAGTTCGCCCTCTGCCGGCGCCTGCGCAGGCGCGGTACTGGCGGGCGGGACCTGGACCTGCGCCAAGGCAGCGGCAGGCAGCGTCAGAAAGAGGAAGGCAAGGAGGCTGGTTCGCATGGCTCAATCCGGAAGTTTGTAGCGGAAGATGATATTGCTCCATCCGCGCGGCACATCATAGAGCTCGGCAGGCAGGCCTTTAAGCGGCGAGCAACTGGTGAAGGCGTTGATGGCGAGGTCCTTGACCCGCTGTTCGTAGCGGCGGTTCTCGTCGTCCACGCCCAAGGTGCCCGCCACGGTAGGCCGGCCATTCAGGGTGCCGTTGCGGTTGAGCTTCAGATTCAGGCGCACGGTGATGCGGCTGGCGCCCGGACCCGGATTCACCTGCCGATCGGCGCAGGGCTGGATCTGCCGACGGATGGCGGAGTCGATGTTTGCCGCGGCCTGCGTATTCATCACTGCGCCGCTCGGACGCGTGTTCTTGGCCGCCGGATCGCTGCCGATGCCCTTCAGGAAATCCTTGCCAAGCCGGCTGCCGCCCGTCTTCGTCGCCTGCCCCTTGCCCGCATTCTTGGCCTGCTGCTGCTTTGGCGCAGCCTTTGGAGCGGCTTGCTTGGCGGCTGGCGCCTTCGCCGCAGCCTTGGGCGTCGCCTGCTTGGCGGGCGGGTTCTTGGCCGGCGGCGCCTTGGGTGCAGCCTTCGGCGGCGCGGCCTTGGGTGGCGGCGCCTTGGCGACCTGCTTGGGCTGAGGCCGCGGCGGTGCTGGCGCGGGCGGCGCGGGCTCCGGCTCGGGCGCAGGGGCCGGCGATGCAGGCTCCGGCTCGGTGGCAGGTGCAGCCTCTTCCGGTGCGCCGAGTTCCGGCGCGATCGTCGCTGCGGCCGGGGCGCTGGTTGGCCCGGCTGAGTCGAGTGCCACATCCTCGACGAACGAGATTTCCATTGGCGGATTGAAAGCCGGCGGCGTCACCGTGCTGGCAAAGCCGAGCGACAGCGCCGCCAGCAGGGCGAGGTGCCCCGCCGCCGCGATGCCGAACCCGGTTGCCTCCGCCCTATCCACGACGCCTGGCCATTTAGCCGCCCTGCTCGCCCTGCGTGCTGACCAAGGCGATGCGCCTCAGACCCGCCGCATTGAGCTCGCCCATAACCTCCATCACGCGCCCGTAATCGAGCCCGCGATCGGCGCGCAGGAAGATGCGGGGGCCGCCTTCCTCCTGCGACGACGCCTTGAGCCGCGCGAGTTCGGCGCCAAGCCCGTCCAGCGCCACCGGCGCATCGTCGACATACATGGCGCCCGACGGATCGAGCGAGATCTGCACCGGCTTCTGTTCCTGGTCGAGCGCGCCCGCCTTGGTCTCCGGCAGGTCGACCGGGACACCGGCAACGAGCAGGGGCGCGGTCACCATGAAGATGATCAGCAGCACCAGCATAACGTCCACCATCGGCGTGACGTTGATCTCAGCCATCGGCGCACGGCGCCCGCGGCGACCACCGCCGGAGGGTGAGGACATGGCCATTCAGGCCTCCATCTCCAGTTCGCGGCTCAGCGTCGCGTGGAAGCGATCGGCGAAACGGGTCAGCCGCGCCTCCATCTTGTTGATGCCGTGCGTCATGCGGTTGTAGGCGATCACCGCCGGGATAGCCGCGAACAGGCCGATCGCCGTCGCGAACAAAGCCTCGGCGATACCGGGCGCCACCACGGCCAGGCTGGTATTGTTGGCGCCGGCAATGTCGTTGAAGCTCCTCATGATGCCCCATACCGTGCCGAACAGGCCGACGAACGGCGCCACCGACCCGATCGTCGCGAGGATGTTCAGCCGGTCCGACAATGTGTCCACTTCCTGGCTGGTTGCGGTCTGCATCGCCATGTGCAGGCGCGAACGGGTGCCGTCGCGGTCCATCGCCTTCAGCGCGGTCGATCGCCGCCATTCGTCCACGCCGGCGGCGAACACGCGCGCGCTGGGGATCGGATCGCGCCCGCGCGTGTCGTTGAACTTGTCGATGTCGGTCGCGGCCCAGAAATCGCGCTCGAACCGCTCATTTTCCTTTGCCAGGCGGCGGAGGCGCAGCGCGTGCGTGATGATGATCGCCCAGGTCCAGATGCTGGCGAGGATCAGGCCGATCATCACCGACTTCACCACCAGGTCGGCCTGCATGAACAAGTCGATGGGCGACATCGCGTCCACCATTTCGGGTCCCGTCACTCACACTCCCCTTTCAGCCGCTCGAACGTATCGACCCATGCGCGCGGTTGCCGCCGTGGCCGCCCTTCCGGTGTCAGGAAGGCTGCGGTCACGCTTGCTTCGGTCAGGATTTGCTGCCCGCGCATGACTCGTTGATGAATGACGCAGGTCGCTGCCCGCACCTCAGTAACGTGGCTGACCACCAGCAAGGCATCGTCCAGCCGCGCCGGCGCGCGATATTTAATGGCGATGTCGGCGACCGCATAAACGCCCTCGCCGCCATCCACTGCCGCCCGCTGGTCGATGCCGGCCACACGCAGCATGTCCGAACGCGCCCGCTCCATGAAGCGCAGGTAATTGGCGTGGTAGACGACGCCCGACAGGTCCGTATCCTCGAAATAGACGCGGATCGCGAAACGGTGCTCGGTCCCGACGAAGACGCCCTGATAGGGTTGATCCGGTTCGTTCATCGCACATGCCCTAACGGCAGGGGATTCGGCAAGGAAGGCTTAACCGTCGAGGCGCGTCTTTTTGCAGACGCTCCGCTACTCACCTCCTCTCGTCATTGCGAGGAGCGTAGCGACGAAGCAATCCAGACGGCATCAAGTCAGCCCTGGATTGCTTCGCTACGCTCGCAATGACGAGGCGCGGGTCAAAGGTCGAACAGGCCTTCCTGGCTCCCGGCCGGCGGCACGAGCCCCAGATGCGTCCAGCCGCGCCCGTTCAGGCACCGCCCTCGCGCCGTCCGCGCAATCAGGCCGAGCTGGATCAAATACGGCTCGATCACTTCCTCGATCGTGTCGCGCGGCTCCGACAGGCCCGCCGCCAGCGTCTCCACGCCCACCGGGCCGCCACGATAGATGTCGGCAATCATGTGCAGGTAGCGCCGGTCCATTGCATCGAGGCCGAGGGCATCCACCTCCAGCCGGTTGAGCGCGCGATCGGCCGCGTCACGGTCCACCACCTCGGTGCCCGCCGCCTGCGCAAAGTCGCGCACGCGCCGCAGCAGCCGTCCGGCAATACGCGGTGTGCCCCGTGCCCGCCTTGCGATCTCGCTCGCGCCATCGGGCGCGATGCCGAGGCCGAGCAGCCGCGCCGCGCGCCGTACCACCAGTTCCAGTTCGTCCACTGTGTAGAAATTGAGCCGCACCGGAATGCCGAACCGGTCGCGCAACGGGGTCGTCAGCAGCCCCTGCCGCGTCGTCGCGCCGACCAAAGTGAAGCGCGGCAGGTCGATCCGCACCGACCGTGCCGACGGTCCCTCCCCGATCATCAGGTCGAGCGCGCGGTCCTCCATCGCCGGATAGAGCACCTCCTCCACCGCCGGATTGAGGCGGTGGATCTCGTCGATGAACAGGACGTCGCCATCCTCCAGATTGGTGAGCAGGGCGGCAAGATCGCCCGACTTGGCGATCACCGGACCCGACGTGGCGCGGAACCCTACGCCCATCTCGCGCGCGATAATCTGCGCCAGCGTCGTCTTGCCGAGCCCCGGCGGGCCGAAGAACAGCACATGGTCCAGCGCATCACCGCGCCCCCGCGCCGCCTCGATGAACACCCGCAGATTCTCGCGCGCCGCCTTCTGCCCCACGAACTCGTCGAGGCTCTTGGGCCTGAGCGCCGCGTCCACATCCTCGGGCTTGCGCGCGGCGGAAATGATGCGGTCGTCGGTCATTTACCAAGTTGATCCAGAAACTCATTCTGCGACACGCCGGCCTGACGCAGAATGCCCGCCAGCGTGCCGGTCTTCAGTTCCCTGTGCAGGGGAACGATGCAGCCGACACTCCCCCGGCGGAGCGCGATGTGGCTGCCGCGCTGTCGCACCTGCACGAACCCGAGCCGTTCCAGCAACCTGATAAGTTCCGCCCCTGACAGAACCGGAAGTTTGGGCATCAGGCGGCGACGTCGAGCGTGGTCACCAGCGGAGCAGCGCCGAAGGTCATCGGGAATTCTTCGAGATAGAGCTCTACCGCCTCACGGAGGCTGCTCAACGCCTCATCGACCGTTTCGCCCTGGCTGGTGCAACCCGTTTCCGGGTTTAGCGCCACATAGCCACCCTCCTCGGCCGGCGTCAGAATTGCGGTGACTTGCATATGCTTCTCCTCGCAGCAGTCTAGCGCGCCGCCTTCTTGAGCGCCAGCCGCACGAGCGCGTCGAGGCTCGCGCCAGGCCCGATCTCGTCCTCGGCCTTCGCAACCGCGGCCGAGGCCTCCATCGGCTTGAAGCCGAGATTGGCGAGTGCGGATACCGCGTCCGCGGCATGGCTGCCGCTCGCCTGCGGCACTGCCGCCGCGCCGAGCACCACGCCGCCGGCCTTGTCCTTCAATTCATTGACGATGCGCAGCGCCAACTTCGGCCCGACGCCCTGCGCGCGCGCCACCATCGCCTTGTCGCCGCTGGCGATCGCCCGGTGGAGCTGGTCGCCGGTCAGCGCCGACAGGATGCCGAGCGCCACGCGCGACCCCACGCCCTGCACGCTGGTCAGCAGCCGAAACCAGTCGCGCTCCTCGGCGCTGCCGAAGCCGACCAGCCGGATCGAATCCTCGGCCACCAGCATCTCGGTATGGAGAACGACCTCGTCGCCGATCGCGCCGAGGTTGGACAGGGTGCGCGAGGAAGCTGCGACCAGGTAGCCGACGCCGTTGACGTCTATAACGGCATGGTCGGCGGTGAAGCTGTCGAGTTGGCCTCTGAGTTTGGCGATCATAGGCGATCACCTAGCCGTTCGTCCCGAGCGAAGCTAGGTGAGGGCAGTCCGCCTTGCCGACGCGACATGATGCGCATGCGTGATCGCCACAGCCAGCGCGTCCGCCGCATCGGCCCCGGCGATCTTGGCGCCAGGCAGCAGCCGCGAAATCATAGCATGGACCTGCGTCTTGTCCGCGCCGCCCGTGCCGACCACCGCCTTCTTGACCAGCGAGGGCGTATACTCTCCCACGTCGATCCCGCGCCGGGCCGCGGCGAGCAGCACGACGCCGCGCGCCTGGCCGAGTTTCAGCGTCGATTGCGGATTGCTGTTGACGAAGACCTCTTCGACGCCGGCCCCGTCGGGCATGAACTCGGCGATGATCTCCGCCAGAGCCGCATCCAGCCGCACCAGCCGCGCGGGCAGGGAAGCCGACGCATCCGTGCGTACATGCCCGTTGGCGACGTGGGCCAACCGATTGCCGTCGGCCCGGATCACGCCCCAACCGGTGCAGCCGAGCCCCGGATCGAGGCCGAGGATGATCATCTTAGCCCCTCCCCTTCAGGGGAGGGGTTGGGGTGG
>CAKTCN010000007.1 GCA_934539295.1 uncultured Allosphingosinicella sp.
GGCTTGAGGCTTCTCCGTTCGTTTCGAGCGAAGTCGAGAAATCCTGGTGCGGGTGATTGTTTCTCGACTTCGCTCGAAACGAACGGGGATGAAGTGGGCGTTTGCGCCTAGTCCTTCGGGTGCCGTTTGCGCCAAGTGAGTTGGCGCCAGAGGTATGCAAGGATGATGAGGCCGATGATGGTGGTGGAAACCGGACCAATCACCGTCTCGATCTGGTCGAACTGGCGGCCGAGCAGGTAGCCGGCAACGGCGAGCGCGGAGCTCCAGGCGGCAGTGCCGATGGTCGACCAGATGAGGAAACTGCGCAGGCGCATGTGGAGCAGGCCGGCGGGGATCGATACGATCGAGCGGATGGTGGGGAGCAGGCGGCCGAGGCCCACGATGGCTCCGCCGAAGCGGCCGAACAGCTTCTCCGACTTCTCAACATCGCCCCAGTCCATCGTCAGCCAGCGGCCGTGGTTCTCGATGAAGGGACGAAAGCGGTGGAGGCCGATGGTGCGTGCCACCAGATACCAGAAGATGTTGCCGAACATGGCGCCAGCGGTGCCGCTGGCGATCACGCCCCACAGGTTCATCTGCCCGCGCGCGGCAACGACACCGGCGACCGGCATGATCACCTCCGACGGGATTGGCGGGAAGACGGTTTCCAGGAACATGAGGAAGCCGACGCCGAGATAGCGCGACTGTTCAATGAGGCGAATCACCCAGTCGGACATGGCCTTAGCGGACCTTCGCTTCGATCCGGTCCCAGATCAGGCCGGGCGTGTCGGTGCCGTTGAACTTGTCGATCGCGACGATGCCGGTGGGCGATGTGACGTTGATCTCGGTCAGGTGGCCGCCGATCACGTCGATGCCGACGAACAGCAGGCCGCGGCGGGCAAGCTCGGGACCAAGCGCGTCGCAAATCTCGCGCTCGCGTGTCGAGAGCTCGGTCGCTTCGGCGCGGCCGCCGGCGGCGAGGTTGGAGCGGATCTCGCCCGCGCCGGGGATGCGGTTGATCGCGCCGGCGACTTCGCCGTCGATCAGAACGATGCGCTTGTCGCCTTCGGCTACGCTGGGCAGGAACGCCTGGACCATGAACGGCTCGACCCAGACGTGGTTGAACAGCTCGGTCAGCGCCGACAGATTGCCGCCATTGCGGTCGATCCGGAACACGGCGGAGCCGGCATTGCCGTAGAGCGGCTTTACGACGATCTCGCCATGCCTCGCCTGGAAGGCGCGGGTTTCCTCCAGCGAGCGGGTGATGAGCGTCGGCGGCATGAAGCGCGCATAATCGAGCACGAACAGTTTCTCGGGCGCGTTGCGGACCGATGCGGGGTCGTTGACCACCAAAGTCTTGTGCTGGACGCGTTCGAGCAAGTGGGTGGCGGTGATGTAGGACAGGTCGAACGGCGGGTCCTGGCGCATCAGCACCACGTTGACATCGTCCTCCAGGTCCAGCACCTGCCAGTCGCCAAAGGTGAAATTGTCGCCGGCGACGTTGCGGACCTCGACCGGGCGGACGCGCGCGCGGACGCGGCCTTCGTCATAGGACAGGTTTGGCGCCAGATAATGGTAGAGGCGGTGGCCGCGGGCCTGTGCGCCCAGCATGATCGCGAAGGTGGAATCCCCCGCGATGTTGATCCCTTCCATGGGGTCCATCTGGACGGCGACGTTGAGGCTCATCCCGCGCGCTTAGGCGAGCGGGCGCAGCCTGTCACCTTTCCTTTCATTTCGGCAACTGAACGGCGCCTGTCAGGTGAGTTCAGCCTCGATCCAAGCGAATCAGGGCAGAAGCACCTTCGACGGCCGCCATGTTGCGTATCGAGTCCCGGCGGCCGGACAGTTTTTTGTGGAGGAGTTTTCACATGCGTAAGATCATCCTGGCCACTTCGGCCGCCGCCCTGATGGTTCCCGCCGCGATGCCGGCACCTGCGATGGCGCAGGGCTATGGCGAATATCGCGGCAAGGCTTGGGCCGGCCGCGACGGCCGCATGTATTGCAAGAAGCCCAATGGCACGACCGGACTCATCGTTGGCGGCGCGGCAGGTGCGCTGGCAGGCCGGGCGATCGACTCGCGCGGTTCGCGGACCACGGGCACGGTGTTGGGCGCGGCGGTGGGTGCCCTGCTGGGCCGCCATGTCGAGAAGAATGTGGTGAGCAAGTGCCGCTAAATGCCAACCGCGACCGCTCATCCTGAGGAGGGGCTGAGCGAAGTCGAAGACCCGTCCCGAAGGACGGCACCAGGTCCTTCGAGACGCCATTTCGACAAGCTCAATGGCTCCTCAGGATGAGCGGGTGGGCAGGGGGGTGCTGCAGCTCAGCCCATCCAAACATTCTCCATATGCCGGGGGAGCTTGCCCGGCACGATGAACACCGCGTCGATCCGCACATCCTCGCCCGCCTTCGCATAGCGCGGGGCCAATGCCTCGGCCGCTGCGGCGACGCGGCGGAGGCGGAAGGCGTCGAGCGACAGGTCCGCCTCGGCGCGGGTGGCGCGGGCCTTCACTTCCACGAAGGCGACGGTGCGGCCCCGCCGTGCCACCAAATCGACTTCGCCCGCGCGCACCCGCACGCGTCGTCCCACGACCCGCCACCCTTTCAGCCGCAGCCACCAGGCGGCGATCGTCTCGGCGCGGCGGCCGCCTTTCTCCGCGCGCTGCCGCTTCACTTCAGCTGCTGCGCGCGTTCGTAGATCTCGCGCCGGGGAAGGCCCAGCGCGGCGGCCACTTCAGCGGCAGCGCGGGAGGGAGAGAGGCGGGTCATCGCCTCACGCAACGCCGCGTCCACGTCGGCGGCCTCAGGCGCGGCGGCTTCACTGGGCGGGCCGACGACGACCACGATTTCGCCCCTGGGCGTCTCCTCCGCATAGCGGGCGGCGATTTCGGCCAGGGTGCCGGTCACCGTCTCCTCGAACTTCTTGCTGATCTCGCGGCTGACCGAAGCGTTGCGGTCGCCGAGGCCGGCGTGCAGCGCCTCCAGGCAGGCGCCGAGACGCGGACCGCTTTCGTAGAAAACCAGGGACGCGCGTAACGCGGCCACTTCGGCGATAGCGGAGGCGCGGGCGCCCGCCTTGGAGGGCAGGAAGCCCATGAACAGGAATCGGTCGGTCGGCAGGCCCGCCAGCGTCAGTGCGGCGATAGCGGCGCAGGGGCCGGCGACGGTGTGGACCGGCACGCCGGCGGCGCGGGCGTCGCGGACCAGCTTGTAGCCCGGATCGGAGATGAGCGGGGTGCCGGCGTCGGAGACGAGCGCCACCGCTTCGCTGCCCATGCGCGCGATCAGGCCCGGGCGGACCTTGTCGGCATTGTGATCGTGATAGGGGAGCATCGTCTTGCGCACGCCGATATGGGCCAGCAGCTTGGACGTGACGCGGCTGTCCTCCACCGCGATCAGGTCGGCGCGCGCCAATATGGATGCGGCGTGCGGAGACAGGTCGGAAAGATTGCCGATGGGGGTCGCCACGATATAGAGGCCGGGCGACAGAGGCTGTTCAAGATCGGCGCTCATGAGGAAGTTTGTCATGGCAGAGCTTTTCCCCCATCCGCAAGCGCGGCGTAACTTCATCGGCCTCGGCGTGGTCGCCGGCATGGCGATGCTGGCGGGTTGCCAGGTGATCCCGAAGGACGAGGGCCGCGTGCCGCCCCCGCCGGTGCGCGAGGAAGAGGAAGAGACGCAGCCTGTCCAGAACCTGCCGCAGGACGAGAATCGCAACCGCGTCGCGGTGCTGGTGCCAATGACGGGCGACAATGCCGCCGTGGGCAAGTCGATCGCCAATGCGGCGAACCTCGCCCTGATCGATACGGGCGGCGAGGGTGTGCGGATCACCTTCTACGACACCGCCAAGGGCGCGGCGGCGGCGGCGAACGAGGCGCTAGCGGACGGCAACGGCCTGTTCCTGGGGCCGCTGCTGGCCGAGGATGTGAGCGCGGTGGCGCCGATCGCGCGCGGCCGCGGGGTGCCAGTGGTGGCGTTCTCCAACGACGTCGATGTGGCCGGTAACGGCGTCTACATCATGGGCTTCAACCCGGCCCACTCGATCGCGCGCGTCGTGGATCACGCCAAGGCACAGGGCATGACGCGGTTCGCGGCCCTGGTGCCCGACGGAACCTATGGCCGGCGTGCGGGCCAGGCGATGATCGACGCGGTCGAGGAGGCCAAGGGTCGGCTCGTGTCGATGCAGACGTTCGGGCGCACGCCGGCGGCGATGACCGCGGCGGTGGCGAAGCTCAACGCGGCCGGCGGCTATGACGCCGTGCTGATCGCCGACAATGGGCGGATCGCGATGCAGGCGGCGCCGGTGATCCGGCGCGGGGCAGCTTCGGCGAAGATATTGGGCACCGAGCTTTGGAACATCGAAAGCGGCTTGGGCGGGCAGGCGGCACTGCGCGGCGCGTGGTTCGCGAGCGTTTCGGATGCGCGTTTCAATCAGTTGCGGACCCGCTATCGCGCACGCTACGGGGCCAATCCGTATCGGCTGGCGAGCCTCGGCTATGACGCGGTACTGGTTGCGATCCGGCTTGCGGGCAAGGAATGGAAGTTCGGGCGGACCTTCCCCGCAAGCGCGCTCCGCGACCCGGGCGGGTTCACGGGCGTGGACGGGGCGTTCCGATTTGGGCGCGACGGCATTGCCCAGCGTGCGCTGGAGGTGAAGCAGGTGGCGGCGAGCGGGACCACCACGGTGTCGCCGGCGCCGAGCGGATTTTAGGGTCGGACGGTTCAAAGGTCACGAAAGTCACGCTGGGAGGATAATCGGCTCGATCAATCCCGGCGAATTGATCGATTTGTTCGATGAATGCAGCGATGCGAAACAGCCAAGGTTCAAAGTCGCATGATCCGGGGGCTGTAGGAAAACGAATTCGTCAGGCGACGAGTTCGGCGAGGATCGCGTCCAGCAAGAGCATGCCTGCGGGCGTGACGCCGAGGCGCGAACCGTCAAGCCGCAGCAGGCCTTGTGCCTTGAGACGAGCGGCTGCGCCCCGGTTGATGACATCGCGCCCCGCCAGTGCCTCCAGCCTTGCGATGTCCACGCCCTCGCGAAGCCTGAGTCCCATCAGCAGCGCCTCGACGCCGCGATCCTCGCGCGCAATCTCCGTCTCTTCCTGGATGCCGTCACCGCGGCGGGCGAGGGCGGCGAGCCAGTTTTCGGGTTTCTTGTGGCGCTGGGTGGCGGTGCCCACGCGGCGGCCGTGGGCACCGGGGCCGATGCCCAGATAGTCGCCATAGCGCCAGTAAGTGAGATTGTGGCGGCTCTCCTCGCCCACGCGGGCGTGATTGGAGATTTCGTAGGCGGGTAGGCCCGCGGCCTGTGTCATCTCCTGGGTGAGCTCGTACAGGCCGGCGGCAAAGTCGGGGTCGGTCGGCTGCAACTCGCCTTTTGCGGCCAGGGCGGCGAAGCGGGTGCCGGGCTCGATAGTGAGCTGGTAGAGCGAGAGGTGGCCCGTGCCGAAGGAGAGGGCGCGGCCGAGCTGTGCTTCCCAGGTGGCTTCGGATTGGCCGGGAAGCGCGTAGATGAGGTCGAAGCTGACGCGGGCGAAGTGGCGCTGGGCGGTGTCGAGGGCGCCGAGGCCTTCGGTCACGTCGTGGGCGCGGCCGAGGAAGCGGAGCGCCGAGTCGTCGAGCGACTGGAGGCCGAGGCTGACGCGGTTGACGCCGGCGGCGGCGAGCCCAGCGAAGCGGGCGGCCTCGACCGAGGAGGGGTTGGCTTCGAGCGTGATCTCGATGTCGGGCGCGAAGGTCCAGTGGCGTTCGGCCGCTTCGATGAGGGCCGCGACGGTTTCGGGCGGCATGAGCGAGGGCGTGCCACCGCCGAAGAAGATGGAGGTCAGCGGGCGAGCGGGCCCGACTTCTGCCTCATGCGCGAGGTCGCGGAGGAGGGCGGTGCGCCATTGCGCCTGGTCCACCGTTTCGCGGACGTGGCTGTTGAAGTCGCAATAGGGGCATTTGGAGACGCAGAACGGCCAGTGGATGTAGAGGGCGAGGGCGTTGTCACGCGCCTCGCCGTCATGCTGAACTTCTTTCAGCATCCATGTCTCCAACTGCCGAGCGGGTGACCAGATGGACCCTGAAACAAGTTCAGGGTGACGGAGGGGTGAGGAGGGTTTCGACAAGCTTCTCGAACGCCTTGGCGCGGTGGCTGATGGCGTGCTTCTCGGCCGGGTCGAGCTCGGCATAGGTGCTGTCGTAACCGTTTGGGACGAATACCGGATCGTAGCCGAACCCTACCGTTCCACGCGGCGGCCAAGTCAAGGTGCCGTCGGCGCGGCCTTCGAACCATTCGACATGCCCATCGGGCCAGGCAACGGACAGGACGCACATGAAATGGGCATCGCGGCCCGCGTCGGGACCGGCCGCCTGCAGGGCATCCTCGACCTTGCGCATGGCCAGGTTCCAGTCGCGCCCGTCAGGAGTTTCTGCCCAATTGGCGGTGTATACGCCGGGATCGCCACCCAGCGCATCGACGCACAGGCCGCTATCGTCGGCGAGTGCGGGCAGGCCCGACAGGTCGGCCGCCAGCCGCGCCTTCAGCTCGGCATTGTCGACGAAGCTGTTGCCGGTCTCCTCGGGCTCCGGCAGGTCGAGCTCGGCCGCGGACACCGGCTCGATCCCATAGGGCGCGAGCAGTTCGGTGATCTCGCGGACCTTGCCCTGATTATGGCTGGCGATGACCAGCTTGCCGGGGAGGAGACGGCGGGTCACCGGCCGGTCGCCTTATCCTGGGCGGCGAAGATTTCGGTGCAGCCGATGCGGGCGAGGCGGAGCAGGCGGAGCAGGCCTTCCTCGTCATAGGTCTCGCCCTCGGCCGTCACCTGCGCCTCGACGATGTTGCCGTCGGACGTGAGGACGAAATTGCCGTCGGAGCCGGCGGCGCTGTCCTCGACATAATCAAGGTCGAGCACGGCCTGTCCGTTGTGGATGCCGCAGGAGACGGCGGCGACCTTCTTCACGATCGGATCGGCCTCAAGCAGGCCCTGAGCCATCAGCTTGTCCACCGCGATGCGCAGCGCCACCCAGGCGCCCGAGATGGAGGCGGTGCGGGTGCCGCCGTCGGCCTGGATCACGTCGCAGTCGAGCGTGATCTGACGCTCGCCAAGCTTTTCGAGGTCGACCACGGCGCGAAGGCTGCGGCCGATCAGGCGCTGGATTTCCTGCGTGCGGCCCGACTGCTTGCCCTTGGCCGCCTCACGGCTGCCGCGGGTGTGGGTGGCGCGGGGGAGCATGCCATATTCGGCCGTGACCCAGCCCTGGCCCTTGCCGCGGAGGAACGGCGGCACCCGCTCCTCGACGCTGGCGGTGACCAGCACCTTGGTATCGCCGAACGCGATCAGCACGCTTCCTTCCGCATGGACGGTGAAATTGGGCTCGATGCTGATGGTGCGCATCTGGTCGGGGGCGCGGCCGGAAGGGCGCATGCAATGTTTCTCCTGTGATCAGGGGAGCGGCTTTAGACAGCGCGCGTTCAGCGGTCCAGCGCGAGAGCGCGTCTGTTTGACGCGCGTAACGAGGAGATCGGGCATGAAGGCGATTGTGGCGGTGATGGCACTGGGGCTGAGCGCATGTGCGACGGTGCCGGCGGGCGGAAGCGAGCTGCCTGCATCGATCAGCTATGAGACGACGCCCTGCTTCGGCTTCTGCCCCGTATATAAGGTAACGGTGAATGCGGACGGTAGGGGCACGTTCGTCGGCGAGCGCAACACGGGCGTGACGGGATCGCGTAGCTTCAGCGTCAGTGCGGCCCAATATGCGGCGTTCGTCCGGCAGCTGGCGCCGGTGAGGCCGTCGAGCGGCGAGGTCGCCTACAATCCGGGCAATTGCCAGCCTTATGCGACCGACTTGCCGGGTGTGCGGGTGGAGTGGACCGGGACGGACGGTGCCGTCCAGAGGCTCGCGGTGGACAAGGGTTGTGCCAGCGACGAGGCACGGGCGGCGGCGGCGCGGCTGGATGCGGCGCCGGGGCTGCTGCCGATCGCGGAGTGGACCAAGCGGCCTGAAGGTGCGCCGCTGACGCGGTGACCCGCTCCCGTCGCTCAGGATAAACTGCCGCCTCGCGGCAGCGACGAAACATTCCAGCGGGCCTTCGAGACCGCCCTGGATTGCTTCGCTATGCTCGCAATGACGGAGTGAGGTGAATGGCGTTGAGCCTATCCCAACCACCGCCTACATTCCCCCCATGATCGCGCCGATAACCGAGATGAGCACGCGGGCGCGGGACGTGTTCCAGCTGGTGGTGGAATCTTATCTCGATTCCGGGCAGCCGGTGGGGTCGCGCACCATTTCGCGCCTTTCGGGATTGAACCTGTCGTCGGCCTCCATTCGCAACGTGATGCAGGATCTGGAGGAGGCGGGGCTGCTGGCGGCGCCGCATGCCTCGGCGGGGCGTATCCCCACGGAAAGTGGCCTGCGTCTGTTCGTCGACGGGATGATGCGCGCGGCCGAGCCGAGCGCGGAGGAGCGCGCGGCGATCGAGGGGCGGATCAGCGGCAATGGACCGATCGAGGAGGCATTGAGCAACGCCACGGCGGCACTTTCCGGCCTGTCCGCATGTGCCGGCATCGTCCTGGTGCCCAAGGCGGAGCCGGTGCTGCGCCAGTTCGGATTTGTGCCATTGTCGGCGACGCAGGCGCTGGCGGTGCTGGTGGGTAGCGACGGGAGTGTCGAGAACCGCGTGATCGACCTGCCGCCGGGCACCACGCGTGTCGCGCTGCTGGAAGCGGGCAATTATGTCAGTGCACGGCTGTCGGGCCTGACCCTGGCCGAGGCGCAGGCGCGGCTGGGTGAGGAGATCAGGGCAGGCGAGGCGGCGCTGGACTCGGCGTCGCAGGCCCTGGTTGCGCGGGGCCTTGCGGTATGGTCGCGCGACGGGTCGGAACGGCCGGTGCTGATCGTGCGGGGGCAGGCGAATCTCATCGACCCGCAGGCCGCCGAGAATCTGGACCGAGTGCGGCAGCTGCTCGACGAGTTGGAGGGCAAGGAGGAGATTGCCCGCCTGCTCGACAGTGCGCGGGGCGGGCAGGGGATGAAGATCTTCATCGGATCCGAGAACAAATTGTTCGCGCTGTCCGGATCGTCCGTCATCGCCGCGCCTTATCGCGGGGCGGACGGCAAGGTGGTCGGCGTGGTGGGAGTGATCGGCCCGACGCGGTTGAACTATGCGCGGATCGTTCCCATGGTGGATTTCACGGCACAGACATTATCGAGATTGATGGGATGAACGAGGAATTGAAGTTGGACGAAGACCTTCGCGCAGAGACCGCGGCCGACGCGCCCGAGCTTCAGGAGCATGACCGGGTGGCCGAGCTGGAATCGCAGCTTGCCGAGGCGAAGCAGCAGGCGCTCTATGCGCAGGCCGAAACGCAGAATGTGCGCCGCCGGCTTGAGAAGGATGCGCAGGACGCGCGTGCTTATGCCGCGACCAGCTTCGCGCGCGACATCCTGTCGGTGAAGGACAATCTTGACCGTGCGCTCGCCTCGATCCCCGGGGAACTGCGCGAGGACGAGAAGATGAAGGCGCTGGTCGCCGGCATCGAGGCCACGGGCCGCGAGCTCGACAGCATCTTCGGTCGCAACGGTATTACGCGTGTGGAGGCGATCGGGCAGCCGCTCGACCCCAACAAGCATCAGGCGATGATCGAGCTGCCGAGCGACCAGGAGCCGGGCACGATCGTGCAGGAGATGCAGGCCGGGTACATGATCAAGGACCGGCTGCTGCGCCCGGCACTGGTCGGCGTCGCGCGGGCCGGCTGAACGGTTCCGAAACGACCTGTTCAGTCGCGGCTCAATCGTTCGAACCTAGTTGCATCCGCGTAACGAGGGAGGGAAACGGATGAGGGGGCGTGCGGCGGGGCTGTTGGCAGGATTGTTCGCGTTGGCGGCGTGCGTGCAGGAAGCGCGCATGCGCCTGCCGCTCGCGCCTGCGGCGGAGATGGAGGAGTTGGCGCTGGTCGGCATCGGAGCCGGCGAGGTCGGCCGCTTCACCATCGGCGAGGCCGAGGGCGAATATAGTCGCGGCGGCGAGCGCGTCGATGCGTTCGACACCACCAGCGCAGCGGGAGGTACGAGCTTCTCGCTGCGTGGCGGGTCGCCTGGTGCGCAGGTTACGGGCTTCTGCCAGTTCAGCCAAAAGGATGTGGCGCTCGGACGCGGCGTCACCGCGACGGTGGAGCCGCTGTTCCTCCAGTGCAACTTCGAACGTGGCGGCGCGCCGGTGGGTGATGTCGAGCTAAACGCAGGCGGGCTGTCGGGCAGCGAGCGGCGGGGCAGCATGATGTTCGACGGGCGAATGATCGAGGTGAAGTCGGTCCACAAGATGCAGGGCAGCCCGCTGCCGACCGGCATGCCGCTGGGTTACGTGTTCATGGACAATGGCCGAGAGATCGGCGGCGTGGACCTGAACGGCGGAACGAAGCGCGTCTACCTGCCGCGCGACCCGGTGCTGCGTGAGGCGGCGTTGACGGCGAGCGTGGCGCTGGCGGTGTTTCAGGAGCCTGAGGATACGGGGCTGGTGGATTAAGTCGCCAACTGTTGATATTCGAATGATGCAGCGAGGGTGCCGATATCTCGAATGATGATGTCCATCTCCGCCCTCGTGAAGGTGCGACGGCAGGGCAGGACTGAGTGTTTCGAGTTGCTGAATATGAAGTATCTCTCGTTCTTCTCGCCTGCCAGACGAAGTTCGGAGTGTGCCAGATCGCACCGCAGTTCAGCGTAGCAATGGAATTTGTCTAACAGTGTGCGCACGCGCGCCGGGTCCTTGAACCGAGTTGGCTCGGTATCGAGGACTTTTCGTATCGCTTCCACCTTCTGGCCGAAGAGGTGAGCTGACTTGCGCTCGAACGGCGTAAGTACCGATACCGCCCATCGTTCAACAGTAGCGCACTTTTCCAGGTACCTACCGACGAATCTGTACCCGTCTTCTTTTGTCGGGATCGTGACAGGAAGCGCTTCAGCACCTGTCGCCAACTGGCCGTGAGACATATCGTTCATCTAGCTTGGCTAACAGCTACGAAGTTACGAATGACTAAACAGGCGTGCGCGCACATGCCGAATCAAGCCCGCGGTAACAGGCTTCTATGCGCCTAGGCGAGCTGTGATCCCCTGAACGGCACGATGCTTTCCAGCGTCTGCAGCGGCGGCGCGCCTCTGGGTTGGTGGCCGTGGCGGAGGAGGAAGGTGTGGCGGACGAGTTCGGCCTGTTGTTCAAGGCCGTAGCGTTCGAACTTCCACCCGGCGCGGATGCTGTAATCGTAGCGGCAGAAGGGGTGGCGCATGAGGGGGAGGTAGTATTTGCCCCTCTGCTGCGCCTGCCAAACGTGGGTGAGTTCGTGCAGGAACAGGGCCTGGAGCGTCAGGCGCTCGTTGCCGTAATCCTCGCTCCACAGGCTGCTTTGCGGGTGGAGGTGGACGTGGCCGCAGGGCGCCATGATCGTTTCCTTCGGCTGGAAGGGAAACCATTTGGCGCGGCGGATGGTGACGGGGGCGTAGTCGATCGCGTCGCCGAATAGGGTTCGGGCGAGGGTGATTTCGGACGGGGTGAGGGGGCGAACGGTCATCCTCGTCCAACATCGTCATGCTGAACTTGTTTCAATATCCCTGCCTTCGACGCGCGTGCGGGTGAGCAGCCTGAGACGAGTTCAGGTTGGCGTCATTGGCCTGGCGCGCCTCCGAATGCCTGGACGTGCGCTTGTGCGTCGATCCTTTCACCGCCTTCGAAAGTGAAGGTGAGGGCGAGCTTGTCACCTGCCTTCAGCGCGGGATCGATGCCGAACAGCATGGCATGGCGGCCGCCTTGTTCGAAGACGAGGGTGCCGTTCGGTTGGACCGAGGCGTCGGCGAGCGGCTCCATGCGCATGATGCTGCCCTCCATCCTGGTCTGGTGGAGTTCGACCCGCTCGACCCGGCTGGACGAGACAGAGGCGAGGCGCACGGGCTGCGCGCCTGCATGGATGGTGAAGTAGGCGGCGCCCGGACGGCCCGGAACCGCGGGGAGCTGCACAGCCACGTCCCTCACCGTAAGCGCCTGCGTCGATGCGACTTCATTGTCTCCGGCGGGCGATGGCTCTCCACACCCCGCGGCAAGAAGGGCGAGGGCGAGTGCAGTCAGAACGGGCAGGCGCATTTTTGTTCCCCGGGTCAGCGATTTGCCCGGTTCTTACCTGCTCCCTGCTTCTTGTCGCAACGTTGCTGGCACCTATATCGCAGCCGTAAGGGAGCCGGCACGCCTCGTTTGCAGGGTGCGGGCCTTTGAACTTGAATGGGGCACAAGAGGATAAACTATGGCAAAAGTGATCGGTATCGACCTGGGCACCACCAACAGCTGCGTCGCGGTGATGGACGGCAGCACGCCCAAGGTGATCGAGAATGCTGAGGGCGCGCGCACGACGCCGTCCATCGTCGCGTTCGCCAAGGATGGCGAGCGTCTGATCGGTCAGCCGGCCAAGCGCCAGGCGGTGACCAATCCCGACAACACGATTTTCGCGGTGAAGCGCCTGATCGGCCGCCGCTTCGACGACCCGGTGACCAAGAAGGACACCGAGCTGGTCCCCTACAAGATCGCCCGCGGACCCAATGGCGATGCCTGGGTGAACGCTGGCGGCCAGGATTACAGCCCGTCGCAGATCAGCGCCTTCACGCTGCAGAAGATGAAGGAAACCGCCGAGGCCTATCTCGGCGAGACCGTCACGCAGGCCGTGATCACGGTTCCGGCCTACTTCAATGACGCGCAGCGCCAGGCGACCAAGGATGCCGGCCAGATCGCCGGCCTTGAAGTGCTGCGCATCATCAACGAGCCGACGGCGGCGGCGCTGGCCTACGGCCTCGACAAGGACAATAACAAGACGATCGCGGTCTATGACCTTGGCGGCGGCACGTTCGACGTGTCCATCCTGGAGATCGGCGACGGCGTGTTCGAGGTGAAGTCGACCAATGGCGACACGTTCCTCGGCGGTGAGGATTTCGACGCCAAGCTGGTCGAGTATCTGGCCGAGGGCTTCAAGAAGGACGAGGGCATCGACCTCACCAAGGACCGGCTTGCGCTGCAGCGCCTGAAGGAAGCGGCCGAGAAGGCGAAGATCGAGCTGTCGTCGGCGGCGACGACGGAGGTCAATTTGCCCTTCATCACCGCCGACGCGACGGGCCCTAAGCACCTGGTCAAGTCGATCAGCCGTGCGGACCTCGAGCGCCTTGTCGATGACCTCATCAAGCGCACGATCGAACCGATGAAGAAGGCTCTGTCGGACGCGGGCCTCAAGGCCGATGCGATCGACGAGGTCGTGCTGGTCGGCGGCATGACGCGCATGCCGAAGGTCCGCGAGGCGGTGAAGGCGTTCTTTGGCAAGGAGCCGCATACGGGCGTCAACCCGGACGAAGTCGTGGCGATGGGCGCGGCGATCCAGGCCGGCGTTCTTCAGGGCGACGTCAAGGACGTGCTGCTGCTGGACGTGACGCCGCTTTCGCTCGGCATCGAGACGCTGGGCGGGATCATGACCAAGATGATCGACCGCAACACGACGATCCCGACCAAGAAGTCGCAGACCTACTCGACCGCGGACGACAACCAGAATGCGGTGACGATCCGCGTCTTCCAGGGCGAGCGCGAGATGGCGCAGGACAACAAGATGCTGGGCCAGTTCGATCTGGTCGGCATCCCGCCCGCGCCGCGCGGCGTGCCGCAGATCGAGGTCACGTTCGACATCGACGCCAACGGCATCGTCAACGTGTCGGCCAAGGATCGCGGCACCGGCAAGGAGCAGCAGATCCGCATCCAGGCATCGGGCGGCCTGTCCGACGCCGACATCGAGAAGATGGTCAAGGATGCCGAGCAGTTCGCCGAGGACGACAAGAAGCGCCGTGAGGCAGCCGAGGCGAAGAACCAAGCCGAGAGCCTGGTCCATTCGACCGAAGGCCAGCTGCGCGAACATGGCGACAAGATCGATGAATCGCTGAAGTCGGAGATCGAGGCTGCGGTCGCGGAGACCAGGACCGCGATCGAGGGCGGCGATCCGCAGGCCATGAACGACAAGGCACAGGCACTCGCCCAGGTCGCCATGAAGCTCGGCCAGGCCATTTACGAGAAGGAGCAGGCCTCGGCCGCTTCGCCGGGCGCTGACGCCAACCAGGCCGATGCAGGCAGCGAGGATGTCGTTGATGCCGAATTCTCGGAAGTGGACGACGAGAAGAAGGCGTAAGGCACATGCATTCCCTCACCGCTCGTCCTGAACCTGCCGAAGGACTGCCTTCACTTCCGAGAGAGGTGGAGAACAGGGCTTCGACGGGGTCAGTTCAAGCGGTGGGGGGAAATGTGCGGGGGCAGTATGCTTGATACCGACTATTACGAACTGCTCCAGGTGGAGCGCACCGCGGACGACAAGACCATTAAGTCGTCCTACCGCCGCATTGCGATGGAATGCCACCCGGATCGCAACCCGGGCTGCAAGACGTCCGAAGAGAAGTTCAAGGCCGTCAGCCAGGCCTATGACTGCCTGAAGGATCCGCAGAAGCGGGCGGCCTATGATCGCTATGGTCATGCCGCCTTCCAGAATGGCGGCGGCAACGGTGCCGGTGGAGCGCAGGATTTCGGATCCTTTTCCGACATATTCGAAAGCATCTTCGGCGATTTCGGCGGCACGCAGCGTGGTGGACAGCGAAGCAATCGCGGTTCCGACCTTCGCTACGACCTGGAAATCACGCTGGAGGAGGCGTTCGAAGGCAAGCCCGTCGATCTCAAGATCGACACGACGGTCGCGTGCGAGCCGTGCGCCGGCAGCGGTGCCAAGCCGGGCACTTCGGCCCAGACCTGCCGCACCTGCGGTGGGCGCGGCCAGGTGCGGGCGCAGCAGGGCTTCTTCGTGGTGGAGCGGACCTGCCCGTCCTGCCACGGCGCGGGGCAGACCATCGCTGATCCGTGCACGTCCTGTCGCGGTGCGGGCCGGGTGGAGAGGCAGAAGTCGCTGCAGGTCAACATACCGGCCGGTGTCGACGAGGGCACGCGTATCCGCCTGTCCGGCGAGGGCGAGGCCGGGGCACGCGGTGGACCTCCGGGCGACCTCTACATCTTCATCCACGTCGCCCGGCACCAGATCTTCCAACGCGAAGGATCGACCCTGTTCGCGCGCTGCCCGGTGAGCTTCACCACCGCAGCGCTTGGCGGCACGATCGAAGTGCCGGGCCTCGACCGCGAGCGGCACGAGATCAAGATTCCGGCTGGTACGCAATCGGGCAAGCAGATCCGCCAGCGCGGCGCCGGCATGCCGGTACTCAACACGCGCGGAAACGGCGACATGGTGATCGAGGTGGAGGTGGAGACGCCGACGCGGCTCTCGGCCAAGCAGCGCGAGCTGCTGGAGGAGTTCCGCAAGCTGGAAACGGGCGACGAATGCCCGGCATCGAGCGGCTTCTTCAAGAAGATCAAGGCGATGTGGGAGGGGTGAGGCTCCTGCCGCCGCAGATTTGATCGGCGCGGCGGGCAGGTGCGAAAAGCCTCCCCGCTGCCCCAATTTCCTCAAACACTTACATTATGCCCGGCGAGCTGCTATATCGAATGGGCTACAGTCGCAATCTGACGGTTTCTGGCGCTTTGCGGCTCCTCTCTCCTTCTTTTTCGCCTCCGCAGCATGGGTAGGCCGGTTGTCGGCCCGCCATGAACAAAGAAGGAATATCCTATGCCGATCGGCATCGTGAAGTTTTTCAACGCAGACAAGGGCTATGGCTTCATCCAGCCCGAAGACGGCGGCGCTGACGCGTTCGTGCACATCAGCGCAGTCGAGCGCGCCGGCATGGCGACGCTCGATCGCGACCAGCGCGTCCAGTACGAACTGGAGCAGGATCGTCGCGGCAAGACCAGCGCCGTGAACCTCCAGAGCGCCTGATCCATGCGGGGGCGGGCGCATCCGCGTCCGCCCTTACTCCTCCTACCAAGGAACCATGGGCATGTCGGTCAATCACGAATTCTACCTGGAACAGGCCCGCAAGGCCCGTTCGGACGCGGATGCAGCCACGCTGGACAATGTGCGTGAACGCTGCCTCCGATCGGAAGCGGCATGGACTGAAATGGCCACGCGTGCGGCCCGCAATGAAGTGAGCCGCGCCAAGACGGCGGCTGAAAAGGCTGCCAGGCAAGACGACTTCGATGGTGAGGTTGCCGCCCTGATATCATGAACAGAGAGACTATTTGAACCTGAACCATTCCGGTGCGGCATCGACCGCGCCCAAGACCAAATCGAACAATCACCGGGCGCATGATGCTGCCCTCAAGATACCGGTAGACCGGATCGCCTTCGCCGCCGCACTGGAAGTGCTCGGCTGACCTCAGCGCCCGCACACTTAGGCGGCGCCGCTTGCATCCCTGTCCCCGACCAGACACAAAGGTGGATAGTCAGGGGAGAGGCCGGTCAATGGATATCACACGTCGCACGGCTCTCATGGGTGCAGCGGCCGCTCCGATCGTCGGACTGGCCGCTGAGGCACGTGCGGTGCAGCCGGATGGCACATCGGATCGCGGCGCGGCACTCGCGCCCAGACCGCCAATGGGCTGGAACAGCTGGAACAGCTTTGCCGGCACCATCACCGAGACGCAGGCGCTGGAAACAGCGGCCATCATGCGCGGCAAGCTGCTCCCCTCCGGCTACGACATCTTCACGGTCGATATCCAATGGTATGAGCCGGAGGCGCGCAGTTACACCTACAATGCCAGTCCCGTGCCGGCGCTGGACGCCCACGGACGGCTGATGCCGGCACCGAACCGCTTCCCATCTTCAACCGGGGGCAAGGGCTTCGCACCGCTGGCGGCCCAGGTGCACGCAATGGGCATGAAGTTCGGCATCCATGTCATGCGCGGCATTCCGCGCCATGCGGTCAAGCTGAACCTGCCGGTGCTCGGGACGCCTTACCGCGCGGCCGATATCGCTGACACCCGCAGCATATGTTCGTGGAATCCGGACATGTACGGCGTCGACATGACCAGGCCTGGTGCCCAGGCTTACTATGACGGCGTCTTCCGCATGTATGCCGATTGGGGTGTCGACTTTATCAAGATGGACGACATGAGCCGTCCCTATGACGCGCATGCCGCCGAGATCGAAGCCGCTGCGACAGCGATAGCGCGAAGCGGGCGTCCCATGGTGCTGAGCCTGTCGCCGGGAGAAACGCCGGTCATCCGCCACGACCATGTACGACGTTTCGCGCAGATGTGGCGCATCTCCGACGATTTCTGGGACGAATGGCCGCAACTGGCGGCGCAGTTCACGCGATTGGAGAATTGGGCACCCCATCGCCGGAGCGGCGGGTGGCCCGACGCCGACATGCTGCCCCTCGGCCGGCTGGCGCTCGGGGAGCGGGACACGCGCTTCACATCCGACGAGCAGCGCACGCTCATGACCTTGTGGTCGATTGCGCGTTCGCCACTGATCATAGGCGGCGACCTGCGCCATCTCGACGATGCTACCCTGGCCTTGCTCACCAATCCGGAGGTGCTGGCAGTCAATCAGGCCAGCCGCGACAACATGCCGCATTACTTCACCGATGGAGAAAAGGTCTGGTCTGCGGCGAGCGAGGACGGGCGGCACCGCTACCTGGCGCTGTTCAACGTCACCGACAAGCCGCGGGACGTCTCTGCGCCGCTCGGTGCGCTTGGCCTCACAGCCAAGGTGCAGGTGCGCGATCTGTGGGCACGCCGCGACATCGGCTCGGCAGAGGGGCGTGTCTCGGCGGCGCTGGCACCACATGGAAGCGCCCTGTTCCGCCTGTCGGAGGCCTGACGAGGCGGATTGACGCCTTGACGTGCGCGCAATCAATCCCGATCTGCAACCCTTGTTGCAGCGCAGCACGGAGTTCCCATGAGTGTTTCACCCGATGCCCCCGCCCCGCGGGTGGGGCTGGTCCACTTCGCGCTTGCGCTGGGCGGCTTCGCGATCGGCACCACCGAATTCGCGACGATGAGCCTGCTGCCCTATTTTTCCAAAGGGCTGAGTATCGATGAGCCGACTGCCGGCCATGTGATCAGCGCTTATGCACTGGGCGTGGTGGTGGGCGCTCCGCTGCTGGCGGTGCTCGGTGCGCGGCTCAGCCGGCGGATGTTGCTGGTGGTGTTGATGTCGCTGTTCGCGGTTGCCAATGCCGCAAGCGCGCTGGCGCCGTCCTATGGCTCGATGATGCTATTCCGCTTCCTGAGCGGTCTTCCGCATGGCGCATATTTCGGCATCGCCTCGCTCGTCGCGGCATCCTTGGTGCCGGCCGAGAAGCGCACGCAGGCAGTGGCGCGCGTGATGCTGGGCCTCACCGTCGCGACCATTGTCGGCGTGCCGTTCGCCAATTGGCTGGGGCAGGCGCTGGGCTGGCGCTGGGGCTTCGGGGTCGTTGCGGCCTGTGCGCTGGCGACGGTGGCGATGGTGCTTGCCGTCGTGCCGCACGATCGCCCGGAAAAGGGTGCCAGTCCATTGCGTGAATTAGAGGCGCTGCGCCGGTCCCAGGTGTGGCTGACGCTCGGCATCGGTGCGATCGGCTTTGGCGGCATGTTCGCCGTCTATACCTATCTCGCGTCTACCCTGATCGAGGTGACGGGCGTTTCGTCTGCGACCGTGCCGCTGGTGCTGGCCGTGTTCGGCATCGGCATGACGGCGGGCAACCTCATCGTGCCGCGCTTTGCCGATCGCGCGCTGATGCCGACAGCAGGCGGCCTGCTGCTGTGGAGCGCGGGCGCCCTGGCATTGTACACGGTTGCGGCGGGCCAAACATGGTCAATGATCGCCGTCGTCTTCGCGATCGGCCTCGGCGGCGCTCTCGGCACCGTGTTGCAGACGCGGCTGATGGATGTGGCGGGCGACGCGCAAAGCCTGGCCGCGGCGCTCAATCATTCGGCCTTCAACACGGCCAATGCGCTCGGCCCCTGGCTGGGCGGGATGGCGATCGCGGCCGGACATGGCTGGGCCTCCACGGGTCTTGTCGGCGCGGCACTCGCCGTTGGCGGGCTGCTGATCTGGGCACTGGCGCTCGCCGCCTCGTCGGCGAAGGAGCGCCGGCAGACTATGCTCTGCGAAGCCTGAGGCTCAGGCGAACGGGCATCATGCTGTTCACTTTCGGACGCCGCGCTGTTCGCGGGCGGACAGCGGGTTGACATGGCCCGGCCGCCCGCGCACATGGGCCGCCGCTGGCCCGATGGCGGAGTGGTGACGCAGAGGACTGCAAATCCTTGCACCCGGGTTCGATTCCCGGTCGGGCCTCCATCCTTTCAAGACGAGCGATCATCCGCTGCCCCTCGCGGCGGACGGATCGTCGCGCGTGCCTCCGGCTCGCGCGCTTAGCCGCCGCCGCGATAAAGGTTCGGGCTGGCACGCCCCTTGCTGGTCATGCCGGCATGATGTGCGGGCCGACTACGGGATGTTGCATACTAATGCGCTTGGAGATGGTTCGGCGAATGGCTAGAAGCCGTTAGCACCTTTTCTGGTGTATTGCATCCGTAAGACAGTTGTGCAAATGGGACTCCAATGACCGAGCATAATTTCGAACATATGCGCCGCGCGATGGTGGCGAGCCAGTTGCGGACCACCGGGGTGAACGACCCGCGGGTGATCGCAGCGATGGGCGCCGTGCCGCGCGAACGGTTCGTGCCGGCCGAGCGCGTCCCGCTTGCCTATGCCGACGCGCTGGTGCCGCTGCCTGGCGGGCGGCAGATCAATTCGCCGATGGCGCTTGGCCGCATGCTGACCGAAGCCGCGCCGCGCAAGGAGGATCGCGCACTCGTGATCGGTGCCGGCACCGGTTATTCGGCGGCTGTTCTCGCCGAACTGGTGGCGGAGGTCGTCGCAGTGGAGGAGGATGCAACGCTTGCCGCCGCCGCGCGCGAAACGCTGGCGGGGACGAAGGTCGTCCTCATCGAAGCTGCGTTGACGGAGGGTCATGAGGGCGGCGCGCCATACGACCTCATCCTGATCGACGGTGCGGTCGAGTTCGTGCCGGACGCCATTGTCGCGCAGCTTGCCGAACATGGCCGGCTGGCCGCCGCCATTGCCGAGGACGGCGTTACGCGCATCGCGATCGGCCATCGGGGGGGGACGGGCTTCGGCATGGCTGCCGTGTCCGACGTGGCAGCGCCGGTGCTGCCCGGGTTCATCAAGCCCAGGGCATTTACATTCTGACTGGAGTGAGAGCGCATGCGGGGTAGGTTGTTGGCGGCTGCAGGTGCGGCCGCGTTGCTGGGCGGACAGGCGCAGGCCGACACGCTGCGCGAGGCGCTTGCGCGCGTCTACGAGGCGAGCCCCACGCTTACCGCACAACGCGCACAGCTCCGCTCGCTAGACGAAGGCGTGGCGGTTGCCCGCTCGCAGGGGCGGCCGCAGGTTTCCGGCATCGCATCGGTCAACCAGGACGTGTTCGTATCCGGCCCGCAGCGCACGGGACGCAGCCTGACGGGCGGCGTGGACGTCAGCCTGCCGCTCTACACCGCCGGACGCATCGGCAATTCGATCCGCGCCGCAGACGAGCGCGTGCTTGCCGGCCGTG
The DNA here is from genome assembly GCA_934539295.1 of uncultured Allosphingosinicella sp. Classification (GTDB taxonomy): domain Bacteria; phylum Pseudomonadota; class Alphaproteobacteria; order Sphingomonadales; family Sphingomonadaceae; genus Allosphingosinicella. The sequence continues at coordinate 20,470 of CAKTCN010000007.1, forward strand.
CGGACCTGCGCGCTGTCGAAGGCGACGCCTTCACCGAGGCGGTTTCGGCCTACATGGACGTGATCCGCGACACGTCGATCGTGGAGCTGAACCGCAACCAGGTGCAGGTGCTGGAAACCAACCTGCAGGCGAGCCGCGACCGGTTCGAGGTCGGCGACCTCACCCGCACCGACGTGGCCCAGTCCGAGGCGCGCCTCGCGCTCGCCCGCAGCAACCTGACGAGCGCGGAAGGGCAGCTGGTCGCCAGCCAGGAAAATTACGCGCGCGTGATCGGGGATACGCCCGACAACCTCCAGCCGCCCGAGGCTTTGCCGGCCTTTCCCGCGAGCCCGGCCGAGGCGGTCGAAGTGGCGCTGGGCAACAGCGCCGACCTCATCTCCATCAACCGCCAGATCCGCGCGGCCGGGCTGGACGTGGCGATCACGCGCGCCGGCCGGCTTCCCACCTTGTCGGCACTGGGCTCCGCCACGGGCCAGAGCGCGCTCGGCTCCGGCGGGGGCAGCGTGAGCTCGGCAGGGGTGGGCCTTCGCGCCACCGTGCCGCTCTACCAGGGCGGCCTTGTCGGTGCGCAGGTGCGTCAGGCGCAGGCGTTCCAGAGCCAGTTGCTGGAGCAGGCGGTCGCGGTCGAGCGCGGCGTCGTTGCCAACGTGCGCTCCGCCTTTGCATTCTACCAGGCAGCGCGCGAGGCGATCGCGTCCAACGAGATCGCCGTGTCGGCCAACGCGCTCGCGCTGGAGGGTACGCGTGCCGAACAGAGCGTGGGCACGCGCAACATCCTCGACGTGCTGAATGCCGAGCAGGAATTGCTGAACAGCCAGGTGCTGCTCGTCACCGCCCGCCGCGACGCCTATGTCGCTGGCTTCCAGCTGCTGAACGCAATGGGGCGGGCGGAGGCGGACGATCTCGGGCTCGACGGCGGGGCGCTCTACGATCCGGTGGTCAATTACGACCGCGTGTCGCGCAAGGCGTCCGATTGGGCCGACGATCCGATGCCGGTCACGACCGCTACCCGCACCGTTACCGGCCCGTCGCCTGTCGCACCGTCAACTGCCCCCGTGACAGAAAGCCAGCGTTAGGCGATAACCCGGTCATGGGTGACGAACGCGACCAGTCGATGGAAGACATCCTCGCCTCCATCAAGCGTGTGATGGAGGAAGAGCCTGTGCCTGCGCCGCGCACGCGCGGCCGCCGTACACCGGCAGACGAAGTGCTCGAACTGGCCGAAGTCGCGGAGGAGGGGAACGGGCTCGTCTCGCCCAAGGCGGCCGGCGCAAGCCGTGCCAGCCTCGCCGAACTGGCCGCGGCAAGCTCCCAGGTGTCGGATGCACCGCTCGAGGCCGTGGTGCGCGAAATGCTGAAGCCGATGCTTCGCGACTGGCTGGAGCGGCACCTTCCCGAGATCGTCGAGGAACAGGTCAAGCGCGAGATCCAGCGGATTTCCGGCAAGCCGGTCTGACCGTCATTCCAGCGCAGGCCCCGTTCCGAGCGGCTTTTGCGCTTCCCACGCGCGCGTAATGGATCCCGGCCTTCGCTGGGGCGGCAGGTGGTTTTGACGTTGTGCCGAATTACCGGGTCGGGCTATCCGCCCCTGCATGACCGAGCTTCCCAAGACCTTCGACCCCGCCGCCATCGAATCCCGCTGGTATCCTTATTGGGAGACCAACAACCTGTTCCGACCCGCGCGGCCGGAGGCGGAGCCGTTCACCATCGTGATCCCGCCGCCCAACGTGACCGGCAGCCTTCATATCGGCCATGCGCTCGACAATACGCTGCAGGACATCCTGATCCGTCACGCGCGGCTGAAGGGCAAGGATGCGCTCTGGGTGGTCGGCACCGACCATGCCGGCATCGCCACGCAGATGGTGGTCGAGCGCAACCTGGAGAGCCAGGGTCTGAAGCGCGCCGAAATGGGGCGCGAGGCATTCCTTGAACATGTCTGGGAGTGGAAGGAGCAATCGGGCGGCTCCATCACGCGCCAGCTGCGCCGGCTCGGCGCGTCGTGCGATTGGGGCAACGAGCAGTTCACCATGGCACCGCATTTCGCCGAGGCGGTGACCAAGGTATTCGTCCAGCTCTACCGTGACGGCCTGATCTACCGCGACAAGAGGCTGGTGAACTGGGACCCCAAGTTCCGCACTGCCATCTCCGACCTGGAGGTCGAGACGCGCGAGGTGCAGGGCAAGTTCTGGCATTTTAAGTACCCGCTGGAGGATGGCAGCGGCTTCATCCACGTCGCAACCACGCGGCCCGAGACGATGCTGGCCGACATGGCGGTGGCGGTGAACCCGTCTGACGAGCGCTACACTGCGCTAATTGGCAAGAAGGTGCGCCTGCCGATTACCGGCCGCCTGATCCCAATCGTAGCCGACGAGCATGCCGATCCGGAGCTTGGAAGCGGCGCGGTCAAGATCACACCGGGTCACGACTTCAACGACTTCGAAGTGGGCAAGCGCGCCGGTTTCCGCCCGAGCGAGATGCTCAACATGCTCGACGACCAGGGCCGCATCACCCAGGCGCAGGACGGCCTGATCCCCGCCGATCTGCTCGGGCTCGACCGCTTCGAGGCGCGCAAGGCGATCGAGAGCGCGCTGGAAGAGCAGGGGCTGCTGGAAAAGGTCGAGGACCGCGTCATCCAGACGCCTTATGGCGACCGATCGGGCGTGGTGATCGAACCGTGGCTGACCGACCAATGGTATGTCGATGCGGAGAAGCTCGCCCAGCCCGCGCTGGAAGCGGTTCGCGCGGGCAAGACCAAGTTCGTGCCGCAGACCTGGGAAAAGACCTATTTTAACTGGATGGAGAACATTCAGCCCTGGACCATCTCGCGCCAGCTCTGGTGGGGGCATCGCATCCCGGCCTGGTATGACGAGGCAGGCAATGCCTATGTCGCCGAAACCGAAGAGGAGGCGCAGGCCCAGGCGCCCGGCGCCACGCTGACCCGCGACAACGACGTCCTCGACACCTGGTTCTCCTCAGGCCTGTGGCCCTTCGCGACGCTCGGCTGGCCCGAACAGACGGACCTGCTGAAGCGCCATTATCCGGGTTCGGTGCTCGTCACCGGGTTCGACATCATCTTCTTCTGGGTCGCCCGCATGATGATGCAGGGCATCCACTTCATGGGCGAGGTGCCGTTCGAGACGGTCTATTGCCACGGGCTTGTCCGCGACAAGAACGGGCAGAAGATGTCCAAGTCAAAGGGGAATACGGTCGACCCCCTCGGCCTCATCGACCAATATGGCGCCGACGCGCTGCGCTTCACGCTGGCGGCGATGGAAAGCCAAGGCCGCGACATCAAGCTCGATGAGAAGCGGACCGAGGGATATCGCAACTTTGCGACCAAGCTGTGGAACGCCACCCGTTTCTGCCAGGCGAACGGTATCGGGGCGAGCCAGTCGATCGAGCCGCCCGCCGCCGTCCTGCCGGTGAACCGCTGGATCATCGGCGAGACGGTGAAGACGGTGCAGGCGCTCGACCTCGCCATGGCCGACTATCGTTTCGACGAGAGCGCCAACACGATCTATCACTTCACCTGGGCGACCTTCTGCGACTGGTACCTGGAGCTGATCAAGGGTGCGGTGGACGAGGAGACCAAGGCCGTCGCCGGCTGGGTGCTCGACCAAATCCTGGTCATGCTCCACCCGTTCATGCCCTTCATCACCGAGGAGCTTTGGCACGCGCTGGGGACTAGGCCCTACCCGATCATTCACGCGCAATGGCCGATGCCCGATGCACGTGCGATCGATCCGGAGGCAGGGCCGGAGATCGACTGGCTGATCCGCCTGGTGAGCGGCATTCGCGCCGCGCGCTCCGAACTGCAGGTGCCGCCGGGAGCGAGGCTGCCCCTGCACGTGCGCGATGCGGGCGAGGGTACGCAGGCACGCCTGACCCGCAACGGTGCAGCTCTCGCGCGGCTTGCGCGCGTCGACGTGGTGATCGGCGACGCACCGGCCGGGGGTGCGGCGCAGGTGGTGGTGGACGAGGCTACCTTCGTCCTGCCGCTCGAGGGCGTGATCGACGTCGCGGCGGAGAAGGCGCGGCTCGCCAAGGCGGTCGAGGTCGCCGCCAAGGACCGCGATGCGCTCGCCAAGCGGCTCGAGAATCCGAGCTTCGTGGAACGCGCCAAGCCCGAGGCCGTGGCCAAGGCGCGCGAGGATCATGCGGAACGCAGTGCCGAGGCCGAGCGTCTGTCGGCTGCACTGGCGCGGCTGGGGTAACCGTACTCCGTCATTGCGAGCGAAGCGCGACAATCCAGTGCTGACTCGATGCAGTCTGGATTGCCTCGTCGCTACGCTCGTCGCAATGACGAGGACAGGTTGAGGAGCGAGAGTGTGAATGACTGATCAGGCAGCGTCTGCACCTTCCGAAAAACGCACCGCCCCCCGCCAGCGCGACCTCACCACCGGGCCGATCAACCGCACCCTCCTCCTGTTCGCGCTGCCGACGCTCGGCTCGAATATCCTCCAGTCGCTGAACGGGTCGATCAACGCGATCTGGGTCGGCCGTTTCCTTGGCGAGGATGCGCTGGCAGCGACGGCCAACGGCAACATCATCATGTTCCTGTTGAACGCCTTCGTGTTCGGCTTTGGCATGGCCTCCACCATCCTGATCGGCCAGGCATTCGGCGCGCGCGACGTCGACCGGGCGCGGGCGGTGCTGGGTACGGCCTTGGGATCGTTCGTGGCCGCATCGGCGGCGATCGCGGTTATCGGCTGGATCTTCGCGCCACAGCTTCTCGCCACGCTCGGAACGCCCGGTGATGCGCAGGCCCTCGCGCTCGATTATCTGCGAGTCATCTTCATCGCCATGCCGGGCGCGCTGATGATGGTGCTCCTCATGATGGCGCTGCGCGGGAGCGGCGACAGCCTGACCCCGCTCTGGTTCATGATGCTGAGCGTGGTGCTGGATTCGGCCTTGAACCCGGTCTTCATCCTCGGCCTCGGCCCCGCGCCCGAGATGGGCATTGCCGGGTCGGCCACCGCCACCGCCATCGCCAATTATGTCAGCTTGGGCGCCATGCTCGCCTACATCTACGCGCGCGACCTGCCGCTACGGCTGAAGGGGCGGGAGCTGCGCTACCTCAAGCCCGACCTCACCTGCCTCAAGATCATCTTCGGCAAGGGCCTGCCGATGGGATTGCAGATGATCGTCATCTCCTCCTCCGCGCTTACCATGCTGAGCCTCGTCAACAAGGAGGGCGTGGAGGCGACCGCCGCCTTCTCCGTCACGCAGCAGCTGTGGACCTATATCCAGATGCCGGCGATGGCGCTGTCTGCCGCGGCAAGTTCGATGGCCGCGCAGAATATCGGCGCGGGACGGTGGGACCGGCTGGCGAAGATCACGCGATCGGGCGTCATCTTCACCTTCCTGCTGACCGGCTTCTTGATCCTCGCGCTGACGCTCGTGGACCGCCACGCACTCGGCCTGTTCCTGCCTGCCGACAGCCCGGCCATGCCGCTCGCCCAGCATATCCAACTGATCGCGAGCTGGGGCTTCCTTTTCTTCGGCGTGGCGATGGTGCTGTTCGGCACCGTCCGCGCCAACGGCGAGGTGGTGTGGCCGCTCATCATCCTGTTCATCTCCATGTACCCGGTTCGGCTGCTGGTCGCGCTTGGCGGGCGTGACTGGCTCGGCACCGACGCGCTGTGGCTGAGTTTCCCGATCGGCATGACCACCACCATGATCATGGCGACCGCGCTCTACCTGCACGGCGGGTGGCGGAAGAAAGGCCTTGGTGCCAAGCCGATCGAGGAGGAGCGCGCGCGCGAGCTGGCCGTGTCGGATGCGGAGCCGGGCGCCAGCCTCAATCCGCGCGGCTAGCGCAGGCCGGGCAGCTTTCGCCTTCGACATAGAGCGCCGAGGTCACGTCATCCGGCCCGACCGGGTGCCCGCACGCCGCGCACGACACGTGCGTGCCGGGCGCAAGGCCGTGGCCGACGGCCACGCGCTGGTCGAAGACGAAGCATTCGCCCTCCCACCGGCTTTCCGCCTCGGGCACCTGCTCCAGATAAGCGAGGATGCCGCCTTTCAGGTGATAGACCTCGTCGATCCCCTCGGCACGAACGAAGGCTGTCGCCTTTTCGCACCTGATCCCGCCGGTGCAGAACATGGCGATGCGCGGGCTCTCGCCGGCCGCCGTGATCGCATCGCGCTGCGCCCGGAACCACGCTGGAAAGTCGCCGAAAGACTTGGTCCCGGGATCGATCGCGCCCGAAAAGGTCCCGATCGCCACTTCATAATCGTTGCGCGTGTCGATGAGGATGGTGCCGGGATCGTCGACCAGCGCGTTCCACTCGGCAGGTGGCACGTAGCGCCCGACCGCGCCGACCGGATCCAGATCCGGCTGACCCATCGTCACGATCTCGCGCTTCAGCCGCACCTTCATCCGGTCGAACGGCATGGCATCGGCGCGCGAGAACTTGACCTCGATCTCAGCGCAGCCGGGCAGCGTGCGAATGGCCGCCAGCGCCTCATCGATCCCCGCATCGCTCCCTGCGATGGTGCCATTGATCCCTTCATGGGCGATCAGCAGCGTGCCCTTGATCCCCGCAGCCGCACAAGCATCGACCAGGGTGGCGCGAATAGCGGCAAGGTCGTCGAAAGCGGTGAAGCGGTAAAGCGCGGCAACGCGGATAGGCAGGTCGGCAGTCACAATCTCTGATCCGTTCGCTTCGCGCGACGTCGTGGAGCGGGTTCGTAGGGCGCAAAGGTTTTCTCGACTGCGCTCGAAACGAACGGTCGACGCAAGCAATGTAGAGTGCGTGCGCGCCGCGATCAACGCCGCGCCGGCACCACTACCTCGATCGCCCTTTCCGCCACGCACACATCCGCCGGCGTATGCGCCAGCACCTCGCCATCGATGGAGATGGGCAGGGGCGGCTCGGTCACGACCCGCAGCCGCTTGCCGCGATAGTCGACGGTGGTGTCGTGCCGCTGCGGCAGCTTGAAATAGGTTGCCAGCCAGTTCCAGATCAGGCGCGTGCGGTAGTGGCCGACCACGGCCTGGACCACGATGTCGCCGCTGTCGACGTCGGTGTCGTCCAGTATCTCCACCCCGCCGTGAAAGCGACCATTGGCGATGCGGACCTCCAGCACCGACATGCGGTGCGCCTTGCCATCGGCCTCGACGGTCAGCTTGAAGGGTTTGAAGTGGAACAGGCACCATGTCGCCCAGATCAGGTAGCCGACACGTCCAAGATACTTCTTGAGCTTGTGCGGGACCGAATTGCCGATCAGCGGCGACAGGCCGATCGCGGCGGCATTGGCGTAATAGTCGCCGTTGATGACGCCGAGATCGATGCGCTTGCGCCGTCCGGTGGCGATCGCCTGAACCGCGCCGGGCAGGTCGAGGGGGATGCCGATCGTGCGCGCGAAGCTGTTGGCCGTGCCGAGCGGCAGCACCGCGAACACGCAATCGCGGTCGACCAGATCGTCTACCGCGCAGGACAGCGACCCGTCGCCACCGCCCACGATGACCATCGGCGCGCCTTGTCGCACCGCTTCACGCACCGTGTCGTTGAGCTTGCTAGGATCCTCCAGCGGATGCGCAGCGATGAGGCGGATGCCGGCTTCCTCGATCAGCCTCCTTGCCTCGTCAAACGACGCCTGACCGGTGCGCGAGTGCGCATTGACGATCAGAACGGCTTCGCGGGGCACGGGCTTCGTTTCGGTCACGCCATGCACAACATGCGACATGCGGGAAAGTGCCCCAATTGCTTTGCAGCGCGCCAAGCCGACGTTAGAGCCGATCTAATGTATCCCGCCGTCCGACTCCGCCGCACCCGCGCTTCCGCCTGGAGCCGGGCGCTCGTCGCCGAAAACCTTCTCACCCCCGCCGACCTGATCTGGCCGCTGTTCGTGACCGAAGGGCAGGGGGTGGAGGAGCCGATCGCGACGCTGCCCGGTGTTTCGCGCTGGTCGGTCGACCGCATCGGCAATCGTGCCCGCGAGGCACGCGACCTCGGCATTCCCTGCATCGCTCTTTTCCCCAACACGCCGCGCGAGCTTCGCGACGAGACCGGGAGCGAGGCGCTCAACCCCGACAACCTGATGTGCCGCGCCATCCGCGCCATCAAGGATGCTGCGCCCGAAGTCGGCGTGCTCACCGACGTGGCGCTCGATCCCTATACGGCGAGCGGCCATGACGGCCTGACCGATGGGGCGGGCTATGTCCTCAATGACGAGACTTCGCGCCTGCTGGTCGAGCAGGCCGTCGTCCAGGCTGGAGCGGGAGCCGACATCGTCGCGCCATCCGATATGATGGACGGCCGCGTCGGCGCGATCCGGACCGCGCTGGAGCGCGAAGGCCACGTCAACGTCCAGATCATGGCCTATGCCGCCAAGTACGCCAGCGCCTTCTACGGACCGTTTCGTGACGCCGTGGGCTCGCGCGGCCTGCTGAAGGGCGACAAGAAGAGCTACCAGATGGACCCGGCCAACAGCCTGGAGGCGCTGCGCGAGGTCGCGTTCGACATTGCCGAAGGCGCGGACCACGTGATGGTGAAGCCGGGCCTCCCCTATCTCGACATCGTCACACGCGTGAAGGCGCGCTTCGAGGTGCCGGTCTTCGCCTACCAGGTGTCCGGCGAATATGCGATGATCGAGGCCGCAGCCGCCGCCGGCGCAGGGGATCGCGATGCCCTGATCCTGGAAACGCTGATGGCGTTCAAGCGCGCCGGCTGCTCGGGCGTCCTCACCTACCATGCTGCGCACGCGGCCCGGCTGCTCGGCGCATGAGCGAAGCCGTGGCGGCCCCGGGCCGTGCCGATCGCTGGGCCAAGCCGCTCTTCCTGCTGACGATTCTTACCGGGTCGTTCCTGCTGTTCCTGACGCAGCCGATGGTGGCGCGCATGGCGCTGCCGCGGCTGGGCGGCACGCCGGCCGTGTGGAACAGCGCGATGCTCGTCTACCAGGCGCTGCTGCTCGCCGGCTATGCCTATGCGCATTGGGCGGCGCGCTTCACGCCCAAGCGGCAGGCGTGGCAGCATCTTGCCCTGCTCGCGATCGCCGCCCTGTGGCTGCCGATCGGCCTTACCTCGGCCGTGCCTCCGTCCGGCGGCTCACCCGCTTTCTGGGTGCCCTGGTTCCTGCTGAGTTCGATCGGCCCGCTCTTCTTCATCGTCTCGGCGCAGGCGCCGCTGATGCAGCGCTGGTATGCGCTGGAAACCAGCCGCGGCGAGCCTTACGCGCTCTACGCGGCGTCCAACCTCGGCAGCTTTGCGGGCCTCATATCCTACCCACTGCTGGTCGAGCCGCTGATGGGCCTCAAGGAACAGAGCCTGCTGTGGAGCGCCGGCTACCTGCTGCTGGTCGCGCTGGTGGTCGCCTGCGCGATCCCGACCTCGCGCAAGCCGCTGCGCGCCGAACATCATGAGGTGACGCCCAAGCCGACCCTGCGCCGCACCTTCCTGTGGATCCTGCTGGCGGCCATTCCCTCGGGGCTGATGCTGTCCACGACGACGCACCTCACCACCGACATCGTTGCGATGCCCCTGCTGTGGGTGCTTCCGCTCGGCCTTTATTTATTGAGCTTCGTGGTCGCCTTCGCCACGCGGCGCGGGGTCGCAACCTTCATCACGCAGCTTGCTCCGCTCGTCATCCTGATCGCCGGCGGGCTCGCATTTGCGGATGGATCGCGCACGCCGCTCTTCTCCGCGACGCTCGGTCTTAGCCTCCTGTTCGTGATCGCCGTCGCGCTGCATGGCGAGATGTATCGCCTCCGCCCTGCGCCCGACCATTTGACCGCCTTCTACCTCGCGATGGCGGTCGGCGGCCTTATCGGCGGCGCTTTCTGCGCGATCATTGCGCCCGAATTGTTCGACTGGACCTACGAGCATCCGCTGCTGATCGCTGCCGCCGCCCTGCTGCTGCCGCAATCGCCCCTGATCGGCTTCCTGCATCGCTTCTGGAGCGATGGCACCCGCACCCTGGTGGCGGGCGCAGTCATCGCCCTTGTGATCCTGTTCCTGTCCGCCATCGCGGACGGCCACATCTGGTGGCAGCGCCCGGAATGGGTGCGGATCGGCTGCATATCGGTCATCGGCGTGCTGGCGCTGCTGAGCCTGGGCCGTCCGATCGTGTTCACCACCTGCCTCATCGGCCTGATGCTGAGCTATGAGGGTTGGACTACGCTCGAAACCTCCACCACCGGCATGCGCACGCGCAGCTATTTCGGCGTCTACACGGTTACGGACCGCCCCTATGAAGGCACGCGCACCCTGGTCCATGGCACCACCCTCCACGGGCTGCAAAGCCAGCGACCAGGGCAGGAGCGAGAGCCCACCAGCTATTATGGCCGCAGTTCGGGCGTCGGCCATGCCGTGGCCGGTGCGCCGCTCATCTTCGGGGACCAGGCGCGGATCGGCGTGGTCGGGCTCGGCACCGGCACGCTCGCTTGCTATGCGCGGCCGCGCCAGAGCTGGCGCTTCTTCGAGATCGACCCGACGGTCGTGCGGATCGCGACCGATCCCAGCCGCTTTTCCTTCCTGTCGCGATGCAATCCGCGCGCCTCGATCATCCTCGGCGATGCGCGCCTGACCATCGCGCAGCAGCCTGCGCAGAGCCTCGACCTGCTCGCCATCGACGCCTTTTCGTCTGACGCAGTGCCGATGCACCTGATGACGCGCGAGGCAATGGAGGTTTATGGGCGCGCATTGCAGCCGGATGGCCTGATCCTGTTCCACATCTCCAACCGCTATCTCGACCTGCGTCCGGTCCTTGCCGCCAATGCCAAAGCACTGGGCTGGGAGGGCATGATCCTGGTCGACCAGGTGGGGGAGGAGAACCCGCTCAACTACACATCGATCTGGGTGGCGATGTCGCGGGATTCCGGCACCTTGCTGCTGCTCCAGATCGCGAGCGGAAAGGCTGGCCGCGACTGGCTCACCCTGGATGAGCTAAAAGGGTTCGAGGGCTGGACCGACGATCATGCCAGCATCATGCCGCTGTTGAAGGACATGCTGCCTTGGGAATGATCCCGTTCGGCGGCGCCCGGCCGCGGGTGGACGCGGACGCGTTCGTGGCGCCGGGCGCGCAGCTGATCGGCGATGTCGAAGTCGGGCCGGGATCCAGCATCTGGTACAATTGCGTCCTGCGCGGCGACGTGAACCGCATCCGCATCGGCGCGCGCACCAACATCCAGGACGGCAGCGTGGTGCATGTGGATTCGCCCAAGCCGGGTCGGGAAGCGGGCCACCCTACGCTGATCGGGGACGAGGTGCTGATCGGTCACATGGCGGTGATCCATGGCTGCATCCTCCACGACCGTGCCTTCATCGGCATGGGCGCGATCGTCATGGACGGCTGCGAAGTGGCAGGAATGGTCGCAGCCGGTGCGATGCTGACGCCCGGCAAGCGGGTCGAGGCCGGGCAGCTATGGGCAGGCCGGCCCGCCAAGTATCTTCGCGACCTGACGCAGGACGAGCTTGCCGCCCATCGCGCCGGCATCGATCATTACGCGCAGCTCGCCCGCGCGCACCGCGAGGCGATCAGGCAGGCCTGAGCCGCGCCAGCAGCGCGTCGATCCCGCGCCTTTGCTCTTCGGCCAGCTGGACCGCCGTCGCGAGCGCCGCATCCAGTGCAGCCTTGTCGGCCGTGTTGGTCAGCGCGGCGGCACGTTCGACAGCCAGCGCATCGAGGTCGGCCATCGCCGTCGCGGTACGCCGCCGCGCCGATTCCAGGCGGGAGATCGCCTGATGGGCAACCACCCACGCTTCGCCTTCCGGCGCACCGGCGGCAGCGACGGCGCGCTCGGCCGCGCCGACTGCGGCTGCATAATCGTTCTGGCCGGCCTGTGCCTCACCGAGCAGCGAGGCAACCCGCTGCCTCAGCGCCGCGTCTGCGGGCAGATCGGGCGCGGCGCGCACCGGCTCCTCGAAGCCCAGCTTTTCGACAGGGCGAGGTGCGAGCGAGGGGAAGGTGCCCCGGTCGGCACATCCGCCGGCGAGAAGCGCAGCGGCCAGGGTGAGAGACCGGGCAGGGAAGGATGACGGCATGCCCATCCTCTAGAGCCTGATCGTTCGAGGTGGAAGCGCTTCACGCATCGCCCTGCGTCCGGTGCAGACCTGCGGCTTTGGCTTTGACGTGAAAGCGGCGATGTGGCTTGGCAAATCCATGTTAGTGGGGACGAACAAACATGGCGCGTATCATTTTGGCCGACGACGACGACTTGCTTGCCGAGGTGGTGCAAAGCGTCCTGACCGGCGCGGGGCATATCGTCGGTGCAGTGCAGGACGGCGAAGCGGCCGTGGAAGCGATCTGCCGGCGGTTGCCGGATCTCGCCATCCTCGACATCTCCATGCCGAAGCTGGCCGGGCCGGAGGTTGTCCGGCAGATCCGAGCGTCGCAGGCGGCGTATGACACGCCCATCCTGATGCTGACGGCGCGGCGCAACAAGGCCGACCAGGACATCGCCATGCGGTCCGGCGCGGACGATTATCTCACCAAGCCGTTCGATCCCGACCAGCTGATCGCGCGCGTGGACCGACTTCTGATGGAGCGCAAACGGGTGTTCTAGCGGATTCCTTCCTTTCCTCGCCCCGGAGGGAGAGGAAAGGGGAAGAGGCTCAGGCCTTGAGGACCGCGTCGATGTCGGCGGCGCTGTGGCGTTCGGCCAGCTGGACGTCGCCCATGACACGGTTGACGATGCGGCCGCGCTGTACGCCCGGCCGGGCGGCCAGCTGTTCGGTCCAGCGCTTCAGGTTCGGATATTCGTGGACGGAGAGGAACTCCGCGGCATTGTAGGCGCCCTGCACGATGCCGCCATACCAAGGCCATATGGCGATGTCGGCAATGCTATATTCGTCGCCCGCAACATATTCGGACTTGCCGAGCTGTGTGTCGAGAACGTGAAGCTGGCGCTTCGCCTCCATCGCATAGCGGTCGATCGCATATTCGATCTTGAACGGTGCATAATTGTAGAAGTGGCCGAAGCCGCCGCCGAGCAGGGGCGCTGCGCCCATCTGCCAGAACAGCCAACTCATTACGCGGGTGCGGGCCTGCGGATCGGTGGGAAGGAAGGCGCCGAACCGCTCGGCCAGGTAGAAGAGGATCGAGCCGCTTTCGAAGACGCGCGTGACCGGATCGGTCGAGTGGTCGACAAGGGCCGGGATCTTGCTGTTGGGATTGACCTCCACGAAGCCGCTGCCGAACTGGTCGCCTTCGCCGATGCGGATCAGCCAGGCGTCATATTCGGCGCCCGCGTGGCCGGCGGCGAGCAGTTCTTCCAGCAGGATCGTCACCTTCTGCCCATTGGGGGTGCCGAGCGAGTAGAGCTGTAGCGGGTGTTCGCCGACAGGCAGCGCCTTGTCGTGCGTCGCGCCGGAAGTAGGGCGATTGATGTTGGCGAACTGCCCGCCATTGGACCGGTTCCAGGTCCACACCGGAGGTGGAACATAGCCCGGGGGCTGGTTGTCGGCGGAGGTGGTTTCTTCGGCCATGACTGCGGTCTCCACTTCGCGCGGGATGGTGGTCGCGCGGATCACACAGGTGGCGGCGCATGTTCGTTTTTCAAGCGGTACGAACGTCGAGGCGGCTAGCTGGCGATATCCATCCAGCCGAGCACGACCACGATCGAACGCTTCCCGTTGCTGGGAATGAGATCCCCGACGTCGCTGTATCTGCCGCCGGCAATCGCGCGCTGCGTGGCGGCGACGATGAAGGTGCGCATCTCGTTCAGGCGCGCCGCCTGGATCTCGCGCGGCCAATGTTCCAGGATCTCGGACGAGAAAAGGACGATCACGCTGACCGGGCCGATGGAGCCGCGCAGGACAAGTGCATCGCGCAAAGATCCGCTGACTTCGTCATCGAGAACCAGCAGCTGAAGGTCGAGCATGTTCGCGATCCCAATGTGAGAAGTGAAGGGGGATCATAGGGCAGGGCGTCGAAGAGTCATCTTCGATCGTCGGCAAAGTTGGCGAGTAGAAATTAATCGTTGCACCTTTTGGACCATATTCCTTTGCCTCGCCTTCGTGCGGGCCTGATCCATGTCGCGGAGCGTTGCTACATGTTAGCGTTCTTGTGAGCGCTGCGAAACCTAGGTGAACGACCATGAACGCCTGCGGCCCTTCAGAATATCTGCAATTGCTCCTGAAGCGGTTGACCGCGCGGTCCGTCTTGGGCGCCGAGGAGCGGGCGGCAGTGCTCGGGCTGCCCGCCTTTGCCCGGCAGGTGTCCGCCAATCGGGAGATCGTGCGCCTGGGCGAACGGGTGGACCATTCCTGCCTGGTGGGCGATGGTTTCGTCGGCCGGTTCGGGCAAACGGAAGACGGCAAGCGCCAGTTGACGTCGCTTCACATTCCCGGCGACCTCGCCGACCTGTACTCGCTCATGATCCCGTCGGCGCCATCCGCGTTGGTCGCGCTGGGCCCGACAACCGTTTTCCAAATTTCGCACGCAGTCATTCGCGAGGCGACGGAGCGATACCCGGCCCTGGCGGCTGCGCTGTGGCGCGACTGCGTGGTGGACGGCATGATCCTCGCGCAGTGGCTGGTGAATATCGGCCGCAAGAATGCGCGCAGCCGGATGGCGCACCTGATCTGCGAGATCGCCATACGTTATGCGCAGATCGGGCGATTGGAGAATAACAGCTTTCCGTTCCCGGTGACGCAGGAGCAGATGTCCGACGCGCTGGGCCTGACATCGGTTCATGTGAACCGATCCCTGCAGGGATTGAAGCGAGAAGGGCTGGTGAACATAGGCCGAGGGCGCGCGACAATCCTGGACTGGAACGCCCTTGCCTTTGCCGGTGAGTTCGAACCCAATTACCTCAGCTTGTCGATGGACGAGCAGGAAAAGGTGCGCCGGATCGGCCGAGCCTAGGCGCCGACCGGCGCGTCGGGTCTCTGGCCTGGGCGCTGCGCTCCACTGACCTCTTCCCTGGTGTCCGTGCGACCGATCAATTGTGCCGCGGCTTTGACGGCCGAGCGCGAGTCCAGCGGCTTCTGGAAACAGATCACATGGTTGAACTCGTCCGGCAGCGCACTGCGATCATAGCCGGTCACGAAGGCGAACGGAACGGAAAGCCGCTGCAGCAGACGGGGAAGTTCGAACGACGGTCCGGCGCCAAGATTGACGTCCAGCAGCGCGCAATCGGGGGGCGCCTGCTCCACCGCCATCTGTGCGTCGCGACCATTGGCGAACGGTCCGACAACAACCGCTCCCACGCCCTCCAGCGCGATCTGGAGATCGGTCGCCAGATAGTAATCGTCCTCGAGAACGAGCACCCGCGCTGCGGCGAGCGACTTGACCGGTTCGTGCATGACTAGACTCCGTCGGTCTGGAGAATGCTCTCTCCGGGGATCAAAGGAAATTCGATACGACACACAACTCCGCCGGGTTTCAGTTCGAAGCTGCCATGGCCCTTCAGCTCGTAAGGAATGCGGCGGGCGATGAGTTCAGTGCCGAAGCCCTGCCGGCGCGGCGCGGATTCGAGAATGGAGACGCCATGTTCCTGCCAGTGCATCAACAGCCAGTCGCAGCCGTCCCGCCTCTCCACGGTCCAGCTAAGGTCCAGCGTTCCTCCGTCGCGTGAGAAAGCGCCATATTTGGTGGCATTGGTCGCAAGCTCATGCACCGCCAGCGTCAGCACCTCGGCCGCCTTCGGAGAAAGCTCGACGTCAGGGCCATCGATGCTGAACTGGTCTTCGGACGCGGCCTGCACCAGCAGTTCGTCGCGTACCATGTCTTCAAGGTCGACGCCGGCGCCGGGGTGACGGGTCAGCATGACCTGAGTGCGCGCCAACGCCGAGATGCGGCCTTCGAGATGCTGGATATAATCTTCCACGGAACGTTCGGCATCGGCGGATCGGCGGACGATGGAGCGGGTGACTGCAAGGATGTTGCGCACCCGGTGCTGAAGCTCGGCAAGCAGCGTCTGCTGCAGTTCGCGGGAGGTGAGCAGGTCGCCGATGTCGGTCGAGGTTCCGAACCATTCGATGATCCGCCCTTCCTCGTCGCGAACGGGTGCGGCGCGCGTCTGGAACCAGCGATATTGGCCGTCCTGGCGGCGGAGGCGATGCTCGACCGTGAAGCCAGCCTCGGCAAAGGCGCGCGACCACGCGGCGCGGGCAGCTTCCTGATCATCCGGATGAACGGCGTCCAGCCAGCCCCAGCCGGCGTAATGCACCTCGCTCTGACCGGTGCATTCGACCCATTGCGGGCTCGCCCATGTCCAGTCACCCTCGTTCACGGCGCGCCAGACAAGTTGGGGTAGGCCCTCCACGAGGGTGCGGAAGCGCAGTTCCGCCTCGCGAATCTCCGTGAAGTCCTGGCCGATGCCACCGATCATGCGGATCTGACCATCTGCTTCGCGGATCGGGAAATCGGTATTGCGCAGCCAGCGTATCGCGCCATCGCGCTGGCGCCGGATCCGATACTCGAAACTGACCCGCCGGCCTGCCTGGACGGCCGCGATGCAGCGCAGCGCATGGTCGCGATCCTCGGGGAGGATAAGTTTCTGCCACGTGCGATAATTATCGTCACCGGCCAGCGCTTCTTCGCGGGTCAGGCCGTAAATCGCCTCGAACGCAGGCGTCAGGTATATCCACTGCAGCGTCGCGGCATCGCGAATCCACAGAATGTCCTGCGATGCCTCACCGAACTGGCGTAGCCGCTCCTCGCTCTCGCGAAGGGTAGCCTCCGCCTCGACCGTGGCCTGGATGTCGATCGACACACCGACATGGCCGCGAAAGGCACCGTCGTGGCCGAACAGTGGCTGCGCGAAATTGTCGAACCAATGCCACGCGCCGTCGTGGCGGCGCAGGCGGTTGCGGTTCTGCCAGGCCCTTCGTTCGCGGACCGCGTCCATGTAGCTTTCCGCATAGGCGACCGCGTCGTCCGGGTGGATGATGTCGTACCAGTCCGGACCTGCGACATCTTCCGCCGCCTTGCCCGTGAAATCGAGCAGGTAGCGGTTCACGAACAGGTTGCCGCCATTCTCGTCATTCTGCCAGATCATTGCCGGCGCGGTATCGGCCAGGGTGCGGAAACGACCTTCGCTTTCCTCCAGCCGTGCCTGCGCCGCCTCTTCCTGCAGGCGCAGGATCTCGGCCTGGGCAGTCTTCCAGTCCGTGATGTCCTTGGTGGTGGTGGCAACGCCGTCGCCCAGCTTCACCACCGTTTGCAGGAACCAGCCGTCGAATTGTTCGTGAGCGTAGTGGCGCTCGGCCTGTTCCGCCTCGCCGGTTTCGGTTACGCGCTTGAAGGCGTCTAATATACCCTCGACGATCACGCCCGGGTTGCGTTCCAGCAGGCTTCGTCCCTTGACCTCACCGAACCGGCTTTCGGACGTGTGATTGTTCAGCACCCATTTGAAATCGACGATCTGGCCGTCCTCGTCGCGGACCGCCGCGAACACCTGGATCATGTCGGTCGACGCGTCCATCGTTCCCCGAAGAAGGTCGCGGCTGCGTTCAAGTTCGGCCGTGCGTTCACGAACCTGTGCTTCCAGGCGCTGCACGTCGCGCGCTTCCCGGTCGCGCAACTGCTGGACGGCGTTTCGGCGTTCGGTCACGTCGGTTCCTGCGCCGAACCACTCGATGATCCGACCATCGGGGTCGAGCAGCGGAACGGCGCGCGAAAGGACCCATCCGACACTGCCGTCGGCAAGCAGGACGCGATGTTCCAGCTCGAACAACGACTTGTTCGCGATCGCATGGGCGATGGCGGCAAACACTGCGGGCCGGTCGTCCTCCAGGATGTACTTGTCGACCCAATTCTCATTCGGCGCGGCGGTGCTCGAAAGGGTGTCGCTGTCCAGTTGATACATGAGGCGCCAGTCTGCGCTCATTCGGTAGATCGAGTGCGCGCCGGCAGTGACGAGGGCACGATAGTAGCGCTCGCTTTGCGCCAGTTGTTCGCGCGCGATGACCGCAGGCGTGGTTTCGGTGACGATGTCGATCATGCCTGCGACGCTACCGTCGGCACGCCGCACCGGACTGCACGAAAAGGTGAAGAAGGCTTGTTCCGGACGGCCCGAACGGTCGATGGTGACTGGGAAATCGGCGATGAAGGTTGCTTCGCCCGCATAAGCCCGCTCGACGATCGGACCCACCCGGTGCCAGGCTTCGTGGAAAATCTCCGCGAACG
Organism: uncultured Allosphingosinicella sp.; assembly: GCA_934539295.1. GTDB lineage: Bacteria > Pseudomonadota > Alphaproteobacteria > Sphingomonadales > Sphingomonadaceae > Allosphingosinicella. The sequence continues at coordinate 38,551 of CAKTCN010000007.1, forward strand.
GACGGCCGAGTGGATTTGGCTTGTTGCCCAGGATGCGGGTAAAGCCGTCATTGTAGAGGGTGACCAGTTCATCCCCCCAGACAAGCGCTGCCGGAAAGGCGCTGTCGAGTATCAGCATCACGGTCGACCTGAGCTCCGGCGGCCAGGTGTCGATCGATCCGAGCGGCGTTGCGGACCAGTCGTGATCCCGGATAGCGGCTGCCATCAGGCTGGGTCCGGCAGGCCATTGATCCGGTGAACAGGGCATGTGCGTTTAACGCATCAATGCCGATCCGGTGCAATCCACCGGCCTGCGAAAAGATGCAGGCGTTCAGCGGGCCTTATCGCGGGCATCCGGCTTGAACCACTGGCGGGCCGGAGCCTTGCCCAATATAGGCGTGGCACCAACCCAGGAGCGCAATGATCGAAAAGTTCGACCGCGAGACCGAGCGGCTTGCCGCCGTGGCGCATTACCAGGTCCTGGACACGCCGCGCGAGGCTGCGTTCGACGAGATCGCCGAACTGGTCGCCTGCATCTGCGAGGCGCCGATTGCCGTGGTCAACATCGTCGCGGAGGACCGTCAGTTCTTCAAGGCGGAAGTTGGTCTGGGTGTGGACGGCACGCCGCTGGAGACATCATTTTGCGCCCACGCATTGTTGGAGGACGACTTCCTTCTGGTGCCGGATGCTACCCAAGACGCCCGTTTCGCCGGCAATCCGCTGGTGACGGGCGAGCCGAACCTGCGTTTCTATGCTGGCGCGCTCCTCAAGACGAAGGAAGGGCTGCCTATCGGCACCTTGTGCGTGCTGGATTATCGCCCGCGCACGCTGACGCTGGTGCAGCAGCAGGCCATCAAGGTGCTGGCCCGTCAGGTCATGGCCCAGCTGGAGCAGCGCGCGTTGCTGCGCAATTCGGCGCGGGCCGAGGCGCGGCAACGGGCTGTGCTGGATAGCGCGCGGGACTTCGCGATTGTCGCAATCGATCTCGAAGGTCGCGTGATCGAGTGGAGCCTCGGCGCCGAGGGGATCCTGGGATGGAGCGAGGCCGAGATGATCGGCCAGCCGGCAGCGATCTTCTTTACGCCGGAGGATCGCGCGGCGGGCATACCGGACGAAGAGATGCGGCTGTCGCGCGAACAAGGCTGTGCGCGGAACGAACGATGGCACGTCCGCAGGAATGGCGAGCGCTTCTGGGCAAGCGGTGAGATGTCGCCGATGACCGACCAGGCGGGCGCCCATATCGGGTACGTCAAGGTGCTGCGCGACCGGACCGAGCAGCACCTCGCCGGCCGGGCGTTGCAAGAGGCGGAGCAAACGCTGCGATGGGCGCAGGAAGCCGGCGGCATCGGCGTATTCCAGGTCGGGCTGGACGGCGTGCTGCACGGCACGCCGGCATTCCATCGCCTTTACGGCGTCGAGGAGAGGCCGAACGTACCCGCCGCTCGGTTCGAGCAGCTCATCATAGAGGAAGATCGCCAGCTGGTTTCCGACGCACGATCGCGTGCGGCGGGCACGGCGCCGCTGGATGTCGAGTATCGCATCCGCCGCGCCGACACCGGGGAGATACGCTGGATCGCGCGCAAGGGGCAGATCCAGCGGGACGAGGCCGGCAAGCCGACCGGCTTCGCCGGCGTCGCGCGGGACGTGACCGAGCAGCGCAAGGCGCGCGAGGCGCTGGAGCATAGCGAGGAGCGTTACCGCGCACTGTTCAACGCGATCGACGAAGGCTTCTGCATCATCGAATTCTTCGATGGGCCGCACGGGCCCTTGAGCGACTATGTGCATGTAGAGGCAAATCCGGGGTACGAGCGACATACCGGCATCGCCGGCGTCGCAGGCATGACGGTTCGCGAGCTTGCACCGGAGGAGGCGGACGGCTGGGTCGAACTGTATGGAGAGGTGCTGCGCACCGGCCAGTCGATCCGGTTCGAGCGCTTCTTCGAAGCGGCGGGGCGCCATATCGAGGTGTCGGCTGCGCGGGTCGAGCCGGCGGAGCGGCGGCAGGTGTCGGTGCTGTTCCGCGATGTCGAGGAGCGCATCCGCGCGGAAGCGGCCGTGCGGGCCAGCGAGGCCATAGCGCGTGAGAGCGTGGAGCGCGTGCAGCTGGCGCTGTCGGCCGGTGCGATCATCGGCACATGGGTGTGGGACCTGCCCACCGATCGCTTCACGGTGGATGAAGGCTTTGCGACCGCATTCGGGCTCGATCCGATGCTCGGACGCGAAGGCCTCAGTCTGGAGCAGGTGGTCGCGACCGTGCACCCCGACGATCGGGCCGGGCTGGCAGTTGCCATCGACGAGGTGATCGCGCGTGGAGGCGCCTATGCTCACCAGTATCGCGTGCGGCGGGCGGACGGGCATTATTACTGGATCGAGGCCAATGGCCGGGTCGATCATGCGCCGGACGGCATGCCGCTGCGCTTCCCGGGCGTTCTGCTGGATGTGGAGGAGCGTCGCACGGTGGCTGCCGAACGCGACCGCGCGGCGGCGGAACTGCGCGCGCTCAACGAAACGCTGGAGCAGCGGATCGAGGAGCGCACGGCGGAGCTGATGCGGGCCGAGGATGCGCTGCGCCAGGCGCAGAAAATGGAAGCGGTCGGCCAGCTGACCGGCGGCATCGCGCATGATTTCAACAACATGCTGACCGGCGTGATCGGGGGTCTGCACCTTATCCAGCGCAACATCGCGTCGGGGCGACTGGACCGCGTCGACCGCTATATCGAGGCGGCTACGACGTCTGCGCAACGTGCGGCGGCGCTGACGTCCCGCCTGCTCGCATTCGGCCGGCGCCAGTCGCTCGACCTGCAGCCGGTGGACGTTAACGCGCTGGTCGGCAGCATGGAGGACCTGCTCCACCGTACACTGGGCGAGCAGGTGGCATTGGAAACGCATGCGGGCGCGGATGTGTGGGCAGCCTGCACCGATGCCAATCAACTGGAAAGCGCGCTGCTGAACCTGTGCATCAATGCGCGCGATGCCATGCCGAACGGCGGCAAGCTGGTGGTCGAAACGGCCAATACGCGGCTGGACGCCCGCTATACCCGCGAGCATCCGGAGGTGGAGGCCGGCGACTATGTGGTGCTGTCGGTGTCCGACACGGGCACGGGCATGGATGCTGCCACGTTGGAGCGGGTGTTCGAGCCGTTCTTTACCACCAAGCCGGTGGGGCAGGGGACGGGCCTCGGGCTGTCCATGATCTACGGCTTCGCGCGCCAGTCGGGCGGGCACGTGCGCATCTATAGCGAAGTGGGGATCGGCACGACCATCAAGCTCTACCTGCCGCGCTTCCATGGCGAGCTGGAAAACGCCGGTGAAGCGCCCGGCCATACCCCGCGCGGGGCCGGCGAGACGGTCATGGTGGTGGAGGACGATCCGTCGGTTCGGATGATCGTGCTCGAGGTGCTGGCCGAACTGGGCTACGACGCGATCGAGGCGCATGATGCGCGCGGCGCCATGCCGATCATCCATTCCGCGCGGCCGATCGACCTCCTCGTCACGGACGTGGGCCTGCCGGGCATGAACGGGCGCCAGCTGGCCGAGATAGCGCGCCAGGCGCGGCCGGGACTCAAGGTCCTGTTCATCACGGGCTATGCCCAGAATGCGGCGGTTCGCAGCGGGTTCCTGGATGCGGGCATGGAGATGATGACCAAGCCCTTCCCCGTCGACGACCTTGCCACCAAGCTCAAGCAGATGCTGGCGCGGTAAGGAGCGGCGGAACGTCCGGCGTCGATCATTGTTGAAGGCGTCTGGTAACCAAGATGTAACGCGTAGGACCAGTATGAAGAAGATCCTCCTTGTCGAGGACGAGGCGCTCATCAGGATGGTCGGTTCGGACGCGTTGGCGGACGCCGGCTATGAAGTGATCGAAGCGTCCAGCGCCGACCATGCCCTGACCGTCTTGGAGAAGGCGGGGGAGGTCCACCTGCTGTTCACCGACATCCGCATGCCCGGCAGCATGGACGGCCTGCAGCTGGCCGGGTTGGTTCACAAACGCTGGCCGGCGATGAAGATACTCGTGACCTCCGGCGACACCTGGCCGCCGAAAGAGCAGATACCCGATGATGGACGCTTCATCGCCAAGCCCTACCTGCCGCAGATGCTGCAGCGCGAGGTCGATCACCTAGTCAATGGCTGAGGCGGCGACGGCCTCCGCTTGCCGTCCGTGTCTTGGTCGACAGTCCGCACGAACCGCCATGCCATGGCGGCATAGATGGGCGTCACGCGCGCATTCCGAGCGCCATCGCCGGTGCTCAGTCGAGCGGGTAGGAGGCAATCGGTTCGTAGGTAGCGCCGTCGTCGGAGAGGCGGCTTTCGAACAAGGCGAACTCGGTCGCTTCGAAGCGCAGGGCCGATACGAGCGGCGACGCGTCGAAGGCAGCGGCGACCGGCCCGGCCGTGCGGCCGAGGCGCGCGAGGGTGATGTGCGGGTGGAAGGCGCGTCGTTCGGGCTCCAGTCCGGCACGCACGCAGGCCTGGTCGACCTTGGCCCGGAGTGCCTTCAGCATGTGACTGGCCACCACGCCCGCCCAGATGACGTGGGGCTGGCCGCGCCGCTCGAACGTGCCGATGGACGCGAGGGCGACTTCGAACCGGTTGAAGTGGATGGAGGACAGCGCGACGGCTACGTCCTCGGCCGTGCGGCGATCGACTTCGCCGATGAAGCGCAACGTCAGATGCAGCTGGCCGTCATCCTGCCAACGCGCCCCTGCCACGCCGCCCATGGTGGTGAGCAGGGCGTCCCGAATATCGCGGGATGGGCGGATCGCAACGAAGAGGCGGTGCATGGCAGGCGGCTTTCGGTAACATTTCGTTACACTTTGCGTCAGACCGGTTTCGCTTGAAAGCAACCCCGGAACGACCGATATTGCGAGAGAACGGCACGAGTGCCGTTTTTGAGGAGACGTTTTGAAATGGCAAACGGATTTGACCCTAGAGCGACCGCCAGGCCGCAGCCGAGCTTCGGCGCGGGCGCTGGGGTCGGGCAGGATGCCGCCGCCTACAGCGCGGGCCTGCGTTCCTACATGCTGTCGGTTTACAACTACATGGCATCGGGCGTGCTGCTGACCGGCATCGTCGCGATGCTGTTCGCCAATTCCGAATTCGGGCGCAACGTGCTGGTCAATGGCGGCCCGCTGCGCTGGGTGATCATGCTGGCACCGCTCGCCTTCGTGATGGTGATGAGCTTCGGCATCAATCGCATCTCGCAGGGCACGCTGCAGCTGCTCTTCTGGGCGTTTGCGGCGGTGATGGGCCTGTCGATGGCGTCGATCTTCCTGGTGTTCACCGGTGAATCGATCGCCACCACTTTCTTCGCGGTCGCGGCTGCGTTCATGGGCCTCAGCCTGTGGGGCTACACGACCAAGAAGGTTCTGTCGGGCTTCGGCACCTTCCTGATCATGGGCGTGTTCGGCCTGCTGATCGCCATGATCATCAACATCTTCCTGCAGTCGAGCGCCATGCAGCTGGTGATCAGCGCGGTTGGCGTGCTCGTGTTCGCGGGCCTCACCGCCTACGACACGCAGAAGATCAAGAGCCTCTATTTCCACGTGGCGGGCACCGACATGATGGGCAAGACCGTCATCATGGGCGCGCTGAACCTCTACCTGGACTTCGTGAACATGTTCACGTTTCTGCTGAACTTCATGGGTCAGCGCGACTAAGTCCAGCTTCAAGGTTGACAATGTCGGGAGGCCCGGTGGAAACGCCGGGCCTTCTTCTTTGCGTGGAGTGCGGGCGAGAGGATGCGAGTCGAGGCAGCCAAGGCGAAGCGGATGGCGTGGGCGGATGTGGCGAAGGCCGCATGCATCCTGCTGGTCGTCCTCTTCCACGCCTATGACGGCGAATATCGCTGGCTGGCGTGGCATGGCGACGTCCCTGCGCATCTATACTGGGGCTGGCTCAACGATGCGCTGAAGAGCGTGCGGATGCCGCTCTTCTTCCTTGTGTCGGGCTTACTGGCCGCGGGCTCGATCGGCCGGGCGTGGCGCGAGGTTGCGCATAAGCGGGTCTACAATCTCGCCTTCCTCTACCTCCTCTGGGCAGTGATCCTGTCTTTCTTCTTCAGCAGCTTCCGCCTGCTCACCGGAGCGCCGGACGAGCCGATCGCGGAGAAGCTCGTCTTCCTGCTGCTGGGGGTGAACTGGGCCTGGTACCTCGGCGCGCTGCCCGCCTTCTTCCTGTTCGCGCGGGCGACGCGCTCGCTGCCGGTCTGGGTGCCGCTGGCATTCGCCTATGCGCTCGCGGTCGCGGCTGATATGCTGGCCGATGTGCTGCCATGGTCGTCCGTGTCGATGATGCGGTCGCTGATGTTCTTCGTCATCGGTGCGCGGCTGCCCACGCTGCTTGGGCGCGTTGCGCAAGGGGCCGGGTGGGCGAAGGCTGCGCTGGCGCTCGGCGCCGCCGGGCTGGCAGGCGCATGGGCCGGGCAGGTAAACGGCGTGGCGCCTGCCATTGCGGTCCTGGCCGCCTGGAGCGGAGTGCTGCTGGCAGCCATGGCTGCGAGGGTCCCGGTAGTGGCACGCGGCGGATCGTGGCTCGCGGCACGGACCTTGCCCATCTACCTGCTGCATTTTCCGGTGTTGGCGGTGCTTGGTTACCTGTTCCGCGCCGCGGCGGTGGACATGCTGGGCAGCAGCCTGATTTCCGCATTGTTCCCGCTGGCGCTGACGGCGGCCGCAGTGCCGGTCAGCCTTGCGCTGCACCGCGCGATAACGGCATGCGGCGGCGGATGGCTGTTCGCCTTGCCGGATGTCAGGCTGCGCCGGTTCCGTCCGGCACAGGCGCTTGCCTGACGCCGAGACGCGCGCCGGGAGACCGTCAGCCCTTCAGGTGCTTGTCGAAGAAGGCGACCGTCAGCGCCCATGCCTCCTTCGCGGCCGCCTCGTTATAGCGCTCCGCAGAGGTGTCGTTATGAAAGGCGTGGTTGACCCCTTCATGCACCTTCAACGTCACATCCTTGCCGGCCGCTTTCAACGCCTCGGCGAAGGGCAGGGCCGTCGCGTTGACGCGTTGGTCGAGGCCGGCAAGCTGGATCAGCAAGGCGGTCTTCGCCACCTGCGTGGCAAGCGCAGGATCGGGAGCGGGGCCGTAGAAGGGCACGGCGGCGCGGATCGCGTCCCCGGCGGCGACCGCCAGCCGCATCGTCATGCCACCGCCCCAGCAGAAGCCGGTTACGCCGACCCTGCCGTTCGTTGCCACGCGATCCTTCAGCATGTCGATCGTCGCAACGCCGTCGGCCGCGGATACCGCCAGGTCTAGCTTGCCGATGGCAGCGCGGGCTGCATCTTCGTCGGTCGGGGTGCCGCCTGTGTTGGACAGGAAATCGGGCGCGAGCGCGGCATAGCCCGCCAGTGCCGCGCGGCGCGCGACGTCGCGAATATGCTCGTTGAGCCCACGATTTTCGTGGATCACCATCACGGCCGGCAGCGTCGTGGTCGCCTGGCTCGGACGAACGAGATAGCCCTTCATCGTGCGTCCGCCCGTGACGCGCCAACTCGTCTCTTCGGCGACGAGGCGGGAGTCATCCGCGGGGATGATCGCGGCGGCGGCGGGCGAAGCGCCGATGACGGCAACCAGTGCGGAAGCGGCGGCCGCGCTGCCGGCAAGGCGCGTCATCTCGGCTATGAACACGCGCCGGTCCATGCCATCATGCGTGAAGCGATCGTAGAGCGCGATCGCGGCTCGGCGAAGATCGTCCATCCTTATCCCTCCTGCTTCGGCATGGCTGCATCATCGATCGCTGTCGCGCGCTGGTAGGCGTCACGTGCCTGGAGACGCCCGGCATATTCGACGAAGGCCGGAAGTGCCGGCATCGACTTGAACATCAAGCCCCATCCGATCTGGGCGCCGACATAGACGTCGGCAGCCGTGAACGTGTCGCCGCAGATATAGGGCGCTGTCGAAATAGCCTTCTCGAGCGCAGCCATCGTATCGTCGTAGTCGCCATAACCCAGCATCTGCTTCTTGTCGGATTCGAAGCCTAGCGACTTGTTGGTGACTGCCGCTTCCACGGGACCCGCGGCGAAGAACATCCACCGGTAATAGGGCGCGCGCCGCGGATCGCCGTGCGGCGGAGCAAGGCCCTTTTCGGGATAGGCATCCGCAAGATAGGCGCAGATCGCCGCCGCTTCCGTCACCACCACCTCGCCGTGCCGGAGCGCGGGAACCTTGCCCATCGGGTTCACAGCGAGATAATCGGGCGACTTCATGCCCGTCTCACCATAATCGAGGATCACCGTCTCGTACGGCTCGCCGAGTTCCTCCAGCATCCACCGGATGATCCGCCCGCGCGACATGGGATTGGTGTAGAAGGTAAGGTTGGTCATGCCGGCGCTCCCCTGATTGCGCTGCATGGTCGCGCTGCGAGGCATCTGAGTCCAGTCGGATTTGAACGCACCTTGTCATTGCGAGGAGCGAAGCGAGGAAGCAATCCAGTGGGTCTCCGCGTCGGCTCTGGAATGCTTCGCTATGCTCGCAATGACGGGACAGGTGCGCACAGGCTGCACCAAAGAGAAAGGGCCGCCTCCTCGTGGGAAGCGGCCCCTTGTCGTCAGGCCTGCTCTTCGGGTTCCGGCGTTTCCGCCTTGCCCTTGCGCTTGCGCTTGGGAGCTTTGGGCGGTGCCGAGATGATCTCGAAGCTGGGCGCGCCGTCCTTGATGCGGACCTTGACCTCGCCGCCGTGCACGAGCTTGCCGAACAGCAATTCCTCGGCCAGCGGCTGCTTGATCTTCTCCTGCACCAAGCGGCCCATCGGGCGCGCACCGTAGAGCCGGTCGTAACCGCGCTCGGTGAGCCATTCGCGGGCACCCTTGTCGAGCTCGATATGGACCGAACGATCCGCCAGCTGGAGTTCCAGCTGCAGGATGAACTTGTCCACCACGCGCGACACCACTTCGGTGGGCAGGTAATCGAACGGCACGATCGCATCGAGGCGATTGCGGAATTCCGGCGAGAACATCCGCTTGATGGCCTCTTCGTCCTCACCCTCGCGAGTCATGGCGCCGAAGCCGACCGCCTCACGCGCCATGTCGGCGGCGCCGGCATTGGTGGTCATGATCAGGATGGTGTTCCTGAAATCCACCGTCTTGCCATGGTGGTCGGTGAGCTTGCCATTGTCCATCACCTGCAGGAGGATGTTGAACAGGTCCGGATGCGCCTTCTCGACCTCGTCCAGCAGCAGCACCGAGTGCGGATGCTGGTCGACCGCATCGGTCAGCAGGCCGCCCTGGTCATAGCCGACATAGCCCGGAGGCGCGCCGATCAGGCGGCTGACCGAGTGCCGTTCCATATATTCCGACATGTCGAAACGCTGGAGCGGGATGCCGAGGATGGAGGCAAGCTGGCGCGCCACCTCCGTCTTGCCGACGCCGGTAGGGCCGGAGAACAGGTAGTTGCCGATCGGCTTGTCCGGATCGCGCAGGCCCGCACGGGACAGCTTGATCGCCGAGGACAGCACCTCGATCGCCTTGTCCTGGCCGAACACGACGCGCTTCAGGTCGCGCTCAAGATGCTCGAGCTGCTTCTTGTCGTCGCTCGACACCGATTTCGGGGGGATGCGGGCCATGGTCGAGATGACCTGCTCCACTTCCTTGGTGGTGATGGTCTTCTTGCGCTTGTTGGGCGCCACCAGCATCTGCATCGCGCCGACCTCGTCGATCACGTCGATCGCCTTGTCCGGCAGCTTGCGGTCGTTGATGTAGCGGGCCGAAAGCTCCACGGCCGACTTGATCGCGTCGGGCGTGTACTTAACCTTGTGATGCTCCTCGAACGCGGTGCGAAGGCCGGTGATGATCTTGATCGTATCCTCGACCGTCGGCTCGTTCACGTCGATCTTCTGGAAGCGCCGGAGCAGCGCCCGGTCCTTCTCGAAATGGTTGCGGAACTCCTTGTAGGTTGTGGAGCCGATGCACCGGATCGTGCCGCCCGACAGAGCGGGCTTCAAGAGGTTCGACGCATCCATCGCGCCGCCCGACGTCGCGCCGGCGCCGATCACCGTGTGGATCTCGTCGATGAACAGCACCGCATGCGGCAGCTTCTCGAGCTCGGTCACGACCGCCTTCAGCCGTTCCTCGAAATCGCCGCGATAGCGGGTGCCGGCGAGCAGGGCGCCCATGTCGAGGCTGTAGATCACCGCAGGACGCAGCACCTCCGGCACGTCGCCCTCGACGATCTTGCGGGCGAGGCCTTCCGCGATCGCGGTCTTCCCGACGCCAGGATCACCCACATAGAGCGGGTTGTTCTTGGACCGGCGGCACAGGATCTGGACGGTGCGGTCGACCTCGGGCCCGCGGCCGATCAGCGGATCGACGCGGCCTTCGGTGGCTTTCTCGTTCAGGTTGACGGTGAACTGCTTCAGCGCGCTCTCGCCCTTCTTCTTGCCGTCTTCCTTGGGTGCTTCCTCGGCTGCGCCCTTCACCTCGGCAGCCTCGCCGGACACCTCACCCTTGCCGACGCCGTGGCTGATGTAGCTGACGGCATCCAGGCGGCTCATGTCCTGCTGCTGGAGGAAGTAGACCGCATAGCTCTCACGCTCGCTGAAGAGCGCAACAAGCACGTTGGCGCCGGTCACTTCGTCGCGGCCGGACGACTGGACGTGCAGTATCGCGCGCTGCACCACCCGCTGGAAGCCGCTGGTGGGGGAGGGTTCGGTCTCGCCCTCGACCTTCAGCGCCTCAAGCTCGTTGTCGAGGTAGAGGCGTACGGCATCGCGCAGTTCATTAAGGTCGACGCCGCAGGACGACATCACCTTGGAGGCATGTGTATCTTCGATAAGTGCGAGCAACAGATGCTCGAGCGTCGCATATTCATGCCGGCGCGCGCTCGCCTCGGCCAGGGCCGTGTGCAGCGTCTGTTCCAGGTCGCGGGCAAATGATGGCATTGTCACTCCTTCTGCCCGCGACGAACATTCACGGGCGTCTTGCCTCCAATGTCGGTCCTCGTCGGGCCGGCATCAAGCGGGCGAGCAAATAACCTCGTCGGAACATCGGATATGCCGCTCTTCGCTTCACTTCCTGAATAGACCTTCGACGCTTGCCCGAAACTGAATTGACGCTTCGAGCTTTGCCCGTACCCGTTCGATTTCATTTTCGAGAACAGCGATACGCGCCTTCAGTTCCTCTACGGACAAAGGATCGAGATCCTGCCGCGTGACGAGCAGCAGCGGATCGCCCGGCTTGTCGGGAAAGAGTTCGTCCAGATCCATGGGGCGGAACGTTGACCGGCGGTGATGCGCTGTCAATAAACTGCGTTCGATCTCGCACGGAAAAAGATGAAAGCTTCCTAACCCATGATGGCTATCGACCCGGCCGAGGCAGGCGGCCCAGAAGTGCTGCGGCCGGTCCAGCGTCCGGTGCCGCAGCCTGGCTCCGGCGAGGTGCTGATCAAGGTTGCGGCGGCGGGCGTGAACCGTCCGGACGTCATGCAGCGGCTTGGACTCTACCCGCCGCCTGCGGGTGCGCCGTCCATTCCCGGCCTGGAAGTCGCCGGGATTGTGGCCGCGACCGGCGAGGGCGTCGATGACGCCATGTTGGGCGTCGATGTCTGCGCGCTGGTCAGCGGCGGCGGCTATGCCGAACATTGCATTGCACCGGCCGGGCAGTGCCTTTCCGTTCCACCCGGCCTGCCGATGGTGGAGGCCGCGGCCCTGCCCGAGACTTTGTTCACCGTCTGGCACAATCTGTTCGAGCGCGGACAGGCGCGGGAGGGCGAAACCGCGCTCGTTCATGGCGGAACCAGCGGGATCGGGACCATGGCGATCATGCTCGGCCGCCTGTTCGGTATCGATGTGATCGTGACGGCGGGTTCGGACGACAAATGCGCCCGCGTGGTCGAGATCGGGGCGGCGCATGCGATCAATTATCGCACGCAGGATTATGTGGAGGAAGTGAAGCGGATCACGGGCGGCCGCGGTGTCGACGTGGTGCTCGACATGGTGGGCGGCGATTATGTCCCGCGCAACATCGCCTGCATGGCCGAGGATGCGCGGCACGTCTCCATCGCAGCGCAACGCGGCGCGCGTGCCGAGATCCCGGTCTGGACGGTGATGGCGAGGCGGCTGACGCTGACCGGATCAACGCTCCGCGCGCGCAGCGTGGAGTTCAAGTCGCATTTGGCCGATGAGATACGTCGCAACGTGTGGCCGCATGTCGAGGCAGGCCGCCTGCGCCCGATCATCGACGCCACTTTCCCGCTGGATCAGGCGGCCGACGCTCACCGCCGCATGGAAGGCGGCGAGCATGTGGGCAAGATCGTGCTCACCACAATCCCGTCCGAGCGAGGAACGTAGCGGACGAGCGATCCAGCGGACCTCCGGTCAGCCCTGGATCGCTTAGCTGTGCTCGCAATGGCGAGCGGCGGGTCGATCGCGCTTGCGTCCGGCACCCCATCCGCTTACACCCTCCGCCATGCGTGGCCGCTCCGTGAGGGGCGGCCCTTATCATTTCTGGAGGACCTCAGTGGCCCAGCCGCTCATGCCGCATGCGACCGCTTCCTGGCTGGTCGATACTACCGCTCTCAGCTTCGAGCAGATCGCCGACTTCTGCGGCTTGCACATCCTTGAGGTGCAGGCGATCGCCGATGATACCGCCGCGACCAAGCTGACCGGCCGAGATCCGATCCGTGCGGGCGAGCTGACGCAGGAAGAGATCAACCGCGGACAGGACGATCCCGCCTACCGCCTGAAGATGCAGCGCGAGCCGGACAAGGCCGAGCGGACCAAGGGACCGCGCTACACGCCGGTATCGAAGCGCCAGGACAAGCCGGACGGCATCGCCTGGATCATCCGCAATCACCCCGAAATCTCGGACGGCACGATTTCCAAGCTGATCGGCACCACGCGCACCACGATTGCCGCGATTCGCGATCGCACGCACTGGAACATCGCCAACATTCAGCCGAAGGACCCGGTGACGCTCGGCCTCACCAGTCAGCGTGAATTGGACGCGATCGTTGCCAAGGCCGCCAAGGCCGCGGGTCTGGATGCCCCGACCGACCATCGCTTGGCCGGTGATCGCGAAGCGCTGATCGAGGAATTGCGCAAGGAGCGCGAGGCGCATGCCCGGGAGGCCGAGGAAGCGCTCGCTGCCGAGCAGCGCGGCGACGAGCCGGTCAGCCCTTATGGTGTCGATTTCGTCGATCCGTTCAAGCGCTAAGCCACCTAGTACCAACACGCATTCGGGCTGAGCGTGTCGCGGCCCTGTTCCTTCTCTTCCGCTGCATGGAAGGAGGGCAGGGCTTCGACAGGCTCAGCCCGAACGGATTCTGGGGCAAGTGGATAAGCACCGGCTTGCCGCCCATCCATTTGCCTTTTACGTAAACGTAAATGGACGATCCGGCTCGAATCTGGCGTAGCGCCTACCAGCATCCCAGTGATTGGGATCAATCGTTTCCACCGCTCAGCCTGCCTGCGATGTTCGAGGAGACCGCGCATCGCACGCCCAATGCCTGGCTGATCGACTTTCTCGGCCGCAAATACAGCTATGCCGAGACTTTGAGCGGGGTGAACCGCGTCGCTTGCGGGCTGGCGAAGATGGGGGTGAAGAAGGGCGACCGCGTCGGCCTGTTTCTGCCCAACGTGCCGCATTACCTCGCCGCTTATTATGGCGCGCTGAAGATCGGCGCCACCATCGTCAACTTCTCGCCGCTCTACACCGCGCAGGAACTGGCCGATCAGGTCGAGGATAGCGGCACCCGCATCTTGTTCACCGTCTCGGCGCAGGCGTTGTTGCCGACCGCCTTGAAGGTGCTCGACATGTCGAGCCTGGAGCGGCTGGTGGTGGGTTCGATCGCAGGCGCGCTGCCGCCGGCCAAGTCTTTGCTCTACCGCTGGCTCAAGGCCAAGGAGATTGCGGCCCGTCCGCAAGGTGACGAGCGGGTGATCGCCTTCTCCGGACTCATCGCCAATAACGGCCGGTGCGAACTGGCGCCGATCGATCCGGTGAACGACGTCGCGCTGATCCAATATACCGGCGGCACCACAGGCACGCCCAAGGGCGCAATGCTGACCCACCAGAACCTTACGGCCAATGCGCGGCAGGTGGATGCGGTGGATGCCGACCGCACGGCCGAGGACCGGATCATGGGCGTGCTGCCGATGTTCCACGTCTTCGCCAATACCTGCGTGCTCAACCGCACCGTGCACCGGGGCGGCGAGATCGTTATGCTGCCGCGCTTCGACGCCGCGCAGACGCTGGCCGCGATCGAGCGCACCAAGGTCACTTCGATGCCGGGCGTCCCGACCATGTACCAGGCCTTGCTCGATCACCCGCAGACCGCCAGGACCGATTTCTCCAGCCTGCGCATCTGCATTTCCGGCGGCGCGCCGATGCCGGCCGAGGTCAAGACCCGTTTCGAGGAGCGCACGGGAGCCAAGCTGGTCGAGGGATATGGGCTGACCGAAAGCTCCGGCGTGGTCTCCACCAACCCTTATGAAGGCACCAACAAGCCCGGCACGATCGGTCAGCCTTTGCCGGCCACCGCCGTCGTGCTGGTCGACAAGGAAGATCCCACGCGTCCGCCGCCGCCGGGGGAGCCGGGCGAGATCACCATCGCAGGGCCGCAGGTGATGAAGGGTTATTGGAACCGCCCCGATGCCGATGCCGAAGTGTTCGTCGACGGGCGCCTGCGCACCGGAGACGTCGGCATCATCGACGAGGACGGCTATGTCCGCATCGTAGACCGGCTGAAGGACATGATCGCGGTGGGCGGGTTCAAGGTCTTCCCGAGCCAGATCGAGGCGCATCTCTATCGGCACGAGGCGGTCAAGGAAGCGCTGGTGATCGGCATTCCGGACGCGCGTCTGGGCGAGAAGCCGAAGGCGTTCGTGACGCTTCAGGAAGGTGTGGAGATCGGCGGCGCCGAGCTGGTTGCCTGGGTCAATGCCTGCGTCGGCAAGCATGAGCGCATCGTCGCATGCGAAATCCGCGAGGCGCTGCCCAAGACCATGATCGGCAAGCTCAGCCGCAAGGAACTCCAGGCCGAGGAGCGGGCCAAAGCCTCCGCTTGACCCCCGGCGCGGCCAAGGCCAATGCTGCCGCCATGGTAGAAGGTGCGGAAATCGAAGGCCTGTCGTTCGAGGCGGCGTTGCGCCGGCTGGAAGAAATCGTGCGCAAGCTGGAGAGCGGCGAGGCGTCGCTCGACGAGTCGATCGACCTCTATTCGGAGGGTGATCGGCTACGCCAGCAATGCGAGGCGCGGTTGCAGGCGGCGCAGGCGCGGATCGAGAAGATCCAGTTCGGCCGGGACGGCCAGCCCGCCGGCACGGTGCCGTTCGGCGATGAGTGACATCGAGGTCGTGAGCGTGGAGGCGCGGCTCAAGCCCGCGCTGGACGCGATCGCCGCCGACATGGACCGGCTGTTCGACGAATTGCTGCCGGTGCCGGAAGACAGCCGCGCGCGGCTTTACCAGGCGATGCGCCATGCTGCGATCGGCGGGGGCAAGCGGCTGCGGCCGTTGCTCGTGGTGGCAGCATGCGGCCTGTTCAACATCGATCGTGAACGGGCACTGCGCGTCGGTCTCGCGGTGGAATGCATCCACGTCTACTCGCTCATCCACGACGACCTGCCGTGCATGGACGATGACGATCTGCGCCGTGGCAAGCCGACCGTGCATCGCGCCTTCGATGAATGCACGGCGATCCTTGCAGGGGATTCGCTGCACGCACTTGCGTTCGAGGTGCTGGCGGATCCGGCGACCCACGAGGATCCGTTCGTGCGCAGCGAGTTGATCGCAGAACTCGGCCGCGCATCGGGACCGGCCGGCATGGCAGGTGGGCAGATGATGGACCTGAGGGCAGAGGAGGCAGAGCTCGATCTCGCCACCGTGACCCGGCTCCAGCAGCTCAAGACCGGCGCCCTGATCGGCTTCTGCCTGGAGGCGGCAGGGATCATGGGCAAGGTGGCGCCTGCCGGGAGGACGGGCCTTCGCGGCTATGCGCGTGATGTGGGGCTGGCTTTCCAGATCGCCGACGATCTGCTCGACGTCGAGGGCGAGGAAGCCAAGACCGGCAAGCGCGTCGGCAAGGATGGCGAAGCCGGCAAGGAAACGTTCGTGTCGCTGCTGGGCGCCGATCGCGCGCGCGAACAGGCGCGGATCCTGGTCGGGCAGGCGATCGCCCATCTGCAAAGCCACGGGTCGGAAGCGGACCTGCTGCGCGCCATCGCCCGCTTCTCGGTCGAGCGGGACCATTGATGATGCAGTCGGCAATCCACTCCAACACGCAAGTGCCTTGTAGCGAGAGCCGCGGGTCATGAGGATCGGCGTTTATCCCGGTACGTTCGATCCGGTGACCCTGGGACACATGGATATCATCCGTCGCGGCGCGAACCTTGTCGACCGTTTGGTGATCGGCGTCACCACGAACCCTTCGAAATCGCCCATGTTCACGCTGGATGAGCGGATGGCCATGGTGGAGCGGGAGGCAGGCGCGATCGCGTCCAACGTCAGCGTGGTCAGCTTCGACTCCCTCCTCATGGACTTTGCCGAAAGGGAAGGCGCGTCCATGATCCTGCGGGGCCTGCGTGCCGTCGCCGACTTCGAATATGAGTATCAGATGGCGGGCATGAACCAGCAGCTGAACGACCGGATCGAGACCGTCTTCCTGATGGCCGATGTGTCGTTGCAACCGATCGCGTCGCGGCTGGTGAAGGAAATCGCGCTTTATGGGGGCAATATCGGCCGCTTCGTAACGCCCAGCGTCGCCACGCAGGTCGCTGCGCGGGTCGAGAGGATCGGCCGCAAAGGCTCATGATCCGTTCAGGCTCGCCATCGCAAGGGCGGGTGGTTAGAGACATGCCGATCAAGGTAGGAAAACACATGAAGTTGAAGACGATGAGCCTGCTCCTTGCCGGCATGTTGTTTGCGGGTCCGGTCGCCGCGCAGGAGGCGCCGCCTGCCGCCTCCGCACCGGAGGCGCCGGCCGCTCCGGCCGTTGCACCCGAGACGCCGCCTGCTGCTGCGCCCGCTCCCGTGACGGAGAAGCCCGCGGTCAAGGTCGTGCCCGCCGCGCCTCCGGCTCTGGAGCAGGAGAATGTGCTTAACCTCGACCTGTCCACGGGCGGACGCGTGAGCATCCAGCTGCGCCCGGATGCGGCACCGAACCATGTGGAACGGATCAAGACGCTTGCGCGCCAGGGCTTCTACAACGGCCTCGTCTTCCACCGCGTGATCGAGGGCTTCATGGCGCAGGGTGGTGATCCGACGGGCACTGGCCAGGGGGGATCGCAGCTGCCCGACCTGATGGCCGAACTGAACACGCTGCCGCACGTGCGCGGCACCGTGTCGATGGCGCGCACCAGCGCCTATGACAGCGCCAACAGCCAGTTCTTCATCATGCTGATGCCCCGCCTGACGCTCGACACCAACTATACCGGTTTCGGC
Source organism: uncultured Allosphingosinicella sp. (assembly GCA_934539295.1). Lineage (GTDB taxonomy): Bacteria > Pseudomonadota > Alphaproteobacteria > Sphingomonadales > Sphingomonadaceae > Allosphingosinicella. Next base: position 55,901 of record CAKTCN010000007.1, read on the forward strand.
CGGGTCATCTCCGGCATGGAATATGTCGATGCGATCGTGAAGGGTGAGCCGCCGGCGAACCCGTCCCGGATCGTGCGTGCGTCGATCGGTGCCGACAATGTGCCCCAGCCGACGGCGGCCGAGTTGCAGGCGGCCAATACACCGACCGCGGCTGCGCCTGCGCCCGCCAACCAGCCCCTGATCCTTCCCGGCACGTCGCAGCGCTGAGGCGCGTCCATGCGCGTCGACCTGTTCGATTTCGATCTGCCGGCGGAGCGTATCGCGCTTCGCCCGGCCAGCCCGCGCGACAGCGCGCGCCTCCTGCTGGTGGACGGCAGCGGCATGTCGGACCGGATCGTGTCCGACCTGCCCGACCTGCTGCGCGCAGGCGACGTGCTGGTGTTCAACGACACCCGCGTCATTCCGGCCCAGCTGGAAGGTCGCCGCGGCGAGGCGAGCGTCGGCGCGACTCTCCACAAGCGCGAAGGTCCACGCGCCTGGCGCGCCTTCGTCCGCAATGCCAAGCGAGTGCGCGATGGCGACCGGATCGACTTCGGCAATGGCGTATTCGCCTTGGCGGGCGAGAAGGCGGCCGATGGGAGCATCCTGCTGACCTTCGAAGGCGAGGAGCCTGTCGAACTGCTGCTGGAGCGCGCCGGTCGCATGCCGCTGCCGCCCTATATCGCGGCCAGACGCGAGGCGGATGCGAGGGACGCCGACGATTATCAGACCATGTTCGCGCGGGAGGAAGGCGCAGTGGCAGCGCCCACGGCCGCGCTCCACTTCACGTCTTCGCTGGTCGAGGCGCTGGCACAAGCCGGCGTGAAGCATGAAACGCTGACACTGCACGTCGGCGCGGGCACCTTTCTGCCCGTCAAGGCCGACGATACGGACGAACATGCCATGCACAGCGAGTGGGGCAGGGTGGACGCCGCTACCGCCGACCGCCTCAACGCCGCCAAGGCTGCGGGCGGCCGCATCATCGCCGTCGGCACCACCTCCCTCCGCCTCCTTGAAAGCGCCACCGGCGAGGACGGGATCATCCGCCCATTCGAAGGCGATACCGCCATCTTCATCACGCCCGGCCACCGCTTTCGCGCGGTAAGCGGCCTCCTGACCAACTTCCACCTGCCCCGATCGACCCTGTTCATGCTGGTATCGGCGCTTATGGGGTTGGACGTGATGCAGTCGGCCTACCGACATGCCATTGAAGAGGATTACCGCTTCTACTCCTATGGCGATGCCAGCCTGCTCATTCCGGAGAGTGGCTCATGATGAACGTCTTTCTTGCCTTGGCCGCCATGGCCGCGCAGGCGCCGCAGGGGACAGCTCAGCCGGGTGCAACCGCACAGCCGGGCCAGGTGCCGCAGCCTCGTCCTACCGACTTCACGGCAACGCCGGTGGCGGTGCTGCTCGCCGGTTTCGATGGCGACCGGGACGCGCGTGTCACCCGGGCCGAGTTCGACGCCGGGGTAGCGGCGAGCTTCGGGGAGGGCGAAGCGATGTCGCCGATCGCGTTCAGCAACTGGTCGGTGCGCTGGCTCGGCCATCAGGGCGCGCTGCCAGGGCGCTTCGATTTCGACGCGGATGGCGACGACAGGATCTCTCGGGCCGAATATGCGGCGGAACTGGGGCGTCAGTTCGCCAGGCTCGATGCCAATCGCGATGAAGTGCTCGACCGGTCCGAGCTGGTCACGGTCAGGCCGCATGCGATGCAGCCGATGCCCGGCGGGCGCCGGCGCCCGCGTGGCTGACCTCGACAGGCGCACCTGACGCGGGCAAAGGCCGGGCATGACGGACACCCGCTTCACTTTCTCCATTTCTGCCACCGACGGCGCGGCCCGCACCGGCACCATCCGCATGGCGCGTGGCGAGATCCGCACGCCTGCCTTCATGCCGGTCGGCACGGCCGCCACGGTGAAGGCGATGAAGCCCGCTGACGTGCGCGCAGCCGGGGCGGACATCATCCTCGGCAACACATATCACCTGATGCTGCGCCCGGGCGCCGAGAGGGTGGCGCGGCTTGGCGGGCTTCATGCCTTCATGGGCTGGGACCGCCCGATCCTGACCGACAGCGGCGGCTATCAGGTGATGAGCCTATCCGACCTTACCAAGGTCACGGAGGAAGGCGTGGCCTTCAAGAGCCACCTCGATGGCACGCGCCACATGCTGAGCCCCGAGCGCTCCATGGAGATCCAGGCGCTGCTCGGCTCCGACATCATCATGGCGTTCGACCAGCTGGTTGCCACCACTTCGACGCCTGCGCAGCAGGCCGAGGCGATGGAGCGCTCCATGCGCTGGGCGGCGCGATCTCGGGCGTCCTTTGCAGGCACGGGCGCATTGTTCGGCATTCAGCAGGGCGCGCTCGACGAGACGCTGCGCAAGGCGTCCGCCGACGCGCTGATCGACATCGGCTTCGACGGCTATGCGGTCGGCGGACTGGCAGTGGGCGAGGGGCAGGAGGCTATGTTCGGCTGCCTGGACTTCGCGCCTCGTCAATTGCCCGCCGACAAGCCGCGCTACCTGATGGGCGTCGGCAAGCCCGACGACATCGTCGGCGCGGTGGAGCGCGGCATCGACATGTTCGACTGCGTTCTGCCCACCCGCTCGGGCCGCACCGGCCAGGCTTTTACCTGGGACGGGCCGATCAATCTGCGCAATGCCAAATTCGCGGAAGACCAGACGCCGCTCGACCCGGAGTCGCCGACAGCGGGGTGGAGCAAGGCCTATATCCACCACCTCGTCCGCTCGGGCGAAATCCTGGGTGCGATGCTGATGACCGAGCATAATCTGTGGTTCTACCAGCGGCTCATGCAGGGCTTGCGCGCCGCCATTGCCGAGGGGCGCCTCGCCAGCTTCGCGGACGATTTCCGCCAGCGCTACAAGGCGCGCAAGTCGCAGTCGTAAAACTGTCACGCGACCGTATCGAAAGCATCTTCAAACGGTCGGCGCACCGCCATTGCGGACGGCCATGACAGCCCCATCCAAGCGCAAAGCGCATGAAGGGGGTAAGACATGGCCGATTCCAACCTGCACGCTTATTCGGATGGCGACATCGACACCAATCCGACGAACAACCCCTCGCTGGAGGATCTAGTCGCGGCGCGTTATTCGCGCCGCCAGACGATGTTCGGCGGCATCGCCGCGATGACCACCGCCGTCCTGTCGACCAGCATGCTTTCGGCCTGCGGCGGCGAGGGTGACGGCGTGCGCGAGAGCGTGACGGTGATCGCAGGCGAGAACGGCACTGCCACCTCCGGCCGCGTCGTGACGCTGAACGGCACAGCCAGCTCCAATGCGACCGGCACCGCGTGGAGCCAGGTTTCCGGCCCGGCCGTGACGCTGACCGCCACCGGCTCCACCGTCACCTTCATCGCGCCCAGCGTCGCCGCGTCGACCCCGCTCGTCTTCCGCTTCGTCGCCAACGGAAGTGGCGGCGCAACGGCGGAGACCAGTTCGACTATCACCGTGACGCCTGCGGTGCTCGGCTTCAACGCGGTGCCCAAGAACCTCAACGACGTCGTGACCGTACCCGAGGGTTATACGGCGACCGTGCTGTACCGGATGGGCGACCCGATCGGTGCCGGCGCCGGCGCCTTCGCCAATAACGGCACCGACACCAACTTTGCGGGCCGCGCCGGCGACCATCATGACGGCATGTCCTATTTCGGCCTCGCCGCAACCGGCAGCACGCCCGACCAGAATAGCAGCACGCGCGGCCTGCTGGTCATGAACCACGAGAATATCACCCAGACCTACCTGCACCCGAACGGCCCGACCACCGCCACCCCGCGCCCGACCGGCGAGGTGCAGAAGGAAATGGAAGCGCATGGCGTTTCCATCGTCGAGGTATCGCGTGCAGCATCCGGCGCCTGGAGCTATTCGGCAACCTCCACGCTCAACCGCCGTATCACGCCCTACACGCCGACCACGTTCAGCGGGCCGGTGCGCGGCAATGCCTTGCTCGTCACCGCTTACTCGCCGACTGGCACAACCGGGCGTGGTACCATCAACAATTGCGCCAATGGCTACATGCCGTGGAACACCTACCTTACCTGCGAGGAGAATTGGGCCGGCTATTTCCGCCGCGACGCCGCCGACCAGGCTCTGCGCAGCGCCAAGCAGCAGGCCGCACTTGCCCGCTACGGCGTCAGTGTTCGCACCGGCAATTACAATTGGACCACCGCCGCTCCGATCGCCGGCGACACCAGCGGCACGTTGATCTCCAAATTCAATGCCACGATCGATCCGACCAAGCCGGCCGACGGCAGCGGCGATTTCCGCAACGAGTTCAACCAGTTCGGCTGGGTGGTCGAGATCGACCCCTATGATCCTGCCGCCGCGCCGCGCAAGCGCACCGCGCTCGGCCGCATGAACCATGAAGGCGCCTGGGCGGGCCGGATGGTTCCGGGCGTCCGCCCCGCTTTCTACATGGGCGACGACGCGCAAGGCGAATATATCTACAAGTTCGTGTCGAACACGGCCTGGGACGCCGCCGACGCAAATTCGGCCAACCGCCTCGCCATCGGCGACAAGTATCTCGACGCCGGCACGCTATATGTCGCCAAGTTCAACGCCGACGGCACCGGCGTGTGGATCGCCCTGGTCATCGGCGAGAACGGACTCACAAGGACGAACGCCACCTATGCCTTCACCGATCAGGCGGACGTGCTGACCCACTGCCGCATCGCTGCCGACATTGTCGGCGCGACCCGGATGGACCGCCCCGAATGGACCGCCGTCAATCCTGTCACCGGCGAGATGTACTGCACGCTGACCAACAACAGTTCGCGGACCGCTGCTTCGGTCGATGCCGCCAACCCGCGTGCCTATGTCGATCCGCGGATCGGTGGTGGCCAGACGGTCGGCAACGCTAACGGCCACATCGTGCGCCTGCGCGAAAATGGCGACACGACGCAGGCAACCGCCTTCACCTGGGACGTCTATGCCTTCGGCGCGGGTGCCGATCTGGATCCGCAGAACGTCAACATCTCTGGGCTCGACGACACCAACGACTTCTCGAGCCCCGACGGCCTCTGGTTCGGCCGGACGTCCAACCCGAGCGGCCTGGTCAACCCGCTGATGTGGCTGCAGACGGACGATGGCACATATACCGACGTCACCAACAACCAGATGCTGGTCGGCATGCCGGGCCGCGTCGGCGACGGCGGCACCAAGACGGTCAGCAACTTCACGCCGGCCGGCAGTTCCACCGCGACGACGCGGATCGGTGCGCTGCCCGGCACGAAGCTGCGCCGCTTCATGGTGGGGCCGAAGGAGTGCGAGATCACCGGCATCGACTCGACGCCGGACGGCCGAACCCTGTTCGTCAACATCCAGCATCCGGGCGAGAATGGCAGCGCCAACGCGCCGACCAGCAACTGGCCGGCCAGCCAGACCGCGGCCGCACCGGGCAGCCGCCCGCGCTCGGCAACGGTGGTCGTCACAAAGAATGACGGCGGCGTAGTCGGCCTCTAACGGGCACCCCCCTCCCGTGGGAGGGGGGGGGCGTTGCTGCGCGCGCCGCCGGCCTACTGGCGGCGCACCTGCCCCGGATCGACGATGTCGCCCGGTGCAGGCGGCGTGATCACCGTTGCAGGCGCTACGTGGCGCTGCGTGGTCCAAGCATCCAGCGTTTCGGGGCGCAGTGTAGTGGCGGGTTCGAAGCGAGAGGAGGCCATGTAGTCCAGCACCGACCGGCGTAGCGAAGATCCGCCCGGACGGCCCTGCATGCCGCCTTCGGACAGGTCGAACGCACTGACCATCAGCCTGCCCGGGCCGACCCGCGCCTCGAACAGCATCGCGACACGCAGGCTACGGTTCCAGTCGTCGATCGGCTGCACGATCGGGCGGGGCGACGCGGGCAACGCCTCCACGTTCATCGCGGTTGTGCCCTCGATCAGGTCGACCCACTGCCAATCGCAATGTTCCTTCGTCGGGAAGGCGGCGAGCGCGGGGTGATCGGCCTGGTTGAGCAAGCCGAGCATCCAGGCACGGCTGGGATTCATCAACCGGTTCCAGAAGATCGGCACCGTCGTCATGGCAAGGTCCGGATTGGGCACGGAGGGGGCGCCCGACAGGTAGAGCACGCGCCCACCCGCGGCGAGCGCAGCCTTGGCCTCGTCCCATGATGCAGTGGTCGTGATGCCGTCGGAGGATGCCGCCTGCGATGCGGGATAAACCCAGATCGACCAGCGGTTACGCGCGTCCGTCCTCTGCAATTCCACGATCAGTTGGTAGGCGGCGGGGGCCTTCAGCTTCGACAGGTCAGCCTCGATCTCTCCCAGTGGAATATTCTTGCCGCGCGGCACGGCCCGGTTCGGCAGCCGGCCCGAGAGCACCGTCCTGCCGTCTGCATCGACAATGCGCCACCGCGGCCGTGCAGAGGGAAGGGGACGCGGGCCGTGATGGCAGAGCTCGGCCGTGGCGCGAAGCGCCTTGTCGCTGGTAAAGACGCGGTCCTTGAGGCGGATCAGCGGCACCGTGTCGCTGCAGAACTCCCGCCATTCCGCGGCCTCGACATAGCCTTTCTCTTCCCAGAAGGCGTCCAGCGGGCCGACCAGCGCACCGCCCTGGCCGAGATAATCGTGCAGGTCGAGAATCTGGAGGCCCGAGTGCGACGGGGTGCGGAAGTTCGCCTCTATCTCTTCCTTGTAGCAGGCGAGCTGGAAGCGGCCAGAGGCGTACGACAATTGCTTGTTGAGCGGCAGCAGGCCGTGCTGGCCTGCGAAATCGCGCATAATCTCGTAATTGCCGGGCACCATATAGGGCTGGTCGCCATGCTCCACGCCGTTCGGGAAGGCGTCGTAACGCTGGCGCCCATTGAACTTGTCGATCAGGGCGAAGTCCGGATAGGCGCACCATTGGCCGTTCTCGTGGCCCAACACCGGCACCACCGATCCACCCAGCGTCTCGGCCATCTCCTCCTCATAATCTTCGCCGAACCAGCCGCGCGGGCCACGCACGGTGCCGCCGATCACCAGGAAGTCGGCGGCGAACGGCGTGCCCTTGCCGCCCGGCGGGTTGGCGTGGCGACCGGTCCCGTCCGTATAGAGACGGCGGTTGTCGGCTGCCTTCCACTTCCTGTCCCATTGGGGCAGCTGGCGATGATATTGGCCGGCCGGTTCGTTGGTCGCGCCCAGGAACAGGAAGGACGGGTGATTGCCATAGGCCCGGATCATGTGGGCGGTCTCGTCATCGAGCACGGCGAGCATGCGCCCTTCGGCGTCGAAATTGTTCCACATTCCGCATTCGGGCTGCAAGTAGAAGCCGAGCTCGTCCGCCGCGGTGAACGCCGCATCGGGCGGGCAGAAGCTGTGGAAGCGCATGCCGTTCAGGCCCCACTTCTGGCAAATCGCAAAGATCCGTCGCCAGGTTCCGACGTTGGTCGCCGGATAGCCGGTCAGCGGAAAGCCGCCGGCATCATGAGTCATGCGCAGGTTCAGCAACTCGCCGTTGAGCCGGATGTGCCGTCCGTCCGTCCGGATCTCACGCATGCCGAAGCTGATGTCGCGGCGATCCTCGCCTGCCTCGCTGTCGAGCTTGACCGTAAGCTCTTGCAGGGCGGGGTTGAACTCCGACCATGGCTGCGCCTGCGGCATCGGCACATCCAGTACTGCCTCGCCGCCCTCGCTCGTCCAGGTGACGGGCACGGACACCCCGCCTGCCGACAATCGCCCGGCACCCGACTGACCGGTGAGGTTGCCGACCTTTACGCGAATTTGCACAGATTTGGCGCCGAGGTCGGGGAAGACTTGCGCATCGTCGATCCACACGGGCGCGGTGGCGGACAGCTCGATCCGACCGACCACGCCGTTCCAGGTAGAGCCTTCGCCATCCGACACGCCATGGCCGTCGGGACGATAGACCGGCTCCTGCATGCTGTTGTCGATGCGAAGAGTGAGGCGATGCTTGCCGGGCGGGAGCATGCCGAGTTCGAAGTCGTGCGGCGCCACCAGTGACCGATCGCTGCCGATCAGGCGGTTACCGACCCACACGTCGGTGCGCCAGCGCGTGCGCTCCAGGTGCAGCTTCACCCGCTTGCCCGCCCAGGCTTCCGGTATCTCGATCTCGCGCTGATACCAGGCGACACCGAGGTAATGGCGGATCGGCTGCGACAGGTACGGCACCTTGACGTTGCCGGGCTTCGTATAGGGTTCGTATTGCGGTAACAGGTACCAGCGCATGTCGCGGGGCAGAGCGGCCACGAATTGCGTCTGTGCGGTGATCTCGTCGCCGAAGCCCTGCGTCTGCAGGATACCCGGCAGGCGGATCGACAGGTCCGACGGCATTGTCTTGTTGAACCAATAGTCCGCCGCACCGACGTCGGCACGATCCAGCGCGAACCGCCACTCACCGGCGAGCGACACCGCGCCATCCTTTTGCGGCATTGCGGGTGCGGCTGCCGCGTGAAGGGCCATGGGCGCGGTCGCGGCGGCGGCGCCGACCATGGAGATGAAGGTGCGGCGGTCCAGGATCATGTCGTTCATGAAAACGAGTTTCACGAACAAAGCTTGTTCACGCAAGCGCGGAAGTGCAAGCTATTTGGCTGCGGGCGTCAGCTTGATCTCGAACAGGTGCGACCAGTTCTTGCCGGTGACGAACAGGCGCCTGGCCTTACGGTCATAGGCAATGCCGTTCAGCACATTGTCGACGCCGTCCTCGTTCGGCCCGCCGTCCAGCGCCGCGAGGTCGACCATGCCCTTCACCACGCCCGTCTCGGGATCGATGCGGACGACATAGTCGGTCTGCCACACATTGGCGTAGAGCTCGCCCTCAACCCACTCGATCTCGTTAAGCTGGGGCAGGGGGCGGCCGGTCACCGTCACCTGCACGCGGCCCGTCTGGGCGAATGTCCTGGGGTCGAGGAAGCGAAGATAGGGCGTGCCGTCGCTGAGGATCAGGCGCTTGCCGTCATGCGTCAGGCCCCAGCCTTCGCCCGAATAGCGAAACCCGCCCTTGCGCTTCAGCGTCTTGCGGTCCCAGCGATGGCCGACACCGTCCTTCCAGGTCAGGCTGATGATCTCATTGTTCCAATCGGTGCTGCCCTCGCCGAACTGGTCGGCCGGAAGGGCAACGCTTTTCAGCACCTTGCCGTCCTTCAGCTGGACGATGCGGACGGTCGACTGTCCCTCGCGCCCGGTGCTTTCGTAAAGCTGGCCGTCACGAATGAAGAGACCCTGCGTATAAGCGCGCGGATCGTGCGGGTAGGTTGCGACAACCTCGAACCCCTGCATCTGCACGACGGGCGCAGGCGCCTGCGTCGATCCGGGCAGCAATGCCGCCGCGGCCGCGAGCGTCAGGCCTTTGGCCCATTTCCATCCTGCGCCACGGAGCAGCATGGCCATGGTCGTCCTAGAAACCGAAGCCTTGCGACAGGAAGCTCGGGATTGGGCCGTTCCAGCCTTCGTCCGGGCCGTCCGCATCGGCGGGACGATCCCGCTCACGCCGGGGACGGGTGTCCCCGCGGCGGCGATCTTCGCGATTGTCATCGCGGCGGGCGTGGGGTTCGGCGCGGCGCGGCTCCTGCGTCTCGGTCGCTTCGCGCTCGTCCGCCACCGCCGGTTCGGCCTCGCGCTTCGGCTCGCGCTTCGGCTTCTCGCCACGCGCTGACCGCTTCGGCTTCGCATCTTCCTGCGCTTCAGGTTCGGCGACGGATCCTTCGAGCCGCGGCAGCGGACTGCCGCTCAGCTTCTCGATGGCTGCGATGGCCTCGGCATCTTCCTTGGTCGCCAGCGTCACCGCGGTGCCCGACCGTCCTGCGCGTCCCGTGCGGCCGACGCGGTGAACATAATCGTCCGGCTGCCACGGCACGTCATAGTTGAAGACGTGGCTGACGCCCTTGATGTCCAGCCCGCGCGCCGCGACGTCGGAGGCGACCAGGATGTTGATCTCGCCGCCCTTGAAGCGGTCCAGCTCCCTGATCCGCTCCGGCTGTTCCATGTCGCCGTGGATCTGACCCGCAGCGAAGCCGAGGCGCTTGAGGCTGGTAGTCAGTTCGCGCACGGTGGTCTTGCGGTTGGCGAAGATGATCGCGGTGTTGATGCTGTCATCGCGCAGCAGGCCGACCAGTGCATCCTTCTTCTTGCGCGAATCCGTGATCAGCACGTGCTGGTCGATATTCTGGTTTGTCTGCGCAGGTCGGGCGACCTCGATCTGCTTGGGGTTCGACAGAAACTTGTCCGCCAGCTTCTTGATCGGCGCGGGCATGGTCGCCGAGAAGAGCAGGGTCTGCCGGTTGCCTGGCAGCTTGGTGCAGATCTCCTCGATATCGGGGATGAAGCCCATGTCGAGCATCCGGTCCGCCTCGTCGATGACCAGGAGGTTGCATCCGGTGAGCAGGATCTTGCCGCGCCCGAACAGGTCCATAAGGCGTCCAGGCGTTGCGATCAGTACATCCACGCCCTTTTCCAGGGCCTTCACCTGATCGGCCATGTTGGTTCCGCCGATCAGCAACGCCATGCTGAGCTTGTTATACTTGCCGTACTTCTCGAAATTCTCCGCCACCTGCGCCGCGAGTTCGCGGGTCGGCTCGAGAATGAGCGAGCGCGGCATGCGTGCCCGGCTGCGGCCCTGGGCAAGGATGTCGATCATCGGCAGCACGAAGCTGGCCGTCTTGCCCGTGCCCGTCTGCGCGATGCCGATAAGGTCGCGCCCCATCAGTACCGGCGGGATGGCACCGCGCTGGATGGGCGTGGGCTCCGTATAGCCCGTGTCACCCACGGCGCGGAGCAGTTCGTCTGAAAGGCCGAGTTCGGCGAAGCTCATCAATTAGCCTGAGAAAACCGGCGTCTCCGACCGCGGAGCCGCACCCGCCCCGGCTTGAGCGTCACCGAGAGAAAAAGTCAAGAAAAGGCTCAGTCGTCGCGCTTTGGATCAAGTTGGCGAAAGCGATCGATCCGGCAATTGCCGCCACTGCGCGAACGAATAACGTCACGCCCGGCGCAGACCTTCCCGTCTTCCTGCGGCGCGATGTAGAAGCCGTGATAATAATCGAGCGCAGGACAAGACCGTTCCAGCCTGGCACGAACCCGGCTGTTGTCCCGCAGGATCAGGTCCACGCTGTCGCGGCCGAGCAGGGTTGCCCCGGCGATGGCGCGGACGGCCACGCATTTCGGCCCCTTCTTGGCCTCGCTCCACTGTACCGATCCGCCCCTGCCGTCCGGCGCTCGGGGCCGAGCCGGCACCCGGATGATGATCTGTTCGCGCACGGTCAGCTGCGCAAGCTGGATCGGCCGGGCATCCTGCGCCGGAGTCGCTGCAAGCAAGGCAAGGGCAAGCGGGCCGAGGGCCGGGATCATCGGGCGAAGTCCATTGCCCCGCCCTTCGGTCGGCACGCTTTAACGCCGGATGAATTGCCCCTCACGTGGACCGCCCTTATAACGGCTTCCCGATCATGGCCACTGCTCCTTCACCCGCATTGCTCTCCCGCCTGTCCGACCTGCTCGGGCCATCGGGCTTCACCCAGGATCCGGACTTGCTGGAGCCGTGGCTTGCCGACTGGCGCGGGCGCTATCGCGGCGTGTCCTGCGCCTTGCTGTCGCCGGCCACACCGCAGGAGGTGCAGGCAATCGTGCGGCTCTGCGCCGAAAGCGGAACACCGCTGGTTCCGCAAGGAGGCAATACTTCCATGTCGGCCGGTGCCACGCCGCCCCCGGACGGATCGGCGCTGATCCTGTCGATGCGCCGGATGCGGGCGATCCGCACGATCGCGGCGGAGGCGGGCTATGCAGTGTGCGAGGCGGGAGTGATCCTGTCCGACCTGCATGATGCGGCGCTTGCAGTTGGTCGCCGATTTCCCCTGTCGCTCGCGGCCAAGGGCAGCGCAACCGTCGGCGGGTTGATCTCGACCAATGCCGGCGGCACGCAGGTGCTGCGCTTCGGCACCATGCGGGGGCTGGTGCGCGGGATCGAGGCGGTGTTGCCGGACGGCAGCCTGTTCAACGGCCTGGCGCCCCTCAAGAAGGACAATCGCGGCTACGACCTGCGCCAGTTGTTGATCGGGGCGGAAGGGACGCTCGGCATCGTCACCGCGGCAAGCCTCACCCTGGTACCCACGCCCGTCTCACGCACCGTCGCGTGGCTCGGTCTCAAATCGCCGGAGGACGCCCTGACGGTGCTGCGTCGCCTTGAGGCAGGCACGGGCGAGGCGGTGGAAAGCTTCGAACTGGTGCCGGACGTAGCCTTGCAACTGGTGCTGCAGCATATCCATGGAACGCGCGCACCGATCGGCGGATCGCATGCCTGGCACGTGCTGGTGGAGGCTGTGGATTCGGCCGAGGGCACAAACGTCGCGGACCGACTTGAGGCATTGCTGGGCCAGGCGATGGAGGATGGCCTGGTGCAGGATGCCGCGATTGCCGCAAGCGACCGGCAGGCGGAGGATTTCTGGCGGCTGCGCGAAAGCATTTCGGAGGCCGAGCGGGCGGACGGCCCTGCCACCAAGCACGATATATCGGTGGAAGTGGATCAAATGCCGCGCTTCGTCATCGAGGCAACACAGGCCGCAGAGGCGCGTTTCCCGGGCACCCGGGTCATCGCCTTCGGCCATCTTGGCGACGGCAATGTCCACTTCAACGTACGCGCGCCGGCCGGTGCGTCCAAGGAATGGGTCTGGCAGGAGGGCGTGGCCGTCACATCCTTCGTGCACGACCTGGTGACCGAAGCGGGCGGATCGATCTCGGCGGAACATGGCATCGGCCAGATGCGCCTGGCGGAGCTTGCCCGCCTTTCTGACCCTGCACGGCTGGGTGCTATGCGTGCGATCAAGCATGCCCTTGATCCCAAGGGGATAATGAACCCGGGCAAGCTGGTTCCGCTTGCAGATCAAGGCGTGCGTCCATAAACGGCGACGCTGATTTTGACGGTGGCCGGGGGGCCGCCAAATCCACATGGAGAGACGAATATGGCGAGCCAGCCGCCGCAACTGCCGCTTTTCTACAACGAGCTCGAGCCGCTTTCGACGCAACGTCACGCCGGCTACAAGTCGCGCGCGAGCAGCGATGCGCCGTTCCTCGCCAAGGCGCATGCCGTGCCTCTGCTGGTGGACGAGTTCGTGTCCGCGCAGCGCTTTTTCCCGATCGTGTTCAGCCTGGGCGACAATCCCGTTCCGCTGGCGCTGTTCGGTCTCAACGAAGGCGTGAACACCTTCGTCGACGACAAGGGCATCCTGCTCGCTCCGACCTACGTCCCGGCCTATATGCGCCGCTACCCCTACATGCTCGCCCGCGTGAACCCGCAGGACGAGAATCTGTCGCTTTGCTTCGATCCGTCAAGCGGGCTGGTCGGCGACTATGAGGAAGGCGAGCCGCTGTTCGACGGCGACCAGCTGACCGAAACCACGCAGAGCATCATGAAGTTCTGCGAGGAATTCGAAATCGCGGCGCAGCGCACCAACGGCTTTGTCGAGGAACTGAAGAAGGCGGACCTGCTGATCGACGGCGAGCTCAGCATCCAGGTCAATGACCAGGAGCAGCCCTTCGTCTATCGTGGCTTCAAGATGGTGGACGAGGCCAAGCTGCGCGAACTGCGTGGCGACGAGCTGCGCAAGTTCAACCAGAACGGCATCCTGCCGCTGATCATGGCGCACCTGTTCTCGCTCTCGCTCGCGCGGGAAATCTTCCAGAAGCAGGTCGAGCAGGGCAAGGGCCCGCAGATCGGGCAGGGCGCAGGCCTGCCGACCACCTGAGCTTGAAACTTTTCGGGGCGTCCAGGGTTGAAAGCCGTGGACGTACCCTTATCTGGGTTTCGACACGGTGCTGCTTCCCCCCCTTGGCGGCACGTGTTGCGCTCCTTCGGGAGCGCTCCTCCCTGAACCTTGGCCACCTCGTGCATATGCGTGAGGTGGCCTTCTTTTTGGCGGGCGGAGGAGCCGCTTATTCGGCGGCGAGCGCTGGCGCACCTATCGCTCGATCAGCCAGCGCCTGCGCAACCGATTCGATAAGCTGCGTCACGGCATCGAAGCTCGCGCCTGGTGAGCGCAGGTCCTCGTCCAGGTAAAGCGCACGGTCGATTTCCAGCTGGAGCGCATGGATGCCGGCGGATGGGCGTCCGTGACGGGCGGTAATGTGTCCGCCCGCATAGGGCTTGTTGATCGCTACCTCGTACCCGGCGGCGCGTGCGGCATCTGCAGCGGCGTCGATCAGGGCGGGGGCGATGGCGGTGCCATGCCGGTCGCCCAGCACGATGCCGGCGCGGCCGGCGCTGCCCGGCGGCATGGAGTGACAATCGAGCAGGATCGCGATCCCGAACCGGGCTCGCACCTCGCGAAGCATGGAGGCGAGCGCGTGATGGTAAGGCGCGTGAATCTCGTCGATCCTGCGCTGCAGCTCACGCTGCTCGATACGGCGGGTCCAGATCGCACCGGACCCAGCGATACGTGAGGGAATGAGACCCAGGCCGCTGCGCGTGCGGAGCGACTGCAGGATGCTGCCGGCCGGGGGAGGAGGGGCGACGGTCGCCGGCTCGATCTCGCGCTCATCGCGGTTGAGGTCGATCTCGGCCCGGGGGCGCTGCGCTACGATCGCGGCGCAGCCCGCTGCCACCGCGCGCCAGATCAGGCGATCGACCAGGCGGTCCTCCAGCACCTCCAGCGTGTGAAGCGGAAGGCGTGACGCACCCAGCAGAGCATCGGAATAGTCGCGCCCGGCGTGCGGAACGGACAGCAGCACGGGCGACGCAGGAGGTTCTGCGCCGAGGCGGAGGAATGGAGCGCCGTCGCTGTGTGCCATCTCGGTCAAGAAGGTTAGGCGGGCCTTATGTTCCCCGCAACTGCGAAGAAACATTGTCGCACGTGCAAAATACGACGGATGGAAGCCGCACCGTCTGGAGTTTGGCAGGTCGTTGCGCTTTATACGGGCGACCGGCGGTGCCGCCGCGAGTATCTGTTTACGAGGGCTAGTGCATGATCAGGATCCTTCTCGCCGAGGATGACGCCACCATGCGCAACTATCTCTGCCGCGCGCTGGAGCGGGTCGGCTATGCGGTGACTTCAGCGGATCGCGGGTCGGAGGCACTGACGCTCGTAAAGGCTGAGCGGTTCGACCTGCTGCTGACCGATATCGTCATGCCGGAGATGGATGGCATCGAACTGGCGCAGGCGGCTGCTCTTGTCGATCCAGCCATGCGGGTCATGTTCATCACCGGTTTCGCCGCCGTCGCGCTCAAGGCCAGCGCCGCTGCATCGGGGGCCAAGGTCCTTTCCAAGCCGTTTCACCTTCGCGAACTGGTCGGCCAGGTCGGTGCGATGTTCGCATCGGGTGCCCAGCAGGAACGGGTGTGAAAAAAGGCAGTCACAAGCGGGTTGCACCGCGCACAAAGCGCGGCTAGAGACCCCTCCAGCGTGGGCGTGTAGCTCAGTGGTAGAGCACTGTGTTGACATCGCAGGGGTCGCAAGTTCAATCCTTGCCACGCCCACCATTTTTCCCTTCAGGAACATGAACCGGGTCAATGCGCGACGATCGCGCAGCCCGCGGGTCGAGGATGCTCGATCCCCTTTGACGACGAGCGCGGCGGCGGCCTGCTGCGCGCCACCGTCATGAACCTTACATGCTTTGCCGCCATGCATCTTGGCTCTCGAACGAACCAATTTGCGAGGCGTGACATTGTGAGAAGCCGGGCTTCCTATCTCATTCATTCGGCGGCGGCCGTCCTCATGACCATGGCCGTCGATGCACGGGCACAGGTCTCCGCGGCAGCACAGGATCGTGCGGCGACGGCTGCGGAGGCGGTGCAGCCCGGCCGCGCACGCAACGTGATCCTGTTCCTTGCCGATGCCGGCGGTGTGCCCGTCCTGAACGGCGCCAGCCTCATGGCCCATGGCGAGCCGTTGAAGCTGCATGTGCAGCAATGGCCGCATCTGGGATTGAGCGAAACGTCTCCGGTCGACGAATTCGTGTCGGATTCGGCCAATGGCATGTCGTCGATCATGACGGGCGTGAAGACGCGCAACGGCGTGATCAGCCAGTCGCCAGAAGCTGTGCGCGGGCAGAAGGACGGTGCGCCGACCAAGAGCCTGCTGGAATATGCGGAGGAGCGCGGGCTTCTGACCGGGGTCGTGAGCAGCCAGTCGATCGCCGATGCGACGCCCGCGGCCACCTACGCCCACTCCAACGATCGGGCTAAGTGGGGCGAGATATTCCCGCAGGCCCTACAGCCGCGGTTCGGCGACGGCGTGGACGTGCTGATGGGTGCCGGCCGCGAGGAAATCGGCGAGCAGATGGCCGCACGCGGCACCAGCTTCGAGAAGCTGAGCGCCGCACACAAGCGGCCGATCCGTGCGCGCTTGGAGGATGTGGCAGCCACCGACAAGCGCCCCGTGGTGGTCGCCGACCGCATCGACGTGCGTGCCGCCACGCTGAAGGCGCTCGACATCCTGGAGCAGTCGGAACGCGGATATTTCCTGATGGTGGAATGGGACGCGCATACGGATGATCCGAAGGCCGGCCTGCAGCGCGTGGCCGATTTCGACAGGCTGATCGCGGAGGTGCAAGGCCGCGTCGATCTGGCCGATACGCTGCTGCTGTTTACGGCCGATCACAGCTTCGGCTTCCAGGTGGACGGCGGCGCGCGGGGCGGGGCGCTGCTGGACGGCTATGACGCTTGGAAGGCGTCCGGGAGCGAACAGAATCCGGTGCGGCTGGAGAACATGCTCGTCAACGATAGCCATACCGCAGAAGAGGTGCCTGCGCTGGCGGTCGGCGCGGGTGCCGAACGGGTCCGGGGCTATTTTCCGAACACGCGATTGTTCGAGATCATGCTGGACGCGTGGGGATGGGAAAAGGACGGCGCCGCAGCCCGCTAGAGGGGCAGGAAGGTCAAAAAGAAAGGGGGCCGAACCTTGCGGTTCGACCCCCTTCTTTGTTGGCTTGTCGCCTGCGTCAGAAGCGGGCGCGGACGCCTGCGTAGAAGCGACGGCCGAACGTCTCGATCAGCGTGCGGCGATATTCGCTGTTCGCATTCTCGATACGCACCGCGTTGGTCAGGTTCACGCCTTCGAAGAAGAGCGAAACCGCCGGCGTGATGTTCACGCCCGCCGACGCGTCGAGCTGGCCGTAGGCTTCGCCGAATTCCGGATTGTTGCCGCGGCCGCGCGACGTGATCAGGAACTTCGAACGCCAGTTGTAGGACAGGCGCAGGCTGAACGTGTCGTCCTCGTAGAAGCCCGAAACGTTGTAGCTGTGCTTCGACAGGCCGGGGAAGCTCAGCGCCTCGCCGGTGAAGACGTCGCGGTCGTTGTAGCCGCTGTCCTTCGAGAAGGTGTAGTTCGCCACCACGCCGACATTGCTGAGCGCGCCCGGCAGGAAGTCGAAGATATACTGACCGCCGACTTCCGCGCCGTTGATCGTCACCTTGCTGGTGCCGTTGACCGGGACGGTGATGGCGTAGGTCGTGCCGGTGGTCGGTTCGACATAGGCCTCCGTGCCGTTCTGCACGAACGAGCCGATTTCCTTGCGGAAGTAGGTCGCCGACACATAGCCAGTGCGGTTGAAATACCACTCCGCACCCAGGTCATATTGCGTCGCGCGATACGGCTCGAGAGCCGGATTGCCACGGGAACCGGTCAGACCGACATTGTCGATCGTGAACCGCGGCGCGAGTTGCGCAGGATTGGGTCGAGCCAACACCTCGGTTGCAGTTGCACGCAACTGGAGACGGTTCGGGATGAGCTCCGCCTTAAGGTTGATTGAAGGCAGGAACTCCCGATACTCACCGGCGAAGGAAACCGGGATAAGCTGGTTCAGTGTCGCATCGCGATTGGTGATGACCTGGAAACCGTTCGATACCGTCCTGGTGTTGACGACGCGCACGCCGCCGGTCCCGCTGACCTGGATCCCACCGAGATCAGTTTCAAACGACGCTTGGATGTACCCGGCCGAGTTCTTCTCCGTAACATCCCAGGTGTCGAGGGGAACAGGGTTCACGTAGGCATCGGGAACGCCGACCGCGTTTGCGACGTCCATGCCGAGGTTCAGCCAGCGGCGGATGCCATTGGAATAGCCGCGATTTGCATTGCCGAAGAAATCGTGGTCGCCAAGCGTGGCATTGCCATCCAGGATCGATCGGATCTGTCCGGTCAGGACAGCGGCGTCGACCGTCGACAAAGTCGTGTTTCCGCTGACATAGTTCGCGAAGTTGTTAGTGATCGTCGTCCCGTTGTAACCGTTCAGCGTAAGCGACTTGTCGTAGTAGATGCTGTCCGCCGACAGGTCGCGGCGCTGGAAGCCGAACTTGACCGACGTGATGATGCTATCGAGCGGCTCGTATTCGACGTCGATACGCCCGTCATATTCCTTCTGGTTGTTGAAGCGCGGACGGCTCAGCACGATCAGCTGGTTGACACCTTGCGACGTAGCCACGTCGATCGGCAGGGAAATATTCGGAGCCTGCTGATCATTGTTATAGTCGATGGTGATCGACGACAGGCCTAGCACTGCTGCCGTTGCATTGATCTCGTCGTTGAACGCACGCGACTTGGCATAGCCGCCGCGTGCCTGAATCTTCCACTGATCGAAGCTCCAGTCAGCGCCGATCTGGCCGTTGAAGGTGTTGCGCTTCTGCTCGCCGAGAATGTTGCGATAGCTGGCCGAAAGGCCCCCCGGAAGCGCAAGTCCGCCGTTGACGAAGGTCACGTTGCTTGCCGTGTTGTCCGGGCCGATCGTTGTGCGGCCGAGATCGACACCGCCGTTGACGACGTTCTGCACGGTGCCGAGCTGCAGGAACTGGCTGTCCAGGTCCATGACCGAGCGCGTGTAGGTGCCTTCCACGAACGCGCGGAAGTCGTCCGTCGGGCGCCATTCGAAGATGCCGTTCACGGCGCCGCGCTTGGTCGACTCGCGGTTGATGATCGGCCGCGGAATGTCGGGATAGAAATCCGCCACTCCGTCGCGGTTCAGGTCCAGCAGTTCCGTAATGTTCGGATCAGGGTTGGCGTCGATCTGGCGCCAGCCGGTGGTGCGCA
Source organism: uncultured Allosphingosinicella sp. (assembly GCA_934539295.1). Taxonomy (GTDB): domain Bacteria; phylum Pseudomonadota; class Alphaproteobacteria; order Sphingomonadales; family Sphingomonadaceae; genus Allosphingosinicella. The sequence continues at coordinate 74,838 of CAKTCN010000007.1, forward strand.
GCTGGTCGTACCACAGGCTCCGGCGCTCGTAAGTCGCCGACAGGAGGATGCCCATCGTGTCGTTGTTGAACAAGGTGCTGCCGATCAGCGCAACCTTCGGATCGAACTTGTCGGCGAGCGTGCCGTAGATCGCCTGGGCCGAGCCTGCGATCGACGTTTCCTTGCTGTCGAACGGACGGCGCGTGATCACGCGCACGGTGCCGCCGAGGCCGCCTTCGACCATGTCGGGGGTGGCGGACTTCACGACTTCCAGGCGCGAGATGAACTCGACCGGCATGTCACGGAATTCCACGCCGCGGCCGCTGCCGACAGAGGTGGAGAGGGCGGTCTGGCCGTTGATCTCGACGCGGTTCAGGCCGGGCTCGGCACCGCGGATGGACACGCTCTGGCCTTCGCCGGCCGAACGGACGATCTGAACACCGGTGACGCGCTGCAGCGCCTCGCCGATATTCTTGTCGGGGAACTTGCCCACGTCTTCGGCGGAGATGGCGTCCAGCACCTGAGCCGAATTGCGCTTCACGTTCTGCGCATTGGCAAGGCTCTGGCGGATGCCGGTTACGACGATTTCCTGTTCCACGACATCTGCGGGCGCGTCGGTCGGCGCCTCCGTCTCGGGCTCGTCCTGGGTCTGCTGCTCCGTCTGCGGCTGCTGCGCATAAGCAGGCGTGGCGATCGCCAGGGCCCAGCCGAGTGCGCCCGCGCTGGACACGCAGGTGAAAAGGGTGCGGCGGCTCATAGTCAAAATTCCTCCCAAGGGGTCGCAACGGCGACACGAACGCTAGCTTGCTTCCCCGACGCCTTCTTCCGGGCGACTCTTCATTTGGTGCAATGCTGTCTCACATATTGAGCAGAAAACGTCCGTAGGTCAAGTTTCCTATTGTTGCGCTACTGGAGGCGTGCCTTGAGCAGGGGGCGCAGCAGGTAGTTCATCACGCTGCGTTTGCCGCTCAGGACATCCACTTCCGCGATCATTCCCGGGATGATGGGCAGGGGCTTGCCGTCTTTCACCAACTCGGCACGGTCCGTCTTCACGAGGACCTGGTAGAAGCTCTCCTTTCCGCGTGGTGTGTCTTCCTCGATCGTGTCGGCGCTGATCTGTTCGACCCGACCCTTGAGGTCGCCATAAACGGTGAAGTCGTAAGCGGTGATCTTCACCTTGGCCTCCATGCCCGGCACGATAAAGGCGACGTCGCGCGGCTTGATCTTGGCCTCGATCAGCAATTGGTCGCCAGTCGGGATGACCTCCATGATCGGCTCGCCTGGCTGGATCACGCCGCCGCGCGTGTTGATCATGACGCTGTTCACGCGGCCGCGCACCGGCGAAACGATCTGGGTCCGGCGCAGCTGGTCGCCGCGCTGCGCCACCACCGGTTCGATCGAGGCGAGTTCCGCCTTCTTGGCGCTGAGCTCGGTATAGGCATCCTGGAAATAGCCGTTTTTGAGTTCGGCCAATTTGCCGTTGTGGGTGGCGATCTCCTGGCGCAGCTTCAATGCCTCCATTTCGCTCACTACACCGCGCTTCACCAGCGGCTCGACGATGACGAGCTGGTTCTGCGCGATACCGATCTGCCGGCCGATCGAGCCGGTGCCTTCGGCCAGCTTGGCCCGGCGCGAGTTGAACAACTCGCGCTCGGACCGAGCGATGGAGCCGTGGGGGTCCACGCCCTGCGGAAAGGCGATGGCTCCCTTGCCGAGCACTTCTGCCTCAAGCCGGGCGATCGCCGCCTTCAGCACCATCGCCTGGTTGGCCGATTCCTCGAAGGACGTCTGGAAGCGGGTCTGGTCGAGCAGAAGCAGCGGCTGGCCTGCGTTCACGACATCGCCTTCCTTGACCATCAGCCGGTCGAGGATGCCGCCTTCGAGACTCTGGATCTTCTGCACGCGGCTGATCGGCACCACGCGTCCTTCGCCGCGCGTGACCTCGTCGATCTGGGCAAGGCTTGCCCAGGTGACGAAGATCAAAACGGCTGCGACGATCGTCCACAAGAGCGGGCGCGAAGCGGGGTGGACGGAGGCGAGCAGGGGATCGCCAAGTTCGCGCTGAAGGCGCTGTGCGCTGATGCGTTCAGCCGGCATCGGCCGCGCCTCCGGCTTGCTGAGGCACCACGACCTGGTTGCCGCTGACGATCGAATCGGTCGGCCCGTCCATGATCACGCGGCCGCCGCGCAGAACGACGGTGCGGGTGGCAAGGGCGAGCAGGCTTTTCTTGTGGGTGCTGAAGATCATGGTACGCGTGCCCAGCCATTGCTGCATGTGGCGGATGACCTGCGTCTCGCTGCTCTGGTCGAGCGCGGCAGTCGGCTCGTCCAGCAGAAGAATGGCAGGATCCTGGAGGAAGATGCGAGCAAGGCCAACCGCCTGCCGCTGCCCGCCCGAGAAGCTGGCGCTGCTGGCGATCGGCAGGTCGAGCCCGAGTGGATGCCCGCGCACGAAGGCGCCGAGACCCACCGCGTCGAGTGCCTGGTACAATTCCTCGTCGCCCACCGCAGCGCCTTCGAGGTTCAGATTGTCGCGCAGGGTGCCATGGAGCAGCGCGATGTCCTGCGGAAGGTAGCCGATCGCGCGCCGCCGGTCGGCCGGGTCGATCTGTAGCAGGCCGACATCGTCGAGCAGCAGGCGTCCCGCAGTTGCGTCACCCAGCCCCGAGAGCAGGCGCAGGAGCGAGGACTTGCCCGCGCCATTGCCGCCGAGAAGCGCCACTCGCTCGCCCGGTTCGATGTTGAGTGCGGCGATGTCCACCACCGGCGCGCCCTCGCCGTGACGCAGCTGCAAGCCTTCCATTCGGAAGTGCCCGGCGAACCCCTGCTTGCGGACGAACTGCTTGCCGGCAGGCCGCTCGCTGGGTGCGGACATGAGCTGATCGAGCCCTTCCATCGCAACCTTGGTATGCTGCCAACGGGCGAGAATGCCGGCGGCCTGCGACATCGGCGCCACGGCGCGTGACGACAGCAGCGTGGCGGCAACCACTGCACCCACCGTCATCTCCCCCATGCCGATGCGGTAGACCCCGAACACGACAACGCCGACGTAGCAAAGCTGCTGGATCATGGCGGCGCCATGGCTGAGCCCGGCCGAGAGTCGATGGGATTGCATTGCGCTGCCCGCGAGCTGCGCCGTCAGGGTTTCCCAGAGCTGGCCGGCACGGCCTTCGCCGCGCGCGGCCTTGATGGTTTCCAGATGCTCGAACGATTCCAGCAGGATGCTGTTCTTGACCGCGCCTTCGCGCAGGTTTTGGCGGGAGAGGGCGGCAAGGCGCTTCTGCGCGAGAAGCCCCGGTACGACCATCAGGACAATGGCGAGTGCCGGCACCCACATGATCGTACCCCCGATCAGCGCGATGATGGCAAGGAAGATCAGCACGAAGGGCAGGTCGCTGATCGCCGCGGCGCTCGATGCGGTGTAGAATTCACGCACGCTTTCGAACTCGCGCACCTGCGTGCTGAAGGCGCCGAGGGACGGCGGCTTGGCTGACAGGCGGGTGCCGAGCACGCGTTCGAACAGCAGGCCCGACAATTTGAGGTCCAGCCCCTTGCCCATCGTGTCGAGCAGGTGGGCACGCATGATGCGCAATGTTCCCTCGAGCACGATGGCGAGAATGACGCCGCTCGCCAGGATCCAGAGCGTGTCAAAGGCGGCGGTCGGCACTACGCGGTCATAGACCTGCATGGCGAACAGCGCCGATCCGATGGCAAGCAGGTTGGCGGTGAAGGCCGCGATCCCGACTTCGACATAGGAGCGACGCAGGCGCTTCAGGGCGCCGTAGAACCAATGCTCGCCTTCGCCGATAGCGAAGTTGCCGGCGCGTCCGTCCGGCCGGTAGCGCGCCTTTGCAAAGATCGCCGTGCCGGAATAAACCGCGTCGAGGTCGCCGCGGGCGATCGTCTGACTTCCACCCGCCGCAGTAGGCAGCAGGATTTCGGCCTCATCTCCGTCCAGGCGCGTGAGAAGGATCGTGCGTCCGTCCTGCAGGAGCAGCAGGGCAGGGAGAAGCACCGGCTCCACATCGCCCAGCGAATAAGCAAGCACGCGTGCGTTGATGTCGAGCCGCCGCAATGCACGCGGCACGAGTTCCAGCGGCAGCCGGCCGTGGACGAGCGGCATGCCGTCGCCGAGTTCCGTCACGCTGGTGGCGCGGCCGAGGGTGCGGGAAAGGAGTGCCAGACCCTCCCGAAGAGGATCGTCGATCGCCTGCACGCTCATGCCGCCGGTCCGTCCACAAGCCTGTCGAGAAAGCCCAGCCGTGCGCCGATGCGATAGCGCAGGCGTAGAAGTTCGATGCGCACGGTAGCCGCCTGACGTTCGGCTTCGAAGCTCTCGCGCTGGACGTTGAGGAGGTCGATCACGTCGCGGCGGCCGACCTGAAACTGTTCCTGGTAGAGGCCGCCCAAGGTGCCGGAACTCTCGACCTGTCGGTCCAGCGTCTCCAGCCGGGCGTCGAGCAATTCGATCTGGTCCAACATGTTCTGCACATCCCGCCTGATCTCGCGCTCCACGGCGCCCGTGCGCCAGCGGGCGGATTCGAGCCGCTGCCGCGCGGCGTCGCTGCGCTGGAAGCTGGAAAGGCCCTGCATCGTGTCCATGCGGAAGCGAAGGCCCACCATGGTGTCGCTTTGTGCGCGGCCACCAAGATCACGCCGCAATGTATTCGCCTCCAGATTCAGTTGTGGGCGTAGCGAGGCTCGCGCTTCGCGCACGCGTGCCTGGGCGATACGCGTGTCTTCCACGCTCTTCTGGTAAGCGGGTGCCTGTGCGACGGCTTCGTCCATCGTGGCCGAAGCCTGCTGGATCTGCGCGTCATGGATCGTCGGTTCCTGAAGATCGGCTGGCGGCGTGCCCACCAGGAGCAGGAACTGGTTGCGCAGGTCGCGCTGAGTGCCTTCATCCTGTGCCGTCCGCTCGCGGGCACGGGCGAGCTCCAGCCTGGCGCGCTCGGGCTCGGCAAGGTCGGAATAGCCGCCGCTGGCTCGCGCTTCGGTCATTTCCGCCACGCTCGCCAGCGCGTCGGTGAAACGCCGGTCGGCAGAGATCAGCCGCTCGGAAAGCAGCAGGTCGAGGTAGATTTCCACGATGTCGAGCGCTGCATCGTCCATGCGCGCGCGCGCATCCGCGCCTGCCTGTCGCTCGACCGCACGGGCATTGTCGACACGGCCGCCGGTCCGTCCCCAATCATAGAGCATCTGCGATGCGGTGACATCGTAGGTGACATCGCCGAAGCCGAAGTTGCGCGGCCCTGCCGATGCGCTGAGCGTCGGGTAATAACCGTTGCGCGCAACCTTGACCTCGGTCTTCGCAGCCTCCGTGTCGAGCCGCGCGGCGCGAACATCCGGATTGTTCTCCAGCCCCAGGCGTACCGCCTCCTGGAGCGACATGGATGAGGCCGAAACGGCGACGAGCGCGAGGAGGAACGTGCCTCCCCGCGCCCAAACATGCATTGCCGTTCGCCTACAGGCGAATGGGATCATACGACGACCTGCACCGCATTGTCCTCGACCAGCAGGGTGGTGTTGCCGAACGTGTACACGTCGAACACCACACCATCGATCGTCTGCTGCGCCGCCTGCAGCGTCGCACCCGTAGCGACGAGGGTGTCGTTCGCGTCACCGGTGATCTGCAGGATGTTGTCGGCATCGGTGATGATATCGACCTCGGTCGGAAGCAGGGTCAGCGTGCTGCCGCTGTCGCCGGTGCCGAGATTGATCCGCTCGATATTGGCGAGCACGCCAACGCCGCCGGCACCGTTATAGTCGAAGTCGATCCCGTCCGAGAGGAGCAGCGTGTCGAAGCCGGTGCCGCCGTCGATGCGCGTGAAGTTGATCGCATCGATGCCGATCACGTCGTTGCCGTCGCCGGCATTGACCGTGTCGCCGCTGCCGACATCCAGGACCAGGTCGTCGCCGGCCAGCGCGTTGATCGTCTCGGTTTCGGAAGCATTGCCGTAGATGATGTCATCGCCGGCAGTGCCCGTCACCGTGATGGCGCCGAGGTTCAGCGACAGTCCGGAGCCGCCCAGCGACACGCTCGTGCGCGCGCTGTCGTTACCGAACTCATCCGTCGCCACGATGCTGACCGAGATCGGCTGGCTGAGGTTCAGAAGCTGGGTGATCGACAGGCCAAGGCCGAGCAGCACATTGGTGTCGAGGAGGTTGATGACGAAATTGCCGTTCGCATCCACCGGGGGGTTGATGGTCACGTTGGCCACCGGAGTCGTCACGTCCACCCGGACGCTGGACCCGTTCTCCGCCGTGCCGCGCAGGCCAAGCGTGGGAGTCGGGAACAACGCAACTGCCAGAGCGAGATCCCCGATCGTGACCGGCTGGGCAAGCTGGTCGGCGAGGCTCACGGTCGCGACGTTGCTGGTGTTGCCGGCGACGTCGGTGCCCGTCACGCTGATCGAGGAATCGAGCAGCTGATCGAGCTGCAGGTCGATGTCGAGGTCGGTCAGCAGGTCGAGCGAGGCGAGGCCATTATTGTCGGCCGTGACGGTTACCGTCGCGACCAGCCCGGTGACATTCACCACCACGTCGAGCTCGGTTCCGGGCTCGGCTGAAACGGTGAGAATGTTGCCGACCAGCGACAAGGCCGGTGCGGCGGGCGGTGTCGTGTCCACGGTGGTGGTGACCGGGGCAGACACGTCGCCGGCATTGACCCGCGCCGTCAGGCTGGACGCGCCTTCGGGGAAGGCGGCCTGCCCTGCCGCTGGGCTCACGGTAACGCCCACGAAGCCGGCAGCGACATCGGCCGCCGTCACCACCTGCGTTGCCGTGACGACGTAGCCGTTCTGGCCGGAGAAGGTAACGTTGACCGTGTCGCCCGCCCGTACGGAGGGCGAGATGTCGACCAGCGTCTGGATGCCGTCGGTCAGTTCCTGGGCATTAAGGTAGCCGTCCGCGGCCTCCGGCACCGACAGGAGGGGCGCGGAAAGGTCAGGCGCAAAGGCGGTGCCCGGCAGGCTTTCGTTGCCGACTGCGTCCGTCGCCGTGACGGTCACGACTTCACCGTCATCAAGAGGCGGGGAGAAAGGAACGGAGAAGGTGCCGCCCACTGCCGTCACTATGATCGGGTTGGACGTGTCGCCATCCACCACCACGGCCACCTGGCTGCCGGTCTCGGCCGTGCCGGTGAGCAGGGTGCCATCACCGGAAATGACGAGATTGGCAGGCGCGGCCGGTGCGAGCGCGTCGACCGTGGTCGTGACCGCCGGGCTGTCATTCCCCGCCGCGTCGCTGGCGACCGCATTCACCACCGTGCCGTCGACGAGCGGGGCAGCGGGCGCGAAGCTGTAGGTGCCATTGGTCGCGACGACCTGCCCGATCGCATTGCCCGCACCGTCGGTGAACGTCACCAGGGCGCCGGCCTCGGCGGTGCCGGTCAGTAGCTCGCCATTGGTTGCATCGATGGTCGGCGGAAGCGGCGCGACGGCGTCCACTGTGATCGTGCCGGGTGCGCTGTCTGTTCCAAGCGGATTGGTTGCAACCGCCTCCACCACCGTGCCGTCGGGCAGTGCCCCCGCGGGGGTAACGCTGAAGCTGCCATCCGCTCCCGCCGTTGCCGTCCCGATCAGGTTGCCGGCAGCGTCGGTGACGGTGACGAGGTTGCCGGCATCGGCGATGCCCGTGATCACCGTGCCGTCAGTGGCATTCAGGACCGGGATGCTCGGCAGGGAAGCATCCACGATCACTGTCGCGGAACCGCTGTCATTGCCGACGGCGTCGCTGGCAATGGCGGTAACCACCACATCGTCGGCCAGCGGAGTCGCAGGCGTGAAGTCCCAATTGCCCGCGCCATCGGCTACCGTCGTGCCAAGCAGGCCGGCGGCTGTGGTCAGGGTGATGAGCGCGCCCGGTTCTGCCGTACCGGCCAGCACCTCGCCGTTGGTGGCGAAGATGGTGGGGGCGGCGGGGGGTTCCGAATCCACGATGGTGGTAGCCGCCGGGCTCGCGTTTCCGGACGCATCGGTCGCAACCGCATTCACGACGGTGTCGTCGGCCAGGGGAACGGCCGGCGTGACGCTGTAGCTGCCGTCTGCTGCTGCGGTGACGGTCGCGATGGGCGCGCCGGCTCCATCGCTCAGAGTGACGAGAGCGCCTGCTTCGGCTGTGCCGGTCAGCACCGTGCCGTCCGTGGGTTCGATCGTCGGTGCGGCCGGCGCGATCGCGTCGACAGTGACGGTGGCCGGGCCGCTGTTGACGCCGAAGCCGTCAGTGGCGACCGCCACCACGACCGTGCCGTCCGGCAGCGAAGGCGTGGGCGTCAGGCTGAAGCTGCCGTCGGCGCCTGCCGTCACCGTGCCGATCGGATTACCGAGATTGTCGGCGATCGTCACCAGGTTACCGGCATCGGCTACACCCTCGATCACCGTGCCATTTGTCGGCTCGAGAACCGGAACGGACGGCAAGGTGGCGTCGATCGTGACCGTGCCTGGCCCGCTTACGTTCCCCGCGGGATCGGTGGCCGTTGCGCTGACGACGGTGCCGTCGGCGATCGGGGCGGCGGGCGCGAACTCCCAATTGCCGTCCGCGTCCGTGACCGTAGTGCCGATCGGCGTCCCCGCGTCATCGGTCAGTGTGATGGTCGATCCCGGCTCGGCCGTGCCGACGAGCAGGTCGCCATTGCTGGGTGCCACGAAGGGCGCGCCCGGAGGCAATGCGTCCACGGTGGTGGTCGCCGAGGCACTGTCGTTGCCCGCAGCGTCACTCGCCACCGCACGTATCACGGTGCCGTCGGCCAGCGGCTCAGCGGGCGTGAAGCTCCATGCGCCGCCTGCATCGGCGGTGGTGGTGCCGATCGGCACGCCCGCACCGGTGGTGAGAGTGATCGTTGCACCCGCTTCCGCGGTTCCGCTGATGTCGTCGCCGTTGGTGGGCGTGATGATCGGCGCACCCGGTGCGAGCGCGTCCACAATGTCGGTCGCCGCGGGTCCGACATTGCCTGCCGCATCGGTCGCCAATGCGCTGACCACCACATTATTGGCGAGCGGTGTCGACGGCGTGAAGGAGAAGCTGCCGTCAGGCTGGGCGATGGCGAACCCGATCGTGCCGCCCGTATCCGCGTCGGTCAGCGTGATGAGTGCGCCGGCCTCGGCCGTGCCGGTAATCTCCGTGCCATTGCCGGCCTCGATGGTCGGTACGCCTGGCGCGACGCCGTCGATGATCAGCGTCGCCGGCGCACTGTCCGTCCCGAGCACATTTTCTGCCACCGCGCGCACCACCGTTCCGTCGGGAAGCTGGGTGGCGGGCGTGAAGCTGAAGCTTCCGTCCGCACCGGCCGTGACCGTGCCGATCGGATTGCCTGCATCATCGTTCAGCGTCACGAGAGCGCCCGGGTCGGCAATGCCTTCGATCACACTGCCGTTGCTGGGTTCCAGCTGAGGTATGGAGGGCAAGCTTCCATCGACGATGATGCCGGCGGGAGCACTGCTATTGCCTGCTGCATCGGTGGCCGTGGCGTTGACCGTCGTGCCGTCCGCGACCTGGGTAGCGGGCGTGAAGGTCCAGTTGCCGTTTGCATCCGTCGTGGTGGTGCCGATCGGCGCGCCCGCGCCGTCGGTGAGGGTGATGGTGGATCCGGCCTCTGCCGTGCCCGCGAACTCGACGCCGTTGCTGGGAAGGATCAGGGGGGCGGCCGGCGCGGCTGCATCGACCGTGTCGGTGGCAGGTCCGCTGACATTGCCGACCGCATCGGCTGCCGTGACGTTCACCACCGTTCCATCGGCCAGCTGCGCGCCGGGCGTGAAGCTCCAATCGCCATTGGCATCGGCCGTGGTGGTGCCGATGGGCGCTCCTGCGCCATCGGTCAGCGTGATGGTGGCGCCAGCCTCAGCCGTGCCGGTGATGTCCGTCCCGTTACCAGCCTCTACGATCGGCACGGCCGGAGGAGCGGCATCCACGATGGTGGAGGCGAAGGCGCTTCGCGTGCCGGACAGGTCCTGCGCCTGGACGCGCACGACGGTGCCGTCTGCCAGCTGGGTCGCAGGTGTGAAGCTGTAATTGCCGGACAGGTCGGCCGTCGTGGTGCCGATCGCATTGCCGGCGGCATCGGTAATGATGACCGTGTTGAAGGCGTCCGCGGTGCCCTCGATCACCGTGCCGTTCGTCGCCTCGACAGTCGGGATGGCGAGTAGCGAGGATTCGATCACCACCGTACCGGGAACGCTGGTGTTTCCGGCCGCATCGCGTGCGGTGGCGCTCACCACCTCACCGTCGGCAAGGGCGGCGGTCGGGGTGACGGAGAAGTTGCCCGCGGCATCGGCGATGTCCGTGCCGATCACCGTGCCAGCGCCATTGGTGACGGTGACGGTGCTGCCAGCTTCGGCCGTGCCGACGATCTGGTCGCCATTGGTGGGGGACAGTATCGGCGCGGCAGGTGCGGCGGCATCGACGATCACGCTTGTCGCCGGCCCCGCCTCGCCCGCGCCGTTGACTGCAACCACCGAAAGGACGGTGCCATCAGCAGGCGGCGAGGCGGGTGCGATCGTGAAGCTGCCGTCAGGCGCCGTGATTGCGGACCCGATCGGGTTGCCGGCGAAGTCGCTCACCTGAACGGTCGTGCCGGGGACGGCGGTGCCGGTGATGGCATTGCCGTTGGTCGGGCTGACGGTCGGGGCGCCGGGCGTCGGGAACAGGTCGGGCGCGAATGCGGGCGCGGCCGGGCTGTCGTTGCCTGCGCCATCGGTCACGACCACGACCGCGACCTCGCCGTTTATGAGCGGGGTGTCGAGGATGATCTCGAACGTGCCATCCGCATCAACGGTGGTGCTCTGGTCCGGCGTGCCGTCACCGTCGGTGTCGACCGAAACGGTGGCGCCAGGCTCGGCCGTGCCGGTGAGCGCGGTGCCGTCTGCCGAAATGACAAGGTCGTCTGCAGCGGCCGGCGCAGTGCTGTCGGGCGCGGTGGCGTTGACGGGTGTGCTGTCATTGCCCGTGGGATCGGAGACGACGACGGTGACCGTCTCGCCATTGGTCAGCGGCGGGTCGAGCGGGATGGTGAAGCCGCCGCCGGGGCCGGTGGTGCCGGTGGCGTCGGGAACCCCGTCGCCGTTCGTGTCGACGCTGACGGTGGTTCCAGGCTGAGCTGAACCGGTCACGCCCGTGCCGTCGGGGGCGACGGTCACGCCCGTTGCGGGCGCAGGCGCAGTGGTGTCGGGTGCCGTGGCGTTGACAGGCGTGCTGGTGTTGCCGGCCGCATCGGCGACGACCACGGTCACCGTCTGGCCATCGGTGAGCGGCGGGGTGAGTGGGATGGTGAAGCGGCCGTCATTACCTGCGGTGCCGGTAGCATCGGGCGTGCCGTCGCCGTTGGTGTCCACTCGTACGGTAGTGCCGGGCTGAGCGGCGCCGGATACGGTGGTGCCGTCCGTTGAGACAGCCACCCCGGTTGCAGCGTCCGGCGCCGTGGTGTCGAGCGCAGTGACGCTCGCGGACGGGCTGCGGTTGCCGGCTGGATCGGTGACGAACACGTTCACCGTCTCGCCATTGGTGAACGGCGGATCGAGCGTGATCTGGAACTGACCGTTCGCACCGGCGACGACGGTGCGGTCGATCGTGCCGTCTCGGTTGGTATCCACACCGACCGTTGCGCCTGCCTCCGCATTGCCGGTCAGCGTCGCGCCGTTGGCCGAGATGGCGAGGTTGCTGGCCGCGACGGGAGCCGTGGTGTCTGGCGTCGGCGGAGGTGGCGTGGTGCCGCCGCCGTTATCGTCTCCGCCGCCGCCCGCGGCAGCCGCCGCAAGGCCGCCAGCACCCGCGGCACCGCCGAGGATGGCGGCAAGCGGGAAGGCCGCGGCAGGACCGCCTACTGCCAGCCCTTCGAAGCCGCCCGCGACGCCGAGCGGCACGTAGCTGGAGGTAAAGCTGCCGTCCGACGCCTGGACGAGGTCGGCCCGAAGCAATTCCTGATCTTCATCGACCAGGTAGAGGTGCGAAGGCTTTTGCGGGTCGCCGTAGAAGTTCACGACCCGCAGCGTTTGACCGTCCTGCAGCGTGACGACGAGGTCCGTGCCGTCCCGGCTGAAGCCCGTTACGCTTTCCGGAGCGACGTTGAGCGCGACCGTGTCGCCGGGTTGGATCGCAATGCGGTCGGTGACCGTTTGGCTGGGAGCTGAATTGACCGGCTGTTCGCCTGACGCGACCTTCGCTTCGACCTGCATAGAACCTCCACGCAACAATGTTCGCAGGCCACCAGGGGCACTGCCTCAGCGTGGGCTTTTGGCTGTAAGCCAAGGACCGTCTCAATATCGCTGAAATACGCATAGCGGGGGAGTTGGCCGCCAATCGCTAGCCGAACGGATGATATGCTTAAGTATTGGAGCTTGAGAGGAAATTGCGGCGGCTTAGCATATCGGCGGATCTGCAAAAGTCGGTCATGGTGCCGCCCTCATGCGTATATATACTGTAGTATCTTCCGCAGGGCGCCGCATGTGTCGTCCGCCAGCATCTCGGACGACTCCGGTATTTGATCGAAACATGCCCTAATTCGGGTGCGCGTCTAGAGGATGCCGCAAGTGAGAACGCGCGGCCCCTTCCAGCACGAGCGCTCTTTAGCCTCTGCGCGGATCGTGTGCCTCCTGCGCCGATATGCCCCGAGGCGTAGATCGCTTGATGACGTTCCTCAGCGCGAAGTTGCACTGTAATCGCTAGGTCAGCATCAGGGTGAAGCTCTGGAAGATGATGCCTACCGTGGAGAGAAGCAGGAGCGCGATGCTGCCGCCTCCAAGCCACTGCGCCAAGGCATCTGAATTTCGGATCTGTTTGCGCGCGGTGGACAAGATCGCAGCGTTGAGGGCAAGGCAACCGATGGTGAGCAAAGCCACCATCGGGCGGATCGCACCCGTATTGTAGATGGTGATCGAGGCGGCATAGCCGGCGAAGAAGTGGATCGACCAACTCAGCATCGGACCGAGCAAGAGGAGCCAGCTGCGCATCACACGGCACCTGGGAATAGGCGGACGAGCGCCGACGAGACGATTCCTTCGGCGGCGGTGTAGAGCATGAACAGGACGACGAGGTCGAAGCTGTTGTTGCGCGGCTGCGTGACCAGACCGCGTGCGTTGCGGAAGGCCAGGTAGAGGGCCATCAGCGCGCAGATGCCGGTGAGGATCGCTTGCAGGCCGATGAAGGCGAAGACGGTTGCGCCCTGGCCGCTTGCGTCGGGGGCGAGGCCGGCATGGCCCCAGCTGACATAATCGGCCCAGCAGGCACCGACCAGCAATGCGCCCGCGATCAGGACCAGGGTGACAGGCCACCAGACCGGCGCGCGTTCCTTGCTGACTGCCAGAAGGCGGCGGCCGAACAGGACGAGGCCGATGGCGGCGGCGTTGGCGCCGACGATGCCGGCCAGCCAGCCGACCGGCGGCGGCGAGATCCAGACGCTCGGGTGGATGCCGTAGAGGTAGAGGTAGGAGAAGATCGCCATGACGAAGATCATGCCGATGACGGTCAGCAGCACCATCATCGCCCACCAGCCATGGGTGGACGGGCCGGTGACATAGGTCGGCACGGTGATGCCGACGCCGATATCCGCTTCCTTCTGTTCGAGCGGACGATCGGTGTCCCACAGCCAGCGCAGCACGCAGACGATGGCGAGCACCCCGCTCGCCACGGCAGCGCCATAGGCCTGAAGCGTCAGGATGATGAAGAAGCCGGCGGTGAACACGGCCGCCGCGAACGGCCAGACCGACGGGCCGGGCATGATCTGCAGATATTGCGGCTCGGCGCGCAAGGGACTCGTGACGATCGTCTCGCGAAAGCCCGTGGCGCTGTTGGGGAGGAAGTAGCGGCCTTCGTCGACGTCCTTTTCCAGGTTCGGGTCGTCCCAGAGCGGCTCGCGGCTGTTCACAACCGGGATCGAGCGCGTCGAATAGAGGCCCGTCGGCAGCCATTCCAATGTGCCGCCGCCATAAGGGTTGCCGGCATTGTCCTCGCTCGCGAAGCGGAAGTTGCGGAAGAGGTCGATCACGAACAGGCCGACGCCGATCGCGAGCACGAACGCACCGATCGTGGACATGAAGTTGGTCACGTCCCACTCGCGCACCGGCAGGTAGGTGTAGACGCGCCTGGGCATGCCCATCAGGCCGGTGAGGTGCATCGGCAGGAAGGCGATGTGCATGCCGGCGAACATCAGCCAGAACACCCATTTGCCGAGCCGCTCCGACAAGGGCCGGCTGCTCATCATGGGGATCCAATAATAAAGCGCGGCGAAGACCGGAAACACCATGCCGCCGATCAGCACGTAATGGAGATGCGCGACGATGAAGTAGGTGTCGTGCACCTGCCAGTCGAACGGCACCATTGCCACCATCACGCCGGTGAGCCCGCCCATCACGAAGATGACGAGCCCGCCGATCAGGAACAAAGTCGGCGTGTTGTAGCGGGGCTTGCCGGCCGCCAGCGTCGCGATCCAGGAGAAGACCTGGATGCCGGCCGGCACGCTGACGGCCATGCTGGCGGCCGAGAAGAAGCCCACCGCCACCGTCGGCATGCCGACCGAGAACATGTGATGCGCCCATACGCCGAAGCTGATGAAGCCGGTGGCGATCAGCGCCAGCACGATCAGGCGGTAGCCCACCAGTGGCACGCGCGAGAGGGCGGCCACCATCATCGAGACGAGACCCGATGCGGGCAGGAAGATGATGTAGACCTCCGGATGGCCGAAGAACCAGAACAGGTGCTGCCACAGCAATGGATCGCCGCCACGCGTGGGATCGAAGAAGGGCCAGCCTAATGCCCGCTCCATCTCCAGCAGCAGGGTGCCGAGGATGATGGAGGGAAAGCCGATGATGATCATCGCGGCGAAGACCAGCATCGACCAGGCGAAGATCGGCATCTTGTCGAGGCCCATGCCGGGCGCGCGGGTGCGCAGCACGCCGACCACGATCTCGATCGCGCCGGCGATGGCGCTGATTTCGATGAAGCCGATCCCGAGCAGCCAGAAATCGGCATTGATGCCGGGCGAATAGGCGGTGCTGGTGAGCGGCGGGTACATGAACCAGCCGCCGTTCGGCGCCAGGCCGAAGAAGATCGAGGCGAAGAAGCAAAGGCCGCCTACCAGATAGGCCCAGAAGGCATATGCCGACAGGCGCGGAAAGGGCAGGTCGCGCGCGGCCAGCATCTGCGGCAGCAGGAGAATGCCCAATGCCTCCACCATCGGCACCGCGAACAGGAACATCATCACCGTGCCGTGCATGGTGAAGAACTGATTGTAGGTTTCCTGCGGCAGGATGCCGGCGAGCGGCAACGCGAGCTGCACGCGCATCACCAGCGCAAGGATGCCGGCCAGGATGAAGAACAGGAAGGCGGCGCCTACGTAATAGGTGCCGACATAATTGTTGTTGACGACGGTGAGATACTGCCAGCCCTTGGGCGCGCACCAGATGCGTTCGAGCTCCTCCAGCTCTCCCTCGGGCCGTGGGCCTTGTGTGGGAAAGCGCTCGTACAGCTTCGGGTCGAAGCCCGTCTCGGACGTCATTTGCGGCTTTCGAGATAGGCGGCGAGCGCGGTCAGGTCGGCGCCCGAAAGCACCTTATAATGGGGCATGCGGTTGCCGGGCTTGATCGACTGGCTGTCGGCGATCCAGCCGATCATCGTGCCGCGATTGTTGGGCAGGATGCCCGCGCCGAGCGTGCGGCGCGCGCCGACATGGCTGAGATCGGGGCCAGCGAGACCGTTGGCGTTCGTGCCCGCGACACGATGGCAGGCGGCGCAGCCGGTAGAGGTGAAAAGCTGTTCACCGCGTTGCATCTGCGCCGTGGTGACCGGCGCGGGCGGGGCGCTGCGCTGCTGTTGCCATGCGGCGAAATCCTGTGGGCTGTGCGCGACGACGACGAAGCCCATGAGCGCGTGTGGGCCGCCGCAAAATTCGGCGCATTGGCCGGCATAGACGCCGGGTTCGTCCGCCTGGATACGGATCAGGTTGGTGCGGCCGGGGATCATGTCGAGCTTGCCCGACAGGCGCGGCACCCAGAAGCTGTGGATGACGTCGGGGCTTTCCAGTTCGATCACCACCGGTTGGCCCGTCGGGATGTGGATCTCGTTGGCGTCGTGGATCGCGGGGCGGCTCCCCTCGGCGGGAAAGATAACCCGCCACCACCACATCTCGCCGCTGACGCGGATGCGCATCTCCTGCCCCGTGATCGGCGCGGAAAGGCTGCGGGTGAGGGTGAGGCCGTAGATAAGCAGGGCGGTCAGCACCACGACTGGAAAGGCTATGCCGGCGATCCAGATGACCCTGGTGCCGCCGAGCCGCGCCTTGAGCGCAGGCTTGCCGAACAGGGCGATCCAGAGCGCGACCAGCACCGCGAGGAACACCAAAGCCGCCATGCCGAGCAGCACCCAGGAAAGGGTCGACACCGAACTGGCATAGGGACCGCCGGGATCGAGCACCGGCGGCGGCCAGCCGCCGAGCGCGTCAGCGGCGCTCGAGCGTGTAGAGATAGGCTGCGACATCACGGGACTCTTCAGGCGTTAAGGGCATGGCGGGCATGGACGTGCCGGGCACCACGGCAGGGGCGTTGCGGACGAAGGCGGCGAGGATTTCGGGGCGGTTCTGCACGCGGCCGGCGATCAGCGCCTGATCGGCAAAGCCGTCTAGACCAGGGCCGACGCCGCCTTTCGGCCAGGCAATGCCGGGAATGGAATGGCAGCTGGCGCAGCCGACCTTCTTCATGATTTCGAGCCCGGCGACGGGATCGGTGCCGGGCATTTCATAGCGTTCGTCGGGCAGGGGCTTGCAGGCGGCGACGAGCAGGAGGACGGGCAGACACGCAAATTTCAAACATCCCCTCCCGTTTCGCCGCAGCGAAAGTTCCACAACCGGAACCAACCTGACGGTGCGGAGGTTCCATGTTCGTGGGCAAAGGGCGTTTCATCTTGTTGCTGGCTGCCGTGGCGGCTCTCCCCGCGTGCGAGGCACAGCGTGTGCAGCCCGACCCCTTCAGCCACACTGGCGAGGTCATCGCGCTGAGCGGCGGCGACAGCGGGGCGGCCAATGCCTGCTTCACCTGCCATGGGCTCGACGGACGCGGCGACGGCAACGGATCGCCGCGGCTGGCGGGGCTCGATGTCGGCTATCTTGGCCGGCAGCTCGACGATTATGCGATCGGCCGGCGCAAACATGCCCAGATGCAGGCGATCGCCAAGCGGCTGAGCGCAAGCGATCGGCAGGCGGTGGCGGCTTATTATGCGGCGATGCCGTTCGAGCCTGTTGCGGCATCTTCGACGCCGGCGCCTGCACTTTACAGCCGGGGCGATCCGGCGCGCGGCCTGTGGTCCTGCGCGCAATGCCATGGCGCGAACGGCGAAGGCATGGGACCTGCCAACCCGCCGCTGGGCGGCCAGCCGGCGGCTTATCTGGCCGAGCAGCTCGACAAGTGGAAAAAAGGCGAGCGGCGCGGCGATCCGGCCAACATGATGCTCGCGATCAGCCGCCGGTTGACGGCTGAGGAGATTGAGACCCTGGCGCGCTACTCGTCGGCCTTGCCCGGGGTGTCTCCGAATCCTCGATCTCCGGAAGCATCCCTGTCAGCACGTCGTGCCGATCCCAGAAATGATGCTTCAGCGCCGCTCCCACGTGGAGCGGAACGATAAGGACGAGCACCAGTACCAGGAAGTGATGCACGTCCTCGGCCACGTCCATCACCCAATATTGCTGTTCCGGCGACAGGTTCTGCAAGGGAAGCTGCGGCCATGGCACCACGCCGCCGAGGTAGAGCGGACCCGGCTGGCCGAGCGAGGACCACATCGCCCACCCCGACAGCGGCAGGCCGAAGAAGCAGATGTAGAAGACGTAATGGATCGCATAGGCGCTCTTGCTCTGCCACCCGGGCGTATCGGCGTCGTTGACCGGGCCCGGCACCATCATCCGCCATATGAATCGCAGGCAGGCGAGCACCAGGATCGGCAGGCCGATGGCGCTATGCGTCTCGAACGCGGCGACCTTGTCGGCGCCGACCGACACCTGCGCCATGTACCAGCCCCAGCCGATCTGGAAGATGATCAGCCCGGCCATGATCCAGTGGAAGGCAATGCCGACGGGCGAGTAGCGCTTGCGCTCCGTATGCCCGCGCGCCCATTCGCGCAGCCGCTCGATCATCGCGCCGTCGCCCTGGCCGGATCAGCGCCGAGATAGCGCCACAGCAGGTAGAGCGCCGCGCCGAGATAGGCACCGGCGGCCGGCACCCACATCACCAGCCCGGCGATTTGCTGATCCTCCAGCGGCGAGAAGCCCCATGGGGAGGTGGTGAGAAAATGCGGCGCGTAGAGCGGCTGCGGCGCAAAGGTGATGAGACCGCCCAGCAGACCCATCTGCACCATCGACACGAGCAAGGCGGCAACGCCCGCGGCAGGGGCTGCGCGGCGCACCGCCGACCAGAACAGGATCGCGCTGCCGAGCAGGCTTGCCTGCATGGTCCAGTAAAGGAGGTCGCTCGACAAGGCGGCGGCATAAGCGGGCGGCGAGTGCCACACCCAGAAGGTGATCGCCTGCACGCCGGTCCAGAGCGTGAGGTTTGTGCGTGCGCCCGCGGGCCGGGGGAAGGCGAGGACCAGCAGGGGCGCCGCGGCAACGGCGAGCAGCAGATGATGCGCGACGCGGATCGAGAACAAGGCCGAGCTCAGCGCGCACAGTGGCGACACGAACAAGAGGATGAGGATGAGCCAGGCGGCCGAAAAGCCGAGCCTCTGCTCCCGCCCCGCATCGCGCGAGACGAAGGCGTAGGCACCAGCCCCGATCGCCAGCGCGGCAAGCAGCCACGGATCGAAATTCCACCGGCCCAGCAGCTCGGCCGGCAGCGGCGCCGCACCGCAATAGGGGCTCCAGCCCGTTTCCGACAAAGGCTTCAACTCCCGCTCGAACCGCCGGCAAGGAACCTACGCGTGGGCACATCGGTTCCGTAACGAAACAAAGGGGACGCGCCGATGGACCAAGCCACCACAGTCGTGCGCAGACGCGTCTGGTTTCCCATTGTCGTCGGCGTCGTCATCGGCGCGGTCGGCGTGATCCTGGCGGGCGGAGGTGCCTGGCTGGCGGCGATCGGCGGCTCATTATATTATCTGCTGGCGGGCCTCGCGCTGATCGTGTCGGGCCATGCGCTGATCCGCGGCCGCGCGAATGGTGCCTGGATCTATTTCGCGACCTTTGCCGCGACGGTGGTCTGGGCGTTGTGGGAGGCGGACGGGAGCGTATGGGCGCTGGTCCCGCGCCTAGTCGGTCCGTCCATCCTGTTGCTGCTAGTGATCCTCGCGCTGCCCAAGCTGACCGACCGGGTTACGCCGCGCGCCGGCTGGCTCGCGGCGCTCGGTGCGCTGGTGCTGATCGTGGCGGGCGGCACGGTGGCGGCATCGAACGACAACAGCGTGACGCAGAACCCGCTGCCCGGTCCGCTCAACCTTGCCGTGGCTGGCCCGGTCGGCCCGGACTGGCCGGCTTATGGCGGCACCTATGCGGCGCAGCGTTATTCGCCGCTCGACCAGATCAACCGCGGCAACGTGAAGGGGCTGGAGCGCGCCTGGCTCTACCACACCGGCGACATGCCGTCGGAGGCGGCCAAGGACAAATATGGCGCGGAGACGACGCCGCTGAAGGTCGGCGACACGCTCTATCTGTGCTCGGCCAAGAACATCCTGATCGCGCTCGATCCCGCCACGGGCAAGCAGCGCTGGCGCTACGATCCCAGGGTCGATGACAAGTTCATCCCCTATACCGCCGCCTGCCGGGGCGTTGCCTACCACGCGATTGCCCGGGCGGATGCCAACGCCTTTTGCGCTACCCGCATCATCGAAGGCACGCTGGACGGGCGGATCATCGCAGTCGATGCGCGGACCGGGCGCCCATGTCCGGGCTTCGGCAACAACGGCCAGGTCAGCATCACCGAGGGCATGGGCGAGGTCGCGCCCGGCATGGTGTCGATCACTTCGCCGCCCACCATCGTGCGCGGCGTGATCGTGACGGGCCATCAGGTGCTGGACGGGCAGGAGCGGCAGGCGCCATCGGGCGTTATCAAGGGCTTCGACGTGGTCACCGGTCAGCTTCGCTGGGCTTGGGACATGGTCAATCCGCAGTGGACCGGATCGCCGCCCGCCGGACAGACCTATGCCGCGGGTACGCCCAACATGTGGACGATCGCGTCGGGGGATGAGGCGCTCGGCCTCGCCTACCTGCCGATGGGCAACAGCGCGGTCGATTATTGGAGCGGCAGCCGTCGTTCGCAGGAGAACCAATTCTCCACCGCGCTGGTCGCTATCGACGTCGCCACGGGCAAGCCGCGCTGGACGTTCCAGACGGTGCGCAAGGACGTGTGGGACTATGATCTCGGTGCGCAGGCCAGTCTGGTCGACCTGCCGGGCGGCGTGCCGGCGCTGATCCTGCCGAGCAAGCAGGGCGACATGTATGTGCTGGACCGCCGCACCGGCCGGCCGCTGACCCCCGTCGAGGAGCGGGCGGTGCCGCAGGGCGGGGTGGAGCCCGAGCAGCGTTCGCCGACGCAGCCATTCTCGCTCTACCACACTTTGCGCAAGGCGGACCTGAAGGAGCGGGACATGTGGGGCATGAGCCCCATCGACCAGATGTTCTGCCGCATCCAGTATCGCCGCGCGAGCTACCAGGGCTACTTCACGCCGCCGACGCACGACCGGCCGTTCATCGAATATCCGGGTTATAACGGCGGCACCGACTGGGGCGGCATCGCCATCGATCCGCGTCGCGGACTGATCGTCGCCAATTACAACGACACGCCCAATTACAACCGCCTCCTGTCGCGCGCCGAAGCCGACGAGCTGGGCCTGAAGCCGCGCCGCGAGACAGGCGAGCTCGGCAAGAGCAGCAGCCACAGCAACGATCCGCAAGCGGGATCGCCTTACGCCATCTCCGTCAACGCCGGGTGGCGCGTGAAGCTGACGGGCCTGCTCTGCAAGGAGCCTCCTTATGGCGGCATCCGCGCGATCAGCCTGGCGACGGGCAAGACGGTCTGGGACCGCTCGTTCGGCACCGCACGGCGCAACGGCCCGTTCGGCATCCCGTCGATGTTGCCGGCGACGATCGGCACACCCAACAATGGTGGTGCGGTGGTGACTGCCGGTGGCCTCGTCTTCATCGCCGCCGCCACCGACAATCTCATCCGCGCGATCGACGTCAACACGGGCGAGACATTGTGGCAGGACGTGCTGCCCGCCGGCGGGCAGGCGACGCCGATGACCTATACGGCCGGCGGGCGGCAATATCTGGTGATCATGACGGGCGGTCACCATTTCATGGAGACGCCGGTCGGCGACGAAGTGATTGCCTACGCCCTACCGCAATGATGCAATGATGCGTTGGGTCTTGCTCGGACACGCATTCCTGTAGGTGTGGTGAGACGCCTGGCGTGTCACTGCCCGCCGGCGGATAGCGTCAAGCACCTGACAAATGGCCGGACGCGGGGCGTCCGGCCGAGTGGGGAGATTGTTGCGCCGCTGCTGAACGGCAGCACCATTGTAGCACCGTGCAAAACCGGTGGTGGCGATTGTTCCGAACCGGACGGATGAGGGCATGAAATGGTTGGTGCGGCAGCAAGCTGGTATGTGATGCCCGGTGCTTCAACGCACGGTCAGAGCTGCTGGCCGAGCACCATCTCAAAATGGGAGCGATAGGTTCGGCTCAGGAGCAGGCGTTCCCCGTCCTTGAGGATGATCTCGAACTCGCCGTGCGAGCGCCGTTCGAGCGAAGCGATGGACTTCAGATTCACGATCGTGGAGCGGTGGATGCGAACAAAGCGGAAGGGGTCTAGCTTCTCCGCAACGGTCGCCAGGGCCGCACGGTAGAGATATTCCTCGCCGCGTGCATGAACCGTCACGTAAACGCCCGCGGCATCGATCCAGTCGATCTCTTCGGCCATGATCAGGCGCGTGCTGTCGCGCGACTTGACCACGATCCATTCCCACAACTCGCCCGGCTTCGACC
>CAKTCN010000008.1 GCA_934539295.1 uncultured Allosphingosinicella sp.
GCGCCTCCGTGTAGCGCATCGCGGCGGGCGGATCGGGGTCCATCGAGCCGAAATTGCCCTGGCCGTCGATCAGCGGCACCCGCATGGACCAGTCCTGCGTCATGCGCGCCAACGCATCGTAGATCGAGCTGTCGCCGTGCGGATGGTATTTACCCATCACGTCACCGACCAGGCGCGCGGACTTGCGATAGGGGCGCCCGGCGACGAACCCGGCCTCGTGCGCGCCGTAGAGGATGCGCCGGTGCACCGGCTTCAACCCGTCGCGCACGTCGGGCAGGGCGCGCGCGACGATCACCGACATGGCATAGTCGAGGTAGGAGGTCTTCATCTCCTCGACGATGGAGATTGGGGAGATGTCGCTATTCTCGATGGTCGGCGGTGCGCTGGCCAATGTGTCTTCCTGGCTTGGTCTGGTGAGGCGCCGAATGACGCCGATGTGAAAGGCGGGACGCTAGCGGATCAGAGGAACGAGCGCCACCCCGTGCGCGTACACGTACGCGCGCGTGCGAGGGTTTAGCGCCGTGTGAAACGCCAGCGGTCGTCATCGCTGCCGTCCGGATCGAATGCGTAGCCGTCGCTGTCGAAGCCTTTGATCGCCTCCGGGTTGGACAGTCGGTGTTCGCAGATGTAGCGCGCCACCATGCCGCGCGCCCGCTTGGCAGCGAAGGTGTTGAACTTGAGGCCTTTCGGGCCGTCCTCGCGAAAGTCGATCTCGATCACGCGCATGCCTTGCGGCAGATGCGAGGCGGCGGCCGTCCAATATTCCTTGGACGCCAGGTTGATGATGACGGGCGTGCCGGATGCTTCGGCATCCGCGGCCATCGTCGATGCGATCCGATCCTTCCAGTGCGCGTAGAGGTCCTTGGCCCGGCCCGGCGCCCAACGCGTGCCCATCTCCAGCCGATAGGGTCGGATCGCGTCCAGCGGGCGCAGCAGGCCATAAAGCCCCGACAGCATCCGCAGGTGGTCCTGCGCGAATAGCACCGCATCCTCGTCCAGGCTGTGCACCTCGAACCCGGCATAGACGTCGCCGGCAAAGGCGTAGATGGCCGGCCGCTCCGGCTGCGCCTCGAACCCGCGGAAGCGATCCACATTGAGCTCCGCCAGGGCCGGCGAGATATGCATCAGCTCGCCGACCTTCTTCTTGGACAGCTTGGCGGCGCTTGCGGCCAGGGCATGCGCCTCGCCCTCGAAACGGGGGCGCGTGACGGGCAGGGCAGGGACGTCGCTCTTATAGTCGAGCGTCTTGGCAGGGGAGATCACGGCTAGCATCCCGCTCGGTTAGCCACCGCTCCGCGACCCGTCAAACCGCCTCAATTCAAGGGATGTTCAGCGAGTTGCGCCTAGAAACCGCGCGGCTTCGCAGCTAGAAGCCCCGAGCGACAGACACTTGGCCTGCAGAGCCGGCCAATAGGAGGCAATCTATGAAGTTCGTTTCCAAGTTCACCATGGCCGCAGTGCTTGCCCTTGGTGGACCGGCTCTCGTGACGGCCGTGCCGGCGATCGCGCAGAAGAAGGGCGAGGCGGCGCAGCCGGAGCTTCAGCTCAGCAAGGCGGAGCGTGATGCGCTGGCGCCGCTGCAGACCGCGTTCGACACCGCAAATTATCCCGCAGCGCTGCAGGCTGCCAACGCGGCCCGCAATGTCGTGACCGGCCCGGACGCGAAGCACTTCCTGGCGCAATATCTCTACCAGATCGGCGTCAAGTCCAACGACTATAAGGTGCAGGCGGAGGGGCTTGAACTGCTCGCCGCATCGCCCAAAACCCCACAGGCCGATATCGCCACGCTTCAGTCGCAGATCGGCGTGATCGCCTTCAACTACCTGCGCGACTATCCGATGGCGGAGCGGGCGATGACCCGCAAGATCGAGCTCACCCCCAACGACGCGGAGGCGCTCAGCAATCTTGGCCGCGTTAAGCGTGAGCTGAAGAAGCCGCAGGAGGCGCTGCCGCTCTTCCGCCGTGCCATCCAGGCCCAGACCGCTGCGGGTCAGAAAGCGCCGGAGGCCTGGCACAAGCTTGCTCTCGACATTGCCTATACCGCCAAGTCGCCCGAGGCGATGGCGATCAGCCGCGATTGGGTCGCCGCCTATCCGACCGCCGCCAACTGGCGCGACGCGTTGCTGATCTACCGTGAGCTGGCCAAGCCCGACAACGATACGTCGATCGACGCCTATCGTCTGGCCCGCGCGTCCAAGGCGCTGGCAGGCGAGCGGGATTATATCCTCTACGCCGATGCCGTCGACAAGAAGGGCCTGCCGGCTGAAGCCAAGGCCGTTCTGGACGAGGGTTTCGCCACCCGCGTGCTGGATAGCAGCAAGGCTGACCTCAAGTCCTTCCAGACCGCGGCCGGCCGTCGTGCCAGCGAGGATCGGGCCTCGATCAATGCCGAGGCAACGAAGGCCCTGTCGGGCACGGGCACTTCCGCCCTCAAGATCGGCGACGCCCTTCTTGGCCATGGCGACTATGCCAAGGCCGCGGATCTTTACCGCGCCGCTATCCAGAAGGGCGGGGTGGACGCGAACGTCGCCAATACCCGCCTCGGCATCGCGCTGGCCATGGCCGGCCGCAAGCCGGAGGCCGAAACCGCGTTCAAGGCGATCACCGGTCCGCGCTCCGAACTCGCCAATTACTGGCTCGTCTGGCTGGCACAGCGCGCCTGACCTGTTGACTTGCGACGAAGGGCGTCCGCTGTCGCGGGCGCCCTTTTTCGTGTGCCCGGAACTCAACACTTCCCGCATCCCCGATTAACCATTAGCGTGATCCCGAATGGCGGGGGAGGTCATGCACAAACAAGAAGCAGCGCGGCTGCTCGACTCTTTGCGCGAGTCGATGCATTTGCTCACTTACCATGTGAGCAAAGCCTATCAGGGCACTGATAATGCGGGCGATCCGCCGCATGGCAGACTGTCGCCAGCGGGCTTCGGCCACACGAACCGTGACGGTGCTCCCATCGGCATCGGCGTCTGCGCGGCAGACGGTTTTCGTTGGGAGAGCGATGCCGGCGGGATGATCTGCTGGGTAGATGGCTTGCCGAGGGCTGCAGTCGTTGGTCGCAGCCTTGCAGAACTGGGGCTGGGCGATGTAGTTCGCTCACGACAGATGTTCGGCGACGCGCAGGTGACATTTGCGGATGAGGGGATAGCGGCAGGCGGCTGGCGCATGTCCGGCACTCCCGTCTTCGACGATGTTTCCGGGCGCTTTCAGGGGTATAGGGGCGTGGCTTGCCGCGACATGCCGGTTGAGTGTCACTCGGGGCTGGAGACGCTGCCGCCCGACATGGTGCGCCAGTTTGTTCACGAACTGCGCACGCCGCTCAACGCCATCATAGGTTTCGCGGACATGATAGACGGCCAGCATCTCGGCCCGGCCGAGCCCGCCCACCGCGCTAGAGCCGCGGCGATTGCCGACGAGGCGACAAAGATCCTCCGGGCCGTCGAGCAACTCGACCGCCACGCACGCGGCGAATAGCGAGGTAGCTTGCCAAGCCGCGCACGGCTCCGCTATCGCCGCCGGGCCGGTGAGGGCCTGTAGCTCAACGGTAGAGCCGGCCGCTCATAACGGCTAGGTTGGGGGTTCGAATCCCTCCGGGCCCACCATGCGTTTGAGCAAGCGTAGCGAAGCTACGCTCGACTCATGAACGCGTGCGGCCAGCCTCCCGGAGCGAGGACTGACGGCGCGGCTTTGCCGCGGCGCCCTATCAATGATATCAATAAAGTGGTCGGGGAGACAGGATTCGAACCTGCGACCCTCTGCTCCCAAAGCAGATGCGCTACCAGGCTGCGCTACTCCCCGGCGCTGGTGCGGACCCGAATAGCGAAGCCGTTCGCATCGCGCAACGCGCCGGGTGAAATCAAATCAATCCAGTTGCCCGATGCCTTCGCAGCTATAATCAAAGGCGGCGAGGCCGGTCTCGAGATAGCCGGCCAGCAGCGGCATCTCCAGCAATTCGTCGATCGTGCTCTCGGGATCGGTGTCGCTCGCTTCGGCGAATGCATCATCCCACTCGCTCGAATCGAACGTGCCGCGGCCGACCCAGGCCAGCGCCAGCGTCTCGGCCAATTGGTCGTCGGCGAGATCGTCGAGCAGCGCGCGAATCTCCTCCTCGACGCCCGAGTTCAGTTCGTCGTCCAGAACGGACAGCGCCTGATCTTCGCCCTCGTCGTCGAGATCGTCGACGTTGGAGGCGTCTTCGTCGGGATCCTGGGCGGGCACCTGTGCCTCCAGCTCCTTGGCGCGCAGGATCAGCCGGCAATAGGTTTCGAGCGGCGTAAGCAGGTCCATGTCATCACTCTCCGTGGGCCCGACAGGGCCATTTGCTCCGTGAACGTGA
Organism: uncultured Allosphingosinicella sp.; assembly: GCA_934539295.1. Classification (GTDB taxonomy): domain Bacteria; phylum Pseudomonadota; class Alphaproteobacteria; order Sphingomonadales; family Sphingomonadaceae; genus Allosphingosinicella. Next base: position 4,334 of record CAKTCN010000008.1, read on the forward strand.
AGAGTGGCGACGGGTTCCGGAAAGTCGGCGACTGGCTGTTGACCCGACGCGCGCGCCGTCTATATAGCGCCCTCGCACCGGCCGAAGGGCCGTCGTGACATGCCCTTGGGGCGGAGTAGCTCAGCTGGTTAGAGCAGCGGAATCATAATCCGCGTGTCGGGGGTTCAAGTCCCTCCTCCGCTACCAACAGCCGCACCGACAAGCCGCCAAATGTCGCGTCGTTCCAGCGTTCCACAAGCGTCAGAAGGTAGGGTTTCCTCTGCGCGCACGCTTGCACCCTGTTCGAGCAGCGCTGAACTCAGGCAAAAGAAAGGCTCCGCGCCGGGTGCCGGCGGGAGCCTCTCGTATCGGCTGAAACGGCTCAGCAGTCGCGGTCGTAATCGTATACGCGCCGGCCGTCGTTGACGTAATAGCAATTGCCGCGGTTGTCGCGCTGCCAGTTGCGGTTGTTCGTCACCGCGCCAACCACGGCCCCTGCGACCGCACCGGCGGCGGCGCCCTCGACGGGGCTGACGCCGTCCACAACCGCGCCAACCGCCGCGCCGCCGGCTGCACCGATCGCAGCGCCCGTGCCGATCCGGCCAAGCTGGCGATCGTTGTCATAGCTGGAGCAGGCGCCGAGCGACACGCTCGCGGCCAGGATCATCATCGCGGATTTACGCATATATCACCTCTTGATCGGATAAGCGGCGCAGCGGCGCCACGTGTCGGGGTGAACGGGGAGGGGGCCTCTTCGTTCCTCGTCCGGTCCGAGACACGGAACCAACCGGCGTGCCGCCTCATTCCACTACCCGAACGTCCGCGCCGCGGCGATGCGAGAAGGGATGGATCATGGGTCTGAGATGCATGTCGCTGCTGCTGGGTGGCGCCATGGTGCTGTGCGGATGCAGCGAAATCACCGATGGCTTTGGCCTCGGCAGCCGCGACGGCGTTGCGCAGCTTGCCGAATGGCGCTGCGGCAACACCGGGCCACTGGACCTCGATGCAGACGGCTATGTGCAGGCTGCCGAATGGGCGAGCTACTCACGTGCCGCCTACAGCGCCTGGGACGAGGATGTGAACGGCCGGGTCACCCGCGCTGAATTCGAACGTTGCTGGGGCGAAAGCGGCTTCTTCCCGGGTGCGCAGCCTGCCTCATGGGAGACGGCGTGGACCGCCTTCAACCCGGATGGCGACGATTATCTGGACTCGTACGAATTTTGGGGCACCGCAGTCTGGACGCGCCTCGACGCCAATCGCAACGGCATCGCGGATCCCGGAGAGTGGACGTGGTAAGCCGCGGCTGAACAGCGACTTATCTGTTGATAAGTCGCGTGCCGGCGGGTTGATCGGGCTTTCCACATCCCGCCCGTGTTGGACCTTTGCCGCAACACTCCCTATCTCCGCTTGCACGTACGAAGCGGAGTTTTCGATGCCTGCCACCCATAGTACTCGCATGTTGATCCTGGGCTCCGGGCCTGCCGGCCTGTCCGCCGCCATCTATGGCGCTCGTGCCGGAATGGCGCCGATCGTGGTGCAGGGCATGCAGCCGGGCGGGCAGCTCACCACCACCACCGACGTCGAAAATTACCCGGGCTTCAAGGAGGTTATCCAGGGCCCCTGGCTGATGGAACAGATGCAGGCGCAGGCCGAGCATGTCGGCGCGCGGATGATGTGGGACCATATCACGCAGGTCGACCTGTCGCAGCGCCCGTTCCGCCTGATCGGCGACGGCGGCACGATCTATTCGGGCGACGTGCTGGTGATCGCCACCGGTGCGCAGGCGCGCTGGCTCGGCCTACCGTCCGAAGAGCACATGAAGGGCAAGGGCGTGTCCGCCTGCGCCACCTGCGACGGCTTCTTCTACCGCGGCAGACGAGTGGCGGTGATCGGCGGTGGCAATACCGCGGTCGAGGAGGCGCTCTACCTCACCAATCACAGCCATGATGTGACCCTGATCCACCGCCGCGACTCGCTGCGCGCCGAGCGGATCCTGCAGGAACGCCTGTTCGCCCATCCCAACATCAAGGTGCTGTGGAACCGCGAAGTCGCGCAGTTCGTGGCCGGCGGCGAGCCCGAGGGCTTGGTCGGCCTCGACCTCAGGAACACGCAGACGGGCGAGATCGAGCGGATCGATGTGGAGGGCGGCTTCGTCGCGATCGGCCACTCGCCCGCGACCTACCTGTTCCGTGGCCATCTGGACCTGGACGATGACGGCTATATCGCGGTCGACCCCGGCACCGCCCGCACCAGCGTCCCCGGCGTGTTCGCCTGCGGCGACGTGATGGACAAGGTCTACCGCCAGGCCATCACCGCCGCCGGCACCGGCTGCATGGCCGCGCTCGATGCGGAGAAGTTCCTGGCCGAAGCGGATTTCGAGGCCGCCACGCACAAGGTCGCGGTGAACGCGTAAGGATCATCCCCTCTCCCGCTTGCGGGAGAGGGAGTTACCGCAGCGTCTTCGCCCGCGCGAAGGTCAGCAGATTTCCATAAGTCTCAAGCAGATCGGCATCGACCTCATGATCCTCTATGAGGATGCCGAGCCGCTCCTCCAGCTCGGTCAGCAGCCCCGCCACCGCCATCGAGTCGAACTCCGGAAGCGATCCGAACAGGGGCGTTGCTTCGGTGAACCCGTCCACCCGCGCGCGGTCGATCCCGAGCACGTCCGAAAGCGTCGCCCTCAGCGTATCGTCAACCGCCTGTGCGTCGCTGCTGCTCACCGTCACGGACCATCCTTTCAACTGATCGCCGCCGCCTAGCGGCTTCGCGCCGGCCGCGCTAGAGGCAGGCGGTGACCGGACCCGACCCGACGCCTTTTCCGCTCGACCACCTCACGCTGAAAGGCGAGGGGGCGGCACCCGCCTTGCTCACCCGCGAAGGGCTGCTCGACTATGCGGGGCTGGAACAGACGGTCGGCCGTCTCGCCGCATCGCTCCAAGGGCGCCTCGCACCCGGCGACCGAATGGCAAGCTGGCTGCCCAAGAGCCGCATGACCAGCTTGCTCCCGCTCGCCGCCGCCCGCGCGGGCCTCATCCACGTCCCCATCAACCCGGTCCTGAAGCGCGCCCAGGCCGCCCACATCCTCGCCGACAGCGGCGCGCGCCTGCTCGTCACCGGCGAGGCGCGTGTCGCCACGCTGAGCGCGGGCGACCTGCCCGGCGACTGCCCGGTCGTGACGGAAGGCGAGGGGGCGGACATGCTGGCCGGCACGGACGCGCTCCCGCCTTCGTCCGCCGCCCCGGACGATCTCGCCGCCTTGCTCTACACGTCGGGCTCGACCGGCCGCCCCAAGGGCGTGATGCTGAGCCACGCCAACCTCTGGCTCGGCGCCATTTCGGTCGCGCATTATCTCTGCCTCGCACCGCAGGATCGCGTGCTCGGCGTGCTGCCGCTCAGCTTCGACTATGGCCAGAACCAGCTCCTGTCCGCCTGGGCGGCAGGCGCGTCGGTGATGCCCATCGACTATCTCGCCGCCCGCGACGTCATCCGCGCGGTCGAGCGCAACGGCATCACCACGCTGGCCGGCGTGCCGCCCTTGTGGGTGCAACTGATCGAGGCGCAATGGCCGGCCGAGGCCGCGCTCAGCCTGCGCCGTCTTACCAACAGCGGCGGCAAGCTTTCGCCCTCGATCGTGCGCCGCATGCGCGAGCTTTTCCCGGCGGCCGAGATCCACCTAATGTACGGCCTTACCGAAGCCTTTCGCTCGACCAGCCTCGATCCCGCTCTCGTCGATACCCACCCGGACTCGATGGGCACAGCCATCCCCTTCGCCGACGTCAGCGTCCGAAACCCCGACGGCTCGGAAGCGGAGGAGGGCGAACTCGTCCATGCCGGCCCGCTCGTGGCGCAAGGCTATTGGAACGACCCCGAACGCACCGCTGCCCGCTTCCGCGACGGCGAGGTCTGGTCCGGCGACACCGTCCGCCGCGACGCCGACGGCCTCCTCCATTTCGTTACCCGCGCCGATGCGATGATCAAAACCAGCGGCAACCGCGTCAGCCCCACGGAGGTCGAGGAAACTGCCATCGCCAGCGGTGTCGCGGCCGAGGCCGTTGCGCTCGGCTACCCCGACACGCGCCTCGGCGAAGCGATCGCCCTGATCGTGCGCGGCCAGCGGGATCGCGAGGCCAAGCTGACAGCCTATCTCAAGCGCGAACTGCCCAGCTTCATGCAACCTTCGGCCATCCTGTGGCGCGACGATCTGCCCAGGAACCCCAACGGCAAGATCGACCGCGAGGCGCTCAAGGCGGAGCTGATGGGATGAGCAAGCCGATGGGCGCCATCCCCGCCGGCTTCCAGTCGCAGGGCGGCCGCCTGCTGATCGGCGGGCGCGATGCCGAGGCACTTGCGGCCGAGGCAGGCGACACGCCGCTCTTCGTCTATGACGCCGCCTTGGTCGAGGCGAAGGTCGCGCGCTTCCGCTCCGCCTTTCCCGACATCCACCTTCATTATGCCATCAAGGCAAATAGTTATGTACCATTGCTGAGGCATGTTGCCAGCCTGGTGGACGGCCTCGACGTAGCCTCCGCCGGCGAGGTCGACATGGCGCTCGCGGCGGGCACCGACGCCGGCCACATCTCTTTCGCAGGCCCAGGCAAGCGCGACGACGAACTCGAGGCCGCGCTGCGCTCGGGCGTCACCATCAACCTCGAATCCGAAGGCGAGGCCGAACGCGCGCTCGCCATTGCCGCGCGCCTGTCGCTCCGCTCGCGCCTCGCCATCCGCGTCAATCCCGACTTCGAGATCAAGGGGTCGAGCATGCGCATGGGCGGCGGCGCACGCCCCTTCGGCATCGATGCCGACCGCGCCGCGCCGCTCGCCCGCCGCCTGATCGCAGCGGGCGCGGACTGGCGCGGCCTCCACATTTTCGCCGGTTCCCAGGCACTTGCGGCCGATTCCTTGATCGAGGCGCAAGCCGCCACCCTCGCGCTCGCCGCCACCCTCGCGCACGACATCGGCGCCGCGCCGCCGCTGCTCAACATGGGCGGCGGCTTCGGCATACCCTATTTCGCGGGCGAGCAGCCGCTCGACGTCGAAGCGGTCGGCTTGGCCCTCACAGCGGCGCTGCCTGCACGAGACCCGATCCTCAAGGGCACGCGCTTCGCGATCGAACTCGGCCGCTGGCTGGTGGGGGAGGCGGGCGTCTACCTGACCCGCATCGTCGACCGGAAGGTCAGCCACGGCAAGACCTTCCTGATCACCGACGGCGGCATGCACCACCAACTCGCCGCCTCGGGCAATTTCGGCCAGGTGATCCGCCGCAACTACCCGGTCGCGCTTCCCGCCCGCTTCGACGCCGCGCCCGAGGAGGAGGTCAGCATCGTCGGCTGCCTCTGCACCCCGCTCGACCGCCTTGCCGACGATGTCCTGCTGCCCCGTGCCGAGATCGGCGATCTCGTCGCTGTCTTCCTGTCAGGCGCCTACGGCCTCTCCGCCAGCCCGCAAGCCTTTCTGGGTCACCCGCCCGCGCGCGAAATCCTCCTCCTCCCGCGCTCAGGGTGAGCGCTGAAGGACAGGCGCCTCCTCATAGACCGCCTCGACGAAATACAGCCCGTCTGGCGGCGCGTTGAATCCGAGGGCGGCCCGATCCTTCGCCTCCAGCGCGGCCTTCAGATCCCCCGCATTCCACTTGCCGCGCCCGACCAGTTCCAGGCACCCGACCATCGATCGCACCTGGTGGTGCAGGAACGATCTTGCCGCGACCTCCACCTCGATCACGTCGCCCAATCGCCGCACGATCATCCGGTCGATCGACTTGACCGGGCTCTCCGCCTGGCAATGCGCAGATCGGAACGTTGTGAAATCATGTTTGCCAACAAGCAGTTGCGCGGCCTTGTTCATATCGTCCGCATAGAGGACGAACGGCACCCGCCACGCCCGCCCGGCCTCCAGCGCCAATGGCGCCCTCCGATTGACGATGCGATAGATGTAGCGCCGCCCAAGGCAGCTGAACCGCGCATGGAAATCGTCGTCCACCTCGGCCGCGTTCAGCACCGCTACCGGCTGCGGCCGCAGCTTGGCGTTGATGCCCTCCATCAGCCGGTGCGCGCTGATCGCCCGCGCCACGTCCACATGTGCCGTCATCGCCAGCGCATGCACGCCGGCATCGGTCCGCCCTGCGGCATGCAGCGTCACCGCCTCGCCGGTGATCGCCCCCACAGCCTCTTCGATCGCCTGCTGCACCGACGGCCCATGCGCTTGCCGCTGCCAGCCCATGAACGGCCGCCCGTCATATTCGACCGTAAGGCGGAAGCGCGTCACGCCAGGATCGTGCCTGCGGAAATGGCAAAGCCGCGCAGCAGTTCGCCTGCGCTCATCGCCCCGCGTCCCGCCCGCTGCACCAAGGTGGGCACCAGCGCCCCCGACCCACAGGCGATCGTCAGCCGAGCGTCCAGCACCGTGCCGGTCACCCCCTCGGCGTCCACCACCTCGGCCGCCAGCACCTTCACCCGCTCGCCGCCATGTTCGAAGAATGCCCCCGGCGCCGGATTGAACGCCCGCACCTGCCGCTCGACTTCCGCCGCAGTGCGCCCGAAGTCGAGCCGCGCCTCGCCCTTCTCGAGCTTGGCCGCATAGGTGACCCCGTCCTCGGGCTGCGACACGGGTTCGATCTCACCCATCCGTGCCAGCACCTCGACCATCATCGCACCGCCCATCGCCGCCAGTTCGTCGGTCAGCGCACCTGCCGTCTTGCCGTCCACCCCCGTCTCGCCGCGCAAGTAGACCGGCCCTGTATCGAGTCCTTTCTCCATCCCCATGATGCAAACGCCGGTCCTCTCGTCGCCCGCCAGGATCGCCCGGTGGATCGGCGCCGCCCCCCGCCAGCGCGGCAGCAACGAGGCATGGACGTTGAGGCAGCCATGACGCGGCGCCTCCAACACCGGCACCGGCAGGATCAGCCCATAAGCCGCCACCACCGCCACATCGACGCCCAGCGCCGCGAACCCCGCCTGCTCGTCGGCATCGCGCAAGGTGAGGGGCGTGCGCACCGAGATCCCCGCCGCCTCCGCCGCCGCATGGATCGGGGAGGGCCGCAGCGCCTTGCCCCGCCCGGCAGGCCGCGGCGGCTGGCTATAGACGCACGCCACCTCATGCCCTGCCTCGATCAGGGCATGGAGCGTCGGCACGGCGAAATCGGGTGTTCCCATGAAGGCGATGCGCATGGCCGCTGCTTAACGGGCAAGGTCGCATTCGTCACCACTCCGTCATTGCGAGGAGCGTAGCGACGCGGCAATCCAGCGGGCCTCGGAAGCCACACTGGATTGCTTCGCGCTGCTCGCACTGACGTATTTGCGCGAGCAACGAAGTATAACTATCTCCGCCATCATGGCTTCCCCCGAAATCGACGCGCTGACCTTGGCCCTGTCGCGGCTCCCCGGCCTCGGCCCGCGCTCGGCCCGCCGCGCCGTCCTCCACCTGATGAAGAAGCGCGAGACCGCCATGACGCCGTTGCTGCGCGCGCTGGAGGCAGTCAACGAACGCCTGTCGGTGTGTGGCACCTGCGGCAATGTCGACACGACTGACCCCTGCGGCATCTGCGCCGACCCGCGCCGCGACGCGCGCATGCTGTGCGTGGTGGAGGAAGTATCGGACCTGTGGGCGCTCGATCGCTCCCGCCTCTTTCCCGGCCGTTTCCATATACTTGGCGGCCGTCTTTCCGCACTCGATGGAATAAGGCCCGAAGATCTCACCATCGGCCGCTTGGTCGCGCGCGTCGCCGCCGGCGGCATCGACGAGGTCGTCCTCGCCATGAACGCGACGCTGGAGGGCCAGACCACCGCCCACTACCTGGCCGAGCGCCTCGAAACCTATCCCGTTCGCCTGACCCAGCTCGCCCACGGCCTGCCGGTCGGCGGCGAGCTCGACTATCTGGACGAAGGCACGCTCGCCCAGGCGCTGCGGGCGCGGCGCCCCGTAGCTTGACGCGTCCCCCTCACAGGCATAGCTGCCCCTCATGAGCCTGATGCCAATCGTAGAAGTGCCGGACGCGATCCTGCGCCAGCAGTCCCAGCCGGTCGAGGACGTCAATGACGAACTGCGCGGCCTGATCGCCGACATGTTCGAAACCATGTATGCCGCGCCGGGCATCGGCCTTGCCGCCATCCAGGTCGCCGTGCCTCGCCGTCTGCTCGTCATCGACCTGCAGGAACCGGAGAGCGAGGAAGAGGGCGCACCTGTCGTCCGCAAGCCCCATGTCTTCATCAACCCTGAAATCGTGCACAGCTCGGACGGGTGGAAGAGCTACAATGAAGGCTGCCTGTCCATCCCCGACCAATATGCCGAGGTCGAGCGCCCTGACATCGTCCGCGCCACCTGGACCGACGAACATGGCAAGCAGCAGGAGGGCGAGTTCGACGGCCTCATGTCCGTCTGCCTCCAGCACGAAATGGACCATCTCAACGGCATCCTCTTCATCGACCACCTGTCCCGCCTCAAGCGCGACATGATCGTAAAGAAGGTCCTCAAGGCCCGCCGCGAAAAGGAAAAAGCAGCGATCCTCTAAGAGGCTTCGCGCCAGCTTCCCAACTTCCGGTCACGTCACCCCGGACTTGATCCGGGGTCCAGCTTCTTCTTCTCACCGTTCGCAAGAAGCGGGATGCCGGGTGAAGTCCGGCATGACGGCAATGTCGCTTGAGCCCACCCGCCACATAAGCTAGGTTCCCGCTTCGTTCCGTTGTGCGTCGAAGGAAAGTCGTGGATCCGCTCATACTCGTCATCCTGATCGCCGCCCTGCTCGGCGGCATCGCATTCGGCTGGTTCCTCGGCGGCCGCCCCGCGGCGACCCTGCGCGCCGATCTCCAGAAGGTAGCGAGCGACCTCGACCTCGCCCGCGCCGACCGCGACCAGTGGCGCGACAAGCACGGTTCCGCCGCCCAGGAACTCGCCGGCGCCCGCTCCATCGTCGCCCGCGTGACCGGCCTCGAGGACGAAGTGCGCCACGAACGCGCCGCCGCCGCCAGCCTCGCCGCCAAGGTCGCCGCCTACGAGCGCGGCGAGGCAGAGCGCCAGCAGGCGCATGACAAGCAGCTCGCGCAATTGAAGGATATCGAGGCCAAGCTCGAGCACCGTTTCGGCGAACTCGCCGGCAAGGCGGTCGAGGGCGCACACAGCCTGTTCCTGAAGCATGCCGAGGAGCGGCTCGGCCATGCCGGCAAGCAGAACGAGGAGAAACTGAAGGCGCTGCTCCAGCCGGTGGAAACCACGCTCAAGCGCTATGACGAGAAGCTCGGCGCCGTCGAGAAGGAGCGGGTCGATTCCTATGCCGGCCTGCGCGAAGCCGTCGAGCAGGTCCGCGCCGGCCAGTCGCAGGTGCGCGACGAAACCGCCCGGCTCGTCAACGCGCTACGCTCCAGCCCGAAGGCGCGCGGCCGCTGGGGCGAGCAGAGCTTGCGCAACGTGCTCGAACAGGCGGGCCTTTCGACCTATGCCGATTTCCAGACCGAAGTGTCGGTCAACACCGACGATGGGCGCCTTCGCCCCGACGTGATCGTGCGCCTGCCCGGCGGGCGCAAGCTCATCATCGACGCCAAATGCTCACTCAACGCCTTCCTCGATGCGCATGACGAGGTGGACGAGGCGCTGCGCACGTCACACCTCAAGGCGCACCTGCTCTCGATCCGCACCCATGCGCAGCAATTGGGTGCCAAGAATTACTGGGAGCAGTTCGGCGACGCGGCCGACTATGTCGTCATGTACATTCCCGGCGAGCATTTCCTCACCGCCGCGCTCGAACAGGATCACACGCTTTGGGAATGGGCGTTCGAGCGCAAGGTGCTGCTCGCCACGCCCACCAACCTCGTCGCCATCGCCCGCACAGTCGCCAGCGTCTGGCGCCAGGAAAAGCTCGCCACCGAGGCGGCGGAAATCGCCAAGCTCGGCAAGGAACTCCACGCACGCTTGACCACCATGGGTGCTCATGTCGCGAAACTCGGGAGAAATCTGGAACTTGCGACCGGTGCTTATAATAGCTTCGTAGGAAGCCTGGAGAGCCAGGTGCTCACCCAGGCCAAGCGTTTCGAGGCGCTGGAAGTGTCGAGCGGCACCAAGGAGATCGAGCCGCTACCCGTGATCGACAGCGTGCCGCGCGCGCTCACCAAGCTAGTCGGCAACGACGACGAACCTGTCGCTGCCGAATAGCTGTCGTTCAGGACAGCTATCGCCTTCAATGGTCGCTCAAGTTGCGCATCGAAGTCTCATACATTGTTCGGGCCCTTTGAATTGTCGAACCAGCTAACGCCCCTGCACGGGGAGAACGCCAAATTTCCCGTCTTGGCGCGAATCGACTGTGAATTTCCGGAAACATTTCGTTACAATTTGCGAGGATTCGTTGGGATCATGGCCTGCTGACCGCGCCCCCGCAGCCGCTCAGGCGACGGCCATCGATCAGCACCAGCACGGTATCGGCATAGATGGCGTCGCTCATCCCGTCGCTGCATCGGCTGTGGATCACATCCACCGTCAGCCGGCTGGTCTCATAACGGTGTCCGTTGAACGTGGGGCGCGGGGCAGGGGCGGGAACAGCGATCTTCGCGCCGTCCGCAGGCCCATACGTCATACGACCTGCTTCGATCGTCACTGACCAGAATGGCTCGGTGCCGAGCGCACGGTAGGTCTCGGTGACAGGTGCCGGCACCGTGATGGAGGCACAGCCGCCGAGCAAAGCCGCCAGCGCGAGAACTTGAAGCCTTTTCATTTTCCTACACTCCCGGTGTCTGGGACAAGGTGCGCGGAAGGCTCTTTCTCACCGCTGAACGCTTGGCGCTAACCACGCCGCCATTGGTTGATGACCTCGTAAGCCATCACCGCGGTCGCCACCGCGGCGTTGAGGCTGTCGGCCTTGCCCATCATCGGGATCTTCACCAGCGTGTCGCATTCCGCTTCATAGTCGGCGGGCAGGCCCTGCGCCTCGTTGCCGACCAGGATGAAGCTCGGCCTCACATAACGCGGCTGCTGGTAATCCTGGGTGGCGTTGAGACTGGTGCCGATCAGGTCGCCTTCGCCGCCGCGCCAGGCCAGGAATTCGGCCCATGACGCGGTGCCGATCGTCTGGGTGAACAGGGCGCCCATCGTCGCCCGCACCGCCTCGACCGAAAACGGGTCTACGCAATCGTCGACCAGGATCAGCCCGCCCGCGCCCACCGCATCCCCGGTCCGCAATATGGTACCGAGATTGCCAGGATCGCGCAGCGACTGCGCCACAATCCACAGGTCGGCGCTCGTGCGATCGATCCGCGCCAGGCTCGTGTCGAATTCGGGATAGACGCCGATCACGACGCCCGGATTGTCCTTGCCTGACAGCTTGGACAGGATGTCGGCATTGGTCTCGATCGCCTCGCCGCCCGCAGCTTCGGTTTTGTCGATCAGCCGGTCGAGCAGATCGTGCCGCGTACCCGGCGCGAAGAAGAGGAGGTTGGGCAGGAACCCGGCTTCGCGCGCTTCGGTCAGGATGCGCAGCCCCTCGGCCATGAACAGGCCTTCGCGCCGCCGGTGCTTCTTGTCGCGCAGGGAACGCACCTGCTTGATCAGCGGGTTGGAAAAGGCGGTGATCTGGCGCGGCATTCAGTACTCCTGCGAAGGCAGGAGCCCAGCGGAGCAGGCCGAGGCACCTAGGCTCCTGCCTTCGCAGGAGCACATCGAAATGAACATCATTCTTCCCCGAACTTGGCCTCGACCAGTTCGGCCAGCGCCGCCACCGCTTCATCGGCGCCGTCGCCCTCGGCGCTGATGGTGATGCGGTCGCCCTTTGCCGCGCCCAGCATCATCAGGCCCATGATGGACGTGCCGCACACCCTCGATCCGTCCTTCTCCACTTCGACCTGCGCGCTTTGGGACGAGGCGAGGGTCACGAACTTGGCGCTAGCGCGGGCGTGAAGGCCGCGCTTGTTGAGGACATCGACGGTGCGTTCCGGCATCAGACGGTCTCTCCCAATATCTCGGACGCGACCGATATATATTTCCGGCCTGCATCCCGTGCTGCCGCCACCGCGGCCTTCAGGTCCATGTTCCTGCGTGCGCCTTCCAGGCGGATCAGCATCGGCAGGTTGACGCCGGCGATCACCTCCACCCGATCCGACTTCATCAGCGAAATCGCCAGGTTGGACGGCGTGCCCCCGAACAGGTCGGTGAGGATGATCACGCCCTCGCCGGCATCCACCCGGTCGATCGACCCGGCAATGTCGTTGCGGCGCGCCTCCATGTCGTCCTCGGGGCCGATGCAGATCGCGGCGATCTGCTCCTGCGGTCCCACCACGTGCTCCATGGCGCGCACGAATTCCGACGCGAGCCGACCATGGGTCACCAGCACCAATCCGATCATCGATTCACCTTAAGGGCTATTCTTCCAGTTCCGCCCGTTGGGCGTCTTCGATCCTGTCGCGTGGCAGCGTGCCGAGGTCGCGATGTTCGATGGTGGGGGAAAAACCCGCCTCGCGCAACCGCTTCGCCACCCGCTCCGCCACATGGACCGACCGATGCCGCCCCCCCGTGCATCCGAAGGCGACCGTTAGATAGGATTTACCTTCATGGAAATAGCGCGGGACGAGGATCAGCAGCAGGTCCTCGATCCGACCCACTGCATCGGAATAAGCCTCGTCTTGGGCGACATACTCACCCACTGCGGCATCAAGGCCGGTCTGCGGTCGGAGCCTTTCGTCCCAATGCGGATTGCGCAGGAACCGCATGTCGAACACCGTGTCGGCGTTGCGCGGCAGCCCGCGTGCGAAGCCGAACGACATGACGTGCAGGTTGGGCGAACGCTCCCCCGCGCCGAAGCGCGCACGGATCTGCTGCTGCAGCGCATTGGCATCGGCGTCGGTGGTGTCGATCAGATGGTCCGAAAAGCGCTTCAACGGGTCGAGCAGGTGGCGCTCCTCCCCGATCCCGTCCATGGCCGGTCGGTCAGGAGCAAGCGGATGCCGGCGGCGCGTCTCGGAATAGCGGCGCAGCAATTCGGCGCCGGCGCAATCCAGGAACAATGTCTCGACGGGGAAGGCATGCTCCCGATCCAGTTCCTCGATCCGGCGGATGATGTCCGTCGCGTCGAAGTCACGAGTGCGGCTGTCAATGCCGAGGGCAAGTGGGCGCCGCTTGCTCGGGCCGATCGAAGATGGCGTCGAAAGCAGATGTTCGAGCAGCGAGAGCGGCAGGTTGTCGACCACCTCCCAGCCGCTATCCTCCAACGTCCGCAGCACGGTCGACTTGCCCGCGCCCGACATGCCCGTCACCAGCAGGATGCGTTTGGGAACGGAGGCCTTGCTCATTCAGCGCGTCAATCCGAGGAGGTCGAGTGCCACCTCTACCTTGATCGGCGCGGACGCCTCAAGCGCGTTCAGGGTCGCGGCGGGAATATCGATGCCGGCGAGCGTGACCATTGCGCCTTCCCCCGGCATGCGATCGACCGGACCGTCGAGGTCAACGAACAGGCAAATGGCCGCGGTCTCGACGCAAGGCCGCTCGACAATGCCGAGCCCGCGAACCTCGATCATGCCCGCGATATTGGCAGGGGCCGAGGCGAACAGGCGGTCGCCGTCGGCGTTCAGGATCGTATAATCGTCGCTCACGAGACTCGCGCCGCGATCGATCAGGCGCAGCGCGAGGTCGGACTTGCCCGAGCCCGACCGACCCGACAGCAATATGCCGCGGCCATCAACGGCTATGCAGGAGGCGTGAACCGTCACGGTGGCGGCGCTCATGGCAGGGCGCCCTGCAGTTCGATGACGAAGCGCGCACCGCTGCGCCCGTCGCGACGCGCCTCTACTCGGATGCGTCCGTCATGCGCCTCCACGATGGCGCGCGCGATGGCGAGGCCGAGACCGGAATGGCGGCCGAAGCCTTCCTCTTCGGGCCGGTCGCTGTGGAACCGGCCGAAGATCGCCTCCCGCGCCTCGGGCGGCACACCGGGGCCTTCGTCCTGCACGCTGACCACCACGGCATCGTCGATCCGTGCGGCGGCGATCTCGACAAGGCTGTCGGGCGGCGAGAAGGAAATGGCATTATCGACCAGGTTGTCGAAGACACGCGCCAGCCGGCCTTCCTCGGCCATCACCATGGTGCTTCCCGTATGCGGGCGGGCGAAGGCGATACGCACGCTCCGCTCGGCACCTCGCGGCTCCCACAGGCTCAGCAGATGCTCAATCATCGTCCCGACATCGACAGGCTCGAACCGCGCACGCGACAATTCGGCGTCCAGCCGCGATACCTCTGCAATGTCGACGATCAACCGATCGAGCCGCTGTACGTCATGCCGCACCACGTCCAGCAACTGCTCGCGCAGCGCGGGATCCTCCACCCGCTCAAGGCTGTCTACGGCGGAGCGGAGGGAGGCGAGGGGGTTCTTGAGCTCGTGCGTGACGTCTGCGGCGAAAGCCTCCGTCGCATCGATCCGTTCGCGAAGGGCCTGCGTCATGTCGGCCAGGGCGCGGGCGAGAAGGCCGATCTCGTCTCGACGCGAAGGAAGGCGTGGCACGTCCACCTCGCGTGCACGGCCGAGCCGGACACGCTGGGCCGCGCGTGCAAGGCGGCGCAGCGGCAGCGCGATGGTGCGTGCGAGGAACAGCGATAGCAGAACCGACACCAGGATAGTCACCAGCAGGATGATGCCGAGCGTCAGGCGCTCCGCGCGTACCAGGGCACGGATGTCGCGCGGGTTCGAAGTCAGGAGCAGGATGTCGGACCGGCGGGGCACGGGTGCAGCCGCGGATATGAACACCGTGCCATCGGGCGCCTCGCGCAGTCGGCTCGTCTCGCGACCAGTGCTTCGCGCCTCCATGGCCTCGGGCCATGCCGCCGCGACATCGCGGGCAGGGGGGCGATAGCGCGGGGGCGTGCTTCCGCCCACCGCTGCGTTCAGCCCGCGGTCTAGCAGGCGCGCTATGTCCTTTGTCCATGGCTCCTTGACCGGATCACGGAGGCGATAGGTGTGCGGCGCACCGTTCCAGCTGTCGATCAGCTTGGTTCCGTCGGGCGCATAGGTCCGCAGGCGCGTATCCGATTCCTGCCCCAATCGCCGCATCAGCGATCGGGTCTGCCCCGGCTGCGCCGCCCCGACCGCTTCGGCGATGATCTGCGCCTGGGTGGCGGCTTGCGTCACGCGATCTGCAGTCAGTCGCGCCCGGAAGCTGTCCAGATAGAAGAGGCTTCCGGCAAGAATAGCGAGCGCAAAGACGTTGACCGCAAGAATACGGTAGGTGATCGGCCAGCGCGCGACCCACCGCGAGTTACCGTCGGGCAGCTTACTCCTCGGCAAAGCGATATCCGACACCGTAAAGCGTCTCGATCGACTTGAAATCGTCGTCGACCGCACGAAACTTGCGGCGCAGACGCTTGATGTGGCTGTCGATGGTGCGGTCGTCGACATAGATGTCGTCTTGATAGGCGACGTCCATCAACTGGTTGCGGGATTTGACGACGCCGGGCCGCTGCGCCAGCGCCTCCAGGATCATGAACTCGGTAACGGTCAGCGTTACGTCGCGCCCGTCCCACTGCACGCGGTGGCGTGCCGGATCCATGGCAAGGCGCCCGCGCACGATCTGCACGGCCTCACTATCGGAGCCTTCCGCCGTTTCCGGGAGCGCCCGCATCTCGCTGCGGCGAAGCACCGCGCGAATGCGAGCGATGAGAAGACGCTGGGAAAAGGGCTTGGCGACATAATCGTCGGCACCCATGGCAAGGCCGAGCGCCTCGTCCAGTTCGTCATCCTTCGAGGTGAGGAAGATGGTCGGCACTGCGCTCTTCTCCCGCAGGCGGCGCAGCAATTCCATGCCGTCCATGCGCGGCATCTTGATGTCGAGGATCACGAGGTCGGGCGGATTGTCGAGGATCGCCTTCAGTGCCGTCTCGCCATCCGAATAGACGCGGGTGCCGAATCCCTCCGACTGCAGCGCGATGGAAACGGATGTCAGGATGTTCCGGTCATCGTCGACGAGCGCGATATTTACCGACATATGGATGACCTTCCCGCCATGTATAGCCAAGCCATATGCAAAGCTGGGCGGCGCCGCAATGACAGCGTTGTCCCTTTGACGCCCCCTGTCCGGCGGATAATGGCAGGCGCAATGGCGCCGATTTTACACGAGCGCTGCACATGGGAGAGTTTTCGTGGTCAACCGCACGCCCGCATTCAGCCTTGGCCGGCAGGGCATTGAAACCAAAGCAGAAACATTCTGGAACCTCCAGACTGCGCCGCTGATCGAGCAGGCGCTGCGCCGGGGCGAGGGAGAACTCGCTGAAGGCGGTGCACTGGTCGTGAAGACCGGCAAGCACACCGGCAGATCCGCCAAGGACAAGTTCATCGTCCGGGATGCCGAGACCGAAGACACGATCTGGTGGGACAATAACAAGTCGATCTCGCCCGACCATTTCGCCGCATTGAAGCAGGACTTCCTGGCGGCGCTCGGCACCAAAGAGACGCTGTTCGTGCAGGACCTGTATGGCGGCTCGCAGGCGGAGCATCGCGTCAAGGTGCGGGTGATCAACGAGCTTGCGTGGCACAACCTGTTCATCCGCACGCTGCTGGTCCGTCCGGAGGCGGGGGAACTTGCCGGCTTCGAACCCGAGTTCACCATCATCGACCTGCCGAGCTTCCGCGCCGACCCCGAACGCCACGGCACGCGTAGCGACACCGTTATCGCGATCAGCTTCACCGAGAAGATGATCCTGATCGGCGGCACGGCCTATGCGGGCGAGATGAAGAAGTCCGTCTTCGGCGTGCTGAACTACCTGCTGCCGGTGAAGGGCGTCATGCCCATGCATTGTTCGGCCAACATGGCGCATGATGGCAGCAACACGGCCGTGTTCTTCGGCCTGTCGGGTACGGGCAAGACCACCTTGTCGGCCGACGCAAGCCGCACCCTCATCGGGGACGATGAGCATGGCTGGTCGGACACGGCCGTCTTCAACTTCGAGGGCGGCTGCTACGCCAAGATGATCCGCCTGTCGGAAGAGGCCGAGCCGGAAATCTACGCGACCACGCGCCGGTTCGGCACCGTGCTGGAGAATGTCGTGATGGATCCGGACAGCCGTACGCTCGACTTCGACGACAACAGCCTGGCCGAGAACAGCCGCGGCGCCTACCCGATCGGTTTCATCCCGAATGCGTCGGAGCGCAACATGGGCCCGGTGCCGCGCAACATCGTGATGCTGACCGCGGATGCTTTCGGCGTGCTTCCTCCCATCGCCAAGCTGACGCCCGACCAGGCCATGTACCACTTCCTGTCCGGCTACACCGCCAAGGTGGCAGGGACCGAGATCGGCGTGACGGAGCCCGAAGCGACCTTCTCCACCTGCTTTGGCGCGCCCTTCATGCCGCGTCATCCGTCCGTCTACGGCAACCTGCTGAAAGAACGGATCGCACGCAGCAATGTCGATTGCTGGCTGGTCAATACAGGGTGGACGGGCGGCCGGTACGGGGTGGGCAGCCGCATGCCGATCAAGGCCACGCGCGCCTTGCTCCGTGCGGCCCTCGACGGCAGTCTCAACCATGCCGCGTTCAGGGCGGACGAGAATTTCGGCTTCCAAGTGCCGGTTGCCGTTCCAGGTGTCGATACAGCCATCTTGACGCCGCGCGACACTTGGGCCGACAAACAGGCCTATGATGAAATGGCGGCAAAGCTGGTGAAGCTCTTTGTGGACAATTTCGCCCGGTTCGAAGCGCATGTCGAACAAGGCGTGCGCGCAGCCGCCCCTACGATGGCATGAGCCTTAGCGCCTTAGACCCACTCCGGTTATGCCGGTCGGCATTGTTCCTGCCCGCATCGAACGCACGCGCGATCGAAAAGGCCAGGGGACTCGACGCCGACATGGTGATCCTCGACCTAGAGGATGCCGTAAGGGCGGAGGACAAGGCGGAGGCGCGCGGCAATCTTGCCGCCGCCTTCGCCATCGGTTTCGGCAACAGGCTGACCGCGGTTCGCGTCAATGCGCAGGCCACGGACTGGTATGGCGCGGATGTGATCGCCGCTCGGGCGTGCAAGGCCGGCTTCGTCGTCCTGCCCAAGGCCGAGGATCCACGCCAGGTGCTGAACACGCGCAGCCTGACCGAGAAGCCGGTGCTGGCGATGATCGAGACGGCGATCGGCGTGCTGAATGCGCCCGCCATAGCGCGCGAGGCCCAGGCGCTGATCGTCGGCACCAATGACCTCTCGGCGGATCTCCACCTTCCGCCGGGGGAAGGAAGGTCTGGCCTCGTTCATGCCTTGCAGAGCGTGGTGGTCGCTGCACGGGCGGCCGGCATTGCGGTGTTCGACGGCGTCTACAACCGGCTGGAGGACGATAGCGGACTGAGGTCGCAATGTGCCGAAGGACGCTGCTTCGGCTTCGATGGCAAGACTTTGATTCATCCCAGCCAGATCGTCACCACCAACATCGCCTTCGGGCCTACGGCAGACCAGGTCGCCGAGGCGCGTCGGCTGATCGAGGCGGCGACGGGTGGGGCCGAACGCTATAACGGCCGGATGATCGAGGCCATGCACGTGGCGGAAGCCGAGAGGTTGCTGGCCAAGGCGCGGCTCTAGCTCTTCGTCACAGCTCGATCCAGGTGATTGGCGAGAGGCTTGCCAACGAACAGGCGGCCGTTCAATTTGCCGTCATGATCAAACGCCTGTCGCTTGCCGCCCTCCCTTTTTTTCTCACCGCAGCCGCCGCTCCCGCCTCCCACACGATCAGTGAGGCGGATTTGCGCCGGCACATCGATGTGCTGGCCAGCGATGCCTTTGAAGGCAGGCAGCCAGGCACTGCGGGCGGCGAGCGGACCGAGGCCTACCTGATCAGCACCTTCGCCGATGCGGGCCTGAAGCCTGGTGCGTCTGACGGACTGTGGCGCCAGGTCGTGCCTATGGTCGAGCGCTCTCCCAAGAGCGCCACCATCCGCTGGACCGCGAGCGGGAAGGTCATCGATCTTCCCGCCGACCAGATCGTTCTTCTGGGCCGTAGCGCGCATGCCCGTGTCACTAACGCACCTGTTCTGTTTGCCGGCTATGGCACTGCCGAGGAGCTCGCCGACCTGGACCTTCAAGGTTGCGCCCTGTTGCTGCTTCAGGGCGGGCATCCGTCGGGGCGTGCAGCCCTGACTGCTTCCGAACTCGCGGCACGCGGCGCAGTGGCGATCATCACCATCGCCGCGGCAACGGCCGAGTGGCCGGCGGCCGGCAAGGCCTGGCTGGAACGGGGAGAGTTCACCACGGCAGCGAACAATGCCGATGGCCTGATAAGTGCGGCGGCTGCCTCCAGGCTATTCGACGCTGCCGGCATGAACCTGGATCAGGTGCGGACGGGAGCTGCAACAGGCAACCGTGCTGCGCCCCTGCCGCTTCGTGCCGACATGGACGTCCGCACGAAGGTCCGCCCGTTCGAGACCGCGAACGTCGTCGGCAAGATCGAGGGCAGCGGCAAGGCGGAAGAGGCCATTATCCTCCTCTCGCATTGGGACCATCTCGGCATCTGCGCCCCGGAAGGCGCTGCCGACCGCATCTGCAACGGCGCAGTGGACAATGCGAGCGGGACGGCCATCATGATCGAGGTCGCGCGGCGTCTCTCCGCTGGACCCCGGCCCGCCCGCACCATCTACTTCCTTGCGACAACGGCCGAGGAGATGGGACTGGTCGGCGCCCACGCCTTCGCGGCCGCACCGCCGGTGCCGGTCGCCTCGATTGTCGCCGCCCTCAATCTCGACACCACCGCGATCGGGCCGGCCGGACTGCCTGTCGCCATCATCGGCCGCGGCGAACACCCTGCGATAGACAAGGTGGTCGATGACAGCGCCCGCGCGCTGGGCCGCAAGATCGATCTTGATACCGAAGCCAATGTGATGATCCGTCGTCAGGACGGCTGGGCCTTTGCCGCGCGCGGCATCCCGACGATCATGGCGACGGGATCGGTCAGCGACATGAAGCTGCTGATGAACTATCTCGGCACCGTCTACCACAAACCCGACGACGACGCGGCCCACGCTACCCAGCTCGATGGAGCGGTGGAGGACGCGAACCTGCACGTGGCGATCACACGCGGCCTGGCCGATCCTGCGAGCTATCCGAGTCCCATCGCCCCCTAGCGCTTCCGGTCAGCCGCGGTTACATGGGCCGCCAACCTCCGACTCAGGACCTTGGCACCCCATGGATATTACGCTCGGCCTTACCTTCGACGACGTGCTTCTGAAGCCCGCCGAATCGGATGTCCTGCCGAGCCAGGCCGATACCAGCACGCGGCTTACCAGGGAGATCGGGCTCAACATCCCGATCCTGTCGTCCGCCATGGACACGGTCACCGAGGCCGACATGGCGATCGTAATGGCGCAGCTCGGCGGCATAGGTGTTCTCCACCGTAACCTTTCGATCGAGGAACAGGCTGCCGCCGTACGGTCGGTGAAGCGCTACGAAAGCGGCATGGTGGTGAACCCGATCACCATGACGGCAAGCCAGACCCTGGCCGACGCGCTCGACCTCATGAAGCGTCATCGCATTTCCGGTATCCCGATCACGGGCGACGATGGACGACTGGTTGGAATCCTCACCAATCGCGACGTGCGTTTTGCCGAAAACCCGCTGCAGCCGGTCTCCGAACTTATGACCCGCGACAATCTCGCGACGGTGAAGCCGGGCGTGTCGCAGGAAGAGGCGCAGCGCCTGCTGCACCAGCGCCGTATCGAAAAGCTGCTGGTCGTGGACGAGGATCGCCGGTGCATCGGCCTCATCACCGTCAAGGACATCGAAAAGGCCGTTACGTATCCCAGCGCGACCAAGGACGGATCGGGCAGACTGCGCGTGGCCGCTGCCACCACTGTCGGCGACAAGGGGTTCGACCGCAGCCGGGCGCTGATCGACGCGGAATGCGACTTGATCGTGATCGACACCGCTCACGGGCATAATCGCGATGTCGCAAGGGCGGTCGAGCGGATCAAGACGCTGTCCAACGCCGTCCAGATCGTCGCCGGCAACGTCGCCACTGCCGAGGCTGCCAAGGCACTGATCGGCGCGGGCGCAGACGCGGTCAAGGTCGGCATCGGCCCGGGTTCGATCTGCACCACGCGCGTCGTTGCCGGCGTCGGCGTGCCGCAGCTCACCGCCATCATGGACACGGCCGCCGAAGCCGCCAAGTCGGGAACGCCCGTCATTGCCGACGGCGGCCTTCGCACCAGCGGCGACGTTGCCAAGGCGCTTGCGGCCGGCGCATCCACCGTGATGGTCGGGTCGCTGCTCGCCGGCACGGCCGAAGCGCCGGGCGAGACGTTCCTCTACCAGGGCCGCTCCTACAAGAGCTACCGCGGCATGGGCTCGGTGGGTGCGATGGCGCGCGGTTCGGCCGATCGCTACTTCCAGCAGGACATCAAGGATCAGCTGAAGCTCGTGCCCGAGGGCATCGAGGGACAGGTGCCCTTCAAGGGACCGGCCAGCGACGTGGTCCACCAGCTCGTCGGCGGCGTGAAGGCTGCGATGGGCTATACCGGCTCGCGCACGATCGAGGAGTTGCAGCAGCGCGGCCAGTTCATCCGCATCACCAATGCGGGTCTGCGCGAAAGCCATGTTCACGACGTCACCATCACGCGCGAGGCGCCAAATTATCCGACGCGCTGAACCGGGTTGCCTTGAAATGAGGATGCGGCGCGCATGACTCCTGCAGCACGCGTCCAGGCAGCGATCGAGCTGCTCGACGAGATCATTCATGCCGCCGCATCGGGTGGAGCGGCAGCCGACACGCTGATCGCGCGCTACTTCAAGACGCGTCGCTACGCCGGATCGAAAGACCGTCGTGCGGTACGGGATTTTGTCTACGCGTCGATCCGCCGGTCGGGTGAACGGCCATCCTCCGGCCGTGCGGCAATGCTTGGCCTTGCGGACGACCAGGAGGGGCTCGCTGCCTTGTTCGACGGTTCGGCTCACGGTCCGGCCATCGTTGCGCCGGACGAGGAGCGTGCGGCGGCTGCTGTCGTGCCCGCCTGGCTCGCGCCGCGCTTCGATCCGCTACTGGATGCGTCGGAACAGGCCGCGCTGCTCGAACGCGCGCCGCTCGACCTGCGCGCCAATCGGCTGAAGACGGACCGGGATGAAGTGCTTCCACAGCTGCAAGGTGCGACCCCCAGTCCCTTGTCGCCGATCGGCATCCGCCTGGCCGAGGGCACCGCGATCGAAGATCATTCCGCGTATCGCGGCGGCCTGATCGAGGTTCAGGACGAAGGTAGCCAGCTGCTGGTGCTCGCCTGCAAGGCTGCGCCGGGCATGAGCGTTGTGGACCTGTGCGCGGGTGCGGGCGGCAAGACGCTCGCGCTCGCCGGCGAGATGGCGAACCAGGGCCGCATCATCGCCAGCGACGTGGACCGGTCGCGGCTTTCGCGCATGACGCCGCGGCTGGAGCGGGCGGGGGCTTCGATCGTCGAGGCGCGCTTGCTCAATCCGGGTGCGGAGTTCGAAACCCTTTCGAAATTCGAAGGCAGCGCCGACATCGTGCTGGTGGACGCACCCTGTTCGGGGACCGGGACTTGGCGGCGCAACCCGGAAACACGGTGGCGGCTGGACGAGAAGCGACTGGCGCGGCTCGGGGCTCTTCAATCGAGCATTCTGGACGTGGCAGCCCGGCTGGTGAAGCCGGGGGGATATCTCGTCTATGCCGTATGCTCGGTGCTTGCCGAGGAGGGGAGGGGCCAAGCCGATGCTTTTGCCCGCCGCCATTCATCCTTCGTTCCGGAACAGGCACTTAGCAACGTGGGCAGGCCGTCCGGCGTGGGCACATTGCTGACGCCGCAACATGACGGAACGGACGGCTTTTTCGTCGCGCGCTGGCAATTGGCATGATAGCTTCGCGCGGCCGGTACATGGAGACCTTGATGCGCATTGCCCCTGTAACGCTCGCCCTTGCCCTCGGCGTCGCCACGATCGCCAGCGCAGGCCATGGCCAGCGTGCTGATGACCAGATCGATGCAAGGTCGGTGGCGCTGACATGCCAGGGCGAGGCGCTTACGGCGTCCGGGCAGTATGACGCGGCCATCGACGCGCTCGAAACGGCATTGGTCGTCGATCCGCGCAACCGTTCGGCTTATGTCGCCCTCGCGCGGGTGGCGCAGAACCAGAAGCTGCCTGGCAAGGCGGTCGGCCTCTATGGCGAAGCACTGAACCTGGAGCCAAACGACGTAACGGCGCTTTCCGGCCAGGGAGAAGCGTTGGTGCAGCGCGGTGCAGTCGAGAAGGCCAAGCAGAACCTCGAAAAGCTCAAGACGGTGTGTAAGGATCCATGCCCGCAGGCGACGACGCTCGCAGCCGTTATCGCGAAAGGACCGCCCGTCGAGGTCGCCGAAGCGAAGGCGCCTGAGGCCGACGTGCCGGCGAGCAACAACTAAGTCGAATGGCGTGTCACCCCAACGCTGGCTGGGGTTCATGCTGATTCCGGGCCACGCACCACTGCTGTATGGATGCGGGCCTGCGCTGGGATGACGGATTAACTCAACAGCCGAGCGATATCTACGAAGTCACCGACGGCCAGTGTTTCCGCGCGGCGTTCGGGGTCGATGCCGAGTTGATCCAAGGCATCGAGCGCGCCGGGAACAGCGGACAGGCTCCGGCGCAACATCTTGCGCCTTTGCCCGAAGGCTGCGCCGGTAACCTTCTCGATCACCGCAGCCTTCACTCCCTCCGGCGCCTCGCGCGGCACAATATGCACGACCGCCGACATGACCTTCGGCGGGGGCACGAATGCGGAGCGATGCACCTTCATCGCCAGCTTCGCCTCGCTTCGCCATTGGGCTAGCACCGACAGGCGGCCATAGGCATCGCTTCCCGGCGCAGCCACGATCCGGTCGGCGACCTCCCGCTGGAACATCAGGGTCAGCGATGCCCAGAAGGGCGGCCAATCCTGCCCGCCCAGCCAGCGAACGAGAAGCAGGGTGCCGACATTGTAGGGGAGGTTGGCGACGATGTGCGCGCCTTCACCTGCTTCGGCCCGCTCGTCGACGGCAAGCGCATCGCCCTCGATGACCCTCAGCCGCCCGTCGAACGCGTCCGACACTTCGGCAAGCGCAGGCAGGCAGCGGCGATCCCGCTCCACCGCAGTCACCTGGGCACCTGCGCGAAGCAAGGCGCGAGTAAGCCCGCCCGGCCCTGGCCCGACCTCATAGGCCCGCCCGCCCTCGATAGGGCCAGGTATGGCTGCGATCCTGTCCAGCAGCTGCTCGTCCAGGAGGAAGTTCTGTCCCAACGCCTTCGACGCGCTCAGGCCATGCGTCTTGATGACCTCGCGCAGCGGCGGAAGCGTATTCATGTCAGGCGGACTGGGCGAGGCGGCGGGCACATTCGGCGGCTGTCCTGATCGCCGCGACCATTGCGCCCGGATGCGCCATGTTCTTTCCCGCAATGCCGAATGCAGTGCCGTGATCGGGCGAAGTCCGGACGATCGGCAGCCCGAGCGTCATGTTCACGCCCTCGTCGAAATGGAGCGTCTTGAGCGGGATCAGCGCCTGATCATGGTACATGCACAAGGCGACGTCATATGTCTCGCGCATGGCCGCATGAAACAATGTGTCGGCCGAATGCGGCCCGCTGACCTCTATGCCATCCTCCCGCAATCGCTCGATCGCAGGCAACAGGATGTCGATCTCCTCGCGGCCCATCGCACCATCCTCGCCCGCATGCGGGTTCAGCCCGGCCATGGCGATGCGTGGCTGCACGATGCCCCATTGCCGCTGCAGCCCTCGCGCTGTGGCCCGCGTCTTGGTGACGATCCGCTCGATGCTGAGCGCCGCCGGAACTGCGCTCAAGGGAACGTGCACCGTCACAGGCACCGTCTTGAGGCTTGGTCCGACAAGCATCATGGCGACCAGTTCGCTGGCGACGCCGCACCGTTCCGCCACGAATTCGGTCTGCCCGGCATGGGTGAATCCGACGGCATAGAGCTGCGCCTTCGAAACCGGACCCGTCACCAACGCAGAGGCTGCGCCCGATCGCGTCAGCCCCACCGCAGTCTCCAGCGCGTCGAAGGCGTTACGTGCGCCCTCAAGGCTGGTCGTTCCGGGTATGACTTCGCTGGCGTCGCCGACCCGAATGACGGGCAGGGCGCGGCCGAAGCATTCTACGGCCTGTGCAGGCGCGTCGATCGCCTCGATCGGACCGTTCCAGACGGTGCGCAGCGCCTCGCACTGACCCACGGCGAAGAAGGGCGCGAGACCCTCGACCTCGCGCCTTTCCCAGCTCTTTGCGATGATCTCGGGGCCGATACCCGCCGGATCGCCGAGCGAGACGGCGAGCGGTGCCGCCGAGGCTTGCTCCTCAGCGATAGTCGACCACCGCGTCGCGACGAAGATCGCGCAGGTAGCGGCGAGCCCGCAGGTTCACGCGCTGATCCTCGAGCTGGGCATAGACCTGCTGGAAGCTCGGTCCGTCGCTCGCCTGCGGATCGTCACGCCCGCAAAGCACCAAAACGCTGACCCGATCCCCGCCGCCGAATGGCGCGGTCGCCTGGCCCACGCCCAGCTTCAGCAAAGTGTCCTGCAAGGCCGGCGGAAGATCGCGGACGCGGACCTGGTCGTTGGAAACGACCTCCGCACCGATCTTGCCGGCGGCCGCCTCGGCCCCGCCGCAGCCGCCCATCGTTCCGACCGCGCCGGTGAGGCGCTGCACGAACGGCTGCGACTGCTGGTCCGTGGTGCCCGCCGGGAAGCGCACCGACACCTGCTTGAGGCTCAGGACGGCGTCGCGAGGGTCGGCCATCAGGATCTGGCGGTTGTCGGTAACAGACAGGATCGAAAAGCCACCGGGAACCGGGATGGGATTGCTTATCTGGCCCACCGGAATGACCTTCAGCGCTTCGCTGAGCGGTTCCGGCAGCTGCTCCGCCTGGACCCAGCCAAGATCACCCCCGACGGCAGCCGTGGTCGCTTCCGAATATTGACGTGCATAGGCTGCGAAATTGCCGGTGCGGCGGATCTGGTTGGCGAGCTGCGCCACCTGCGGCTGCACCTGCGCCGCACTCTCCGCCGTTGCGGGAATGAAGATCTCGCTGACGCGGTACTCGGTCTTGCCCTTGGACGCGTTCATCTTGTCGATGACGGCCTGCACCTCTTCCTCGGCCACGTTCACGAACGGCGTGATCTCGCGGCCTTGCAGGCGCTGCCAGGCGATCTGCCCATGGATCTCGCGCCGAACGGACTCGGGCGAGGAGCCGATCGATTTCAGATAGGTCCCGAACTGCGCGGGCGTCTGCTGGAAGTTCTGGGCATATTGGTTGAAGTAGCGGTCGATATCCTTCTTCTCGACCTTGATCTCCTTCAGCTCAGCGGCCTGGATCTGCAGCGTCTCGTCGACCAGGTTGCGCAACACCTGCGCGCGCAACTGCTCCATCTCCTCAGCCGGGATCTGGGTCGCATTGTTGGACGCCAGGATCATCGACACCCGATGGTCGATATCCGTGCCGGTGATGACATAGCCGTTGACGATCGCGGTCGCCTTGCGGACGTTCGGATCCTGCTTGGCAAGGAATTGCGGGTTGGCGGGGATGTTGAGGCCCGTGCTCGTGCCCGTGTCCGCGCCGCCCTGTGCGACGGCAGCGGCGGCTAGCATCGAGCCGGCCAGCAACATTGCCGTGCGCTTGAAGGGTGCGAGCTTCATTGATCCTCCGATGGAAAGCGGACCGCCTTTATGCGAAATCCTTGCTGAACGCGACCTTAGCGCCCGAGATTCTTGAGCGCCACCCTGAACAGGAAGCTGTTCCCCCGCTGGAAATCGCCGGTGGTTTCGTAATCCCGTCGCCACGTCACACCCAGTTCGATACATTCGTCGCTGTAGCTGACACCCAGCCGGTGGCGCACCGGCTCGAACCCGTCGGCGCCGGTGAACGGATCCTCCCTGCCGTTGGTGAGGTCCACCACGGCCGACCCGAATACCGACCAGAAGCGTGCAAAGGCGACGCGCCCGCCCACCCGCACTTCCTCCCGGTCACGCAGATCCTCGAGCGAGGGATCGACGTTGCGATTAAGCCGAAGATAGCCGATCGTCGCATAGGTGCGGCGCCCGCCCCAAACGGCATCGATCTCGTTGCGGCGCACCGCGGCATTATCCTTGTCGAGGCGGAAGCGGTGGGTGACGCTGAGCCGCCGGCCGAGGTCCACGTCGGTCCGCCCGACCACGTCGGAAAAGCGGTCGGTAAGTCCGGTCCCTTGCGGCAGCAGGCTAGGCTCACGGTTGAGGCGGTAGCTCTGGCCCACGGTGGTGCGGATCGAAACGCCCGAAACGTCGAGCGCCCAGTCCGCACCGTAAGTGACGCGTGCGCCATCTTCCCAGCGGTCGTAGCCCGGAAAGCGGTTGAGCGCGAAAAGGTTCGAATCTTCGAGGTCGACCGCACGCGCATCCTCGTTCGGTATCTCGATATTCTCGGTCGGCGGTGAAGCGACGAACTGAATGCGCGGGGTCAGCCGCTGGGTGCCGCCCCAAAGGGCGCCGATCAGCGGCCAGCGCATTTCCGCCGCCGCCGCTGCAATTCCGCGCGTATTCCAGCCTTCCTGTCCGCGGTAGAGGAGCGTCGATGTCGCCGCGGTCCCCTCCGTATGGTAGATGTCGCCGCGACCGAAGGCCGTGAAGACCAGTTCCTGCCCCCCTGGCGTAATGGAACGCCGCTCCCACCGTGCCGAGGCAAAGGCGCGCTGTGTATCCTGTCCCTCGGTCCGCGTGATGGCGAGGCTGTTGGCCTGCAATTCCACGCGTCCACCTGCGACCGGATCTGCGAGACGCAACCTGGCATCGATCATCGGCAGCACGAACGGTTGTTGCCCCGGATCATCCGTGGTCCGAAGCCCCTGGAAGGCCCATCCGGCGATGGAGACGTAGCTGTACTGGTCGATCCGCTCCGCATTCACGACCGAGCGCAGGCGATCGTCGCGCGATATGTCATAGCGGCGCAGGAAAGTGCGATCGGTGACGTAGCGCCCCGACGCGGTGATGCTCCAGTGCGGATCCAGCTGGAACTTGCCGTTGCCTTCCAGATAGGCGCGCACGCCCTTTTGCCGGTCGGCGCTGATCAGGTCCTCGTTGACCGGCAGGCGCGATCCGTAGGTGATGTATCCGGCCAATTGGAACGCGCCGAGATCCGTCAGGTGGCGATACCGCGCCTCCATCATCGGCAGCACGTCGGTGAAGACGTGCGGCGCGACCGTAAGATCGCGATTGGGAGCCAGGCGGAGATAATAAGGAAGGCTGAGTTCCACGCCGTTGGACCGGCTGATCCGAACATCCGGAAGCAAGAGGCCCGACCCGCTGGCATTCTGGCCGCCATCGGGGTGCGACAGGCCGGGAAGGGCGATGATCGGTACGCCGAAGAGATTGAGGCTCGCGCCCTGGTACCGGATTCGGCCGCGCACAGGATCGTGGATCACGCGCACTGCCGTGATCTGCCAGGTGGGATCCTTGGGGCAGCCCTCGGGCGTCAACACCGCGCAGGGACTGTAGGCCGCACGCTCCAGCGTCGACACATTGTCCTGCCGGGTCCCGCGCTCGGCCGCAAGCCGTCCGCCATCCTCCAGGACGACCAGCAGGTTTTCGACCACGCCGTCGCGCAACGAGTCGGTCAGGACGACGCTGTCGCCATAGGCCGTGTCACCCTGCGGCGTGGTAATCCGGACGTTCCCGTCAGCCCGCACCTCGCCGCTGACGCGGTTCCAGGTGACGCGGTCGGCGGCAAGGCGATTGCCCTCGTTCGTCATCCGCACCTCGCCCGACGCGGTCAGCAGGTCACTGGCATCCTCGTAGGAGACCGTGTCCGCACTGAACGCGACCTCGCCGGTCACGGCAACCACCGGCTCCGCCTGGGCCCAGGCGGCAGCAGGCGCCATGGCGAGCAGGGGAAGGGCAGTCCGGCAGAGAAAAGACAGTCTGGTCACAAGCAACAGCCAACAAGTCCCCGCGTCCACGTGAAGCGTGGCGAAGCGCGGCCTATCGCACCGGCTCGCCCCCGCCGCAATGGCCGGGCGCATCTAACCTTTGCGACCGCGCCTCGCGATGCCTATCTGGGCAACAGCATATTTGCGCATGACCGCACATCAGGAGTTTCGTTTCCCATGAAAGTCAGCTTTGCCGCCCAGCGTCCCGAAGGCAATTTCGCGCTCGCCATTCCCGTTTGGGGCGAGGACATGCTGGGTGAGCGGCTGGCCGGCCTGGATGAGGCCGGTCGCACCCTTGCCGCCCGCGCGGCCGAGGCGCAGCGCTTCGAGCGCGAGGCCGCGACCATTGCCGAATCGTTCGTGAACGAAGGCGATGCCGCACGCCGGCTCCTGCTGGTGGGCCTGGGCGGCAAGCGCGACGACGATGCCCTGTTCGAACGAGTCGGCGGTGCGCTGACGGCACGCCTGCTCTGTTCGGGCGAGACCAGGCTGGTGGTCGACCTGACGGGGCTCGGCTGCGGCGGCGACGAGGCTGCGCGCGTCGCGTTCGGCGCGGCCGCCCGCGCGTGGCGCTACGACGTCTATCGCACCAAGCTCGGCAAGGCTGCGCGCCCGACCCTCGACGAGGTCGTGATCGTCGGCGGAGGTGACGATGCGGCCGCAGCATGGACGCACCGCGAGGCTGTGCTCGCCGGCATCTCGCTGACCCGCGAACTGGTGACCGAACCGGCCAACATCATCTATCCGGAAAGCTTCATCGATCGCTGCAAGACGGCGATGGAAGGCACCGGCATCACCTTCGAGGTGCTGGACGAAACCCAGATGGCAGAGCTCGGCATGGGCTCGCTGCTTGGCGTGTCCTTCGGCTCCGCCCGTCCGCCGCGGTTGCTCGCCATGCGCTGGAACGGTGCCGAGAGTGCAGACGAGAAGCCGGTCGTGTTCATCGGCAAGGGCGTGACCTTCGACACCGGCGGCATCTCGATCAAGCCGGCCGCCGGCATGGAGGCGATGAAGTGGGACATGGGCGGTGCTGGTGCAGTTGCCGGCGCCATGCTCGCGCTCGCCACCCGCAAGGCGAAGGCGAACGTGGTCGGCATCTGCGGCCTGGTCGAGAACATGCCCGACGGCAAGGCGCAGCGCCCCGGCGACGTGGTCAAGAGCATGTCGGGCCAGACGATCGAGGTCATCAACACCGACGCGGAAGGCCGCCTGGTCCTGTGCGATGCGATGACGTGGGCACAGCGTGAGTATAAGCCCGAATATATGGTCGATCTCGCCACCCTGACCGGCGCGATGATCATCAGCCTCGGCTACGAATATGCCGGCATGTTCTCGAACGACGACGGACTGGCGGGCATGCTCGCCGACGCCGGCATGAAGACGGGTGACAAGCTCTGGCGGATGCCGATGGGCGATGCCTATGACAAGATGATGGACTCGCCGATCGCCGACATGAAGAATGCCGGCGTGCGCGAAGGCGGGTCGATCAGCGCCGCCTGCTTCCTCGGCCGCTTCGTCGAGGAAAGGGTGAAGTGGGCGCATCTCGACATTGCCGGCACTGTCTGGGCCAACAAGCCCGGCGCCCTGTGGGACAAGGGCGCGACCGGCTTCGGCGTGGCTCTGCTCGACCGCTTCGTGGCCGACAATTTCGAGAAGTAAGCTGCAGGTCGACTTCTACCACCTCGTCGCATCGCCGCTCGACCGCGTCCTTCCGCAAATCTGCGAGAAGGTGCTGTCGGGCGGCGGGCGATTGCTGGTCGTCGGCGGCCAGCCTCTCCTGGGCCAGGTCGATGGCCTGCTCTGGTCTTATGCGCGCGACGCGTTCCTGCCGCACGTGCTGGCGTCGCAACCAGCGGCCGAGGCTCAGCCGGTGTTGCTGAGCGAGACAGTCGAACCCGCAAACGGTGCGCAGAACGTCGCGCTGATCGACGGCACCTGGCGCGACGCCGCGCTCGATTTCGCCCGCGCCCTCCACTTCTTCGACGAAGCCCATATCGCCCCGGCGCGTGAGGCCTGGAAGAGCCTGGCGGGCAGGGAAGGCGTGGAGCGTCGCTACTGGAAGCAGAATGAGTCCGGTCGATGGGCGCAGGCGGCCTGAGCCTCCCCGTCGGCTAGAGCCGACACTCTCCCGCGTGATCGAATGGTCACACGCGTCCAGTGGGCCGCGATCCAGATGCGGCCCGCGCCTCGATCGAGCACCTCTTCAACATGCCCGCCCCCGCTTGCATCCTGAAAGGGGCTAGACTAGGGGAACGCGACTTTCCCGCAACCAGAAAAACAGGAGCCGCTCGGCCATGGCGACCGAACGCACTTTCTCGATCATCAAGCCCGATGCGACCCGCCGCAACCTGACCGGCGCGGTCACTGCCAAGCTTGAGGAAGCCGGCCTGCGCGTCGTCGCTTCCAAGCGCATCCATATGACCCGCGAGCAGGCCGAGGGCTTCTACGCGGTGCACAAGGAGCGTCCGTTCTTCAACGACCTCGTCACCTTCATGATCTCCGGCCCGGTCGTCGTGCAGGTCCTGGAAGGCGAAAATGCGGTCCTCAAGAACCGCGAAGTCATGGGCGCGACCAACCCGGAAAATGCCGACGAAGGCACCATCCGCAAGCTGTTCGCGGAGTCGATCGAGGCGAACTCGGTCCACGGCTCCGACAGCCAGGAAAATGCCGCGATCGAGATCGACTATTTCTTCAAGCCCGAAGAGATCGTCGGCTAATCAGCTACTCGTCATTGCGAGCGTAGCGAAGCAATCCAGAGCGGCGTCGACGTCGTCTGGATTGCTTCGTCGTTCCACTCCTCGCGCTGACGATAGTGCCTAGCGCACGCCCCGATACGCCCGGCAATATGCATCGAGCGTCTCGGGGTAGAGCCTGTGTTCCTCGGTCAGCACGCGCGCAGCCAGCGTCTCGGCCGTATCGCGCTCCCGGATCCGGACCTGCGCCTGGCCCAGCACCGGCCCGTCGTCCAGTTCTTCCGTCACCAGATGCACGGAGCAGCCCGCGAACATCTCGCCGCCCAGGATTGCCCGGTTATGCGTGTCCAGCCCCTTGTAGGCGGGAAGCAGGGACGGATGGACGTTGAGAATGCGGTCGCGCCACCGGCCGATGAAGGCGGGTGAAAGCAGCCGCATATAGCCCGCAAGCGCGATGATCTCGACGCCGTGCCGCCTCAGTTCTGCATCGAGCAGATCGTCGAACGCCTCGCGCTTCATGCCCTTGTGACTCTGCGCCCAGGTCGGGATGCCGAGCACGCGCGCCGCGAGCAGTCCGCGTGCCTCGGGATCGTTCGCCGCAACCAGGGCGATGTCGTAGGCCCGCTCCTCGCGCCGCCGCCATTCGGCGAGCGCGACCATGTTGGATCCGCGGCCGGATATCAGGACACCGACGCGGACGCGTTCAGCCATGGAAGCTTGCCTTCCACGCCTCCCGGGCGCTCCACGTGCCCTGGCTTCCGGTTACCAGGCAGCCTTTCTGCCCCTCGACGATGCCGCCGATCTCGAACACCGTTTCGCCGGCTGTTTCCAGTGCCGCCGTGACCTCGCCGGCATCTTCTGCGGCGACCACCACGATCATCCCGATCCCGCAGTTGAAGGTGCGGGACATCTCTTCCGGCTCGATGTTTCCTTGTGCCTGCAGGAACGCCATCAGCCGCGGCTGTGGCCAGGCATCGGCAGCCACGACCGCCTGCAAGCCGTCAGGCAGTATGCGCGGAATATTCTCGAGCAGTCCGCCACCGGTGATGTGCGCCAGCGCATGAACCTTGCCGCCGCGAACGACCGGCAGCAGCGACTTCACGTAGATGCGCGTCGGCTCCATCAGCCAGTCGATCAGCAGCCGATCGGGATCGAAAAGGGCAGGGCGATCGAGCTTCCACTCCTTGTCGGCCGCAAGCCGCCGAACCAGCGAATAGCCGTTCGAATGCACCCCCGACGAGGCAAGGCCCAGGATCACGTCGCCCGCCTTCACTCCCGCCCCGGTCAGCGCCTCTCCGCGTTCGACCGCCCCGACGCAGAAGCCGGCAAGGTCGTAATCTCCCGGCGCATACATGCCCGGCATCTCGGCTGTCTCGCCGCCGATCAGCGCGCAGCCGGCCTGGCGACACCCATCGGCGATACCCGCGACCACGCGCTCTGCAACACCCGTCTCCAGCTTGCCGGTCGCGAAATAGTCCAGGAAGAACAGCGGCTCGGCACCCTGGACGATGAGATCGTTAACGCACATGGCGACGAGGTCGATGCCCACCGTGTCATGCCGCCCGCTGTCGATGGCGAGCTTGAGCTTGGTGCCGACGCCGTCATTCGCCGCCACCAGCAGGGGATCGTGATAGCCCGCCGCCTTGAGGTCGAAGAAACCGCCGAAACCGCCCAGCGAGGCATCCGCACCCGGCCGCGCGGTCGACTTGGCGAGCGGGCCGATTGCCTTCACCAACGCATTGCCTGCCTCGATGGAGACGCCGGCGCCGGCATAGGTGTAGGAAGCGGGCGGATCGTTGCGGTCTGTCATAATGCGCGGCCTAGCTACATCGCGCTTGGATTTCCACGTTCAACTCGCCAAAAGGCGGGCCGTGAAGCTTAAGACCCGTTCCCTGTCGCTTGTTGCCGGAGCACTTGCTGCATCGATCGCCGGTGCAGGCCTGCTCTATGCACAGCTCGAAGGCTCCGACCGCGGCGTCCCGCCCGTCGAGAGCGCAAGCACGATCGAGGTGACCGGCATCGAGGTGGACGTCACGGCCAAGAGCGCCGACGAGGCCCGCTACGAAGGCTGGCGCCAGGCGCAGGCCAAGGGCTGGCGTGCTCTGTGGGCCAAAACCAACAATCGTCCGCAGAGCGAGGCGCCGGCGCTCAGCGAATCGGCGCTGAACGCAATGGTGGCCAGCATCGTCATCGAGCGCGAGCAGATCGGCCCGACGCGTTACATTGCGCGGCTCGGCATCCTTTTCGACCGCGCCCGCAGCAGCCAGTTGCTCGGCCTGTCCAGTTTTGTGCGCCGCTCGCATCCTGTGCTGGTCATCCCGGTGATGCTGACCGGCTCCAGCGCGCAAAGTTTCGAATCGCGCAACGAATGGCAACGCGCCTGGGCACGCTTCCGCACGGTGAACAGCCCGATCGACTATGTGCGTCCCGTCGGCTCCGGCATCGACCCGCTGCTCCTCAATCTCGCACAAAGCCGCCGTCCCGGCCGTGCGCAGTGGCGCACGCTGATCGACCAATATGGCACGGCGGACATCGTCGTGCCGGAAGTACGGCTGAAGCGCAGCTATCCCGGCGGGCCCGCCATCGGGGAGTTCCTGGCTCGCCATGGGCCGGACAATCGCATTCTCGCCCACTTTGCCCTTCGCGCGGGGAACAGCGCCAGCATCCCGGCCATGCTGGACGAAGGCGTGCGTCGCCTCGACATCGCCTACACCAATGCCTTTGCATCAGGCCTCCTCTTCCCGGATCCGAGTCTCGAAGTCGTCGAGCCGGAGGTGATCGAGGAAGTGGCAGAGCAGGTCGAGACTTCGGCCCCGACCAGCGTGGCGCCTTCTATCCTCACGACGGGTGCTGCCACCTCCTTCAGCCTGCAATATGCGACGCCCGCGGCGGATGCCGTGACTCAGGCGGAGATATCGGTCAGCCGCGTGCCGGGCGTCACCTCGGCGCTAACCACCAGTCTCGCCATCGGCGGCACGTCCGTCATGCGGGCGACTTTTGCCGGCGATTCAGAGGCATTTGCCGCCGCGCTTCGTGCGCAAGGCTGGAATGTCGAGGTGGCCGGCGGCAACACGTTGCGGATCAGCCGCTGACGTGCAGGCCCAGATCGCCCTGCCGCTCGATTGGCCGGTGGCGGACCGCGACGAGGATTTCCTGATCTCCGACGCAAGCCGTCTGGCGTTCGAACATTTGAAGCGTTGGTCGACCTGGCCGGTGGCTGCCACCTTGCTGACCGGTCCGCGCAAGTCGGGCCGCAGCCTGCTCGGCCGCATCTTCGTGCGCAAGACGGGCGGGCGCCTGTTCGACGACGCGCACAATCATGAGGAAGAGGCGATCTTCCACGCCTGGAACGAGGCTCAGGCTAGCCGGCGCCCTCTGCTCATAATCGCCGACGCCCCGCCGCCTTTGTGGCAGATCAGTTTGCCCGACCTGCGCTCTCGCATCGCAGCGACCCCGCAGATCGAGATTGGCGATCCTGACGATGGATTGATCGGCGATCTCGTCACCAAATTGCTTGGTGACCGCGGCATTGCAGCACCGCCTGAACTCATCGATTATCTGGTTCCAAGGATCGAACGCAGCTACGTGGCCGTTCAGCAGGTGGTGGACGCTCTCGACCGAGCGGTCCTGTCGCATCACCGTCGCATGAGCCTGGCAATGGCGCGCAATGCCCTTGCCGACGCCGGGCTGATAAAAAGGTACAGAAGCCGCGCCTGATATGGACAATATCGTCACTGCCGAAGCCGCCGACGCCCTGACGGAGCTGCCTGCTTCCCCACCTGACGGGGCACGTTACTTCAACCGGGAATTGTCCTGGCTCGCCTTCAACCAGAGGGTGATGGAAGAGGCGTGCAACCGCGGCCACCCGCTTCTGGAGAGGCTTCGCTTTCTGTCGATTTCCGGCGACAACCTCGACGAATTCTTCATGGTGCGCGTGGCCGGACTCAAGGGTCAGCAGCTCGCCGGCGTGGAAGAACTTTCGGTTGACGGCCTCAATCCCGCGCAACAACTCGCCGCCATCGCGTACGAGACCGAACGGCTTTCCGCGAGCCAGCAGCAGGTGTGGCTGGACCTTCAGACCGCCTTGGCCGGGGTCGGCCTTGAAGTGCTCGAAAAGGACGGCATCGACGATGCGGCTGCCGAATGGCTGGACAAGCATTTCCGTGAACAGATCTTTCCTATCCTGACCCCCCAGGCGATCGACCCGGCGCACCCTTTCCCTTTCATTCCCAACAAGGGCTTCGCGCTCATCTTCGACCTTGGCAGCGAGGCGGAGGCCGAGACGATCCGCGAACTCGTGGTGGTGCCGCCCACCCTGCCGCGCTTCATCCGCTTGCCGGGTGAGAAGGCCCGCTACGTCGCGATCGAGACGCTGATCCGCCGGCAGATCACGACGCTGTTCCCTGGCTATGAAGTGCTTGGGGAGGGCGCGTTCCGCCTCATCCGCGACAGCGATATCGAGGTGGAGGAAGAGGCGGAGGATCTCGTCCGTTACTTCCGAACCGCGATCAAGCGCCGCCGCCGCGGGCGTGTGATCCGCCTGAAGTTCCAGCATGGCATACCCGACCATCTCGCGAGCGAGGTACTGGCCGGCCTGGATGCCAGTGAGGCGCTGATCTCCATGTCAGCCGGTTTTCTCGGCATCGGCAATCTTGCCGAACTGGTCGACGAGGATCGTCCCGACCTGAAATTCCCTCCTTACTCACCGCGTTTTCCCGAACGAATCCGGGAGCATGGCGGCGATTGCTTTGCCGCCATCCGAAGCAAGGACATCGTCGTTCACCATCCATACGAGAGTTTCGAGGTGGTGATTGCCTTTCTGAAGCAGGCGGCTGCCGATCCCGACGTAGTCGCCATCAAGCAGACGCTCTACCGCGCCGGCAAGCAGTCTGCCGTCATCCGCGCGCTCATCGACGCGGCGGAGGCCGGCAAGTCGGTCACCGCCGTCGTGGAGCTCAAGGCTCGCTTCGACGAGGAGCAGAACATTCTGTGGGCCGACGCCCTGGAGCGCGCGGGCGTGCAGGTCGTCTACGGCTTCATCGAATGGAAGACGCACGCCAAGGTGTCGATGGTCGTGCGGCGTGAGGAAAAGGGCTATCGCACCTACTGCCATCTCGGCACGGGCAACTACCACCCCGTCACGGCGCGCATCTATACCGATCTAAGCTTCTTCACCGCCGATCCGCGCGTAGGCCGTGATGTAGCGCAGCTCTTCAACTACATCACCGGCTATGTCGAGCCGCGCGAGCTAGGGCTGATCACCATGTCGCCGATCGGCCTGCGCGAGCATCTGACCATGCTCATCGACCAGGAAATCGCGTCCGCGCGCGCAGGCGAGCCGGCGGCTATCTGGGCCAAGATGAACTCGCTCGTCGACCCTGCCATCATCGAGAAGCTCTACGAAGCGAGTGGTGCAGGCGTGCAGGTAGACATCATCGCGCGCGGCATCTGC
The DNA here is from genome assembly GCA_934539295.1 of uncultured Allosphingosinicella sp. GTDB lineage: Bacteria > Pseudomonadota > Alphaproteobacteria > Sphingomonadales > Sphingomonadaceae > Allosphingosinicella. The sequence goes on from CAKTCN010000008.1 coordinate 41,301, forward strand.
TGCCTGCGCCCCGGTGTAGAGGGTATGTCGGAGAATATCCGGGTCAAGTCGATCGTCGGACGCTTTCTGGAACATAGCCGCATCTGGTGCTTCGGTAATGGCCGCGGACTGCCGCATCCCGATGCAAAGGTATTCATCAGCTCCGCCGACTGGATGCCGCGCAATTTCGATCGCCGTGTCGAATATATGATCCCGATCGAGAATCCGACGGTCCATGCCCAGATCCTGGATCAGGTGATGGTCGCCAACCTGATCGACAACGAACAAAGCTGGCGCCTCCATTCCGATGGTGTCTATGAACGGGTTGGAACACAAGGCGCCAAGGCCTTCAATCTTCATCGCTATTTCATGACCAACCCCTCGCTCTCGGGCCGCGGTGCGGCGCATAGCGACGATGCTGTCCCACGCCTGCGTATCAGGCCCGAGCGTTGAGGCCCATGATCTCCCAACCTGCCGCCATTATCGACATCGGCTCCAATTCCGTGCGCCTGGTCGTCTATGACGGGCCGCGAAGAATTCCTGCTATCATCTTCAATGAAAAGGTTATGGCCGGCCTTGGTCGCGGCGTGGCTCGCACCGGCGAGCTGTCGGAGGCCGGGCAGGATCGCGCGCTCAAGGCCCTGCGCCGCTTCCACATCCTGACCCGCCAGATGGAGGTATCGACCACGCGCGTCGTGGCCACGGCGGCGGTTCGCGAGGCGACCAACGGCCAGGCGTTTCTCGAGAAGGTACGGGACATCGGCTTCACGCCCGAGATCCTGACCGGCGAGCAGGAAGGACAGATGGCGGGGTACGGCGTCTTGTCCGGCATCCCGGAAGCAGACGGCATTGTCGGCGATCTCGGCGGCGGCAGCCTTGAACTGGTCGATGTCGCGGCCGGACGCATACTCGGCAGCGCGTCCATTCCATTCGGCGTGCTCCGCCTGCCGGCACTGCTCGACAAGGGTGAGGCCGTCTTCGTGAAGCGGCTCGCCAAGGCGCTGGAGCCGATCGACTTTCGTCGGCGCGGGCGCAGGCGGCCCTTCTACATGGTCGGCGGATCGTGGCGCGCGCTCAGCCGCTTCGACATGGTTCGTACCCGACACCCGCTGCCCGTCAGCCACCACCATATATTGGCGCCGGACCGCATTCAGTCGCTACGGCGCGAGCTGCTCGCAACCGACAAGGATCGCTTGAAGGACGTTCCGGCGCTGTCCTCCTCGCGTATCCCGACGCTCCCCAACGCAGCGCTCCTGCTTGAGGCACTGGTGGAGGAACTGCGCCCCAGCGAACTCGTCACGTCCAGCTTCGGCATTCGTGAGGGCATGCTCTATGAACGCCTTGATCCCGCAACGCGCAGACTCGACCCGCTGATCGAGGCCGCACGACAGGCGGGCAGGGGCCTCGGTCGTTTTCCGGAACATGGCGATTTGCTCGACAAGTGGATCGCGCCGGTATTCGCCGATCCTCCGCATCTGGCGCGCCTGCGCCGTGCGGCCTGCGTCCTGTCCGACATTGCGTGGCAGGCGCACCCCGATTTTCGTGCCGACCGCGGCCTCGACATGGCGCTGCATGGCAATTGGGTCGGCATAGATGCTCCGGGCCGCGTGTTGCTGGCCCAGGCACTCTACACCAATTTCGGCGGCAAGGATTTCGCCTCGCTGGAGGTCGCGCGCCTGTGCGCGCCCGAAGATCTTCGCCGCGCCACCTTGTGGGGTCTCGCCATACGCCTCGGGCATCGTTTCAGCGGCGGCGTCGCCACCAGCCTTGAACGCAGCCGCCTCGGAATACGCAGCGGCATGCTCCGGCTGGAGATCCGGCGCGGTGACGAGGCGCTTTTCGGCGATGCCGTGGAGAGGCGCCTCGACACGCTTGCCACCGGCCTTGGGCTCGGCGCCGAAGCAGTGGTGATGTAGGTCGACGCGGCCTCAGCCGCAGCTGGCGCCCTCGACGCGGCCTTGCCCGTCGATCCGCAGGTTCAACCGATCCTCGCGATAGTCCATGGTCACCACGTCACCCGGACGAATCGAGCGCACGGTCTTCGCCCCACTCAGCTTGCGCGCCTCTTCGGCGAGCGCAGGCGTGTGCGGCTTTCCGACCATGGCCGATACCTTGCTCGCATCGCAATGTCCCGTCGCGGTTTCGGCAGCGGGCACCTGCTCGGCACTCTCCACTGGTGCCGTTACACACCCCCCCGCCAGCACAGCCGCCAAGACAATCGCCTTCGTCATTCCTGTTCCGTCCTCGTCATAACCAGCTTGCCCCCGCGCACAGCGAAAGCGAGCCGGCCCTCGATAAGATCCACCGCATCGCGGCCGAATTCCTCGTACCGCCATCCTTCCAGGATCGAGAGCCCCTCGCGCCGACCGGCGGCGAGCAGTTCCAGTTCCTCGGACCGGGCCACAAGGCGCGCCGCGACGTTGCTCTCGCGTGAACGTATCTTGAGGAGCAGCTTCAGGAGGTCCGCCACCAGCGAACCCTCACGCCCCAGGCCCGGCTTGTCCTCGCGCGCCGGCAGCTCGTCAGCCGGCAACGGCCCCGCCCCCTCCAGCGCCTCCATCAGCCGCGCGCCGATGTCGTTGCTTTTCCACCCCGCAGACAGCCCGCGCACCCGCGCCAGCGCATCCTGGTTCGCCGGGGGGTGCGACGCGATGTCGGCCAGCGTCTCATCCTTCATGATCCGCCCACGCGGCAGATTCTTGCCCCGCGCCTCATTCTCGCGCCACGCCGCCAGCGCCTTCAACCGCCCGAGCACCTCGGGCTTGCGGCTCGAGATGCGGACCTTCTTCCAGGCGATATCGGCTTCGTTGGCGTAATTGGCGATATCGCCGATCCGCTCCATCTCCTGGTCCAGCCACGCGCCGCGCCCGGTCTTGATCAGGCGCTTGAGCATTTTGGGGAAAAGGTCGGCCAGATAGGTGACGTCGCCGATCGCATAATCGATTTGGCGCTTGTCGAGCGGCCGCCGCGCCCAATCAGTAAAGCGCGCCCCTTTGTCCAGGCTCTTGCCGATCAGGCTTTCCACCAGGTTCGAATAGCCGATCTGTTCGCCCAGCCCCAAGGCCATTGCGGCAATCTGCGTATCGAACAGGGGGTGCGGCGTCTTGCCGGTGAGATTGTAGATGATCTCGATATCCTGCCCACCGGCATGGAAGACCTTCAGCACATCCTCATTGTCGACCAGCAGACGCAGCAGGGGAGAGAGGTCCAGTCCTTCAGCCTTGGGGTCGACCGCCGCGGCTTCCTCCTGGTTGCCGATCTGGATCAGGCATAGATCGGGCCAGTAGGTGCTCTCGCGCATGAACTCGGTGTCCACGGCGACGAACTCGGATCGGGCGAGGCGTTCACAAAGGGCGGCAAGCGACTCGGTGTCGGTGATCAGCGGATGTATATGCATTGGCGCGCGTCATAGCCGCACCCGCTCGCCTTGACAAAGCAAGTCCTTGCCGCGAAGCGCTCGGCCTAAATACCGACAGCAAAAACTCGAAAGCAGTCCACACATGCACGCCTACCGCACGCACACTTGCGCCCAGCTTCGCGCCGACCAGGTCGGCCAGACGGTCAAGCTTTCCGGCTGGATCCACCGCAAGCGCGACCATGGCGGCGTGCTGTTCGTCGATCTGCGCGACCACCACGGCATCACGCAGGTCGTCGCGAAGGCCAATAGCGAGCCTCTTCGCATCCTCGACGGCCTGCGTGCCGAGTCGGTCGTCACCATAGTCGGCGAAGTCGTCGCGCGCGGTCCCGAAGCCTCCAACCCGAACCTCGCCACCGGCGAGATCGAGGTGGTCGCATCCGAAGTCACCGTTCAGTCGGCTGCGCAGGAACTGCCGCTGCCGGTCGCGGGCGAGGCCGAATATCCTGAGGATATTCGCCTGCGCTACCGCTATCTCGACCTGCGCCGCGAGCGCATCCATTCCAACATCGTGCTGCGCAGCAACGTCATCTCCAGCGTCCGCCGCCGCATGATCGATCAGGGCTTCACCGAATTCCAGACGCCGATCCTGACCGCGTCGTCTCCCGAAGGCGCGCGCGACTATCTCGTCCCCAGCCGCGTCCACCCAGGCAAGTTCTACGCGCTCCCGCAGGCGCCGCAGATGTTCAAGCAATTGCTGATGGTCGCTGGCTTCGACCGCTACTTCCAGATCGCACCCTGCTTCCGCGACGAGGATGCCCGCGCAGACCGTTCGCCCGGCGAATTCTACCAACTCGACTTCGAGATGAGCTTCGTCACGCAGGAAGACGTATTCGCCGCGATCGAGCCGGTGCTGCACGGCATCTTCGAGGAATTCGCCAACGGCCGCCAAGTCTCGCCTTTGCCGTTCGCGCGCATCCCCTACAAGGAATCGATGCTGAAATACGGCAACGACAAGCCGGACCTGCGCAATCCGATCCTCATCACCGACGTGTCGAGCCACTTCGAAGGCTCGGGTTTCGGCCTCTTTTCCAACATCGTCGGCTCCGGCGGCGTGGTTCGCGCCATCCCGGCACCGAATACCGCCGACAAGAGCCGCAAGTTCTTCGACGAGATGAACGAATGGGCGCGCGCCGAAGGCCATGCCGGCCTCGGCTACATCACGCAGAAGAATGGCGAACTCGGCGGCCCGATCGCCAAGAACCATGGCGAGGAAGCCACGCGCAAGCTGATCGCCGAGCTCGGCCTCGGCCCCGACGACGGCATCTTCTTCGCAGCCGGCAAGGAAGCGCAGGCGGCCAAGCTCGCCGGCCTGGCCCGCACCCGCACGGCCGAAAGCCTCGGCCTCATCGACCAGAACCGCTTCGAATTCTGCTGGATCGTCGATTTCCCGATGTTCGAATATGACGAGGAATCGAAGAAGGTCGACTTCAGCCACAATCCCTTCTCGATGCCGCAGGGCGAGATGGAGGCGCTGGAGACCAAGGATCCGCTCGATATCCTCGCCTACCAGTATGACATCGTCTGCAACGGCGTGGAGCTGAGCTCCGGCGCGATCCGGAACCACCGCCCCGACATCATGTACAAGGCCTTCGAGATCGCCGGCTACAGCCAGGAGGATGTGGACACGAACTTCTCCGGCATGATCAACGCCTTCAAGTTCGGCGCGCCCCCGCACGGCGGCTCGGCCCCCGGCATCGACCGCATCGTCATGCTGCTCGCCGACGAGCCGAACATCCGAGAGGTCATCCTCTTTCCGATGACGCAGAAGGCGGAAGACCTGATGATGAACGCGCCGGCACCCGCCACGCCGAAGCAGCTACGCGAGCTGCACATCCGCGTGACGGACCTGCCGAAGAGCTGAGGATTGCTCCCCTCCCGCTTGCGGGAGGGGACTAGTCGTAAGAAATCTCCACCACCTCATATTCCTTCTCGCCCGCGGGCAGGCTCACCCGCCGCACGTCGCCGACGGCCGCCCCGCGCACCGCGCGAGCCAACGGCGAGTTCCAGCTGATCCGCCCCTTGCCGGCATCCGCCTCATCCTGGCCGACCAGGGTCACGATGCGCTGCACGTCATCCTCGTCGGCCAGCGTCACTGTCGCCCCAAACAGAACTTTGCTCCTGTCTTGCTCCAAAGGCTCCACGATCCGCGCCGCCTTCATCCGCTTGGACAGCCAGCCGATCCGCCGGTCCATCTCGCGCAGCCGCTTGCGGCCATAGATATAGTCGCCATTCTCCGATCGATCGCCATTGCCGGCCGCCCAGCTGATCGTCTCCACCAGCTTCGGCCGCTCGACCGCGAACAATTGCTCATATTCCTCGCGAAGCGCGCAATAGCCGGCGGGCGTGATGTAGTTGGGCTTGTCCATTCGCCCCGCCTAGAGCCTGATCGAGTGAGGTGGAAGCACTCGCGCGTCGAGCGCCCCGCAACACTAAGTTGCGAAATGGACACGACGCGGAAACGCGCGCGCACCTAGAGCCTGCCGGCAGAACATAAGCAAAAGCAGAGGAACAGGATGCTCGCTCTCGCCACCCTTATCGCGGCGGCCGCCACCGGCTTGCCCACGCACGACGTCAACGTTGCCCATGAGGGCACCAGCTATCAGGTCAGCTACACGCCGGTCGTCAGCACGCAGCTGCGAACGGTAGGCAGCAGCGTAGGCTCGCGGCCAAGCACCGAGCGTTGCCGCTGGACGGCCAGGCTTGATGTGCAGCGTAGTTTTGCGAGGATGGGCACCAGCTCGCGCCCGGCCATACTCGCCACCCGCAACCTCTCCGGCAGCAAGCCCGGCCATTGCACGCAGGCGCGCGCCGCCATCGACGCGGAACTCGCCAGAAAGGCCGACGAGGTGCAGGCGTATCTCGGTCAGGTTGCGGAACAGGATCGCGAAAGCGTCCGTTCGGATATAGAGCTTACTCGCAAACTCGCTGGAAACTGATCCTCATGCCTCATCGACCCGGCCGCTTGCTGGCTGTGGCTGCTGCCGCACTCCTGCCTTCGGCTGCCCAAGCTTTTCCTGCGGAGCCGCCGCGTCTTTCCGGCGAGGCCGCGTCCGATGATCGAAGGCGCGGGATCAGTTGGAGCGAGGGCAAGGCAAGCGTATCAGCCAGCATCCGCGCTCCATTGGTCGGTGGCCTTGAAGCCGATGCCCTGCTGTCGGCGCTGCGCGGCAGCTCTCGTTTTGGTGGCGCCGATGCTGGGCTGACGACAGGCCTGCGACATGTCACGCGCGCCGGACCCTGGACGCTCGAGGCAGGCGCCGTTGCAAACCTCTTCATCGGCAGATCGCGCTTCGACTATGTCGAGTTGCAGGCGTCGGCCGCGCACCAGCTCGGCCCCGTACAGGCCCGGCTCTCCGCCGCCTATGCGCCATCCCAAGACGCGCTCGGCGGCGACAACCTTTACTTGTCCGGCAACTTCGACTCGGCGATTCCGGGCACTCCCTACTCGCTCTATGCCGGGGTAGGGCGCTCGACCGGGAATTCCGACACAAGCCGGGCTTCGAACTTCCTGCGCCCGGCCGGATCTTACTGGGACCACCGCATCGGGATCGAGCGGGTCGAAGGTCCGCTGGTGCTGGGCCTGCGCTACTCCGACACCGATATCGGCGAGGGAAGGGCGCCGCACACCGGCGCCCGCCTTGTCGCCTATCTTGGCGTCGGGCTCTGATCAGCCCGGCCGGTTCTGCTTGCCCAGGAAAGCCGACAGTCGGTTGGTGGGCGGCGCATAGGGGGTGCGCGGGTTGAGCGTGTCGTACACGACCGCATTCTCCAGCACGCGCTGCACGTAATTGCGCGTTTCGAAGAACGGGATCTCCTCGATCCAGCGGACCACGTCCGCACCCGGCAGGCGCGGATCGCCATTCTCCCGAATCCACTTGCGCACATTACCCGGCCCCGCATTGTAGGCGGCCACCGCCAGCGGCGGGTAATTGCCGAAACTGTTCATGAGATCGCTGAAATAACGGCTGCCCAGCATGATGTTATATTGCGGATCGGACGTAAGCCGGCCGAGGTCATAGGGCATGCCGAGCTTGCCGGCAGTCTCCCGCGCCGTGCCCGGCATCAGCTGCATCATCCCGCGTGCGCTGGCCGAACTGACCGCCGCCCTGTCAAACGAGCTTTCCTGGCGCATGATCGCGTGATTGAGCGTCCACTGACGCGCATAGGCCTCCGGGATCTGCACCTCGGGGAAACTCGACCGCGCATAAAAGGTCACGCCATCGTTACGCGCCTGACGCGCAACCCACACTCCCAGGTCCGGACGCTGGATCTCGCGCGCAAGCTCTCCGGCCAAGGCACGATCCTCGCTGCGATCGAGCTGGTCGGCCAGCGCACGCACGAACAGCGACTGGTCTTCGCGCCGGCCCGTCTGGCCTAGGTAGCGCACTGCCTGCACCAGGTCGCGGCGCTGGAACGCCGCGCGGCCGGCAGGCGTCGGGGCGACCGGCGGGGCCGCAAGCGGCGCACTCACGGAGCGACCGATCCGCTCGGACGCGAGCTGTCCGTAGAACTGATCCGGATGCACGGCCGCACGCCCGAAATAGGTGTTCGCCGCTTGGGTCTGCTGTGCCTGCGCAGCGGCGCGGCCGGCCCAGTAAAAGCCTTTCACGTTGGTTTGCGGCGAACGGGAGCCGAGCGCATAGGCCTCGAACATCCGCGCCGCGTCGGCGGGCCTTCCCAAGCGGTGGAGCGCGGTCGTTCCGGCCAGCCAGGCAAGACTCGTATAATGATCCCGCTCGTCATAATCCCGGGCGCCGACATCGGTGCCTGCCGGAAACAGGTCGTTCAGCTGGCTCGCGATCTGGTAGGTGGTCGTCCACTGTCCGTCATTGCCGGCCGCCCGTGCGAGGCCAAGCATGGCCTCGAGGAACTTCGCGACGTCCGCAGGCCGATGGGTGATATCGCGCGGCTGTGCGGCAAGCGCGCGTGCCGCCTGGGTCTGTCCCGTGCCACGCAGCCAGTTGACGCGGTCGAGGATCAAGCCGGCATCTGCTCCTGCCGCGGCGCCAAGCGCATCGACGCGGCTCGCAGCGTCCGGTGCCCGCGACTGAAGGGCGATGCGGGCCTCGTGCACCGGCCGGCGCGTGCCGGCGGTGAAGGCCACGATGCGGCGGGCTGTGACGACGTCACCGGCGTCCAGCAGAGCGTCAAGCCGCGCTTCATGGTCCGCCAATCCGATCGACGCGCCGAACAGGCTCAGCAGCCGATCCTCGTCCACCTGCGGCAATACGCCCATCCGCCACGCGGCGCGCCCGGCCTCAACGGCCTCCCCGGTCCGCCCCGTCGCATGCAGCGCCATTGCATAGCGCGCTTGTCCCGACGCGGTCAGCGGCGGCATGGCGCGAAAGTAGGAGATGACCTGCGAAGGGGGCGAGGCATCGTTGATCGCACGCTCGGCATAGCGGCGCATCGTCGATTCGGCTGGCCACCCGCGATAGCTCGTCAGGAACGAGGCGTAGGAGGAAAAGGGCAGCCCGGCGCTCCGCAACGCCCGCCAGCGCTCCAGCGCCGAGGCGATCGCCGCATTCTGCACCGGCTGCGCCTGCACGGGTGAGGCGCTTGCGACCGGCGCCTGCACCGCCGCGCCGACTGCGGCCTTGGTGACGGGGGCAGGGCGCCTGATCTCCGGTGCGGGGAGGGTGGTCGCGACGGCGGCGACCGAGGCTGCGAGAAGTGCGAGAGTCACGGCTTTCTTATGCATGCTGGACAGGCTATCGCCCCCCTCCTTATCAGGCGCTGAATGATCGTCGATCGACTTGGCACACGCCTTTCCCCGATCGATCCCCAACGAGTAAGGAGACGAGCATGTTCCGCGGGTCCATCCCCGCTCTGGTCACCCCGTTCCGCGACGGCGCGTTCGACGAGGCGATTTTCCGCGCCTTTGTCGACTGGCAGATCGCGGAAGGATCGACCGGGCTCGTCCCCTGCGGCACCACGGGCGAGAGCGCGACCATGTCGATCGCCGAGCATGACCGCGTGGTCGCCGTTTGCGTCGAACAGACTGCCGGCCGGGTGCCGGTGATCGCCGGCTGCGGCTCCAACGACACCACGGCCGCGCTCGGCCATATGCGCAATGCCAAGGCGGCGGGGGCGGATGCGGCTTTGGTCGTACTTCCTTATTACAACCGCCCGAACCAGGAAGGCATCTACAACCATTTCGCCTATCTGGCTGAACATTGCGACCTGCCGATCGTCGTCTACAACGTGCCTGCCCGCACGGTTACCGACGTCCATGTCGAGACGCTGGGCCGCATCGCCGCGCTGCCGACGGTTGTCGGCATCAAGGATGCGAGCGGGGAGGTGCAGCGCACCACCGCCCACCGGCTCGCCTGCGGCACTGATTTCTGCCAGCTTTCGGGCAATGACGACATGGCGTTGGGCTTCATGGCGATGGGCGGCGCCGGCTGCATCTCCGTCACCGCCAATGTCGCACCGCGCCTCTGCGCCGAGTTCCAGCAGGCCTGCCTGTCGGGCGATTGGGCACGGGCGCTGGAGCTGCAGGACCGCCTCTATCCGCTCCACGCCGCCTTGTTCAGCGACGCATCGCCCGGCCCCGTCAAATACGCCATCGGCCGCGTCCGCGACGATTTCCCCACCGAGATCCGCATGCCCATGACCCAGGCGTCGGAGGCGAGCCGCCGCGCGGTCGATGCCGCGCTGGAACATGCCGGCATCGAATTGAAGAACGCCTGAAGGATCACGATCTAGTCTCCATGGTTCGACCACGCCCCGCCACCTTCGACAAGAAGAAGATCGTTGCCGAGAACCGGCGCGCGCGCTTCGACTATGCCATCGACACCACTTACGAGGCCGGCATCGCGCTGACCGGCACGGAGGTGAAGTCCTTGCGCTTCGGCGAGGGTTCAATTGCCGAAAGCTATGCGCAGGTGACGGAGGAAGAGGTCTGGCTGATCAACGCCAACGTGCCCGAATTCAGCCACGGCAACCGGTTCAACCATGAGCCCAAGCGCCCGCGCAAATTGCTGATGCACGCGCGCGAGATCGCCAAGCTCCACGGCGCCGTCGCGCGCCAGGGCATGACGCTGGTGCCGCTGATGATCTATTTCAACAGCCGCGGCCGCGCGAAGGTCGAGCTCGCGCTCGCCCGCGGTCGCAAGGCGCCCGACAAGCGCGAATATCAGAAGGAAAAGGACTGGAAGCGCGAACAGGGTCGCCTCTTGAGACAGCATGGCTGATGCTTGATCGTCTGGCGGGATGGCTCGCGCGCAATTCGCCCAAGCGGGAGGATCTGGCGAACAGTCGCTGGATGAAGCCCTTCGGCGGCCGCGTGCTCAACAGCGAATATTGGCGCTTCACCCGCCGCTCGGTTCCGCGCGGGGTCGCCGTCGGCCTGCTGGTCGGCATCTTCCTGCTGATCCCGGGCCTCCAGATCATCGGTGCGGCCCTGCTGTCGCTGCCGTTCCGCGCCAACATCCCGCTGGCCGCGGCCATGACCTTTCTCAGCAACCCGGCGACCACGCCCCTGATCCTGGTGGCATCCATCTTCGTCGGCAACGCTCTCGGCTTTCGCGCGGACACCACCACTCTTTACGCCCTCTATGATCGCGGCGCGAGCATCGGCGACTGGTTCAGCTGGTTCGCGTCGGACGCGGCACCCTCGCTGCTGACCGGTCTGCTCGTCATCTCGGCGGGGGCTGCGCTCATCGGCTATTTCGTGTCGGCCTTCGTGTGGCGCTTCTGGATCGCGCGCAAGTGGAAGCGCCGCGAGCACGCGCTCGGGCCGAGGGAGAAGGCGTGAGCCTTCGCGGTGCGGGGCGGACCGGGGCGATTCTCGTACTCGCCGCGTTTCTCTCCTCCGCCCTCCTGCTCTGGGCCGTAGGTGACCTGGTCTTCGCGGCCGCCTTTGCCGCCGGCCTCATTGCTGCCGGTGCGCTGATCCATGTTCGTACCCGTCCCCGACCGTCGCCGATTCAGCCTGCCGCGCCGTCGATCGACATCGACCTGCTGCGCGCCGCTCTCGACAAGGTGGCCGGGGCCGCCGCCATCACCGATGAGGGCGGAGCCATGCGCTGCGCCAACGACAGCTATGCCGAATGGTTCGGCAGCTTCACCCCGCCGGTTCAGCTATTCCCCGACCTCGAAGCCGCCGCCACGTCCGCGCGCAGAGCAGGATCGATGCCGATCGAACTGCCGATCGCGGCTGGCCGCCCCTTCGCCGGTGAAGTCCGCCGCGCCGGCGCCGATGGCAGCTGGCTGCTATGGAGCTTCACGCGCTCGGCCGAATTCGACCTCGCGGCCGAGGCAGAACGCATGATCGAGGGTGAGGCAGGTGCGCGCGTGGGCGAGGCCGGCATCATGACCGCGCTTGCCGATGCGGAAGGGCGGCTGGTTACCGCCAATCGCGCCTTCATCGCCCGTGCCCTCGGAGACCCCGAGCAGCCTGCGGCCGGCATTCCGCTGGTCGATCTGATCGCGATCGATGATTACCATGGATTCACTCTCGCCTCGGAAGGGGAGAGTGCCACTCCGCTCCGCATCCTCCAGGTGCCGATTGCAGAGGGCGCCGCGGCCCTGACCTTGTTCATCCTCCTTGACGAGGGCGGGGCGGCTACCGGCACGCCGGCCGATGGTCCCGGTGTCGGCGCCCTGCTCGACCGCTTGCCGCACGGCCTGGCGCTGGTGAATGGCGATGGGCGTTTCACCTGCCTCAACCCATATTTTCGCAAGGCAGCAGGGATCGATGCGGATGCGCGTCCCATCTACCCGAGCGACCTCGTCGTCGACGAGGACAAGGCCGTGGTGTCGGACGCGGTACGCCGCTTCGCCCGCGGCCGTGCAATGACCGGGGATCTCGCGATACGCCTGAAATCGCGTCCTGACGACTCGGTCGCACTTACCCTTGCCGGTGCGCGTGGCCTGTGCGACGTGGCGGTGATCCTCAGCCTCAAGGACAGCAGCGAGGAGGATCGGCTGAAGCGGCAGGTGGCGCAGGCGACCAAGATGCAGGCGGTGGGCCAGCTCGCCGGCGGCGTCGCCCACGACTTCAACAACATCCTCACCGCCATCCTGGGCTATTGCGACTTGATGTTGATGCGCCACACGCCCGGCGACAGCGACTATGACGATATCCAGCAGATCCGCAGCAATTCGAACCGCGCTGCCGCGCTTACCCGCCAGTTGCTCGCCTTCTCTCGGCAGCAGACGCTGAGACCTCAGATCCTGCAGCTTCCTGACGTGATCGCGGAAGTGTCCAACCTGCTCAAGCGCCTGATAGGCGAGACGGTGACGTTGCAGGTGAAGCACGACCGCAATCTCGGTGCGGTCCGTGCCGACCCCGGGCAGCTCGAACAGGTGATCGTCAACCTGGCGGTCAATGCGCGCGACGCCATGCTGTCCAAATATCCCAGCGGCGGGGGCACGCTGACGGTGCATACCTATGCCGTCTCGCCCGACGACGTGCGCGACCTGGGGATCGAGATCATGCCCGTGGTCGAATATACCGCGCTGCGCGTCACCGACACCGGCTATGGCATTCCGCAGGACATCCTGCCGAAGATCTTCGAACCTTTCTTCACCACCAAGGAAGTGGGCAAGGGCACGGGCCTTGGCCTTTCCACCGTCTACGGCATCGTCAAGCAGTCGGGCGGCTTCATCTTCGCCGGATCCGAGGAAGGGGAGGGCACCAGCTTCGTCATCTACCTCCCGGTGCATCGCGCAGAGATGACCGGCGAGGCGCCGCGCGGCCGCGTGCGCCAGAAGACGCCCGAACTGTGGGGCACCGGCACCGTCCTGCTGGTCGAGGACGAGGCCATGGTACGCGCAGTCGCCGAACGCGCTCTGACCCGCCACGGCTATTCCGTGCTGACGGCTGAGAATGGCGAAGCCGCGTTGGAGATCCTGGCCGGTGCGGATCATGTCGATCTCATGATCTCGGACGTCGTGATGCCGGCAATGGACGGCCCCACCACCGCGCGGGAGGCGCGCAAGGCTCGTCCCGACCTCCCGATCCTCTTCATATCGGGCTATGCCGAGGAGCAGCTGCGCAAGTCGATCGATCTCGATGGCGTCAGTTTCCTGGCCAAGCCTTTCTCCGTCCAGAAGCTGGCGGAAGCGGCGCGGGAGGCGCTGGCCGGAGCCGCGAAATAGGCCTTTCTCTTTGCGTAACAAACATCTATCGGACGGGGCGTGTCTGAAAGTCGCTCCATTCTCATCGTCGAGGACGAACCTCTCATCGCCATGATGCTGGAGGATTTCCTGGATTCCCTCGGTCACAAGGTCGTCGGCATTGCCGAGACGGTCGAGGACGCCATGGCCTGCATCGACGAGGGCGGCTTCGAAGTCGCGATCGTCGACGTGCATCTCAAACATGGCGAACATGTCTGGCCGGTCGCGGACCGCCTGTCGGACGAGGGCCTGCCTTTCGTGCTGGCCACCGGCGGCCACATCGACCCGCCCCCCGCCAAGCACGCCGCGGCACCGGTGCTCAGCAAGCCCTACACGATTGATGCGATCGACCCAGTCCTGGCCGAGGCACTGGCGGGCTGACCTGTCCTGCGCTCGGGGCCTGAGCGCACTATCTGAATTCGTTTTCCGGCGCACCTCGGACCTGATCCGGGCTCGCTCTTCTCGTTCGGCTGCCGCGTATTCGTGCGTGCGTTCTCCTTCACCGTTCGTCCGAGCAACGTCGAGAAAGTCTTCGCTAAGTTTCCTACTTGTTCCAGTGGAACAAACCGAATACATGCCACTCAAGCGTTGAACGGTTGACGCGGGCATTCTATCGAAGGGGCTCATCATGGCGGCATCTCTCAAGGTCGTTACCGACAGGAACTCCGATAATATGGACAAGCAGAAGGCTCTCGACGCAGCGCTGGCGCAGATCGACCGTGCGTTCGGCAAGGGCAGCGCGATGAAGCTCGGCAGCCGCGAAAAGGTCGAGATCGAGGCGATCTCCACCGGTTCGCTCGGGCTCGACATCGCGCTTGGCATCGGCGGCCTGCCGCGTGGCCGCATCATCGAGATTTACGGGCCGGAAAGCTCGGGCAAGACCACGCTTGCCCTGCACACGGTTGCCGAGGCGCAGAAGCTGGGCGGCACCGCCGCTTTCATCGATGCCGAACATGCGCTCGACCCGGTCTATGCCAAGAAGCTCGGCGTCAACATCGACGAGCTGATCGTGTCGCAGCCGGACACGGGCGAACAGGCGCTCGAGATCACCGACACGCTGGTGCGCTCCAACGCCATCGACGTGTTAATCATCGACTCGGTCGCCGCGCTCGTGCCCCGGGCCGAGATCGAGGGCGAGATGGGTGACAGCCATGTCGGCCTCCAGGCACGCCTGATGAGCCAGTCGCTGCGCAAGCTCACCGGCTCTATCTCCAAGTCGCGCTGCACCGTGATCTTCATCAACCAGCTGCGCATGAAGATCGGCGTCATGTACGGCAATCCGGAGACGACCACCGGCGGCAACGCGCTGAAATTCTACGCCTCGGTCCGCCTCGACATCCGCCGCACCGGCCAGATCAAGGATCGCGACGATATCGTGGGCAACGCGACGCGCGTGAAAGTCGTCAAGAACAAGGTCGCGCCGCCGTTCAAGCAGGTCGAATTCGACATCATGTATGGCGAAGGCGTGTCAAAGGTCGGCGAGATTCTCGATCTCGGCGTAAAGGCCGGCATCGTCGAGAAATCCGGCGCTTGGTTCAGCTACGACTCGGTGCGCATCGGGCAGGGCCGCGAGAACGCCAAGAACTTCCTGCGCGAAAATCCCGACATGATGGCCCGCCTCGAAAGCGCCATCCGCGGCAACAAGGAACAGCTCGGCGAGGCCCTGATGACGGGTCCGGACGCCGAGGACGACGTCTAAGGGTCTGTCTGCGGCACTCCCGTGAAGGCGGGAGTGCCAATGGCGGCGTATAGCGATATCGCCCCAGTCGACTGCTTTGAGATCAAGCGTTCGGGCAACTCGCTTTAGGCCGCTTAGCCATCCAGTCTTTTAAAGAAGTCGGCGGCGCCCGAACGCGTCTCGCCGCTTGCGGGCTGATGTGCCAGAACATCGCGCAGCACTAAGACCCGCGGCTCATATTGCTGGATATCGCGCGTGCCGTTGATGAGCCGGTTAAGCAGCCAGACAGTATGCGGCGTCGGGTGTCGGCGGATGGAAGCGATCAAGGCCTCCTCGTAACCCTGCCCGTGAAATCGCTCCATGAAGTATGCGAGCGGACCTGGCGCCCCATAGTCGATATTCGGATTGTCTTCCATGAACCGGAGCGTCAGTTCGATCGCTTCGCGGCCTACGTTCTCGGATTCCCAACTATCGACAACATCTTGCCATGCTTCTTCAAAGATCGAATCAAGAGCAATTTGGTCGAGTGACGATCGAGAGCGGTAATACGGTGTCACATCGTACCCCTACAATCGTGATTGCATCTGACCTCAAGCCGCCCTGCACACAGCGTCCCGGACGTCATAACCTCCACATGGACCTGCTTGGCCCATACCAACTCGACTGAAGTGTCACGCAGGACAGCGGTGAGCGGTGCTAGCGCTTGCGCGTAACGGCCAGTGCCTTATCAATCTCCCACATATCTCGCTGCACCATTCGTACGACAACGTGGCTGTCCTTGCCCGCATAACGCACTTTGAACTTGCAGTTGATTACGGGCGGATCGCCAGAAAGCTCACTTCGCAGCCGCTCGCCACAAATAACCCCGCTGACGCTTTGGGCTGGCGGAGCCTGGTAGGAGGTGAAATCGACTTGGTCCTCGTCCGCATGCTCGATGGTAAGAGCTTCGGCGGTGGCAGCGCCGTGCTTGCGGACTGCGGCCAGCAACTCCTGATCCGTCGGACAGAGCGATGGCGCGGCGCAGCGAGCCATGCTCGCAGCAAGTAAAACGATCATCTTATTCGCGCCTCGCGGAAAGAGGATTGAAGCTTAGCTGGCGATCAGCTCGCCTTCTAGCGCCCTTTGCCTCAGCCCAGCACCTCGGGCGGCGTGCACGCGGCGACTTGCTCGTCCCGCTGCTCCGGCGTCCAGCGCGGGGTGTTGGGGCGGTTGGCCCAGATCGCCACGGCCAGCGCCGCCGCGCCGCAGACGACGAAGCCGATCATGAAGGGCAGGGTGGTGCCGTCGAAATGCTGGCCGATATAGAAGCCGATCAGCGCGCCGCCGATGGTGGTGATCACGCCCTGCACCGATGACGCGGTTCCCGCGATATGGCCGAGAGGCTCCATCGCCAGCGCGCCGGCATTGGCGCCGATCAGGCCGAAGCAGCCCATGGTCAGCCCCTGCAGCAGCGCAAAGGTCCAGATCGTCTCGCCCAGCGTCTGCGCGGTGATCAGGTGCAGGGTCGCCATGCCGGTGAACACCGTCAGCGCGACCAGCAGGATACGCCGCGAGCCGTAGCGCCGCACCAGCCGCGAGTTGATGTAGGAGCTGATCGCCATCGGCCCCGCGATGCAGGCGAAGATAACGCCGATCAGTTCGGGCGCGCGGAACACGTCGAACACGATCTGCTGGACCGAGTTGATGAAAGAAAAGAGCGCGCCCATCGCCAGCGTGACCGCAAGGCTGTTTCCGATCGACACACGGTTGCGCAGCGTCTCGGCGGCCGCACGCCCGATATGCCCGGCCGACAAGGGTTGCCGCCTTTCGGGTGCCAGCGTCTCCGGCAGCCGCAGCCAGACCCAGCCCGCGAGCATCAGGCCATAGGCCGCAAGGATGATGAAGATGTGCCGCCACGTGCCCATGCCGAGCACCGCCTGGCCGAATGTGGGCGCGAGGACGGGGACGATCATGAACACGATCATCGTGATCGACATGATCCGTGCCATCTCGGACCCATGATAACGGTCGCGCACCACCGCCACGACCAGCACGCGCGTCGCCGCCGCCGCCACGCCCATCAGCGCGCGTGAGATCAGGAGCAAGGTGAAGCTGCCCGACAGCCCCGCCAGCGCCGAGAAGATGGCGTAGAAGATCATGCCGCCGACCAGCAGCCCCTTGCGCCCGAACCGGTCGGCCAGCGGACCGTAGGCGATCTGCGCCACGCCGAAGCCGAGCAGGTAGGCGGTGATCACCAGCTGCCGCTGATTCTCGCGCACCACGTTCAGCGCGTCGCCGATCGCGGGCAGCGCCGGCAGCATCGAATCGATCGCCATCGCATTGGACGCCATCAAGGCCGCCATCAGCGCGATGAATTCGGGCATGCGCGGTCCCGACCAGGGGCGCGGGGCAGTGGAATTGCTGTCGTGGATCATGTTCAACTTTTCGGGCGAGCGGGGGGCAGAGGCCTTTCGCAACTGCAGCATCGGCTGGCAAGTAATGTTTCCCGCTCGTGTCTGGATCGGATAGGGCCGCGCCGAAGGAGAGGCCGATGATCACCGTCCACCATCTCGAGAACAGCCGATCGCAGCGTGTGCTGTGGCTGCTGGAGGAACTGGCGCTCCCCTACGAGGTCCGTCGCTACGCCCGCGACCCGAAAACCATGCTCGCCTCGCGAGAGCTGCGTGCCGTCCACCCGCTCGGCAAATCGCCGCTGATCGAGGACGAGGGCAGGGTGATCGCCGAGACCGGCGCGATCGTGGAATATCTGGTGGAGAAAGCCGGCGGACGCCTCGGCCCGCCTGCCGACCGTGAATCGGTCCTGCGCTACCGCCACTTCCTCCATTATGCCGAAGGCTCCATGATGCCGCCTTTGCTGGCGATCCTCATCGTCAACCGGCTCGGCTTCCTCGGCCGTCCGGCGCGCGCGCCCGTCCAGAAAATGCTCGACGTCCACCTGGACTGGCTCGAGACGGAGCTTTCGTCGCGCGACTGGTTCGCCGGAGATGCCTTCACTGCCGCCGACATCATGATGAGCTTTCCGCTGGAGGCCTCGCGCTCACGCGGCGGGCTCGATTTCACCCGCCCGCACCTGATTGACTGGCTGGAGCGCATCCACGCTCGCCCGGCCTATGGCGCCGCCCTCAAGCGCGGTGGAGCCTACGCCTACGCCTGATACGAAGGCCCGCTTGGAACCGTGCTCCTGATCTCGCAGGAGCACGGCATTGGCTCAATAAGGCTCGTCGCCCGGCCGCGGGGGCGGCACATGCGACGGAGCCCGGGCCGGCTCGATATCCGCCGGCTCCACGGGATCGAGCTCGCCCTCCCACTTCGCCACCACCGTTGCGGCCACGGCATTGCCGACAACGTTGGTCGCCGAACGCCCCATGTCGAGGAAGTGGTCGACCGCCAGGATCAGCAGGATGCCCGCCTCCGGGATGTTGAACTGCGACAGCGTCGCCGTGATCACCACCAGGCTTGCCCGCGGTACGCCTGCCACGCCCTTGGACGTGATCATCAGGGTCAGCAGCATGGCGATCTGCGTGCCGAGCGTCAGTTCGATGCCATAGGCCTGCGCGACGAAGATCGCCGCAAAGGTCATGTACATCATCGACCCGTCGAGGTTGAACGAATAGCCGAGCGGCAGCACGAAGCTGCCGATCCGCGGCGGCACGCCGAACCGGTCGAGCGCCTCCAGGGTGCGCGGATAAGCGGCCTCCGACGATGCGGTGGAGAAAGCCAGCACGATCGGATCGCGAATGTAGCGCACCAGCAATTTGGTCCGCCGGCCTACCAGCAGGAAGCACAGCCCGATCAGCAGCGCCCAAAGGATGACGAGACCGATATAGAAGGTCCCCATGAAATAGCCGAACGTGCCCAGGATGCCGAGCCCGCGCTGCGCGATCGAGGCGGTGACGGCGGCGAACACCGCAACGGGGGCGAAGCGCATCACATAGTCGGTGATCTGCAGCATCACCTTCACCAGCGCCTCGATGCCGCGCACCAGCGGCTTGGCCGGCTCGCCCACCGCCGTGATCGCAACGCCGACGAACAGCGAGAAGACGACGATCTGCAGGATGTCGTTGTTCGCCATCGCCCCGATCATCGATTCGGGGAAGATGTGCGCCACGAACTTGGCAAGGTCGAAGCCCGACCGGTCGACGCCCGCCGACGCATCCGCGGGCGGCAGCGGCAGGCCAAGGCCGACGCCGGGCTGGAAGATGGTGACAAGGATCAGGCCCAGCGTCAGGCTGACGAGGCTGGCGCAGATGAACCAGCCCATCGCCTTGGCGCCCACGCGTCCAAGTGCCGCCGTATCGCCCATATGCGCGATGCCGACCACCAGGGTGGAGAAGACCAGGGGCGCGATGATCATCTTGATGAGGTGCAGGAACACCGTCGTCAGGATGGAGAAATAGCCCGCGATTTCCTTTAACCGTTCTTCGCTGCCCGGCGTGCCGTCGGCGATCGACGCGTTGATCGCCCAGCCCACGACGATGCCGAGCACCAGGCATGCGAGGATGTAATAAGTCAGGCGCTTGGCCACGTTCGTCCCCCGATGAGATTTGCGCGCAAGGAAGGCGATTGCGCCGCCCGGGTCAAGCTTTGCCGCGCTTGGAAGGGAACGCCGGCGTCACAAGGTTGTTTATCTATGTGAAACCCGGCCAGTTTTTGTCGGAGCCCGTATATGCCTCATTCTCTTACCTTCTCCGCGCTGGCGCTGCTTGCCGTCGGCGGAACTGCCGGCGGTGTCTATCTCGGCAAGGCTGCCGTGGCCGAGATCGACCCTGTCCATTATGCGTCCACGTGGAAGGAGAGCCGCTTCTACGGCGACATGGTGCCGGGCGCTTCCACCGACCCGTTCGCGCCCACCCGATCCGCGAGCACGGCAGGACTTGGTGATGGCTGCGTGAATTGCCGGACTTACCCGGAAGAATATGTGCCGCAACATGACGGCACGACCGACGCCTACCAGGCTGCTTACCCGCCTTACGAAGCGATGCCGGCGGCACAGATCATGGCAGAGGTCGATCGCCAGATTGCCCAAATCGGACGGCATTCCGCGGTGGAACGCTATGCAGACTACCCGATCGAGCAGGGGGACGAAGCACCTGTTGCGATTGCACAAGTGGCGCCCGCCGTGTCGACTGCCGAACCTGCCCCCGCCGGCACCGAAGCGCTCGCACCCGAAGCGGTCGAAACGCCCGGCATCTGATCCGCTTCGCCTCGCTTGAGAAGCGCGCGGGCTTCGCCTAAGTCGGCGCCATGACTTCGACGAACGACATCCGCCGCTCTTTTCTCGACTATTTCGGTGGTGCCGGGCACCGCGTGGTTCAATCCGCGCCGCTGGTCCCGCACAACGACCCCACCTTGATGTTCGTCAACGCGGGCATGGTGCCGTTCAAGAACGTGTTCACAGGGCTCGAAACGCGTCCCTATTCGACCGCGGTATCGAGCCAGAAGTGTGTGCGCGCCGGCGGCAAGCATAACGACCTCGACAATGTCGGCTACACCGCACGCCACCACACCTTCTTCGAGATGCTCGGCAATTTCTCATTCGGCGATTACTTCAAGGAACAGGCGATCACCCATGCCTGGACCCTGCTGACCCGCGAATGGGGCCTGCCGGCGGACAAGCTCACCGTGACCGTCTACCACACGGACGATCAGGCGTTCGATCTGTGGAAGAAGATTGCGGGCCTGCCCGACCACCGCATCATTCGCATCGCCACCAAGGACAATTTCTGGGCGATGGGCGCGGACGGTCCCTGCGGGCCGTGCTCCGAAATCTTCTACGACCATGGCGATCACATCTATGGCGGCCCTCCCGGCAGCCCGGAGGAGGATGGCGACCGCTTCGTCGAGATCTGGAACCTCGTTTTCATGCAATTCGTGCAGGAGGCCGACCAGATCGTCGGCGACCTGCCGCGCCCGTCGATCGACACCGGCATGGGGCTGGAACGCGTCGCGGCCGTTCTGCAGGGCGTCCACGACAATTACGACACGGACACTTTCAAGGCACTGATCGCGGCATCGGGCGAGTTCACCAAGACGCAGACCACCGGCGAGCGTCAGGCGAGCCACCGCGTCATCGCCGATCACCTGCGCGCGTCCGGCTTCCTCGTCGCGGACGGCGTGCTGCCGGCGAACGAGGGCAGGGGATATGTCCTGCGCCGGATCATGCGCCGCGCGATGCGCCACGCCCATATCCTTGGCGCGTCGGAGCCGCTGATGCATCGCCTGGTGCCGGCGCTCGTGTCCGAAATGGGCGCTGCCTTCCCTGAGCTAGTGCGCGCCCAACCGCTGATCGAGGAAACGCTGAAGCTGGAGGAAACCCGCTTCCGCCAGACGCTCGACAAGGGCTTGCGCCTGCTCGACGAGGCGACCGCTTCGATGGGCGAGGGCGCGACACTGGCCGGCGATGTCGCTTTCAAGCTCTACGATACGTACGGCTTCCCCTACGACCTGACCGAGGATGCCTTGCGCGCGCAAGGTTTCGGGATCGACCGTGCCGGCTTCGACGCTGCCATGGCCGAGCAGAAGGCCGCCGCCCGTGCCGCCTGGAAGGGGTCGGGCGACAAGGCATCGGACGACATCTGGTTCGACGTCGCCGAGGAATTCGGATCGACCGAATTCACCGGCTATTCGGGCCATGAGGGCGAGGGCCAGGTCATCGCCATCGTCAACGACGGCGCACGCGTGGACAGCGCTGCGCAAGGCGACAAGGTCGTCATCCTCACCAACCAGACGCCTTTCTACGGCGAAAGCGGCGGTCAGATGGGCGATGCCGGGAAGATCACCGGCGACAGCGGCTTCACGGCCGATGTTGCGGATACGACCAAGCCTTTAGGGCGCCTCCATGCGCACCAGGCGACGGTCACGGGCGGCACGGTCAAGGTCGGCGACCCGGTCAGGCTCTCGGTCGATGTCGAACGCCGCTCCAAGGTGCGCGCCAATCATTCGGCCACCCACCTCCTGCACGCCGCGCTTCGCAAGCGGCTCGGCACGCACGTGACGCAGAAGGGGAGCCTCGTTGCTGCCGATCGCCTGCGCTTCGACTTCTCGCATCCCAAGGCACTCGGCGCCGACGATATCGAGGCGATCGAGGCCGAGGTGAACAAGCACATCCGCGAGAATGACGCCGTCACCACGCGTCTGATGACGCCGGACGCGGCGATCGAGGCAGGCGCGATGGCGCTGTTCGGCGAGAAATATGGCGACGAGGTCCGCGTCCTCTCCATGGGCCGCGCCGACGAGAATAACTATTCGGTTGAGCTGTGCGGCGGCACCCACGTCAACGCGCTGGGCGACATCGCCCTGTTCAAGATCGTCGGTGAAAGCGCCGTCGCTTCAGGCGTGCGCCGTATCGAGGCGCTGACCGGCGAGGCGGCACGTCAGTGGCTGACCGCCCGCGACGACAGGCTCAAGGAAGCCGCCACCGTCCTCAAGTCGGCGCCGGACGAGGTGCCCGCGCGCGTCGCCAGCCTGATCGAGGAACGCCGGCGCCTCGAACGCGAGCTTGCCGAAGCCAAGAAGGCGCTCGCCATGGGCGGCGGTGGCAAGTCCGAGGCAGCGGGACCTGAACAGGTCGGTGGCCATGCCTTCATTGGCCAGGTGCTGGAAGGGCTCGACCCCAAGGGCCTGCGCGGCCTGGTGGACGAGGCCAAGCAGCGGGTCGGTTCCGGCGTGGTCGCCCTTGTCGCGGTCAACGATGGCCGCGGCACCGTTGCGGTCGGCGTGACCGATGACCTTCTTGCCACCCATAGCGCGGTGGAACTCGTTCGCCGGGCCGTTGCGGCGCTGGGCGGGCAGGGTGGCGGTGGCCGACCCGACATGGCCCAGGGCGGTGGCCCCGACGGAGCGAAGGCGGCCGAGGCCCTCAGCGCCGTCCGTACCGCACTTCAGGAACAGATGGTCGACGCCTGAACCGCTGTCTTGCAGGGGGCGAAGCTCGGATCAGCTTCGTCCCCCCTCGCACAGTGAACGATCAAACGGCTTTCCTACAGCCTGCATCTCGTGAGACACAGGTTCAGGCTCTTTCACATCGCTATCCCTGATCGATTCAGTCGATCAAAGATGTTATCATTGATCGACTGGATTTTCGCCGCAGCGGGACTTTTGTGACCTTTGGCCGCTGACGGTTCGTTAACCCTCTCATTCTAAAGCACCCTCCGCGTTCCAGTTGTCGGAGGTTTGTGATGCGGCGCTTGATGCGCGATACCGGCGGCGCCGTCAGTATCATCGGCGCATTCTCGCTCGTTGCCCTGATCGGCATGATGGGCTTCGTGGTGGACGCGTCCAACGCTTATTCGGCCCAGATCCGCAATCAGCGCGTGTCGGACATGGCCGCACTTTCCGCCGCCCAGGTGTTGAACGACACAGGCAGCAGCAGTGCCATGCAGGCGGCAGCCGAAGGCGTCACCGCAGCCGCCGGCCTCGCGCAGGCAGACGTCGCCACCCGGCGCGTCGGCACGGACGAGGTCGAAGTCACCGTCACCACCGACGAAGGCACCTACTTCGCCCGCATCTTCGGCGCCACCACGCTCGGCGTTTCGGCGCAGAGCGTCGCCCGGTTCGGCCGCATCGTACCGCCCTGCATGGTGGCGCTTGCGGAAAATGCCCCGGACGGCATCCTGGGCGAAGGCGGCGTTCAGATGACGGCGAGCGGTTGCGCAGTAGCATCCAACTCGCAAATACGCGCAACGGGCGGCGCCCGGCTTCAGGCGATGTCGTTCACCACGCCCAACGGCACCGTGGTCGTGTGCGATCCGGTGCGCGGCCAGCAAGCCTGCGGCGCCAGGATCGAAACCGTGCCCGCCGCCAATCAATTCTCTTCCGGCACCGTGTCAGACCCTTTGGCGAACAACGCGTCCCTGCAAAGCGCGCTGAACGCGCTCGCCAGCGGCAGCGGTCCGACGTTCCCGGCGGCCAGCGGCGGCAGCGGCTTCGAGCCTCCCTGGTGGCCGAACGCTTATTCGCACTCGGGCTACCAGGCGACTTGGAACGGGTCGACCAGCACGTTCACCTTCCCGCCGGGCGACTATCAGATCAGCAACCTGAACGTTCCCGGCGGCATGAAGGTCGTGTTCTCCGGGCCGAACACGCGGGTGCGGGTCAGCGGATCCGTCAATGTCGGGGGCGGGAGTTCGCTGACCGTCGGTGATGGCGATGTCGTGTTCAACGGCACTATCGCGGTGGGTGGCGGAAGCGGAGTCTATCTCGGCAACGGCTCGCATGCGATCGGATCGGTCAACCTGGGTGGTAGCGGCATCCTCACCATGGGCACCGGCCCGCTGCATGTGAATGGCAACGTCACCACTGCGGGCGGGAGCACGTTCAACGTCGGCGCAGCCGGTGCGGGGAAGAGCCACCATATCAACGGCAACGTCGCGCTCAGCGGCAACTCCAATCTGGGCCAAGGTCGCTACACCGTGAACGGGGACTTCTCGAACAATACGGGTGGCAGCATCACCGGCACCAACGTCAACATACTGGCAAGGGGCAGGCTTACGCTGGGTGGCGGCACCAACATCAACATGTCGGCGCCGACAAGCGACAGCAACGACCTGTTCGGCGACCTGCTCTTTGCATCGCTGACGAACGGACAAACCTGGATCGGGGCTGGTGCGCAGAACCAGTATAAGGGTGCGATCTACGTGCCGAGATCGCCGATAAATCTTGAAGGCGGCAGCAGCGTGCTGGCGAGCAACGGCTGCTTCATGATGATCGGCGCCACGATCCGCATGACCGGCGGCGCCACGGCGGCAACTAGCTGCCCCAACCTCAGCGGCGGCGGCGGCGTGCTGGTCGCGCTGGTCCGATGAAGGATCTGCTTCTTCGCCTGAAGCGCGACCAGCGCGGTGTCGCGGCGGTGGAGTTCGCCCTCTGGTCGGTCTTCATCTTCGTGGTGCTGATGGCCGGGTTCGACTTCGGCATTTACTCGATCCAGAAGGCGCAGCTTGCGAAGAGCGTCAGCGAAGCGTCCAACTTCGCTTTTGCCACCCGGAAGAATGTGGATGTCTCCCAAATCAGGCAATATGTGAACGCGTCGACCGATTTGCCGGGCGCTCAACCGACGGTCACCGTCACCTGCAACGTCAATCAGACGTGCGTTAACACCAATCGTCCCTGCGCCTGCCTCAGCGCGACCGGGGTTCTGTCTACCGCAACCTGCAACAGCAATTGCTCCAACGGAGCGCCGGCAGGCTTCTTCGTTACGATTGAGGCGCGGTATACCTACCAGCAGCCGATCATGCCGAGCGGCTTCCTGGACGGCGCGGTGATGGTCGAAAAGTCGACGGTGCGACTCCAGTGAAGCGGCTAGCCAGGAGCGAGAGGGCGGCAGCGGCCGTGGAATTTGCGCTTGTCGCGCCACTGTTGTTCGCCTTTCTGTTCGGCCTGCTGGAGATAGGCCGGGCGATCTGGACCAAGCAGGTCATTCAGCGTGCGACACACAGCACGGTGCGCTGCCTCAGCATCGGTCGGACCGAGTGCCTGACAGATCAGGGTATCAAGGACTTCCTGATCGCCGAAGCAGCGGAGGGAAGGGTCAGGATCACCGGCGCGAACGTCTCCTCGGCCACTGATGTGTCCTGCGGAGGTATGGATCGACAGAATAGCGTGACGGTGACCGTCCCGTTCGACACTCCCGTTCCGGCCATCCTCCCGATGCTGCCGGACCAGTTCAGTGCTACCGCCTGCTTCCCGGACGTGAGCCGCCTCAGCAAGGGCTCATCGGCGCCAGCCACGCCGCCTTCGCCTACGCCTACGCCTACGCCTTCCCAACCTTCCTCGTGACGGCTAGCGGCTGGAATTAGCCAACCGCACAGGGACTGAACCGCCCGCTCTCCTCATCAAGCAGGTGCAGCACGCCGTCGGAGATGGCGAAGACGGCTCCGCGAAGCGTCAGCGTTCCCGCCGCCTCGCGTTCGCGCACCCACGGAAAGGTGCGGAGGTTGCCAAGCGATGTGCGAACGCCCTCCGTTTCCATGTCCGCAAAGGCCGCTCGATCGAGGCCGTCACGATGCCGTTCGCGCACGCGCCGCCGCGCTTCGTCGAGCATATGGATCCAGTGCCCGATGAAATGGCCTTCGCCATGACCGGCATTGTCGAACTGGCCGGTCAGCGCGGCGGCACATCCACCGCAAAAGCCATGGCCCATGACGAGGATGTCCGAGACCTGCAACTGGGTCACCGCGAATTCCAGCGCCGCCGAAACGCCGTGATAACCACCATCCTGTTCGAACGGGGGGACCAGATTGGCGACGTTGCGCACGACGAACATCTCGCCCGGGTTGGCGTCGAATATCTGCGCCGGATCGACGCGGCTGTCGGAACAGGCGATCACCATCACTTTCGGCGACTGGCCGGCTGCCAGCTGTCCCCAGCGGGTGCGCTGGGCGGACCAACCATTCTCACGAAAGCGGCTATAGCCTTCCAGCAATTGCCCAAAGTCAGCCATGACGTCCTTGCTCCCGTTGCAACCGGCGATCGACTAGTCGCAAGCGGGGAGGGGTGGCAAGTCGCGCGGCGGGGCGCTATCTGCGGCCCATGAACGAGATTTCGAAGATCGCGCCCGCGCCGAAGGTCCGCAAGCCCGACTGGATCCGGGTCAAGGCACCGACCAGCGCTGGCTTTGCCGAGACCAAGCAGCTGATGCGCCGCCTGAACCTCGCCACGGTGTGCGAGGAAGCAGCCTGTCCGAACATCGGCGAATGCTGGACCAAGAAGCATGCCACGGTGATGATCCTGGGCGATACCTGCACGCGGGCCTGCGCCTTCTGTAACGTCAAGACGGGCATGCCCCGGGCCGTCGACCCGCTGGAGCCGGAGCATGTTGCGACCGCAGCCGCGGAGCTCGGCCTCGAGCACATCGTGGTGACCTCCGTCGATCGCGACGATCTGCCGGACGGGGGTGCCAGCCAGTTCGTGAAAGTGATCGAGGCGCTGCGCCGTAACACACCCAAGACCACGATCGAGATCCTGACGCCGGACTTTCGCAACAAGGCGCAGGCCGCGGTGGAGACGATCATCGAGGCGCGGCCGGATGTCTACAATCACAATCTCGAAACGGTACCTCGGCTTTACCCGACCATTCGGCCAGGCGCACGCTATTATGCGTCGCTTCGCCTGCTCGAGTCGGTGAAGCGGCACGACCCGTCCATCTTCACCAAGTCCGGTGTCATGGTCGGACTCGGGGAGGAGCGGCTGGAGGTTCATCAGGTGATGGACGACATGCGGTCGGCCGACATCGACTTCCTGACAATGGGCCAGTACCTCCAGCCGACGCCGCGCCATGCCAAGGTGCATGAGTTCGTCAGCCCGAAAACGTTCGCGGCTTACGCATCCATCGCGCGGGCCAAGGGCTTCCTGCTGGTCGCTGCGTCGCCGCTTACCCGGTCCAGCTACCATGCCGGCGACGATTTCGAGAAGATGCGCGCGGCGCGGGAAGCGAAGCTCGCCTCGGCGCGTTAGGGGCTGCGATGCCGAGACATAGCGAAACCCGGAACCTTCCCTACAGCCCCGAACAGATGTTCGATCTGGTCGCGGACGTGAAACGATATGGGGAGTTCCTGCCGTGGGTTGCCGCCGTCCGGGTGCGCTCGGATAGTGACACGCTGATGATCGCCGACCTGGTTGTCGGGTTCAAAGCGATCAAGGAAAGCTTCACGTCACAAGTGAACAAGCAGCGCCCGGGTCAGATCACCATCGACTACCTGGAAGGTCCGCTCAAATATCTGAAGAACGACTGGAAGTTCCACCCCGATGGAACGGGCGGAACGAACATCGATTTCTGCGTCGATTTTGCCTTCCGTTCGCGGATATTCGAGGCGCTTGCGGGCCAGATGTTCGACCGGGCGCTCCGTAAGATGATCGGTGCGTTCGAAGACCGTGCTCGACAGCTTTACGGGGCTGAGCGCGGCATCAGCAACTCGAGCGCGCAAAGCGCCGCCTGAAGTCGTACGCCGCCGCGGCCGAGATCCCCGAAGTCGCGGCGGTCGGCTGTGATCTCCTCGGGATCGGCACCGCGGCGGGCGCGGGCGAACACGACCGTTCCAACCGGCTTGCCCAGGCTCCCGCCGCCGGGACCGGCAATGCCGGTAATCGCCACTGCCACATCGGCGTTGGTCCGAGCAATTGCGCCCTGCGCCATCTCCCAGGCAGTCGCGACGGAAACGGCGCCAAAGGTTTCCAGAACCTCCGGGCTCACGTCCAGCAGCGCCGCCTTTGCCTCATCGGCGTAGGTGACGAAGCCGGCGTCGAACACGTCCGAAGATCCTGGCGTCTCCGTCAGGGCGGCCGAGACCAGACCACCAGTACAACTTTCGGCCACGGCGATGCGCAGCCCCGCAGCCCGATTGGCCGCGACCACCTGCTCCGCCATTTCCACTAGTCGGTCCGGCAGAATCGTATCGCGTATCTCGCTCATGAATCCTCCGGTACCCGCACCGATGCGATCGCCTGGGCAGCGATGCCTTCACGTCGCCCGGTGAATCCCAACTGCTCCGTCGTGGTCGCCTTAACGCTGACCTGCGACGATTTGAGCCGCAGAATGCCGGCAATACTGTCACGAATGGCACCGCGATGAGGCCCGATCTTGGGCGCCTCGCAGATGATCGTCACGTCGACATGATCGATCCGGCCACCCCGCGCACCTACGAGATCGCGGGCATGTTCGAGGAAGATGGCGGAAGCTGCGCCCCGCAACTGAGGATCGCTGGGTGGGAAGTGATCACCGATATCACCTTCCCCGACCGCGCCAAGCACTGCGTCGGTTATCGCGTGGAGGGCGACGTCCGCATCGCTGTGCCCCTTGAGACGCTTGCCATGAGGGATCAATACGCCCCCGATCCAGGCGCCGTCGCCCTCGGCGAAGGCATGAACGTCGAAACCAAGACCGGTGCGCGTGACCAGAGCGCCGGCGAGCCGCGCCTCCACGCGCTGGAAGTCGGCTTCGTAGGTCAGCTTGTCCAGCATTACGTCTCCTTCGACCAGGGCGACCTTCATGCCAGCCGCGCGGGCAATCTGCGCATCGTCGGTCGCTTCCTTGTTCTCGGGCCATGCACGATGGGCGTCGAGGATTGCATCGAAGCGGAAGGTTTGCGGCGTCTGCACTCGAACCAGCGCGTCACGAGGTGCCACGCCGCCGAGCACATCGCCCGCATGGGCGAGAGTATCCACGACCGGCAGCACCGGCACCGCGGCGCTATGTTCCCGCGCGGACGCGACGAGATCATCGACTAGACGTGAAGGGAGGAATGCGCGGGCGGCGTCGTGTATGAGCACAATGTCTGCGCCGTTATTGGCGGCGATATGCTCCAGCCCGTTGCGGACCGACTGTTGGCGCATCGCGCCGCCGACGGTGGATGAAGCGGTTCGATCCCCGATCGCATCCATCAGCAACTCACCCTGTCCAGGGCCAATCACCACCACGACTTCATCGATCAATGGATGATCAAGATGATCGATCGCATGGGCGACGAGGGCCTTGCCGGCTACGGTTCTGAACTGCTTGGGAAGGGCGCCACCGGCGCGACTGCCGTTGCCCGCCGCGACAACCAGCGCGACAATGCGGGGTTTGCTCGTCATCGCGCCGCCTTAACCGAGCCTCGCCTTGCCCGCTAGCGGCTTTGACCCTATGTACACACCTTCCCATGCAGAAGCTGTCGCCCATAGAAATCGGACCCGTCCGCATCGAATCGCCTGTTATTCTGGCGCCTATGACGGGCGTGACCGACGGACCGTTCCGTAAGATCGTGAAGCGCTATGGGGCAGGGCTCACCGTCACCGAGATGATTGCGAGCCAGGCCGCTATTCGCGAAACGCGCCAGTCTCTTCAGAAAGCCGCCTGGGATCCGATCGAAGATCCGGTGTCGATGCAATTGGTCGGCTGCACGCCCGTCGAAATGGCGGAGGCAGCCAGGCTCAACGAGGATCGCGGCGCCGCGATCATCGACATCAACATGGGTTGCCCGGTGCGCAAGGTCACCAACGGCGATGCCGGTTCCGCTCTGATGCGAGACCTGAAGCTCGCAGCCTCGCTGATCGAGGCATGCGTCAAGGCAGTGAAGGTGCCGGTGACGCTGAAGATGCGCATGGGGTGGGACCACGGCAGCCTCAACGCGCCGGAACTTGCCCGTATCGCCGAGGACCTCGGTGCGCGGATGATCACGGTACACGGTCGCACCCGCAACCAGATGTACAAGGGCGAAGCCGACTGGGCCTTCGTGTCCAAGGTGAAGCAAGCTGTGAGCGTGCCTGTTGTCGTGAACGGCGACATCTGCTCGGTCGATGATGTCGAGCAGGCGCTGGTGCAGTCCGGTGCCGACGCGGTCATGATCGGACGGGGAGCCTATGGCCGCCCTTGGTTGCTGGGTCAGGTCGTACACTGGTTGCAGACCGGCGAGCGCAGATTCGATCCCACCATCGATGAACAGTTCGCGACGCTGATGGAGCAATATGAGGCGATGCTCTTCCTTTACGGAGTCGAAAATGGCGTGAACATCGCCCGTAAGCATGTGGGTTGGTATACGAAGGGGCTGCACGGTTCGGCCGAGTTCCGCAATGCCTTCAACCGCATCGTCGATCCGGCGGAGGCGAAGAATGCGCTCAGGGCCTTCTATGCGCCCTGGCTCAGCAAAGCAGCGGCCTGATCACGAAAGTTGTGTTCTTTTTGCCACATTCTCGTGGTAAGCCAGTTCGGTGAACGCTGAAGCGCCGATTTCTTTCGCAGCCGACCATCCGTTGCAACAGCGCGTAGCGCGGTTCTTCGGCAAGAAGCGGCTGATCCGCCTCGCAGAAATCGTAGCGCTCGTCTCGCTGATCGTGATGGCAGGCGTCACCTATTTCGTCGTTACCGGCGATAGCGGGTCCGCGTCGCTGCTGACTCCGCTAATGGTGGCGCTACTTCTTATCGCCAACCTCGTGCCTGCCATGGCGATCATGGTGCTGATCGCACGCAGGTTCGCCTTGCGACGCGCACGAATGTCCATGGTCGGCAGTAAGGGACGATTGCACGTCCGACTGGTTGCCTTGTTCGCGGTGGTCGCAAGTGTGCCCACGATCATGGTCGTTGTGCTTGCGTCGCTGCTGTTTCAATATGGCAGCGATTTCTGGTTCTCCGACCGCGCCAAGACCGTGATCGGCAACGCGCAGGAAGTGGCGCGTCAGTATCGGCTCGAGCAGCTGCATGAGGTGCAGCTCGAGGTCGAGACGATGGGCGCGGATGTCGTGAATTGGGCGAATGACCGCGGGTTCGACGATCCTCAGTTCCTTGATTTCCTGCTCGAACAGACGGCACGGCGCTACCTGCTCGAATCCGCACTTCTGACGATCGGCGAAGATGGAAAGGTCAAGGTCGACAGCGCCGTAAACCTCTACGACCGCCCGCTCGAGGATCGCTTTTCAGTCTCGGTCCTGAGGTCGCTCAAGGCCGGAGAGGCTCGCGCGAAGGAAGAGGAAGGCGATCGAATCGAAGCCGTGGTGCGGCTCGATCCGGAAGCTCCCGTTTACATATATGGCGCGCGCGCGGTGAACCCGCAGCTTCTGCGCCTTGCGCAGGACTCGCAGCGGGCGGCGAACGAATATGATGCCGTCGTGGACCGCTCGCGCATTTACCAGCTTCGTTTCAACGCAGCCCTCCTGATCGTCTCGCTCATCATCCTTGGCATTGTCACCTGGATCGCCCTGGCAGTGGCTGATCGCCTCGTACGACCTGTTGGCGAGCTCGTCGGCGCAGCGAGGCAGGTCGCCGGCGGCGATCTCTCCGCGCGCGTTCCGGTGGCGCAGGTTCAGGACGAAGTCGGGATTCTCGGTGACGCGTTCAACCGCATGACCAGCCGGCTGGAGGAGCAGACGGGCGCGCTTATCTCGGCGAACCGTCAGATCGACAGCCGACGGGCCTTCATCGAAGCCGTGCTATCGGGTGTGACCGCCGGCATCATTTCCGTAGATGGGGAGCGCAAGGTGAGCCTCATCAACAGCTCGGCCGAAGCGCTGCTCAAGACCGGTGGGAAAAGCGCCGTCGGGCAAAAGCTGGAAATTCTGGCGCCCGAGTTGGACGAGCAGCTCGACAGTGAACTGCGCGAGGATATCATCCAGTTCGCCTCGCATGGGGAACCGCGGACGCTCGCGGTCAAGCGGGTGCGTGTAGAGAATGGGCACGTCATCACCTTCGACGACATCACTGATCAGCTTGCCGACCAACGCCGCGCCGCCTGGTCGGACGTCGCCCGGCGCATCGCGCATGAGATCAAGAACCCGCTTACACCCATCCAACTCGCTGCCGAGCGGCTTCAGCGGCGCTACGGCAATGAGGTTCAGTCGGATCCTTCGACCTTCGCGCGCCTCACCAGCACCATCGTGCGTCAGGTCGGCGATCTGAGGCGAATGGTGGATGAGTTCTCCTCCTTCGCTCGCATGCCGAAGCCGATATTCCGCGAAGAGGCCGCCGCGCCGATCGCCAGCCAGGCCTTGTTCCTTCATGAAGTGGCACACCCTGACATTATCTTCTCGCTGGAGGCTCCCGACCCGTCGCCCACCCTGGTCTGCGATCGGCGACAGCTCGGCCAGGCGCTGACCAACGTCGTAAAGAACGGCGTCGAAGCCATCCAGCAGAGGCGCGATGCAGGCGAACTCGCCGCGGGCGAGGGGCGGGTGACCATGCGCCTGCACGAAGACGAGGGAAGCCTGATCGTGGAGATCCGCGACAATGGCATTGGCCTGCCGGCGGAACGCGCGCGTATCACCGAACCCTATATGACGACACGGACCAAAGGAACCGGACTCGGCCTCGCCATCGTCAAGAAGATCGTGGAAGAGCATTTTGGACGGGTAGAATTCGAAGACGCGCCAGGTGGGGGTACCCTGGTTCGAATGGTGTTCGATGTCGAGGCGCTCGGCCGCCTGGACACGAACTTAGGTGAAGACGGGCAGGCAAACGACTGATGGCTTTGGACATTCTGATTGTTGACGACGAACTGGACATCCGTGAGCTGGTTGCGGGCGTCCTGGAGGACGAAGGCTATGCGCCGCGTAGCGCAGGCGGCAGCGACGAAGCCTTGGCCGCGCTTGCCGAACGCCGTCCTTCACTGGTCCTGCTGGATGTGTGGCTTCAGGGTTCCCGGCTCGATGGGCTACAGCTGCTGGAAGAGATCAAGCGCCGCGACCCGACACTGCCGGTGCTGATGATCTCAGGCCATGGGAATCTGGACACCGCCGTCCTTGCGATCCGCCAGGGTGCCGTCGACTTCATCGAGAAGCCGTTTCAGGCCAGCCACCTTCTGCACCTCGTCGCCCGCGCGACCGAAACCGATCGGCTGCGGCGGGAGAATGCCAGTCTCAAGGCACAGGTCGGGCAGGAAACCGAACTCAGCGGATCGAGCGTGGCCATCAACTCGGTGCGCGCGACCTTGAAGCGCGTCGCCGGAACCGGGAGCCGCGTTCTCATCACCGGTCCGGCGGGTGTCGGCAAAGAGGTGGCTGCGCGTCTGCTTCACAGCTGGAGCAACCGGGCGAGTGCACCTTTCGTCGTCGTCAGCGCGGCCCGCATGACGCCCGAACGCGTGGAGGAGGAACTGTTCGGTGTGGAAGAGGGGGGCGAGCTCGTCCGGCCCGGCCTCCTCGAACAGGCACATGGCGGCACTCTGTTCCTGGACGAGATCGCCGACATGCCGTTGCCAGCGCAGGCGAAGATCCTCCGCGTGCTGACCGACCAGAGTTTCACAAGGGTAGGGGGGCAGCGCACGGTGCGCGTCGATATGCGGGTCGTTTCCTCCACCGCTCGCAACCTGGCGGACGAGATTACGGAAGGTCGTTTCCGCGAGGACCTGTTCTACCGACTCAACGTCGTACCCGTGCACCTTCCGGCTTTGGCCGAGCGGCGGGAAGACCTGCCGGAACTGGTCGCTCACTTCGCCGCGCGTTATGCATCCGAGCTGCGCGCCACGACGCCAAGTGTGTCTGGCGATGCCATGGCGGCGCTTCAGGCTTATGACTGGCCGGGCAACGTCCGCCAGCTCAGGAATGTTGTGGAGCGTACCATCATCCTCGCGCCGAGCGAACGGCTGGCCTGCATCGAGATTGACATGCTGCCGCCGGAGATCCTCAACGAACAGGCGCAGCTCGCACCGGGCCAGGCTGTAAAAGCCATCATGGGCGCGCCGCTTCGTGAGGCGCGGGAAACCTTCGAGCGCGAGTATCTGCGCGTCCAGATCCGGCGCTTTTCCGGCAACATCTCGCGAACGGCCGCCTTCATCGGAATGGAGCGTTCGGCCTTGCACCGGAAATTAAAGGCGCTCGGTATTGGTGACGCCAAGGGAGATGATGGCGAATGAGCGAGCCGCAGGAGGCTTCAAAAAGCAGCCAACGCGCTGTACTGAAGATCGCAACGCCGGCAGACGGCGCCCGCGGGCAGCGACCCGCCAATAAGGAGACAAGAAAGATGGCCGAAAAGGTCAACAACCTCCAGGACATGTTCCTCAACAGCCTTCGCCGCTCCAAGACGCCGGTGACCATGTTCCTGGTCAAGGGCGTGAAGCTGCAGGGAATCATCACCTGGTTCGACAACTTCTCGGTGCTGTTGCGCCGCGATGGCAATGCGCAGCTGATCTACAAGCATGCCATTTCCACCATCATGCCTTCGCAGCCGGTCGATCTGGGTGAGATCGAGACCGCCTTCGCCGAGCAGGCGAGGAAGAAGGGGTCGCTGCAGGAAGTGTTCCTGAGCGCCGTGCGTCGCTCGGACGCGCCTGTTACCATGTTCCTGGTGAACGGCGTGATGCTGCAGGGTCAGGTTGCCGCGTTCGACCTGTTCTGCCTCCTTCTCCAGCGTGAAGGGATGTCGCAGCTCGTCTACAAGCATGCCATTTCGACGGTGCAGCCGGATCGGCCCGTCAGCCTCATGGAGGAGGAAGAAGCCTGAGCGTTTTCGATCGGGATAGTGACGCAGAGGTCGCTCGCGGCGCCCGCGCACTCGTCGCCTTGCCGGACATCAATGCGGGCGAGAAGCGCCGCGACGTGGACGCGCGGCTGGAAGAAGCTGCCGGACTCGCGGAGGCGATCGGCGTCGTCGTGACTGAGAAGCTTCACTTCAAGGTGCGTCAGCCAAAGCCGGCAACCTTGTTCGGATCGGGTCAGGTCGAGCAAATCGCCGAAGCAGCGCGTGCAGCGGAAGCGGAGCTCATCATCGTCGACGCGGCGATCACCCCCATCCAGCAGAAGAATCTGGAGACTGCCACCAAGTCGAAGGTAATCGACCGCACCGGGCTGATCCTCGAAATCTTCGGCGAGCGCGCGGCGACAGCAGAGGGGCGGCTCCAGGTGGAGCTTGCGCATCTCGACTATCAGGCCGGCCGATTGGTTCGATCCTGGACGCACCTCGAAAGGCAGCGTGGCGGCTTCGGCTTCCTCGGTGGTCCCGGCGAAACTCAGATCGAAGCCGACCGTCGGTTGATCCGCGACCGCATGGCGCGCCTGCGCAAGGAACTCGAACAGGTAACTCGTACGCGGGGCCTGCACCGCGCGCGTCGTCAGCGGGCACCCTGGCCGGTCATCGCGCTGGTGGGCTATACCAATGCCGGCAAGTCGACGTTGTTCAACCGGGTGACGAGGGCCGAGGTGATGGCCGAGAACCTGCTGTTCGCGACACTAGACCCCACCATGCGCAACATCGCGCTTCCGGGCTTCGACAAGGCGATCCTGTCCGACACGGTCGGCTTCATCTCCGACCTGCCGACGCAGTTGGTGGCCGCGTTCCGCGCGACGCTTGAGGAGGTGATATCCGCCGATATCATCGTCCATGTGAGGGACATCTCGCACCCTGACACGGACGCGCAGCGCCAGGATGTCGAGCAGGTGCTGAGCGAGATCGGCGCCCTGAGCGAAGAAGGCTCAGTCATGATCGAGGCCTGGAACAAGATCGACGCCCTCGAAGGCGAGGGGGCCGATCGCGCGCGTGCCGAGGCTCAGCGCCGAGAGGACGTCGTCGTCCTGTCCGCGCTGACCGGGGAGGGGGTGGATACCCTCCTTCAATGTGTTGCGGCCAAGCTCAAGTCCGGGAGCGAAGTTCGCACGCTCCGATTGGCGTCAGCCGATGGCGAGACTCTGGCCTGGCTCCACTCTCACGGTGAGGTTCTCGATCAGGTGATGGAGGACCTTGAGACACGGCTGGAAGTGCGACTTTCAGCGGCAGATTGGGCGCGGTTCGACGCGCGATAGTTCATGCGATTGTCCGTGTCGCTCGTGATACAAGATGCGCTTCAGCCTGAGGCTTTTGCCCGCTGCCACAATGCTTCAAGCTCCATCAGGCTCATATCCTTCAATGGCTTGACGGCAGCGTCTTCCACCTTGCGGAAGCGTGCTTCGAAGCGCTTGGTAGCGGCGCCAAGCGCAGCTTCCGGGTCGGCCCCGAGGTGGCGCGCGTAATTCACTGTCGAGAAGAGCAAATCGCCCACTTCGGCGAAACGCTCGGCTTCGTCCGCAGCAGCTTCGATTTCGGCAAGCTCTTCATCGATCTTGGCGCGAGGCCCAGAGACATCCGGCCAGTCGAAGCCCACTCGGGCTGCGCGGCGCTGGATCTTTTCGGCGCGTTTCAATGCGGGCAAGGCATTTGCAACACCTGCGATCGCGCTGCGGTCGGCATCGGCTTGTCGTTCGGTCGCCTTCAGCGCTTCCCACCCGGGGCTGGCCGCAGCCTCACCAAAGACGTGGGGATGACGACGGATCATCTTGGCACAGATCGCCTCGATCACGTCGCCCAGGTCGAACGCGCCGAGCTCCTCTGCGATCCGCGCATGATATACGACCTGAAGCAATAGGTCCCCGAGCTCATCCTTGAGCCCGGTCATGTCCCCACGTTCGATTGCATCAGCAACTTCGTATGCTTCCTCGATCGTGTAGGGCTTAATCGTCTCGAACGTTTGCACCCGGTCCCATGCGCAGCCATTCTCCGGATCGCGCAGGCGTACCATGATCTTTCTCAGCTCTTCCAAGGGCATGTCTTGCTTCTCTCGATCGGCTGGAGGTGGAAGACGGACGATAGATATAGATAACCGATAATATACATTATGTAAGTTTATCGTTGGTCACGGGGTGAGGATCAGGTTTCGTCCTTCGACCCGCCAGCCCTTCAAGGATGAAAGAAAGTTCATCCCAAGAACATTCATGTCGCCAAATGCGTCAGACACGTGGACAGCCTGATCTTCGCGGACGATGTGACCTACCTGCAGTCGCTTAATGCGCGCACGATCGGCCTCAATCGTGCCATTCGCCGTGCCGACCAGAACCGGAAAGCCGCCTCGCAGTTCGACACCCGCTGAGCTCGCCGTTTCCCTCGAGATGCTGGTGATTGTCGCACCGCTGTCGATGAGGAACCGGACAGCCGTTCCATTCACGCCGCCCGTAACCCAGAAATGACCATCAATCGCCTGGCTGATCCGCAGTTCGGCTCCCTGGCGCGCACCCGTACTTTCGGCGCGTCGCTGATCTGCCAACTGGTCGACGCCGGCAATGATGCGGTCCTTGAAGGAAAAGATGACAAAAGCAGCGAAAAAGATCGCCGCCCAGCCTGCAAACATCCGCGATCCGCGTCCGAACGGGATCTTTCGTGCGATCAGGGCTGCAAGGACCAGCACGATGATGGCGCCCAAATGAATGAACTCGAGCATTTGATCGCCGCTCACACGACCAACTCAAGCCCGTCGAAACCTGGCTCGACATTGGCGGGCAATTCGGCACACAGACTATCATAGTCCATACTTTGATCCATGTGGGTCAGGATTGCACGGCGCGGCCCGACGTCAGCGATCCACTGCAAGACTTGCGAAAGATGGCCATGGGAAGGATGCGGATGTCGGCGCAGTGCGTCGACGATCCAGACATCCACGCCTTCGAACAGGCGCGCCATGTCCTGCGTCAAGGCATTCATATCAGTGGAATAGCCGATGGATCGCCCATCATGGTCGAAACGCACGCCAACCGAAGTGATGGCTCCATGTGGCTGATCAACCAGGCGCAATCGCATGGCTCCGACCTCCAACTCGTCGCCGAGAAGGTGGCTGGTCACCACCGGCGGATAGCCGCCCTTCCCCGCAAAGGCGTAGCCAAAACGATGCCGCAAGGTCGCGAGCGTGTCGGAGCGCCCATAGCCAGGCACCGGAACGCCGCGTGCGTGGAAAAGCTGGCGCAGGTCATCGATGCCATGACAATGATCGGCATGGTCATGCGTCCAAATGACGGCATCGACGTCCTTCACGTCCGCATCCAGCAACTGTTCGCGAAGATCGGGGCCCGTATCGACAAGGACGCGGGACTCCCCCTCCTCCACCAGGATCGATGCACGACGCCGGCGATTTTTCGGATTGGCTGGGTCGCATGCGCCCCAATCATTCCCCACCCGTGGCACACCCGACGATGTCCCGCAGCCGAGGATCCGGACCTTCATCAGGCAGCGTCCCCCGCCGTCTTGCCGAACAGCGCACGAAAGTTCCTGCTGGTCGCGTCCGCAAGCGTCTCCACGCTTTCGCCCCGCAGACCGGCCAGGAAGCGCGCCGTATCTGCGACAAAGGCGGGCTCACACGGACGTCCGCGATGCGGCACCGGAGCCAAGAAGGGAGAATCCGTTTCGATCAGCAGCCGGTCCAGCGGCAGCCGGGCCGCCGTCTCCTGAAGATCCCGTGCATTCTTGAACGTCACGATGCCCGAAATCGAGATGTAGAATCCTAGCGCCAGCGCCTTGTCGGCGAAATCCGAACTTGCTGTGAAGCAGTGGATCACGCCCTTGTAGGCACCCTTCCCCATCTCATCTGCAAGTATCTCGTGCGTATCCGGCTCGGCTTCGCGCGTGTGGACGATCAGGGGCAAGCCGGTCTCTCGTGCGGCAGCTATATGAGCGCGGAAGCTCTGCCGCTGGCGCTCACGATCGGACTTGTCATAGTAGAAGTCGAGACCGGTCTCGCCGATGCCGACGACCCGGGCATGCCGCGCACGTTCGACCAGGGTGCTCGTCTCGACATCAGGATGGATGTCCGCCTCATGTGGATGGATGCCGACAGTCGCCCATACATCTGCCTCGCGCTCTGCCACCCCCAGCACCTCATCCCACTCCGATGCGCGTGTGGAAATGTTGAGCATCGTCCCGACGCCCGCAGTGCGCGCGCGCGCGAGGACGCCCTGCTGGTCCTCGACGATCCCCTTATAGTTGAGGTGGCAATGGCTATCGATGAACATGATCGTCAGGCGCTCGCGGGCTGTTCCAGTCGCGGAAAGATAGGCATTGGTGCAGCCAGCTTGAACCCGGACGCCGCAAGCCGGGCGTAAGAGCCATCATCGGCGAGTGCTGCGATGCTGCGCTCGCCGTTGGGCACACCCATTTGATCCAGCAACCTGCCCGCCGATGCGGGGATAATCGGCAGGATGGCGACGGCCAGATCTCGGATCGCCTGGTAGAGCGTGCCGAGCACCGCGATCATGCGCTCGGGATCGGTCTTGCGCAGCGTCCATGGGGCCTGAACATCAATATATTGGTTGCAGGCGAATACGGCCTGAATCCACGCTTCGATGCCCTGCGCCAGGGCCAATTCCGCGAATGCACCGGGCATGTCGATCCGCGTCGCCTTGCCTACGAGTGCCAGGAGGTCTGCATCGGCCGCTTCTGCCCTGCCGCCTATCGGAAGCTCACCACCGCAATTCTTTGCGATGAAAGACAAGGTCCTCTGCGCCAGGTTGCCGAAGCTGTTCGCCAGATCCGCGTTTACCCGGGTGACGATCGCTTCCTCGCTATAGCTGCCGTCCTGCCCGAAAGTGACCTCGCGCAGCAGGAAATAGCGCAATTGATCGACGCCGAATGCCTCTGCAAGCTCGAGCGGATCGACAACGTTGCCCAGGCTTTTGGACATCTTTTCACCGCGATGAAGCAGGAATCCGTGCCCGAACACCTGCCTGGGTAGCGGCAGACCTGCGGACATGAGGAACGCGGGCCAATAGACGGCGTGGAAGCGAACGATGTCCTTGCCGATGATGTGAACATCAGCTGGCCAGAACTTCTCGTAACCACCTGATTTTTTGGGATATCCCGTCCCGGTCAGATAATTCGTGAGCGCGTCCACCCACACGTACATGACGTGCTGGTCGCTTCCAGGCACCTTGACGCCCCAGTCGAAACTGGTGCGGGACACGGACAGGTCCGACAGGCCGCCCTCGACGAAGCGCAGGATCTCGTTGCGACGCCCCTCGGGCCTGATGAAGTGCGGGTTGGCAGCATAATGATCGAGCAAGGGCTGCTGATATTTGGACAGTCGGAAGAACCAGCTTTCCTCGACCGTCCACTCCACGGGCGTTCCCTGTGGAGATAGACGAGCACCTCCCTCACCCTCGACGAGTTCCTTCTCATCGTAGAAGGCCTCGTCGCGCACCGAATACCAGCCTTCATATCGGCCGAGATAAATGTCTCCGGCGTCGACCATCGCCTGCCAGATGGCTTGGCTGGCACGGTGGTGATCAGGCTCCGTGGTGCGGATGAAGCGATCATAGGATATATCAAGCGCGTCATCCATCGCCCTGAAATAAGACGACATTTCTTCCGCCAGTTCGGCTGGGCCGATACCCCGTTCGCGCGCCGTCTGCGCCATTTTCAATCCATGCTCGTCCGTGCCGGTCATGAAGAAGACATCGCGGCCCATCTGACGCTGGAAGCGCGCGATCGCGTCCGCCGCGATCGCCTCGTAGGCATGGCCGATATGCGGGCGGCCGTTCGGATATGAGATTGCGGTGGTGATGTAGAAAGGTTCGGACATGCCGCGCCTGTAGAGGCAATTGCCGACCTGCGAAAGGTCAGGCTGCACGAGCGCGCGAGGGTGCCAGTCCCGCGATCAGGCCGCCTAGTTCGAACGCCACGGAATAGGTGTCGAGCGACAGCCGCACAGCTCCCGATGCGAGAGTCTCGGCGCGCTCCCAGGCCTTGAGGGCCGCCGCGAGATCCGCGCCGCTCCGCATGCGCGCCAAGCCGGCGATAAAGGATGGGACGCGGGCGAGAAAGGCTTCGTAGCGGGCTTGTGCCGCCTTGGACGTGAGACTCTGGGCAAGCGCGTGCCGATGACTGTTGCCAGGATCGCCCTGCTCGGCGAGCTTCGTCATCGCGGCGTCTAATCCGGCAATGTCGAGCCCGCGAAAAGCAATCGCCCTGCCCGGCGATCCCATACCTATGGAACGAAGCTCTGCAATCTCCTCCTGGTCGGCATCAGGCACCGCGCCGTGCAAGGCGGCAGTCATCGCCGCATCGTCAAGCGGCGCGAGCCGCAGAAGGCGGCAACGAGACCTGATAGTGGGCAGCAAACGTTCCGGTGCGTGACTGACCAGCAGGAAAAGGCTGTGCGCGGGCGGCTCCTCCAGGCTCTTCAGCAACGCATTGGCGCCAGACCTTTCGAGATCGTCTATGGCGTCGATCACGACTACGCGCCAAGGTGAGAAGGAGGCGGTGGTCGCAAAGAGCCGTTGCAACTCGCGGACCTGATCCACGGTTATGCTGCGCGCCAGTTCCGTGCCGCTCTCCTTGGTCAGGCGTTCCAGCCGCTTATAGTCCGGGTGGCTTCCCGCGGCGAAGAGCCTGGCGATCGGATGCTCGTCCGGCACATCCAGCCCCGGAGTGTCGACGCTTGGGCCGGCGCCCTCTGCCAGAAGTCGCAGCGCCGCCTTCTCCGCGAAGAGGTTCTTGCCGATCCCCATGGGACCGGTGATCAGCCAAGCGTGGTGCAGTCGCCGCGCGCTCAAGCTTTCGCGAAAAGCGCTGATTGCGGCCTCGTGCCCGTGAAGGGGACTCAAAGCAGGTCGTCCAGTGCAGCAATGAGGCGTTCCGTCACTTCACCAGCGTCGCCATGCGCATCCAACTCGCGCACGCGGCCGGGCTCTTCCTCGGCGATCTGCCGGAAGCCTTGTGCAACGGCAGCATGATACTTCTCGTCACGGCCGCCAATTCGATCAGCGCCAGCCTCGTCGCGCGCGCGTGCGCGCTCGGCGGCAGTTGCGGCATCAAGCGTCAGGAAGAAGGTTCGGTCGGGAAGGAAGCCGTCGCTGCCGATCGAATGCAATTGCCGGATCCTGTCGGCGCCAAGTCCACCGGCAAAGCCTTGATAAGCAATTGAACTATCGAGAAAGCGATCGCTCAGCACCCATGCGCCGCGTTCCAACGCCGGCTTGATCGTCTTGGCAACATGGTCGGAGCGACCAGCCGCGAACAACAGCGCCTCCGCTTCAAGCGTCCACCGGTCGTTCGCGCCCTCCAGCAGGAGCCGCCGGATCGCCTCGGCACCCGGGCTGCCGCCGGGCTCACGCGTTTCGACGACCTCCAGGCCGCGCGCGCGCAAAGCCTCGGCAAGTCGCCGCACCTGCGTCGACTTGCCCGCGCCCTCCCCGCCTTCAAGGCTGATGAACCGCCCTCGTCTCACCTCAGGCGAAGAGCGACGTCAGGCCGGCCCAGAACCGGCCGAAAAAGCCCGCCTCCCCAACATCCTTGTCGGCCAGGAGGGGCAAGGTTTGCGGCTGGGTGTCACCTGTTTCGATGACGAGATTGGCGATATGCTGGCCCTTCTTGATCGGCGCCTTGATGGGGCCGTCATAGACTACCTTCACGCGGAAGTTGTTGGCGACCAAGCCGGCAGGAAGCGTCACGGCCAAGTTGCGCGGAGCGATCAGACCCACGCTCTCCTCGCTACCGAGCTGCACCTTCGCATCCGCAACCTTCTCGTTCTGATTGAACAAGGGTTGCGACTTCCATGCGTTGAGGCCCCATTGCATGAACTTCACGCTTTCGTTCGCGCGCTCGTTGTAGCTGGACAGCCCCG
Organism: uncultured Allosphingosinicella sp.; assembly: GCA_934539295.1. GTDB lineage: Bacteria > Pseudomonadota > Alphaproteobacteria > Sphingomonadales > Sphingomonadaceae > Allosphingosinicella. The sequence goes on from CAKTCN010000008.1 coordinate 84,313, forward strand.
CCACCACCATGACGAGCCGGCGACCATTCACCTCTGCCGAACCGGTAAAGCCATAGCCGGCCTCGGCCGTGTGCCCCGTCTTGAGCCCGTCCGCGCCCGGAACCTTGCCCAGCAGCGGATTGCGATTCCCCTGTGTGATAGGTTGGCCACCGCCCAACGTCTTGCCCCAGGTAAAGCTCTCCTTCTGGTAGAAGGCTTTGTAGAGATCCGGCGTCTCCAGCACCGTGGCTTCTGCGAGACGGGCAAGGTCGCGCGCGGTGGTGAAGGTCACCCCTTCATCGGGCCAGCCATTCGAATTCCCGAAGTTGCTGTTGTTCATGCCGAGACGCTTGGCCTCAGCCGTCATCTGAGCGGCGAAGGCAGGCTCGGTGCCTGCGATACACTCCGCAAGCACCACGCTGGCATCGTTCCCCGACAGGGTGACGATGCCGTGGAGCAGGTTCTCGACGCTCACCTGCTCGCCAGGCGACAGGAACATGGTGGAGCCTGCCTGCGGGCCGTGCCACTGGCGCCATGTTTCCGGGCGCACCGTGCACATGTCGGAAAGCTTGATCTTGCCCTGCTTTACGAGATGAAATGCCAGGTGTGTGGTCATCATCTTCGCCATTGATGCAGGCGGAATGCGGCGATCCGCATCCTTGGTGAAGAGCACGGCGCCGGATGACAGGTCCTTCATGAAGGCAACAGGCGCCGGCGTTTCGAACGGCGGCGCCGCTGCACCTGCCGGAAGCGACATCGAAGTTGCGAAAAGGCCGAGGAACAATGCCTTGCGCGTCATGGCTGGGACAAACTCCGAACTGTGAATGGGTGGGGTGCTCGACTCATCCTAGCCGCTCCTCCGCACTGCCGCCAGATTGGATCAGCGTGCAATGGCATCGGCAAGCAAGCCTACGGACAAAGCGTAGAAATTGGAGCAATTATAGTCGAGGATCGTGCGGTAATTGGTAGTGAGCAGATAGGCGGTCTGGCCCGGACCATCCGGCTCCAGCAAACTTGCCTGCTCGCTGCCTGCTACCGGCCAGCTGCCTGCCCGCGGCACGATGCCGAGGCGCCGCCATTCTGCCACTGTGCGCCAACGACTGTGCCGCTCGTGCACGCGGGGGCAGCGCGGCGAGTTCAGCAACGTCATGCTGCCGGCCCGATTGAAGCCTGCGGGCACGCTGACGGGTACGCCCCACGGTACGTTGTGCTTCCATCCGGCATTGTCGAGATAATTGGCGATCGACGCCAAAGCGTCGAGTTCGCTGTTCCAGATGTTCGGCCGCCCGTCCCCGTCGCCATCGACGCCGAGGCGTACGAAGACGCTCGGCAGGAACTGCGGATAACCGGTCGCGCCTGCCCAGCTTCCTTTGAGCTGGCTGCGCGGATAGCCACGTTCGGCAAGCTTGAGCGTCGCCACGAACTCGTCGGCGAAGAGATCCCTTCGACGGCCCTCATATGCCAGAGTGGCCAACGAGTTCAGCAGGTCGAAATCACCGGTGATCGCGCCATAGCTGGTTTCGTGACCATAGATCGCCATCAGCACGGAGGGTGCGACGCCATATTGCCGCCCGATGGCGTTGAGCCTGCCGATATTCGCCGAGTAGCGCGTCCGTCCGCGGCTGATCAGCGCGGGGCTGACGTGACGCTCACGATAGGGAGCGAAGGCCGGCGTTGCGCTGCTGCCGGACGTTCCGCCCGGTTGAGCACGATCGAGCGACACGGTGCGCGCACTGAACTGCAGCGTCGGGAAGATGCGATCGATCGTCGCCTGTCCGACGCCCGCTGCCTGCGCCCGCACGCGAAGCTGGGGCAAATAGGCCTCGAACCCCGCCTGGCTGAGACCCGCTTGCGCCTCCGCCGGCTGTCCGAATGGTGCGCTGGCTGGTGCAAGAAGCAGGGCTCCCGCCAGCAACAGGATCGACTTACGCATACAAACTTCCTCCCGCATCGCTTCATTGCCACAGCCGCGGCCTGTCTTAAACAGCATCTTGCCGCATGGGTTGCACGTCAGGGCGCTTGGGCGTTAAGGCGCAACCCGACGGAGAGATGGCCGAGTGGTTTAAGGCAGCGGTCTTGAAAACCGCCGTGGGTGCAAGCTCACCGTGGGTTCTTATCTTAACCCGAACCATGGTGCGCATCGAAGGCTCCACCGCTACCCGTATCTTACCGTCCTGGAGTCCGAGCCTTCTCGCCCGCTTAGCGATGCTCGCAAGCGCCCTGCCTCCAATTTATCCCCTTCATCATTCGCGCTCATCAAAAGGCACTCACCCAATTCCTTTAAAGCAACACTAGTTCGGTTGCCTTATTAGGACGTCCCGTTGCAGTCCTTGCCCAACTCTGTTCACCTCATGCGCGGCACGGTTCATCTGGAAATGATCATGAGGCCGCTAAGTGCCAGTCGAACGAGATCCGAAACACGTCCGCCACATCTTAAGGAACGTCCAATTAACTTCAGAAACGTCCTATTAACGTCCGATATATGGGTGAGTTTGCCAGTTATTCTTCACACTGGTACTAGCTGATTGCGCATCATAAGAGCGTTTGAAAGCTTAGTTCCGTGCTGAAAAACTTTGAGTGGATCAATTGTCAGCATAGGGGCATTCCAACTCATTTTCTCTTGAGCGCTGACGGCCATAGAGATGCTCCCTTCGATTATTTTATCGAACATCTTATCAATGTCGGCGCCGCGCGAGCGACTATAAGGCAGTACGGAAACGCGGTGAGTGTCTTCCTCGATTACCTGGTCGAATGTCGCGTCTATGGCGTTCCTGCTTCCGCTCTCGCCATAAATAAAGTGATCGAGCGCTATCTCGCCTTGCGGATGGACGCTGACACAGTTCGTAGATCCGTGCCTTCCGCAGACGCGGATGTCGACGAGTGGCACGCTAGGGGCAAACCGATCGCAGATGCACTGCATCTTAGACCGCTGACCAAATTGGGAAACACCACAGCCGCAATAAACAAGCTGCTCCTTTTGTCGATTACTTTGCAGAAGACTCAAATGGAAGCCTTCGGCGTAGATGCTGAAGCCTGCATGCTCTCTATGACCGAGCTAATCCGCGTCATAGATGAGGTCCGGTATGCCTCGCCGTGGGAGAGAAAAGCACTGAAGTGCTCCTCAATGCTGGCTAATGTTACACGGACCTTCAACAACAGGATCCCGGTTCATCGGGGTCTTATCAATCCCGCGACGCGCCGAGATGCCTCTACCAAGCCGATAAAAACCTTCCCGCTCGATAGATTCTCAGACTTGATCGAGTCAGCAACCAGTTGGCGTGATAAATCCGTTTGGCTGCTGGAGGGCGGCACAGGAGTGCGTCAGTGAGAGGCTGGTAACATGCTGATCGATCACGTCGATCTGGTAAATAGGAAGGTTTACGTCGAGGACCCAAACTGCGCACGCTATGCCGACCAGCTACCCGCCGAAGCGAAGCGCCGGTTCAAAGGACGAAACACCTCCGAGGTAGTATTTATCCCCCAGCTGAAGGCGCCGTTCTTTGAGGCGTTATCCAAGTACCTCAAGTACGAATATTGTCCTGGTAGCTCGCCCGAATACCTCTTTCAGGACGTGCGCCCCGGACACCGCGGAAGACCGTTCGATCAGATATCGGACGCTGCGAAGGCAGCAAGCTTTGCTCGGGCTTGTCGGTCAGCGGGAGTGACGTCGAAGGACGGAGACACGTCCTACACACTATATTCCCTCCGGCACATGTATGGAGTTTACATGTTGAACTACCTTCCAGTCGACGGCGGGTACGGACTCTCTCTTGCTCAAGTGCAACGGCTGATGGGGCACGTCAGCAGCAAGTCCACCGAGGTTTATGCCGTCGAGGACGATATGATCCTCGCAGCCAAGCTCGAATATGCTGACCGTCATCTTTTGAGCGGGACGATTGAACGAGGATCAATGGCTCTCGCGATTGCTGAGCGCCTTGAGGCTGAATGACGTGCTCCCCTTTTCTCCTGCACCCATAAGTAGAGTCCGGGGTCGCCAGGGTGCCCTGGCGGGTTGAGTTGTGCAACCCGCCTGGCAGCATCGGCGG
>CAKTCN010000009.1 GCA_934539295.1 uncultured Allosphingosinicella sp.
GGCTGGCGGAGGCTGCGGTCGCGACATCTTCGCCTTCAGCGGCGATGAGCGCGATGACGGTGCCGACCTTCACTTCATCCGTGCCTTCGGCGACCATGATCTTGGCGATCGTGCCTTCATCGACGGCCTCGAACTCCATGGTCGCCTTGTCGGTCTCGATCTCGGCGAGGATGTCGCCGGATTTGACGACATCGCCTTCCTTGACGAGCCACTTGGCAAGGGTGCCTTCCTCCATCGTGGGGGAAAGCGCGGGCATCTTGAGTTCGATCGCCATCAGTAGGTCTCTACGAGAATGTCGGTGTAAAGTTCGGACGCGTCCGGCTCCGGCGACTGTTCGGCGAAGTCGGCGGCTTCGGTGACGATCTTCTTGATGTCGGTATCGATCTTCTTGATCTCGTCCTCGGAGATACCGGCGGCGGCAAGCTCGCGCTTCACGGCCTCGATCGGGTCGGACTTGTCGCGCACCGCCTGCACTTCGTCGCGCGAGCGGTATTTGGCCGGATCCGACATGGAGTGGCCGCGATAGCGGTAGGTCTTGAGTTCGAGCAGGACCGGACCCTTGCCCGAGCGGACCCAGTCGATCGCGGTACGGGCCGCGCCGCGCACGGCCAGCACGTCCATGCCGTCGACCTGGATGCCCGGGATGCGGAAGCTTTCGCCGCGCTTGTAGAGCTGGTCCTCGGCGCTGGCGCGATTGACGCTGGTGCCCATGGCGTATTGGTTGTTCTCGATCACGTAGATGATCGGGAGCTTCCACAGCTCGGCCATGTTGAAGCTCTCATAGACCTGGCCCTGGTTGGCCGCGCCGTCGCCGAAATAGGCAAGGCAGACGCCGCCGTCGTTCGAGTATTTATGTCCGAAAGCGAGACCGGTGCCGAGCGACACCTGCGCACCGACGATGCCGTGGCCGCCATAGAACTTATGCTCGGTCGAGAACATGTGCATCGACCCGCCCTTGCCCTTGGAAATGCCGGCGGCACGTCCGGTAAGCTCGGCCATGATGACGTTGGGGTCGATACCGTAAGCGAGCATGTGGCCATGGTCGCGATAGCCGGTGATGACGCTGTCCTTGCCGATCTCCAGCGCGGACTGGAGGCCCACGGCGACGGCTTCCTGGCCGATATAGAGGTGGCAGAAGCCGCCGATCAGGCCGAGGCCGTAAAGCTGCCCCGCACGCTCTTCGAAGCGACGGATGAGCAGCATCTGGCGATAATATTCGAGGAGTTCTTCCTTCGTCGCCTCATAGCGCTGCGGCTCGGGCGGGCGCTCACGATTGGGGGTGGCGGGCGGCGCGGTCACGCCCGAATTCTCGCTGCTGGTCGGCGCAGATGCCTTGGCCAAGGTATGGGCCCTTCCCTTAGGGATTGCGGATGCTGGCGGCTCTATGGCGAGAAACTTCCACCCGCGCAACACGGCTTCAATGCTGCGGCGCAGCATGGTGCGGGGAAGCAACAATTGGTTACTGACGCGCTTCGAGCGGCTGGAGCACGTCGCGGGCGAAGCGGTCGACCTGCGTCGAGAAGACGAGCAGGTTGATGGCGAGGTTGCCGCGAATGTAACCATAATCGGCGGTGAGGTAGCGCTGCATCGCCGGGCGACCGTCCGAGGTGAAATAAGCCTTGGCGAAGCTGTACTGGCGATTGAACCGCTCCACGGCCTCCGAAACGCGCTGTGGCGACGAGTTTGCGATGCGGGTCCAGTTGGAATGGATGTTGAGCGACCGGCATTCGGTGCCCGCCGTGTTGCAGGCGCCCATGGTGAGCGTCGCCTTGCGCCCGTTTGCAAAGGTGACGAGCAGGGTCGGCGCGCCGGTGGGTGCGCCTCGCTGGTAGCGCGCGCCGATCGCGGCGAGCACCGGTTCCACGGTGGCGTAGGTGAAGCTGGGGAGGACCTGCGTGTTCTCGGGCGCGCGCGGGTTCCAGCGCGGGAGCGTGGCGCTGGTCGGGACGGCGGCGAGAAGCGCGGCGAGTGCGGTGAGGTGGCGCATTACCGGTGAAAAGTTGGAGGGGGCGAGAGGTTCCAATTTGGCTCTCTCGCCAGTGGGAGGATCAGGGGACGTGAGCGCGGCGCCTCCTACTCCGTTCGTTTCGAGCGAAGTCGAGAAACGGATCACGCGCACTGCCCTATGAAGGTTTCTCGACTTCGCTCGAAACGAACGGGTGTAGGGGTAAGTACGGCTTCCTCGTCGTCTTACCCCCGTCGTTGCGAGCATAGCGAAGCAATCCAGTGCAGCGTCGATGCAGCCTGGATTGCTTCGTCGCTTCGCTCCTCGCAACGACGGAGATCTACACCTCATCCTCCCTCGCAAGAAGGGGGGTTTTGGGGATTACGCGCCGACCGGACCTTGCCAGCCGCACTGGCGGCCCTTGTTCTGCGCTTCGAGCCAGGTCTGTAGCGGACGGAAATATTCGATCATCGCCGCGCCCGACATTTCGCGGGTGCCGGTGAAGGCCTCCAGCGCCTCAGGCCAGGGCCGCGAGGCACCCATAGCCAGCATCTGGTTCAACTTCGCGCCGACTTCCTTGTTGCCGTAGAAGGAGCAGCGGTGGAGCGGCCCCGTCCAGCCGGCCTGGTCGCAGGCCGCCTTGTAGAATTGGAACTGGAGGATGCGGGCGAGGAAATAGCGCGTGTAGGGCGTGTTGCCGGGAATGTGGTATTTGGCGCCGGCGTCGAACTGCGCCTCGGTGCGCTCCACCGGGGGCACGATGCCCTGATATTGGAGGCGGAGGTCGTTCCAGCCCTTGTTATACTGGCTGGCCGGGATGGTGCCGTTGAACACGTTCCAGCGCCACTTGTCGACGAGCAGGCCGAAGGGGAGGAAGGCGACCTTGTCCATCGCCTGCCTGAGCAGCAAGCCGGTATCCTTGTCGGCGCTCGGCACCTTGTTGCGGTCGAGCAGGCCGACCTGAACGAGATATTCGGGCGTGACCGACAAAGCGATCGTGTCGCCGATCGCCTCGTGGAAGCCGTCGTTCGCGCTGTTGAGGTACAGGAACGGCTGCTGGTTGTAGGCGCGCTGGTAGTAATTGTGGCCGAGTTCGTGGTGGACGGTGACGAAGTCGTCGCCATTGACCTTGGTGCACATCTTGATGCGCAGGTCGTCCTTGTTGTCGACGTCCCAGGCGGAGGCGTGGCAGACGACTTCGCGGTCGGCGGGCTTGGTGATCATGGAGCGCTGCCAGAAGCTCTCGGGCAGGGGCGCGAAGCCCAGCGAGCTGAAGAAGCCCTCCCCCGTCTTCACGATCTTCACCGGGTCATACTTCTTGGCGACGAGCAGGTCGGTCACGTCATAGCCGATGTCGCCGGCGCCCTGCGGCGCGACGATGTCATAGATGTTGCCCCATTCCTGCGCCCACATGTTGCCGAGCAGGTCGGCGCGGATCGCGCCGGTCTTGGGCTGGACGGCGTCGCCATATTCCTTGTTGAGCTCGGCGCGGGTGTAGCAGTGGAGCTGGTCGTAAAGCGGCTTGACCTGCGCCCAAAGCTTGTCGGTCAGCGCGGCGAATTCGTCGGCGGGCATGTCGTAGCCAGAACGCCACATGGCGCCGGTGTCGGCATAGCCCAGTTCCTTGGCGCCCTGGTTCGCGATCTCGACCAGGCGCTGGTAATCGGCGCGCATCGGCGTGCCGACATTGGTGTGCCAGCTGGTCCACATCTCCTGCAGTTCGGCCGGGTTGCGGTTGGTGCCCATGGCCGCCTCGATGTCCGAGCCGTTGATCGGCTGCCCCTTCAGCGTGCCGCGGCCCTTGCCGTAGGTGGAGTTGAGGCGGGTGGAGATGGTGTTGAGCTCGGCGGCGGCGCCGGGAGTGGTCGGCGCGGGCAGGACAAGGCCCTGGCGCAGGATGTCGAGCTTGCGGCGCGTGTCGTAGGACAGGCCCTCGACATCGTTGAAGCGCGCGGCCTCACCGGCGAGGCGGACCGACATCTCGGTCCCGATAGTGCCGAAATGGGCGGCGAGCGCGTCGGTGTCGTCCGTGATGTAGGTGTTGTTCACCCACTGGGCGCGGCTGTTGAGGATCGAGAAGTCGGCCAGTTCCTTCTCGGCGCGGGCGACGAAGGCGTCGGCACCGGCAACGGTGACCGGCTCCTGCATTGCGGCCGGTGCGGTCGTCATCGGCGTGCTGACGGCGGTGGTTTCGGTCTGTTGGGCGGTCGCGGTGGCGCAACCTGCCAGGAGAAGCGCGAGAAGCGAAACAGTGGACTTCATGTAAGGGAACCTTCGGGAGCAAAGGATGGATGGCGCATCCTTTGCTCCCGCGTGACCGCGGCGGTCAAGCGGTGAGGAAGTCCGCGATCGCGCGGCCGAGTTCGGGCTTGACCACCGCGCTCATGTGACCGCCGGGAATGGACTGGAAGCGCCCGTTCGGAATGGCGGCGGCGAGTTCCTCGCCCGAACCATTGTCGTCATCCTCGTCCCCGGTGGCGACCAGCACGGGAACGCGGATGCCGGCAAGTTCCTCCGGGCTGGTGTCGGCAAATGTGTCCAGGATGCGGAGCAAAGCCACCGGATCGCCCTTGGTGGTCTTGAGGAAGGCCTCGGTCATCCACTCGTTGGTGCCGCGTTCGAAGCTGCCGAGGTTGGTAAGGACACGGTGGAAATAATCGCCCCTGCCCTGCGTATCGATGATGCCCTGATAGCCCATGCCGGTCAGCACCGCGCGGCGCGGCGCGGCGCCGTGGACGAGCATCCGCACGCAGGTCCGTCCGCCGAGCGAGTAGCCGGCAAGGTCATAGTCATCGAGGCCCAGGTGGCGGATGAGGTCGAAGGCGTCGTCGCGCAGCACGTCCTTCGGATAGGCCGCGGCATCATGCGGCTTGTCACTGTCGCCATGGGCGCGCAGGTCCGGCATGATCACACGAAAGCCTCGCGAGCGGATCTCGGCGACGTGGCCGTACCGGATCCAGTTGGTCCAGGCGTTGGAGAAGTAGCCGTGGATCAGGACCAGCGGCCGGCCCACGCCCGTCTCGCGATACGCGAGGCGCGTGCCGTCGCGGGCGGTGAAATGGTGGACTTCAAGATCGGTCGGGGCGGTCGCCACTGGCATTCTTCCATCTGTTGACGAGCGGCTGGTAGTCCTCGCTGCGCGTCTCGGGAAGGCTGCGCGTATCGTTCCAGGCGCGATGCATGCTCTCCGCGCCGAAATGGCTGGTCGGCCTGAAGCGCGAAGGATCATCGAAGCTTCCCAGCATCAGATCCATCTTGTCGCCGTCCAGATACTCGAAGGTCAGCGACGTGCCGCAATCGGCGCAGTAGCCGCGACGGGCGATAGGCGAGGAGGTGAAATAATCAGGCTCGCTTTCCCAGCTGACATCCGCCCTTGCGAAGCCCTTCATGGCGAGACTGACGTTCCCGGATGCGCGCTGGCACATGCGGCAGTGGCAGAGATAGGCGTCGTCATCGGCGACGAACGCGGCATACCGCACCTTGCCGCACATGCAGCCGCCGGTCATCGTCTCGACCATCACCCTCTCCCAGGCTCTTGACTAAACGGCGTGTAGCGAAGAGCGGGGCGGCGTTCCAGTTTGCAGCCCCTTTCCCATCCATGGAGGTCTCCATTTCCGTTCCCGTGCCCGGCGGCGTGCGCCACACACTGTCCGAAGACGCTTATGCCTTTGCGATCGGCTGCTCGATGGCTGTGTTGGGGCTGGTCTTCCTGCGCGAGGGCGGGCTGGTGACGGGCGGGATCGCGGGAGTGGCGTTGCTGGTGTCGTACCTGGTGCCGCTGCCCCCCGGCGTGCTGTTCACCCTGCTGAACCTGCCCTTCTTCATCGTGGCGAAAAAGGTGATGGGCACGGCATTCATGGTGAAGGCGATCATCGTCAATTTCGTGATCAGCGGAATGGCGATTGCGGCGCCCTATGCGTTCGGCGTGGAGGCGGTGAACGGCCTGTTCGCGGCGCTGTTCGGCGGCACGATCATCGGCATGGGCATCCTGTCGCTGGCAAGGCACCAGGCCGGCGTCGGCGGCTTCGGTATCGTGGCATTGGCCCTGCAGAAAACGCGCGGGTGGAATGCGGGGCGAACACAGCTGGCCGGCGACGCATTCGTGCTGATCGCGTCGATACCGGTTCTCACGCCGCGCCAGTTCCTGCTGTCAGCGCTGAGCGCGGCGGCGATGAGCGGCGTGCTGATCGCCAACCACAAGCCGGGGCGGTATACGGGTTATTGACGGCCCTACCCAAGACCAATTTCGAGTAACCGGCAGCGAGCTCAACGTTCGAAAAGTGACGTAAGTCCAGCAACTCCCTGCGGCCGACCGAAAATTCCAAAGCGACTGAGATGTGGAAGTGCGACAATCGGTCGCCCATCAGGCAATCGGTAGCGATCTGCAGTCACATTGCCCCATCCCACGGAGAAGCTGCTCTCCAGCTTGGCGTTGAACAGCCGAGCGATAGGCTTGGCGGGCAGATCCTTTCCGATACAGACGATGCGATCGAAATTGAGAGATGGCTGAAGCCAGCGCCAGAGGTCATCGGCGAACTCTTCCGCCTCTTGTTTCCGGACCAACTCCGCCCAGGAGGGGCTGCGAAAAGGTACGTAGTGGGCGCTAAATACCTCTTCATCTTCAAGATCGAGGAACGAAAACATCTGCTGAACTTGGCGTTGCAGCGGTGCAGTGCCAGGCGCCTGTCCGCTCCAAGATTCCACGCGGTAAGCGCTGCCCTCTTCCTGAGACCAAGCCGGTCCATGAGCCACGCGGCCAGCAGGATTAAGCGTCACCAGCAATAGTTTGGCTGACTGCGCGTTCCTCTGCGGACAGGTGATGAATCGCCAACCTCGCTCGTAGCCCAGCCGCCTGTACTCTCGCTCGATACGAGCAGCCTGAACGATGGGTTCGCTTTCGACCAAAGGTTCAGATGAGGGTGCCGATTGCTCCGGCACACTTGCCTCCAGCGCCTGCCGAACGAAGTCCTGGAGAGGCAAGCCCACAATACGAGCCTTGAGCTCCAAGCTGGAGATCAAGGCATCGGGTAGCTGGATGCAAACGTCGGCCATCGCCGCAGTCTACAAAGTTAATCGACAGGTGGAAGCTCAATCGGCCTTCTGGAGGTGCCGACGGCCGAGCAGCTCGGCGATCTGGACGGCGTTCAGCGCCGCGCCCTTGCGCAGGTTGTCGGACACGCACCAGAGCGAGAGGCCGTTTTCCACCGTCGAATCCTCGCGGACGCGGCTGATGTAGGTGGCATATTCGCCGACGCATTCGACCGGGGTGACGTAGCCGCCGTCCTCGCGCTTATCGACCAGCATGACGCCGGGCGCCTCGCGCAGGATGCGCTGCGCGTCCTCGGCGCTGATCTCATCCTCGAACTCGAGGTTGATGGCTTCCGAATGGCCGACGAAGACGGGCACGCGCACGCAGGTCGCGGTCACCTTGATCCTGGGATCGAGGATCTTCTTGGTCTCGACCACCATCTTCCACTCTTCCTTGGTGGAACCGTCGTCGAGGAAGACGTCGATGTGCGGGATGACGTTGAAGGCGATCTGCTTGGTGAACTTCTTCGGGTCCGCGCTGTCGCCGACGAAGATGTTGCGGCTCTGTTCGAACAGCTCGTCCATGCCGTCCTTGCCCGCGCCCGAGACCGACTGGTAGGTCGCGACCACCACGCGCTTGATCCTGGCGGCATCGTGGAGCGGCTTCAGCGCCACCACCATCTGCGCGGTGGAGCAGTTCGGGTTGGCAATGATGTTCTTCGCCTTGTAGCCGTCGATCGCTTCCGGGTTCACCTCGGGCACGATCAGCGGCACGTCGGGATCCATGCGGTAGAAGGAGCTGTTGTCGATCACCGTGCAGCCTGCGGCCGCGGCCTTGGGCGCAAAGGCCTTCGACACGTCCGAGCCCGCGGCGAAGATCGCCATGTCGTAGCCCGTGAAATCGAAATGCTCGATATTCTTGACCTTGAGGGTTTTGCCGCTGTCGCCGAAATCGATCTCGGATCCAGTGGAGCGCGGCGATGCGACGGCGACGACTTCGTCGGCCGGAAACTCACGCTCAGCGAGGATGTTCAGCACCTCGCGCCCGACATTGCCGGTCGCCCCGACGACGACCAAACGATAACCCATCTCAAGAACTCCAATTGAAGAGGACGCGCCTGCTATCGCAATCCCTCGCGGATTGCGAGCGATTTGGGATCCCAAATTCTAGAAAGCGCCTTTGCCATCAAACATGGTGATGGTCTTGCCGCCGATCCAGACCGTGCCGTCGGAATCCCGTTCAACATGGACGCGGCCCGTGCGGCCGAGGCGCGTGCCCTGCGCGGCGACATAGGGTGCCGTGGCACGGCCGCTGCCGAGCAGCCACTGGGCGAGCGAGGCATTGAGGCTGCCCGTCACCGGGTCTTCGATCAGCGAACCTTCATTTCCGCTGAAAATGGCGCGGACCTCCCAGTCCACGTCGCTGCCTGCCGGATGCGGGCCAACGATGCCGATCTCGATCCGATGCGGATAGTCGCGCCGCGGCTCGACCGCCAGCACCGCCTCGGCCGAGCCGAGCATGATGCCGGCCCACCCGGGACCATTGTCGACCCACTCCGCCGCAACCACGTCCGATCGCGCGATGCCGAGTACCTGCACGATCTCGTCCAGCTTCTCCTCCTCCAGCGAGCCGGAGCGGATCAGCGGCGGTGCGGCGAAGGCGAGCCTTTCCGCCTCCTGCTTCACGGACACAAGGCCGACTCCGCATTGCTGGATGATGCGTCCAGCGTGCTTCGGCAAACCGCCAGCCTGCAGCCAGGCGTGACAGGTTCCAAGTGTCGGATGGCCGGCGAACGGCAGCTCCCGGTCCAGCGTGAAGATGCGGACATGATAATCTGCGGCCGGCTCGGTCGGGGCGAGGATGAAGGTGGTTTCCGAAAGGTTCAGCCAACGCGTGATGCTCTGCATCTCTTCGGTCGAAAGCCCCTCGGCATCGGCGATCACCGCGACCGGATTGCCCGAGAACGGGCCTTCTCCGAACACGTCCACGAGTTGGCAGGGGCGCGTCATTCCATGTCCTTCCGAGAACCTTCGCTAACCTCTTTACCGTTCGGATCCAGCTTGTCGAAGCCCCCTGCTTCTTCGCGGCGGGAAGGAACGGCAGGCCTTCGACGGGCTCAGCCCGGACGGGTGATGGCGAAAATAGCCGATCGATTGACGCGCCTTCCCCCGCGCCGCATCACGGCCGCATGAAACTGCACGGCTATTTCCGATCGAGCGCCGCTTACCGCGTGCGCATTGCCCTGAACCTCAAGGGCCTGGCCTATGAGGATGTGTTCCACCATCTGCGACACGGGGAGCAGCGTGCGCCCGAATATCTGCGGCTGAACCCGCAAGGGCTGGTGCCTGCGCTCGATGATGAGGGGGCGATCCTCACCCAATCGCTGGCGATATGCGAATATCTGAACGAGATCGTCCCGGAGCCTCCGCTCTTGCCGCCCTCCCCGCTCGAACGGGCCAGGGTGCGCGCCTTCGCGCAGGCGATCGCATGCGACATCCATCCCATCCAGAACCTCAAGGTGCTGAACAGGCTCAAGACCGAAGGGCTGGATGAAGAGCGGGTGAAGGCATGGGGGGCGTGGATCATCGCCGACGGCCTCGCCGCCTGCGAGGCTTCGATCGCGCAGGAACGCGGCCCCTTCTGCTTCGGTGAGAGCCCATCGCTCGCGGACATCGTGCTGGTCCCGCAGCTCGGCAACGCGCGCCGCTTCGGCGTGACACTGGACTTTCCGAGGTTGATCGAGGCGGAAGCGGCGTGCCTCGCACTCGCGGCCTTCCAGAAGGCGGCGCCGGAAAATCAGCCAGACAGTGAATAGAAGGGTTGCGGCTAACTACTCGTTAAGTCAATTTGGTTACTGACCGCCAGGGGAACGAGGCGAACTGCATCATCATGGGCGGGGTTGAAGACTATAGATTCGAGCCGGGGTGGTCGCTCACTCGCTGGCTAGTCGACCCCGGCACGGATGTTCCGGGCGACATGCGTCGTACGCTCATCCATAGCCTGTATGCCAGTATCCCGATCTTCCTGGGCGGCGTGTTCAACACTGTCGCCGTTTCCAGTCTTGTGGCGTCGCGCATGCCGACCACCCTGTTCCTGATCTGGGCAGGGTTGGAGATTTTGCTGGCGGCGGTCCGGCTTCCGATCCTGCTTGCGGGACGGCGGGCACTTGCGCGCGGCGAGATGGGGCCGACCGACATCTATATCGCGCTGGCGGTGCTGTGGGCGGCGTCGGTCGGATTCGGCACGTTCATCTGCGTGCTGAGCGGGGATTGGGTAGCGGCCACGCTCGCATGCCTATCGTCGGCGGCGATGGTGGGCGGCATCTGTTTCCGCAACTTCGCTGCGCCGCGCCTCGTCGCGGTCATGATCGTGCTGAGCCTGGGGCCAGCCGCGATCGCCAGCGTGTTTTCAGGCGAGCCGATCTTGCTGGTCGTGGCGATGCAGATACCATTCTACCTGTTCAGCATGACGATGGCGGCGTTCCAGTTGAACCGCATGCTGGTGCGCACCATGCGTGCCGAGCGTGCCAACGACCACAATGCACGCCACGACCCGCTGACCAAGGTGCTGAACCGGTCGGGATTGTCGCGCTGGGTGGAGACACGGCCGCTGCCGGACAGTCCCTACACCATCTTCTTCCTGGACCTGGACGGGTTCAAGCAGGTCAACGACACGATGGGTCATGCGGCGGGCGACAAGCTGTTGTGCGAGGTGGCCAGGCGTTTGAAGACGCTGGCCGGACCAGCCGACGCGATCGCGCGGCTGGGCGGCGACGAGTTCGTGTTCGTGAGCACGGAGGCGAGTGCCCGGCGGGTGCGCGAATTGGGCGAGGAGATCATCGCCACCCTTCGCCACGGCGGCTACGGTATCGACGAGCGACTGGTCTTCACCAGCGCGAGCGCGGGGGCGGCAAGCTACCCGGCCGACGGCGAAAGCCTGGAGACGCTGCTGGAGGCGGCGGACAGAGCCTTGTACCAGGCCAAGGCGGTCGGCGGGTCTGGTTGCGTGCTCGCCTCCGCCGCGTCGGCGCGCAGCGCGACGAACGAACGGAGCTTCCGCCTGGTGGCCGACAACGGGCGTGCGGCGACCGGCGCCTGACCCGCTTGCGCAGGCGCCAAGGCGCTGCCAATAGCCCAGCACGTCAACGGGGAGATTACCGCAATGCGCGCGCGCAGCCTTGCTCCTTTCATCGCTTTGCTGGGCCTTGGCGCCTGCGCCACCACGTCGAGTGAAGATAGCGCAGAGGCGCCTCCTGCCCCGATCTCGCTGGCTACGCTGACCAGCGTGACGCAGATCCTTGCCTCCGACGAATATGAAGGACGTGCGCCGACGACGTTGGGCGAGGACAAGACGGTAAAGCTGATCGCCGACCGCTTCGCACGCGCCGGGCTGCAACCGGGCAACAAGGGCAGCTGGTACCAGGACGTGCCGCTGGTCGAAACCAACGCCACGCCGACCGCCCTCACCTTCACGGGCGGCAGGCAGCCGGTGCGCCTTGCCTACCGGACGGACATGGTCGCCAACAGCTATCAGGTGCAGCCCAGGATCGACCTGGCCGGCAGCGATGTCGTGTTCGTCGGTTATGGCATCAACGCGCCGGAGCGCGGCTGGAACGATTATGCGGGCGTGGACGTGCGCGGCAAGACCGTGATCATCCTCGTCAACGATCCCGATTACGAGGCAGCAACTACGCAGGGCACGTTCAACGGCCGGGCGATGACCTATTATGGCCGCTGGACCTACAAATATGAGGAAGCGGCGCGCCAGGGTGCTGCGGGCGCCTTCATCGTGCACGACACGCGGCCTGCCGCCTACGGGTGGAACGTGGTCCAGTCGTCCTGGACCGGGCCGCAATATAATATGGACGCGGCGAACAACCATCTGGACCAGTCGAAGGCGATCGGCTGGCTGACCAACGATGCGGCCCGCCGGGTTATGGCGGCGGCCGGGCAGGATCTCGACCAGCTGACGGCGGCAGCAAAGCGGCCCGGATTCAAGGCGGTGCCGCTTGGTCTGAAGGCCGCCGTCAGCATGACTAACACGATCAAGCGGCAGGCGTCGCGCAATGTGATCGGTGTCCTGCCGGGCACCAGGCGGCCGGACGAATATGTGATCTACACCGCGCATTGGGACCATCTCGGCCGCTGCGATGCGGACGCGACGGGTGACAATATCTGCAACGGCGCACTCGACAATGCCACGGGCACGGCGGGACTGATCGCGCTTGCCGAGACGACGGCCAAGAACCGGCCGGAACGGTCGGTGATCTTCCTGGCGGTGACGGCCGAGGAGAGCGGGCTGCTCGGATCGCGTTACTATGGCGAGAACCCCGTATTTCCGCATGCCCAGACGGTCGGCGGGGTCAACATGGACGGCCTCAACGTCAGCGGGAACACGCGCGACTTCGTGGTGATCGGGCCGGGCAAGTCGGAGATCGAGGATTATCTGAAGCGCGAGACCCAGATTGCGGGCCTGGCGCTCAAGGCCGAGCCGACGCCGGAAGCCGGCTATTATTACCGCTCAGACCATTTCAGCCTCGCCCGCTTCGGCGTGCCCATGCTCTATGCGGAGGGCGGTGAGGATCTGGTCGAGGGCGGCGTTGCGGCGGGGCGTGCGGCATCGGAGGATTACCGGTCCAACCGCTACCACCAGCCGAGCGATGAATATGACCCCACTTGGAACTGGGACGGCGCGGTGCGCGATCTCGGCATCTACTACCGGATCGGGCAGTCGCTGGCGAACGGCAGCGACTGGCCGAACTGGTACAAGGGTGATGAATTCCGCGCCATCCGCGACCGGTCACGTGCAGGACGATAAAGAATGACACTTCGCCAGCAGCCCGAATGGGCACGCCACGAATGGGTGTGGATCGGCTTTCCGAGCCATGCCGACCTGTGGGAAGACGACCTCGCCCCCGCCCAGGCCGAGGTGGCGGCATTCGCGCGCGCCATCCATGCCGAAGGCCGCGGCGAGGAAGTGCGGCTGGTCGCCGCCGGACCCGAGGCTGCCAAGGCCGCGCGCGCCCTGGCTGGCCCGGGTATCACCGTGATCGAGGAATTGTTCGGCGACATCTGGCTGCGCGACACGGGGCCGATCATCCTGGGCGGCGGTGCCGACCGGCAGCCCGCCAGCTTCCGCTTCAATGGCTGGGGCGGGAAATATGATCTGGAGGGCGACGACACGATTGGCCTTCGCCTCGCCAGCACCATGGACCTGGACGCGCGGCGGCATGATTGGATCCTGGAAGGCGGCGCGATCGACGTAGATGGCACGGGCGTGCTGGTGACGACCGAGCAGTGCCTGCTCAACAAGAACCGCAATCCGGGCCTGTCGCGCGAGGAGATCGAGGCGCGGCTTGCCGAGGACCTGGGCATCAGCCGCGTGCTGTGGCTCGGCGAAGGCCTGCTGAACGACCATACGGACGGGCATGTCGACAATCTCGCGCGCTTCGTGGGCGAAGGCCGCCTGGCATTGCCGGTGCCGTTCGGCGACGATGATCCCAATGCGGCCGTCTATGCCGATGCCAAGGCACGCGCGGAGGCGTTCGGGCTGGAAGTCGTGCCGCTGCCCTCGCCCGGCCTGGTCGAGCAGGATGGCGAGATCATCCCGGCTTCCTATATGAACTTCTACATCGGCAATGCGACGGTGGCGGTGCCCCTCTACGGCTCGGCCAACGACGATGCGGCGGTGGAGGCGGTGGGTGCCTTGTTCCCGGGCCGCAAGGCGGTCGGGATCAGGGCCGACCACGTGCTGACCGGAGGCGGAAGCCTGCACTGCATCAGCCAGCAGGTGCCGGAGTAAGTTCACGTCTGACCCCATTCGCCCCGAGCGAAGTCGAGGGGGTCAGCCGAGCGAAGTCGAGGCTCATGTCTCGGCTACGCTCGACAGAATGTCTCGACTTCGCTCGACACGAACGGATTTGGTAGATGTCTGAAGTCACCGTTGCCGCCCTCCAGCTCGCCTTCAGCGACGATGTTCAGGAGAATATCGCCGCGGTGACCGAACTCGTGCGCGAGGCGGCGGGCAAGGGTGCCAAGGTGATCCTGCCCCCCGAGCTGTTCGAAGGCCATTATTTCTGCCGCACGCAGGATGAGGAACATTTCCTGCGTGCCATGCCCGCCGACGCGCATCCCGCCGTGCTGGCCATGCAGAAGCTGGCAGCGGAGCTTAACGTTTACATTCCGACCAGCTTCTTCGAAGCGGAAGGACATCATCATTATAACAGCCTCGCCATGATCGACGATGGCGGCAAGGTGATGGGCGTCTATCGCAAGAGCCATATCCCGGATGGCCCCGGCTATTCGGAGAAGTTCTATTTTCGCCCCGGCAATACCGGGTTCAAGACGTACAAGACGCCGCACGGCACGCTGGGGCCGGGCGTATGCTGGGACCAGTGGTATCCGGAAACCGCGCGCGCACTGATGCTGCAGGGTGCCGAGATCCTGCTCTTTCCGACGGCGATCGGGACGGAGCCGCATGATCCGACGCTCGACACCAGCCGCATGTGGCGCCGCGCGATGATCGGCCATGCCGTGTCGAACGTGGTGCCCGTTGTCGCGTCCAACCGGATCGGGACGGAGCATGGCCAGCGCTTCTACGGCCACAGCTTCATTTGCGACCAGCGCGGTGACATCCTGGCCGA
This sequence comes from uncultured Allosphingosinicella sp., assembly GCA_934539295.1. Lineage (GTDB taxonomy): Bacteria > Pseudomonadota > Alphaproteobacteria > Sphingomonadales > Sphingomonadaceae > Allosphingosinicella. The sequence continues at coordinate 14,617 of CAKTCN010000009.1, forward strand.
ATTCGGCGCCACCGAGACGGGCGTGCTGACCGCCACGCTGAACCTGGCGGAGGCACGTGCGCATCGTGCTGCCTTCGGCTTCTTCCGCGACCGGCGGCCCGACCTCTACGGACGCATCGCGCAGGACGTCTGAGCTATTTGCGCGCCTTGCGGGCGCGCAACAGCCGGCGGCCGACAAGATAGGCCGAGCCGAGCACGAGCCCGGCGATGACGAGGATACCGCCGCCTGCCACGGCCGCCCACAGCACCGCCTCCAGCAGCATGAGGAAGAATTTTCCGATCGCTACGGTGACGGTTACCATGCGCGAGGCTCCTGAAGGCAGGTGCCTGCCGGATTGCTGAACGCGCACATGCTGGCAAAGTCCATTCCCCGCGTTTAGGCCCGCCGCCATGCCCAGGACAAGCTTTGCCATCGCACTCGGCTCCAACCGCCGCCACGGCCGTCATGGATCGCCCGCATCGGTTCTGCGCGCGGCCATGGAAACGCTTGCCGGCGCAGGTCTGGAGATCGGAGCGGTGTCGCGCATACGTGCGACGGCGGCATTCGGACCGGCAGGGCGAGGCTTCGCAAATGCCGCCTTGCTTGCGCACAGCGACCTCGATCCACCAGCGCTGCTGCGCTTGTTGAAGGACATGGAGCGCAGCTTCGGTCGGCGCGGAGGACGCCGATGGGGACCACGCGTCCTGGATCTCGATATCACCCTGTGGTCCGGCGGCCCGTTTGCAGAGCCCGGCATCGTGATCCCCCATCCGCAATTCAGGCGAAGGCTCTTCGTGCTCGATCCTCTGACGGATATCGTCCCAGGGTGGCGCGATCCGCTCACGGGTGCCAGCGTCCGCCATCTTCGCGCACGCGCTTTGAAACAAAGGCCGGTTGACCCCTCCCCTCGCCGCCCTTAGTGCAGCCCTCGGTCGGGCCGTTAGCTCAGTCGGTAGAGCAACTGACTTTTAATCAGTAGGTCGCTGGTTCGAATCCAGCACGGCTCACCAAACTTCTCCTTCCAGCGTCAGCTCTACCGCCTCCAAAGGCGGCGCTGGGCTATCTGATCTCACCCTTCACATAATCGATGCGGATGCTCACCCAGGCGCCGATCATCGGCTTGCCGCCGACCCGCGGCGGGTGGATGCGGAATTGCCAGGCGGCTTCCCGCACGGCTCGCGACAAACCCGAACCTGCCGGCGACTGGCCAAGTTCACGGCAATCCTCGACGCGAAAGTTGGGGGCGGTGCGGCAGGCGATCATGCCCCAGCCGGACAGCCCGGGCGGCAGATAGAAGCCGAGTTCCGCCCGCGTCGGTCGCCGCTGCCAGTCGGCGGGATAGAGCCGTTCTCCATTTGGTCCCGTGTCACCGCCATCGCCCCCCCCATTGGCGGCCAATTCCGCAGGTCCAGCCGCTGCGCCGCCGCTGGTTCCATTGCGGGGTGATGACCGCGTCGCAAGGGTGCGATCGAGTGACAGCATCTCGGAATCGGTAAGGCGTAGATAGTCAACCATGGGCGCGGGCGGTCGTGTTTCAGCAGGCTCGGGCGTCGGCATTTCGGGCTCGAGCGCTCTGGGCACAGGCGCGCCCCCACCGCCGGAGGGTCGGCTATCTTCCTTCTGCGCGACCGCCTTGGTCTGCGATGCGCCGCGGTCGGGAAGCAGCTCGAACGCACCCGCCCCCTTCTTTTCCTGCGGCTCGACGATCTCGGGCGCGAGCCGCAGCAACAGCAACAAGACAAGGAGGTGGACGAGGCCGGCCAGCAGCATGGAGGCCGGGCGGCCGCGAAGGCGGTCGAGAGCCAAGCCGATGTTCTGCTGGGAAGGCTTGGGCCGCATCCCGGCGATCTAGCGGCGCGCCGACTTCAGGCACAAGCCGCAAGCCGCGCCGTCAGTCGGCGTGCCGGCCCGCTATTCGCCAAGTGCCGGATCGTAAGCCAGGTCGATCATGGCCTGGCGTTCGGCCATCGCCCGCTCCCATGCGTGAAGCGCCTGTACATCTGACCCATCCGGGCGTGGCCTCAGCGCAATCGGGAGGCGGACGGGGCCGGCGAGGTCGCGTGCGGGCTCGGCGATAGGTAGCGGTGATGCGGGCCTGCCGAGGTCCATCATCTCGGTCCCGGCGAGCAGCAATCCACCCGTCCCATAGAGCTGGTGATCGCTTGCCTTCGACGGCTCCGGCTGATCGCCCGCCCGCTGTGCGTAGCCGAGCAAGCCATTGGGCTGGACCATCCCCGCCAGCCCCGCCCAGGCACGCGTCACCCGCGGCAAGTAGGTCGGGCGATCGAGCAGTCCGTGGTTGATCCCCCAGGCCAGGGCATAGGTGTAAAAGGCCGAGCCGGTCGATTCCGGCCCCGGCGGATCCAGCGGATCGAGCAGGCTGGTGGTCCACAGTCCGTCGTCGCGCTGAAGTGCGGCGATGCTGGCCATCATTCTTTGGAACAGGGCGACATAGCGTGGCCTGCTGGGGAAGTCGGCCGGCATGGTATCGAGCAGGCGGGCGATGCCGGCCACGACCCAGCCGTTGCCGCGACCCCAAAAGACCGGCTTGCCGTTGCGGGTCTTGCGCGTGACGAACCGTTCGTCACGGAAGAACAGGCCGTGTTCTTCGGACCAGAGCCGGTCGTGCGTGCGCCACCATTGCACGTCCATCGCCTGAAGGTAGCGCGGATCGCCAGTCTGGCGAGACATGCGGGCATAAACGGGCGGCGCCATGAACAGCGCGTCGCACCACCACCAGGCGAGCCGCGCAGGCGCCGGGTCGCGGGCGAGGTGCGGCAGTGTGTAATCGAGCCGGCTGCGTAGGGGAGCGATCTCGCCAGGCTCCCCGCTGCGCGCATGGAGCTCCTGATAAACCTCGCCGATGGCGATGTTGTCGGCATCGAGCAGGTTTCGCGGCGACCAGCCGCCAAGCAGGCCAAAATTATAATGTTCGGAAACCGCACGCAGGTAAGCGCGCGCGTTGCCGTCGTCCGACACACGCACATAGCGGCCCAGCCCGATCAAGTAGGTCGCTGCGATCCAGTTGGCGGAGATGCCGCCGGGACGCTGCGCAGGCACATGATGCGGCAACGAGGCGAGCCGTGCCATCTCGGACGCTGCGGTGTGATCGAGGAGCTTGAGGACGCGCCGGGGGTCGGGCACTTCATCGGGCGCGAAGCGGAGGTCCGCGGGGCTGACTTGATGGGCCGTGCCCGCCACTTGCTGGGCAGGCTGCGCCAGTGCGGGAGCGCAGATGCTGCCTGGGCCCGCCAATGCAGCGAGCGCAAGCATGCATCTGCTCCCCAGCCGCCTGGTCCCGGTTCGATCAGCCATCAGGTGCCTCCCATCCTGTTTTCGCGAACTTCATGCGACCGCGTCAGGATGTAAACAGGCAAGCTGCGAACGCGGCGACCGTCAGAGCGGCTTCACGACGACGCTCGCCGGACGCGCACGTTCGAGCGGGTTGCGAAGCGGCAGGGTGAACGGCGCGGCCTCGATCTCGAACTCGTCGCCTTCCTCGGTGCGCAGGCCGTCGCTGAACGACAGGGTCGCGGTACCGAAGAAGTGGACGTGGATGTCGCCGGGGCGGCGGAACAGGTCGTATTTGAAGTGGTGATGTTCGAGGTTGGCGAGGCTGTGCGACATATTGTCCTCGCCCGACAGGAACGGCTTTTCCCAAATCACCTCGCCTGCGCGGCGAATGCGGCTTGCGCCGCGCACATCGGCAGGCGCTTCGCCAACCAGCAATTCGGGGCCGAGGGCCGCCTGGCGCAGCTTCGAATGGGCGAGCCAGAGATAATTGTGCCGTTCGGTCACGTGATCGCTGAACTCGTTGGCGAGGCACAGGCCGAGGCGATACGGCGTGCCGTCGGGGCCGATGAGGTAAATGCCGGCAAGCTCCGGCTCCTCACCGCCATCCTGCGCGAAGGCCGGCATGGCGAGCGGCTGTTCCGGACCGACCAGCTGGGTGCCGTCGCCCTTGTAGAACCATTCCGGCTGCTGCCCCACGGTGCCGGCAGCCGGTTTGCCGCCCGCCACGCCTTCCAGGAACATGCGCATCGAGTCGGTCTGCTTCTCGGCTGCGGCAGCCTCGCGATGCATCTTGTCGCGGCCCTCTGCCGATCCGAGATGGGTCAGGCCGGTGCCGGTCATGACGAGGTGCGCCGGATCCTCATGATCGATGGGGGAAAGGAGTTGGCCGTCGGCGAGCGCCTGTGCGAGATCGACCTCAGCCCCTTCACCCCGCGCCTCGACTGCCTGGGCCAGCGTCAGGCCGCTTGCGATCGCGTCCAGAGCCAGTGCGCGAACGCTTTCCACGCCGGGCACGATCACCGACCGGTCCTGGTGGGCGGCGATTACCGAACGGGTGCCATCGGGCGCACGATGCTGCAACAGGCGCAAGCTCATTCATCCACTCCTTCAAACGCGCGGCAGCGTGCCCGCGTGCTAATTCACGACGGCCCGGCACCGATGTGCAGGAACCGCCATTCAGGGATGACGGCCGGTGCCCAGATGAGGTTAACGCCCGCTCGTCCCCTGTTTTAGTCGGACATAAAGAGCACCCAAGGCTTAGGCAATCTCTCGTTCCACAGCAGCCAAGCGGCTGTTAGACATGGGTCATGGACAATGTGACAGGCGAGCCGCACGAGGCGGCGCAACCGGAGCGGCCGCGGCGCGGCACGGGGCGGCGGCTGAACGGCGCGATTGCGCAGAAGCTCGGATCCGCCATCGTCTCGGGCCAATATGCGCCGGGCGAACGGCTGGAAGCCGAGGTCGTCATTTCCGAGATGCTCAACGTGTCGCGCAGCGCCTATCGCGAGGCGGTGCAGGCATTGGCTGCCAAGGGACTGGTGGAAAGCCGGACCAAGGCGGGGACCCGGGTGCTGCCGCGCAGCCGCTGGAACCTGCTGGACCCCGACGTGCTCGCCTGGGCCTTTACGGGCGAGCCGGACATCGACTTCATTCGCGACCTGTTCGAATTGCGCGCCATCGTGGAGCCCGCGGCTGCCAAGCTTGCGGCACAGCGGCGCGATCGCGACGACCTCAAAGCCATGAAGACGGCGTTGACCGCCATGCGCCAGCATTCGTTGGCCACCGAGGCAGGGCGCGCGGCGGATCGCGGGTTCCACAATGCGATCCTGCAGGCCACCCGCAACGAAGCCCTGGTGACGCTGACCGCCAGCATCGAGGCGGCCGTAAACTGGACCACCCAGTTCAAGCAGCGCGCACGTGCCCTGCCCCGCAATCCGGTGCCCGATCACATTCGCGTCTATGACGCCATTGCAGCCGGAGATGCCGATGCGGCGAGCGCCGCCATGCAGACGTTGATCGACCTGGCGCTGGAGGACACGCGCAGTTCCATGCGCTGACCCGCCGGCCGCATCTGCGACCGACAAAGAAAAGCCCCGGCCAGATGGCCGGGGCTCAAGCTCTTCGAAGTTGCTTCCGGCTGGGCCGGATGAGCGACTTAGAGGCCGTTGGTCGCGTTCACGTCCGTCGACACGTTCAGGTCGGTCACGTTCGCGTCCGTGGTCATGTTCATGTCGGTGGCGTTCATGTCCATGTTCATGTCCATGTTCATGTCCGTGCTGAAGTTGTCAGCGAGCGGATCAGCGAGGTTCACGTCCTCGATCGCCGACACGTTGTTCTCGGCTTCCTCACCGCCGCCGCAAGCTGCGAGAGCCAGCGTGGTGGCCGCAGCCAGAGCAATCGAAACTTTCCTCATGAGGTAACCCCTTAATGCGCAGAATTGCAGCGTCATGGGATACACTTGGCGCCGCCGCGAGCAATGCTGCTGCGCACAAGCCCGCGACATTTGGAACAATATTCCTCTGCAGCGGCCAAGTCGAACAAAGCTTGCCGCGCCATGACGTAGAAGTTTTTTCCGGTTAGCTTAAGCCGCGCTTAACGGCGCCCGCACTCGAATCAGAGCGTGGGCACACCGTCAGCACTGCCGCGCGGCGTCGTAGACCCGGTCGCCACGCTCGTCGACGCGGTAACAACGCGCATATTGATCCTTGTACCAGCGATCGGTGCCGGTGGTGGCGATGCCCGCCACGCCCGCGGTGGCGGCCGGCGCGGGCGCAGGTGCCGGTGGGGCGACGGGCGCCTGAACGGGGGCCGGTGGGGCGACGGGTTCGGCCGGCACAACCGCGCAACCTCCCATGGAGGCGGCAAACACGAGCACGACCGCCGGTTTGAAAAGCTTCATAGCTACTCCTTCACTTTCGCGTCTGTTACCATCGGGTGCCGCACAAGGGAAACACGAGGCGGCTTCCGCCCCTGCCTGCAATGTCGTAGAGGCCTGTCCATGTCCTCCAAAACACCGATGAAGCTGCTGATCGCCGCGCCCCGCGGCTTCTGCGCCGGCGTCGACCGCGCCATTCGGATCGTCGAACTTGCGATCGAGAAATATGGCGCCCCTGTCTATGTGCGGCACGAGATCGTGCACAACAAATATGTGGTGGACAGCCTTCGCGCGAAGGGCGCCATCTTCGTTCCCGAACTGGACCATGTGCCGGATGATGCTCCCGTCGTCTTCTCCGCCCATGGCGTGCCGAAGGCGGTGCCGGCCAAGGCGGAGGAGCGCGGCCTCGAATATCTGGATGCCACCTGCCCGCTCGTGTCCAAGGTGCATCGCCAGGCGGAGCGGCTGGTGGAGAAGGGCCGGCACATCCTGTTCATCGGCCATGCCGGCCATCCCGAAGTGATCGGGACGTTCGGCCAGGTGCCTGATGGCGGCATGACCCTGGTCGAGGACGCTGCGGGCGCAGAGACGGTGGAGGTCGGGGATGCCGAGAATTTGGCCTTCCTGACGCAGACGACGCTCTCGGTGGACGATACGGCCGAGATCATCGCGATCCTGCAGCGCCGCTTCCCATCGATCCTGGCGCCGCGTGGCGAGGACATTTGCTATGCGACATCGAACCGGCAGGCGGCCGTGAAGGCGATCGCGCGCATGAGCGACATCGTGCTGGTGATCGGCGCACCGAACAGCTCCAATTCGGTGCGCTTGGTCGAAACTGCACAGCGCGAGGGTGCTCGGGGTCAGCTGGTAGGCCGGGCGAGCGAGATCGACCTGGGCTGGTTCGAAGGTGCATCCACGATCGGCATCACGGCGGGTGCATCGGCCCCGGAAGTGCTGGTGCGCGAGGTGGTGGACCTGCTTGCCGAGCATTTCGACGTAACGGAAGAACAGCCCGAGGGCATGGAAGAGAATATGATCTTCAAGCTGCCGGCCAAGCTTCAAGCCGCCTGAGCAATTCGCCACGTGACACAGGTCGAAATCTACACGGACGGCGCGTGCAAGGGGAATCCGGGGCCGGGCGGCTGGGGCGCGGTGATCCGATCGGGCGCGCACGAGAAGGAATTGTCGGGCGGCGAGCCTGCGACCACCAATAATCGCATGGAATTGCTGGCGGCGATCCGCGCGCTCGAAGCACTGACGCGGCCGTGCGACGTCGACCTTTATACCGACAGCGTCTATGTGCGCGACGGCATCACCAAGTGGGTCCATGGATGGCGCCGCAACGGCTGGCGCACCGCCAGCAAGGCGCCGGTCAAGAATACCGAATTGTGGCAGGCGCTGCTGGAGGCTGTCGCCCCGCATAAGGTGAACTGGCACTGGGTGAAGGGTCATGCCGGCCATCCGGAAAACGAACGTGCGGACCGCCTCGCCTGCGAGGCCGCCATTCAGTTCATGAAGCGGCCCGGCGCGTAGGGCGCGGGATCGATCCCGACGACCATCGGATCGGCTGCGTTGCCAAGCAGCAAGGCGGCCGCGATCTTGGCTGCAGCAGGCGCCGTCTGGATGCCGAAACCGCCCTGGCCCGCGAACCAAAAGAAGCCGGAAACATCGGTCGCGAAGCCATAAACGGGCAAGCGGTCCGGCGCGAAACTCCTGAGCCCGGCCCAGCTGCGCTCCACCCGTTCCACGCGCCAGTCGACCAGCTGCTCCAGCCAGTGGATGGCGGTTGCGACATCCACTTCGTCCGGCGCGCAATCGCCGGCCTCGCACGGCGTCTCGTCATGCGGGCTGAGCCACAGGCGGCCGCTCTCCGGCTTGAAATAGAAGCGGCCGAGCGCGTCCATGACGAGCGGCAATCCAGGATCTGCGGGCGGAGACACGCGAACCTGCGCCACGGTACGGCGAAACGGCCGGATGCCGATCGGCATCGCACCGCACAGGGCTGCCACATCGTCGGCCCATGCGCCGGCGGCGTTGACGAGAATGTCCGCCTGGAAGCTGCCTGCCGCCGTCTCGACCCGCCAAGCAGACCCGACCCGCGCCGCCGAGCGAAGCTGCCCGGACGTGACGAGCCGCGCTCCGCTTCGTCGGGCCTGGCGGAGATATGCACCATGCAGCGCCGCGACATCGATGTCCTTGCAACTCGGCTCGGCGATGCCGTGGTCCCAGCCAGCTTTGAGGCCCGGCAGCGCTGCCGAAAGCCCCGCGCGATCGACCTTCTCCAACGACACCGCTGTTCCACTGAACTCGCCCGCAAGCGCCACGAGGGCGTGCATTCCCTCATCCTGCGCAACATGGAGCGCACCGCGTGGACCGAGAAGCGAATGGCCGCAAAAGTCCGCCGACGGGTTCGCCAGAAAGTCGTAGGAGGCAGTGGTCAGCGGCTGCACGAGCGGTCCGCCATAGGTTTCCGACCAGAAGGCAGCGGATCGGCCGGTGGAATGGTATCCGGGCTGATCCTCCGCCTCCAGCAGCAGCACGGACGCATGCGGTGCCAATTCGGCAGCAAGGCTTGCGCCGGCCATGCCCGCACCGACGATAGCCACGTTGTAATGCATCAGCGCGGCGCCGCTCGATTGAGGAAGTCGTCGATCAAGCGAAACGTCTCCAGCCGGACAGGATCCTCCTCGCGCAGGATTTCGTGCGCGGCATCGCGGAACATGTGCAGTTCGGCATCCGGGATGAGCCGCGCCGCGCGCCGGATGGCGGGCGCGCTCACCAGACGGTCAGCATCGGTGCCGATGAGGAAGGTGGGCGTCTTCACGCGGGCGAGTTGTTCCGCGTCCAATCTGGCCATGGATCCGAATGCAGCGTTGATCCACCCCCAACTGGGTGGGCCGAGACGGTAGCCGGGCTCCCGCTCGTACCACCAGGCCTCGTCCTCGTAACGGTCGATCGAAGATGTGAGAAAGGCCTGACGCCCGACCCGCGGAGCGGTCGGCATCTCTCGAATGAGCCGTGAGGCAAGGCTTGCAACGGGCGGGCCGAGCCATTCAGGCAAGGGTGACGTGTTGATGCCCAGCATGGGGGCGCTCAGCACGGTGGCATCGACCTGGGGCAGGTGTTCGGCCAGCAGGCGCAGCGTCAGGTGCCCGCCCATGGAGTGGCCGATCAGCACATGAGGGGCAGGCGTCCCCGCGATCCACAGGCCGACGATCGCGGCCAGATCGTCGACCAGCGGATCGAGACTGGACAGATTCCCGCCGATGATGCTGCCGCGTGAGTCCCCCTGCCCGCGCCAGTCAAAGCTCGTGACGTTCCACCCACGCCGGTGCCAGTGGCCGAGCGCCTCCAGATATTTCTCCACGAAGTCGCCGCGACCATTGGCGAACAGGATGCTTCCACGCGCGCCTTCGAAGTCCGATTGAAGCCAGTCCATGCGGCGGATGGACCAGCCGTCGCCTGCCGCCCAGCGGCTGAAGCTGGCGCCCCGGGGATGCGCGCGCCGGTCGAGAGGCTGGATGTCCATGGGCGCTGGTTACGGTTTGGAAAGCAGTGGCGTCTAGAGGCGATCGCATGTCGACCCCGCCCGCGATCCTGCTTGCCGTGCTTGCGATCCTCCTGTTCGCCGCTGCGTCATGGGATCTGCGCTGCCGGCAGATACCCAACCTGCTGAACGCAGGCATCGCTCTCCTCGCCATCATCTTCTGGCTTTCACTGGGATTGTCCGTGTGGCCGGACATGCTTGTGCGGCTGGCGGTCGGCGTGGGTCTGTTCGCTGTGTTCGCCGCACTCTTCTACCTCGGCATGATGGGCGGCGGCGACGTCAAGCTGATCGCTGCGCTGTCATTGTGGCTGCCACCGCTGGCCGTGATCCCGCTTCTGACGATCATGGCGATTGTGGGCGGCATCCTGACCCTCATCATGCTGGTGCGCGCGCGGCTCGCCAATGCGGGCACGCCCGAGATCCCTTATGGGGTCGCGATCGCCTTTGCGGGCTTGTGGATGATTGCCGAACCGATTTTTAACCATTTTGCTTGATGATCATCTTCGTCCTCACGAGTTCCCTAGGAGGCGAGTAGCGCCATGGATTTGAAGAAGGTGATGCTGCTGGTGGTTGCGCTGGCCATCGCCGCGAGCACTGCGATCATGGCGAAGAACCTGTTCCTCGGATCGAGCGCCGACCAGGCCGAGGCAAAGGCGGCGGTAGCGGCGGGGCCCGACGTGCTGGTTGCCAGGCGCGCGCTGCCCGTGGGCACGATCATCGATGCGGAGGCGCTGCACTATCAGCCATGGCCACAGGGGCTGGTCGAGGATGCCTATTTCATCAAGGGCAAGCCGGGTACCGACCCCAAGGACCTGCTGGGCACCGTCGTGCGGACGGAGATGACGGCCGGTCAGCCGCTCACGCAGGGTGCGCTGGTCAAGCCCGGCGAACGCGGATTCCTTGCCGCCGCGCTTGGGCCGGGGATGCGGGCGGTGACGGTGGGCGTCAACATGACGAGCGGCGTCGCGGGTTTCGTGTTCCCCGGTGACCGGGTCGATATCGTGCTGACTCAGGACGTGACCGGCGAGGGCGACGGGCCGCCGCTCAAGGTGTCCGAGACGATCCTGCGCAACATTCGCATTCTTGCAGTGGACCAGCGCATGCAGAGCACCGACGAGAGTGGAAAGCCGGTGGTCGCGGCAACACAAACTGTGACCATGGAGGTGACCCCCAGGATCGCCGAAAAGATCGCAGTGGCGCAGTCGGTGGGCCGCCTCTCGCTGTCGCTGCGCTCGCTGACCGACAATATGGCGGAACTGGAGCAGGCGATCGCGTCGGGACAGGTGGACGTGCCCGACAACGTAGATGCGAAGACCGAACGAGCGATGTTGCTGGCGATCGCCAACCGTCCGTCGGACGGGGGCAGCACCGCCACTGTCGGGGCTGACGTGTCGCGCTATCAGCGGTCGACCGTGCCGGTGCGGCGCGTAACGGCAACGCCTCCTCCCCCTCCTCCGCCTGCCCCGGTGATGGTGCCGGGATCGATGAATGCTCAAGCACCGGTCGCACAGCAGCGTCCGCGCGGTCCGGTCGTACGCGTCGCCCGCGGAAATGCCGTGTCCGAAGTTCCGGTGGGAGGTTTCTGAGATGCTGAAGCACGCACGAACCCTCGCGCTCGGCACCGCACTTGCCTTGGCATCGGTCGCCCTCTCCGCGCCGGCCACCAGCCAGACCGTGATGCCCAGGCCGTCGGAGGACCTGAACCTTTCCACCGGCACCGGCCGCATGATCCGCCTGGACTCGCCGATGAGTGACGTCTTTATCGCCAATCCCGGCGTTGCCGACGTGCAGGTCGAGTCCGCGGACCAGCTCTATGTGTTCGGCAAGGCGGCGGGAGAGACCACCCTCTTCGCCACCAATCAGGCCGGCCGCATCGTCTATTCGGCCAACGTCCGCATCGGCAACAATATCGCCTCCGTCTCCGACATGCTGCGGGTTGCCATGCCCGGCGCGCGGATCGAGGCCATACCGATGAACGGGCTAATGCTGCTCACCGGCACGGTGGCGAGCCCAGCCGATGTCGAGGATGCCGAGCGCCTCACCGAAGCGTTCCTCGGCGAAGGCACGCAGGTGATGAACCGGCTGAAGACCGCCACCCCGCTGCAGGTCATGCTGAAGGTGACCATTGCCGAGGTCAGCCGGTCGCTTACCAAGACGCTCGGCGCAAGCATCCAGGCCTCCGACAGGAGCGGGAGCAGCTTGTTCGGGTTCACGCGCGGGCGGGACGTGACAAGCGGTGGCACGATCCTGTCGCCGGCCGATACGTCGACATTCGGGATCGTCGGCCGGGCATTAGGCCTGGACATCGCGGCGGCCGCCGACCTCAACGAGGAAAACGGTCTCGTCGCCGTTTTGGCCGAACCGACGCTGACGGCCCTGTCGGGAGAAACCGCCAGCTTCCTTGCCGGCGGCGAATTCCCGATCCCGGTTGCCGAGGGGATCAACGGCACGTCGATCGAGTTCAAGGAATATGGCGTCAGCCTCGCCTTCACGCCCATCGTGCTCGACACCGGGCGCATTTCCATGCGGGTGCGGCCCGAAGTGTCGGAGCTGACGAGCGAAGGCGCGATCACCATCGGCAGCATCGAGATACCGGGCCTTACCACCCGCCGTACAGAGACGACGGTCGAGCTCGGCTCGGGACAGAGCCTGGTGCTGTCGGGGTTGATGCGCAACAACCATAACAATCTGGTCGAACGCACGCCCTTCCTCGGCAGCCTGCCGATCATCGGCGCCTTGTTCCGGTCGGACAATTACCGGCGCAATCAGAGCGAATTGCTCGTGGTCGTGACGCCTTATCTCGTGAAGCCGGTCGATGCAGGGCGCATCGCACTCCCGACCGACGGCTATCGCACCGCAAGCGATCCCGGGCGGCTGATTCTGGGCCAGGAGCATGACAGCCGCGCCGGCGAGCAGCGTCCGAAGCCGAGCATGGCACCGGCACAAGTGCCCGCTCCCGCCATCGACACCGGTTCGGTTCCGGCAGGCGGGGCGCAAGGCTCCGCCAGCCTGCCGCGCCCCGGCTTCGGCCTTTGAGGATCATGAAGATGAGATCTCTCCAACCTCTCGTTGCCGCAGCGTCGCTAGCGGCGCTTTCCGGTTGCGGCGTTACGGCCGGACGGCTTTCCCCCGGTGCCAACCCGTCCCTCTATTCGGTGCACCAGCCCGTGGTGCAGCGCGCGCAATATGTGCTGGATGTCGGCACATATGGAGCGTTGCTGCCGGGCGAGGATGTGCGGCTTCGTGCCTGGCTCGATGCGCTGCGGATCGGCGAAGCGGACCAGATCGTGGTGCACACGCCCGACCTGGAAGCACAAGCTGCGATCACCCGCCTGGTGGCGGAATACGGGATCGCGCCGGGCACGGTAATTGCGGTGAATGACGGCAATGCCGCGCAAGGCGTTGCGCGCGTGGTTGTAAGCCGCACCACGGCGAGCGTGCCCGGCTGCCCAGACTGGAGCAACGCACGGGTGCCGGGTGCCCCCATTTCGACCGACAGCAATTTCGGCTGTGCCACCAACGCCAGCCTTGCCGCGATGATCGCCGATCCCGAGGACCTGGTCAGGGGACGCGTGGGGACCAGCGAAACGGTGGCCGCCGCAAAGCCGGTCACCACCTATCGTGACCGCATCCTGACCGGCGTTGCCGCGATATCCGGCGGCGGCGATGCCGGCGGACAGCCACAGGAATCCGGCAATTGAGCCCGTCCTCCCCCTCGCGACCGGGCATGCGCACGCCGTTTGCGGCCTTTGCCTGCGACGACGACATGGCGGCGATGCTCAGCAGCGTCGCGGTCGAGTTCGGCTGGCTGCCGGAAAAGGTGCAATTGGGCGGCCTGCGCAATGCGGTGCAGACGCTGTCGGTCGCGCCCAGTCCCTGCATCCTGTTCGTGGACCTGTCCGGGTCAGGCAACCCGCTGGGCGACATCCAGGCCCTGGCCGAAGTGTGCGAGCCGGGCACGCTGGTCATTGCAGCGGGCGAGATCAACGACGTCCGGCTGTACCGCGAACTGCTGGTGAGCGGGATCCAGGATTATCTGCTGAAGCCCTTCACCCCCGACCAGCTGCGCGATGTCTTCTCGCAGGCGCAGTTCGCGCTTGCGGGGACCCGTTCGAGCGAGGGCGGCAAGGCGCGCGAACATCTCATGGCCGCCGTGATCGGTGTGCGCGGCGGCGTGGGAGCGTCCACCATCGCATCCTCGCTCGCATGGCTGGTTGCGGACAAGGCGGGGCAATCGACTGCGCTTCTCGACCTCGACATCTATTTCGGCACGGGCGCGCTGTCGCTGGACCTCGAACCCGGCCGCGGCCTTGTGGATGCGATCGAGAACCCTGCACGCATCGATGGCCTGTTCATCGAACGAGCAATGATGCGCGCATCCGAGACTCTCAGCGTTCTTTCGGCCGAGGCGCCCATCAACCAGCCGGTGGGAGGCGATGGCACGGGCCTGCTGCAGCTTCGCGACGAAATGCGCGGTGCGTTCGACACCACCATCCTCGACCTTCCCAGATCGTTGATGATCGAACAGCCGGACCTGGTGCGCGATGCACGGGTAGTGGTCCTGGTCGTCGAGTTCACGCTGGCGGCAGCCCGCGACACGATCCGCATCCTTTCCTGGCTGAAGGCGACTGCACCCGATGCAAGGGTGCTGCTGGTCGCCAACAAGGCGCCGGCCGCTTCGGTCCAGGAAATCAGCCGCAAGGATTTCGAGAACAGCATCGAGCGCCCGATCGATGTCGTCGTGCCATTCGACGCGAAGGCCACCGTTCAGGCTGCGAAGCTGGGTCAGCCACTGGCGCGGTCGGCAAGCACAGCGAAGATCGCGCAGCCGCTTGCCGAATTGATGTCGCTGGTCACAATCGTGAACGACGAAGTGCAGGCGCCGGTGGTTCGCGGCGGCTCCTCGCTGTTCGGCAGGCTGGGCGGGGTGAAGACTTTGCTGGCCAAGCGGCCGAAGGACAAGGCGGCCGCGTGAGGGGACACCGGCTCCCATGCTGACGTTCGTCCTCCTCGGCGGCGGCGCGGTCATAGCGCTCGCATTGCTGTTTGCCGTCTTCTCGGGACCTTCGGCGGCCAAAGCAGGAAACCGCCGCCTTCAGGCGGTGCGCGAGCGGTATAGCGAGTCATCGGAAGTTCGTGCGCAGGCCAAGTTCAAGAAGATTCTGTCGGCTCCAGCGGGCGGCAAGGTGGACACCGCGCTGCAGAAACTGGTTCCAAATCCGGCCATGCTCGCTCTGCGGCTTGAGCGGACGGGACGCGACTGGACGCTGAACGCCTATGTGATGGCATCCCTGGGTATCGCTCTGGCCATCATGGTTCCGTCCTTGCTTCGCGGCGCGCCGATCCTGCTGTCGCTGCTTGCCGGGCTGTTTGCCGGCATTGCGGCGCCGCATTTCGTCGTCGGCACCCTGATCAAGCGCCGCGCGAAGGAGTTTAACGACCGCTTTCCCGAAGCCATCGAGTTGATGGTGCGCGGTCTTCGATCCGGTCTGCCGGTGTCGGAGACGATGCAGGTGGTGGCGGGGGAACTGGACGGTCCGGTTGGCGTGGAATTCCGCAGCATTTCCGACAAGATGAAGATCGGCCTGACGATGGATGCCGCCTTGCAGGAAACGGCCGACCGCCTGGGCACACCCGAATTCCAGTTCTTCGTGATCGCGCTCTCCATTCAGCGTGAGACAGGCGGCAACCTTGCGGAGACACTCGGGAATCTGGCGGACGTGCTACGCCGGCGCGTTTCGATGAGACTGAAGATCAAGGCCATGTCGTCGGAAGCCAAGGCCTCGGCGATGATCCTGGGCTCGCTGCCCTTCCTTGTCTTCGCACTGATCTTCTTCATGAACCCCGAATATGCGGGCGAATTCTTCGTCGATCCGCGCCTGATGATCGCCGGATCCGGCGCATTGGTGTGGATCGGCATCGGCGCGTTCATCATGTCGCGCATGGTCAACTTCGAGATCTGAGCGGTGGCGCCAACCTCCCCTTCCGAGCTGATCGGCGTGGACGTGACGACGATCGCGACCTTGCTCGCTGCCGTTGCGACATTCTTCGCGCTGGTGGCGGTCTATGCTGCGACCACGGTGCGCGACCCGATGGCGCGCCGGGTGAAGGCGCTGAACGAGCGGCGCGAGCAGTTGAAGGCCGGCATCATCGCATCTTCATCCAAGCGCCGGCGCAGCATCAGCAACAGGAACGAAACCGCCGACAAGGTTCGCGGCGTCCTCGCGTCGCTCAAGATGCTGCAGGACGAACAGGTCGAGGCGGCGCAGAAGAAGCTGCTTCACGCCGGTTACAGGTCGAAGGACCTCGCGTTTGTCGTCATCTTCGCCCGGTTCGTGATGCCGCTAGTGATCGGCACGATCATGGTGGTCGGCGTCTACCTGCTCGACTGGTTTCCGGATTGGGGCGGCTTCAAGCGGTACGGGTTGGTCGCGGGATCGCTGATCGCGGCCTACAAGGCGCCTGACATCTTTCTCACCAACAAGCTGAAGAAGCGGTCTGACGCGATCCGCAAGGGCGTCCCCGACGCGCTCGACCTGCTGGTCATCTGTGCCGAGGCGGGCCTGACGATCGACGCCGCGTTCAGCCGCGTGGCGCGCGAGCTCGGCCGGGCCTATCCGGAGCTTGGCGAGGAGTTCGCACTGACGTCGATCGAGCTCGGCTTCCTGACCGAGCGGCGCATCGCGTTCGAAAACCTTGCCAATCGCATCGACCTGGAAGCGATACGCGGCGTGGTCACGACCATGATCCAGACGGAGAAGTACGGCACGCCGCTCGCCAGTGCATTGCGCGTGTTGAGCGCCGAATTCCGAAACGAGCGGATGATGCGCGCGGAGGAAAAGGCTGCACGGTTGCCGGCGATCATGACCGTGCCGCTGATCATGTTCATCCTGCCGACCCTGTTCATCGTGATCCTGGGGCCGGCGGCGTGCAGCATCTCCGAGACGCTGGGCAAGATGTAACGTTACGGAACCGTGCCCACGCCTCGCCGATTATGTGCGGCAAAGGAGATGGGTATGAGCACGAACATGTGGGCGATCATCATTCTCGCCTTTCTCGCGGGCCTGTGCATTGGGCTGCTGTTCTCGACCGGACGCAAGTGGAAGCGTCGCTACCATGAGGAAGTGGTGCGCCGTCAGACGTTCGAAACGGAGAATGAGCGGTTGCGCCGCGAAGATCGCGAAAAGGACATGCTGCGCCACGCCGCCGCCCGCGAACGGACGACGGGTCGCGTCGATCCCGATCGCCTGTAAGCGCTAGCTTGCCGCCCGCAGCGCAGCCTGAGCGGCGGCAAGGCGCGCAATCGGCACGCGGTACGGCGATGCCGAGACGTAGTTGAGCCCGGTCTTCTCGCAAAATGCGATCGAGGCCGGGTCGCCGCCATGTTCGCCGCAGATCCCGAGCTTCAAGTCGCTGCGGGTCGCCCTGCCACGCTCTGCTGCGATGGCGATGAGCTGTCCGACGCCCTCCTCGTCAAGGCTGACGAACGGATCGCGGGCGAAGATGCCTTTCTCCACATAGACTGACAGGAACCGCGCCGCATCGTCGCGGCTGACACCCAAAGTGGTCTGGGTCAGGTCGTTGGTGCCGAAGCTGAAGAATTGCGCTTCCTCGGCGATGCTGTCGGCCATCAGCGCCGCACGGGGCAACTCGATCATGGTGCCAATCAGATACTCGATCGATATGCCGGCCTCGTCGAACACCGCATCGGCCGTCTTTTCGATGAGCTGGCGAATGATCTGAAGTTCCGCGCGGGTCCCGACCAAAGGCACCATCACCTCCGGAATGGGCGCGGCGCCGCTTGCCTTCGCGACCTTCACCGCTGCCTCGAAGATGGCTCGAGCCTGCATCTCGTAGATTTCGGGATAGGTGATGCCGAGCCGGCAGCCGCGATGGCCGAGCATGGGGTTGAACTCGTGCAGGTCTGCCGAACGGCGCTTGAGCTCGTCCACGCCGACCCCCGCCGCGGCTGCGACATCCGCAAACTCGTGCTCGCCATGGGGCAGGAACTCGTGAAGCGGGGGATCGAGCAGGCGGATCGTGACGGGCAGCCCCGCCATGATCTCGAAGATCTCGACGAAGTCGCTGCGCTGAGCCGGCAGCAACTTCTCGAGCGCTGCGCGACGTCCCTTTTCACTGTCGGCCAGGATCATCTGGCGGACGTTTGTGATCCGCTCGGCATCGAAAAACATATGTTCGGTGCGGCACAGGCCGACGCCCTCGGCGCCGAACTCGCGCGCGGTACGGCAGTCGAGGGGTGTTTCGGCGTTGGTGCGCACGCGCAAGCGACGCACCTTGTCGGCCCACTCCATCAGCGTGCCGAAATCGCCAACCAGCTCGGGCTGAATGGTCGCGACCTCGCCCAGCATCACTTCGCCGGTCGAGCCGTCGATGGTGAGCGTGTCGCCTTCGCGCACGTCCTGGCCGCCGACCCGCATCACTCTGGCACGATTGTCGATCGTAATGCCGCTCGCGCCGCTGACGCAGGGACGTCCCATTCCGCGTGCCACCACCGCCGCGTGACTGGTCATGCCGCCGCGCGCCGTAAGGATGCCGGTAGCGGCGTGCATCCCGTGAATGTCCTCCGGGCTGGTTTCCACGCGAACCAGAATGACCTTGTTCCCGAGACCCGCCTGGCGTTCGGCCGTGTCGGCATCGAAGACGACGGCGCCCGACGCGGCGCCTGGGGAGGCAGGGAGGCCTTTGGCAACGACGTTGCGCGGTGCGGCAGGATCGAGCGTCGGGTGGAGCAGTTGATCGAGCGCAGCCGGGTCGACGCGGAGCACCGCCTCATTCTCGCTGATCAGGCCTTCGCGCGCCATGTCGACCGCGATCTTGAGCGCCGCCTTGGCCGTGCGCTTGCCGGACCGCGTCTGCAGCATGAACAAGGTGCCGCGCTCGACGGTAAACTCGATGTCCTGCATGTCGCGATAATGCGTCTCAAGCAGGTCGAACACGCGGGCAAGCTCCCCGTAGACTTCCGGCAGCGCCTCTTCCATCGACAGCGGCTTGGCACCCGCTTTCTCGCGCGCCGCACGGGTCAGATATTGCGGAGTGCGGATCCCCGCGACGACATCCTCGCCCTGCGCGTTGATGAGATACTCGCCATAATAAGCGCGCTCACCCGTCGCCGGATCGCGGGTGAAGGCAACGCCGGTGGCCGATGTCTCGCCCATGTTGCCGAACACCATCGCCTGCACGTTCACCGCAGTGCCCCATCCGCCAGGAATGGAGTTCAGGCGGCGATAAACCTTCGCTCGATCCGACTGCCAGGAGCCGAATACCGCGCCCACCGCGCCCCAGAGCTGTTCATGAACGTCCTGCGGGAACGGGCGCGACCATTGTTCCTCGACCAATTCCTTGTAGCGGGCGACCAGCGCCTTCCAGTCGGAGGCTTCCAGTTCGGTATCGAGGCTGACGCCCTTCTCTTCCTTGGCGATCTCCAGCGCTTCCTCGAACGCGCCATGCTCGAGTTCGAGCACCACGTCCGAATACATCTGGATGAAGCGGCGATAGCTGTCCCAGGCGAAACGCTCGTCGCCCGAGGTTGCTGCAAGGCCGACCACCGTCTCGTCGTTGAGGCCGAGGTTGAGCACCGTGTCCATCATGCCCGGCATCGACACGCGCGCGCCCGAGCGCACGGAGACAAGCAGCGGATCGGCCGCATCGCCGAAACGCTTGCCGGTCACGCCTTCAATATGTGCAAGCCCTTCGGCCACCTCGGCGCGCAGCGAGTCCGGGAAGCTCTCGCCTTCCTCATAATAACGTGTGCACATCGCGGTCGAGATGGTGAAGCCCGGGGGTACCGGCAGGCCGATCGAGGCCATCTCGGCCAGGTTGGCGCCCTTGCCGCCCAGCAGGTTCTTATCGCCGTTTCCGCCGTCCGACACGCCGCCGCCGAAGCGATAGACGTAACGCGCAAGCGCACCCTGTTCGGGAGCGTCAAGAAGGCTGGCCATTCGTATCCCCTGTATGTCTTCTGCACAGCTTGTGCACCGCAGCAGGAAAGAAGATCAAGCGCCAGAAGTTCCCGGACCCGCAACGATCCAGTGTCACCGTTGTCAGGCAAGAGGATGTGGGATCAGCCCTCAATTCGCGAGAAATCGGCCACCCGGTGGACGGCATTTCGCACGCGCGCCAGAAGGGCAAGCCGCGTCTCCCGCTTCTCCGAGTCGGCGTCGTTGACGGTCACCTTGTCGAAGAAGGCGTCGACGGGCGCGCGCAGGGAAGCCAGGAGCGCCATGGCACCTTCGAAGTCCTCGCCCTTCAAAGCGGCGGCCACCTTCGGCTCGGCTGCATCGAGGGCAGCATCCAACGCCTGTTCCTGCGGCTCGGGCGTGTAGCCGAACCAGACCTGGTGACGTTTCGTGTCCCAGCCTTCCTTCTTCAGGATGTTGGCCGCACGCTTGTAGCCGGCGAGGAGGTTGGCGCCCTCCTCCGTCTCCACGAAGGATTGCAGAGCCCGCACGCGATCGAGCAGGCGGATGAGGTCGTCTTCGCCGCCAAGGGCAAATACCGCATCGATGAGGTCGTGGCGAACGCCCGCCTCACGCTGCTGAACCTTGAGCCGTTCGGCGAAGAAGGCGAACACCTCCCTCTCGACGGCCCTTGCCTCGTCGATAAAGCGTCCGCGTTCCAGGTTCGGCGTCTTGGCTGCTTCCCAGCGCACGACCACGTTGCCGCTGCGCCGATAGGTGAAGGTGCCGACCTCGGCGGTGATCTCATGGTCGCCGCTGCCGGTGAGCCGCGGGAAGGAAGCATTCTCGATCGCGCCGAGCTGCGACAGCTTCATGATCACGGCAGCCTCGACGAGCACGTCGCGGAGCGGGAGGCGGATATGGTTCCTGATAAGCAGCTGGATGACGCCCAGCGCCTGACGCCGCAGCGCGAAGGGATCGCGCGAACCGGTAGGCTTTTCACCGATCGAGAAGAAGGCCACCAAAGTGTCCAGCTTGTCGGCGAGGCTGACCGCGACGGTCAGGCAATCGGTTGGAACGTCGTCGCCCTGCCCGACCGGCTTGTAATGGTCGCGTACCGCATCGGCGATCGCGACCGGCTGCCCCTGTGCACGGGCGATGTAACCGCCGATCGTTCCCTGCAGTTCGGGGAACTCGCCAACCATGCCGGTGACGAGATCGGCCTTGGCAAGGCGGGCCGCCTTGGCTGCCTGATCGGCCATCTCCTGCTGGCTGGTGCCGCATACGGCCTTGACGATGCCGCGCTCGACCATCCAGCGGGCGAGCTTGGCGGTGCGCTCGACGCGAGCGGCCACCGTGCCGAGCTTTTCGTGAAAGACGATCTGGCCGAGCTTGCGGCCCTGATCTTCGAGCGGCGTCTTGAGGTCGGTCTCCCAAAAGAAGCGCGCATCAGAGAGCCGGGCGGCCAGCACCTTGCGATTGCCCGCGACGATCGCCTCACCGCCGTCCGCTGCCTCCACATTGGCGGTGCAGATGAAGTTGGGGGCCAGCTCGCCGCCTGCATCGTTCAGCGAGAAATATTTCTGGTTGGTGCGCATGGTGAGCTGGATCACCTCGCGCGGCACATCCAGGAATGCCGGGTCGAAGGCGCCGAGAAGCGGCACCGGCCATTCGGTCAGGCCAGCATTCTCCACCACCAGTCCTTCATCCGCCACCACGGCGAGACCAGCTGCGGATGCAGCCTGCTCCGCACCGTCGCGCACCCTGGCCTGACGCTCGCGCGCATCGACGATCACGTGGCAGGCGCGAAGCTTTTCGACATAGTCATAGGCGCCGCCGATGGTGATCATGCCCGGGTGATGGAAGCGATGACCGACCGTCGCCGCGCCGGACGTCACGCCCGCAATCTCGAAGTTGACCACGTCTTCGCCCAGCAGCCCGACGATCCCCTGCAATGGCCGGACCCAGCGCGGGCTCTCGGTCGAAGCGGACGCATCGCCCCAGCGCATCGACTTAGGCCAGGGGAAGGCCCTGACCACGGCGGGGATCGCCTCCGCCAGCACGTCCCTGGCGGCACGCCCAGGGCGGTTCACGACCGCGAACAATATGCCGCCACGCTCGACAAGCTGATCATGCGCAAGGCCGGTCTTGCGCAGAAAGCCTTCCAGCGCCTGCGGCGGCGCGCCGACACGCGGACCCTTCAGTTCCTCGGACACGCTTTCCGTTTCGATCGGGAGCGCGCGGGCGATCAGGGCCAGCCGTCGTGGCGTGGAATAAGTTTCGATCGAGGCGGCCTTCAGCCCTGCCTTGCCGAGCTCTTCGGTAAACAGGCGGGCGAGATCCGCCTCGGCCTTGGCCTGCATGCGTGCCGGGATCTCCTCGGACAGGAGTTCCAGCAGGAAATCGGTCGTCGTCACGCTCACGCCGTCCACCCGTTCTTTTCCATCCATGCCTGGCACGCTCCCTTTGCGAGGTCGCGCACGCGGCCGATATAGGCCTGCCGCTCGGCAACGGAGATAACGCCGCGGGCCTGGAGCGTGTTGAAGATATGGCTGGCCTTGATCGCCTGGTCATAGGCGGGCAGCGGCAATTTGGCGTCGATCAGCGCTCGTGCTTCGTCCGCCGCCATCACGAATTGCTTGAACAGCGTATCGGTGTTCGCCGCCTCGAAATGATAGGCGCTGAACTGGCGCTCATTCTCAAGGAACACGTCGCCGTAGCTGACGGCGGGGCGGCCCGGCACGGGGTCGTTGAACTGCAGGTCGTAGACGTTGTCGACGCCCTGGATGTACATGGCCAGCCGCTCCAGGCCGTAGGTGATCTCGCCTGCCACCGGCTTGCAATCATAGCCGCCAACCTGCTGGAAATAGGTGAATTGCGTCACCTCCATACCGTCACACCATACCTCCCAGCCGAGGCCCCAGGCGCCGAGAGTGGGACTTTCCCAATCGTCTTCGACGAAGCGGATATCGTGCCGTTCGAAATCGATGCCGATTGCCGCGAGGCTGCCGAGGTAGAGCTGCTGGATATCGCTGGGCGAAGGCTTCAGGATGACCTGATATTGATAGTATGCGCCGAGCCTGTTCGGATTCTCGCCATAACGGCCATCGGTCGGGCGGCGGCACGGCTGCACATAGGCCGCATTCCAGTGATCGGGGCCGAGCGCACGCAAAGTGGTCGCCGGGTGGAAGGTCCCTGCCCCTACCTCCATGTCATAAGGCTGGAGAATGACGCAGCCCTGCTGCGCCCAATAATCATGCAGCGTCAGGATGAGGCGCTGAAAGCTGAGCGGATTGCTCAAGGACAAACCCCTGTAGGCGGTGAAATGGCGCTTGCTTTGACCCAAGGCAGATGGAGGGTCAAGGGAGCGCTGCACGGGCGATCGAGTAGCCAGGCGCGAGTGGTCTACTTCTCGGTAAGTCACTATTACCTTGCATGATGTCAGGCGTTGTTGACACAGCCTGGGAATCGCGTATGTAAGGTTTCACTGACATTCAGTCGGGCAAGGCTGACACGAAGGATGGGCATGATGCAGAAGGACGGAAGGACTGATGAAGGCGGTTTCACCCGCTACTTTCTGCTGTTCGACCTATGCGCGCTGCTCTTCGCGGCGTGGCTGCTCCTTCTGGTCACCGGGCTGGACAGCCGATGGACCTTGGGGCTTCAGTTCGCGTGGCTCCTGATCCTGATCGCCCTCTTCTCACGCAAGCGGAGAGACGAGTTCGCCCGATATTGCTGGGGCAAGGCGTCAGAGGCAGCCTTCGCGATGCTGATCGTTGCGCCGATCGTGGGCGCCTTCGCAATGGGATTGATCGAAGGCTTCACAGGCCGCGACAGCGCAATCGACGTCACGCTCGACAGCGTCATGGCAGTGGTATTCGCGACCTTCTTCTCCGTTTTCGAAGCGACGCGGCTTCGGGACAATTGGGCATGAACAACCGCCTGCGGGTTCTTCGGGCCGAGCGTGGCTGGAGCCAGGCTGAGCTTGGCGGCCGGATCGGCGTATCGCGCCAGGCCGTGAACGCGATCGAAACCGGAAAATACGACCCTTCCCTGCCGCTCGCCTTCAAACTGGCGCGGCTGTTCGAGATGAACATCGAGGAGATATTCGACGATGGCCAGGTCTGATCATGTCGTTGGCGAGGGCGAGCGCCTGGAAAGCGCATCGCGCAAACGCAGGTTCTGGGTGCTCGCCGGCCTGTTCGTCGCCGGCGTGCCGTGCGGCGGCTATCTCGGCTACCAGCTTGCGCGCCATGACAACGACCTGAGCGCGCCGTGGAACCCTGCGATAGCACTTGCGATCACTGCAGTGTTCCTGCTGGCGGTGCTCGTCGGATCGCTGTTCCTTGCCAAGCAATTGGATGAGGTGGAGCGCGCAAACCAGTCCAAGGCAGCCGCCTTTGCAGGATCGATCTATGTTCTCGCTTATCCGACCTGGTTCTTCCTGTGGAAGGGCGGCTTCGTTCCGGAGCCGATCCATTGGGTTCTGTTTGTCGTTTTCTGGGTGGCTCTGACCGCTGCCAGCATCTACTACCGCTACCGTTAACCTGTTAGGGCAAAAGGGGATTCCGTTTATGAAGAAGTTTCTGCTCGCCGGCCTGCTTTCCGCAGTGGCCGCGCCGCTCGCCGCGCAAGCGCCGCTTCCCGACGCCGATCCGGCGATGTGGGTCGCTAAGGACGAGGACACGACCGTTTACCTGTTCGGCACGTTCCACATGCTCGACGGCAAGCAGGACTGGTTCAACGACGAGGTGAAGACCGCGTTCGACGCCAGCCAGGAAGTGGTTGTGGAAGCGATCATCCCGGAAGATCCGGCTGCGCTCCAGCCGCTTATCATGAAGCACGCGCTGGATATGTCGGGCAAGAAGCTTTCGGACAAGCTTACCCCGCACGTGAAGACCCAGCTCGATGCCATGCTGACCAAGGCCGGCATACCCGCAGAAGCCAGGCAGGGTTTCGACATGATGAAGCCGTGGTTCGTGTCCACCGTGGTGACCAGCATTGCTACCGACAAGATGGGCCTCAAGCCCGAACATGGTGCCGACAAGATCCTGACGACAGCGGCGAAGGCCAAGAACCTGAAGATCGGCGAACTGGAAGGCGTGGAATGGCAGCTCGGCATGTTCGATGCTTTGCCGGAGGCCCAGCAGGTTGCGATGCTTTCCGACAGCATTACCGAGTTCGATAAGATCGAAACCATGTTCAAGCCGATGTTGGCCGCCTGGTCGTCGGGTAACACCGAAGGTCTCGCCGAGATCATGAACGAGGATGACGATCCCGCGCTCTACAAGCTGATCTTCACCGATCGTAACGCAAAATGGGCCGAGTGGATCGACACCCGCATGGAACAGCCCGGCACCGTGTTCATCGCGGTGGGCGCCGGTCATCTGGCGGGCAAGGGCAGCGTGCAGGATTTCCTGGCGCAAAAGGGCATCAAGTCCGAGCGCGTGACGCAGTAATCATCGCGTCGCAATGGTCGCGCCCCTTCCGCTTGCGGGAGGGGCGTTCCTTTTTGACACCGTGGCGCCCCTCCCCTATAGGCGCCGCTTCCCCGCTCATGGTCATCCCTGGAGGCGCGAGCGTGGGATATTCAACCATCCGTTTTTTGGAGACATGCACATGAGCGATCAGCTTACGCTGTCGGCCGAGACGCGCGAACCGGGCAACAAGGGAGCTGCCCGTGCTCTGCGTAATCAAGGCCGCGTCCCAGCCGTCATCTACGGCAACAAGGAAGAAGCCGTCTCGATCCACATCGAGGAGAAGCTTCTGGTCAAGGCCCTCAACACCGGTCACTTCATGAACACGGTCGTGATGATCGATGCCGGCGGCCAGACCCACCGCACGCTCCCCAAGGACGTGCAGTTCCATCCGGTGACCGATCGCCCGCTGCATGTCGACTTCTTCCGCATCGGTGAGCATTCGACCGTGACGGTCGCAGTGCCGGTCCGCTTCGTCGGCGAAGAGAATTCGCCGGGCCTCAAGAAGGGCGGCGTGCTGAACATCGTCCGTCACGAGATCGAGCTCGTCTCCGACGCTGCCGAGATCGCAGACGAGGTCGTGGTCGACGTGTCCGGCTTCGATGTCGGCGATTCGATCCACATCTCCGCCGTCACGCTGCCGGCCGGCGCCAAGTCGGCGATCGAGGATCGCGATTACACGATCGCGACGATCGTTGCGCCTTCGGCTCTGAAGTCGAGCGAGGACCAGTCCGCTCCCGAGGGTGACGTTCCCGCGGGCAGCGACGCTTAAGCACTGACCCTCATGTCGCTGCTGGGGCGCCTTGCCGACCTTTTTCGGCCCAAGCCGGTGGAAGTGCTCGGACAGACAGGCGAACCGGCAGCGGCTGAGGATTGGCTGGAGTTCGAGCCGATGCAGATCTGGGTCGGCCTCGGCAATCCGGGCGCGCAATATGCGATGCACCGGCACAATGTCGGCTTCATGGCGCTGGACGCCATCGCCGACCGGTGGAATTTCGATCCGCCCAAGAAGAGCTTCCAGGGCTGGGCGCAGCAGGGCCGGATCGGCACGCAGCGCATCTTGCTGCTCAAACCCTCCACCTTCATGAACGAGAGCGGCCGCGCCGTCGGCGAGGCGATGCGCTTCTTCAAGCGCGAGGTTGGTGACGTCACCGTCTTCCACGACGAGCTCGATCTCGCCCCTTTCAAGGTCAAGGTGAAGACCGGAGGCGGCACTGCGGGCCACAACGGCCTGCGCTCCACCGAGGCGCATGTCGGCAACCCGTTTCGCCGCGTGCGGATCGGCATCGGCCATCCGGGACACAAGGAAAAGGTCACCGGGCACGTCCTCGGCAACTATGCCAAGTCGGAACTGGACGACCTTGCCGACATGATCGGTGCGATCGCCGCGGACGCCGAGTGGCTCGCCAATGGCGACGATGCGCGGTTCATGAACGAAGTGGCGCTGCGGCTCGCCTGACAGCGGTGCCGAGCAGCATCAGCACATGTGTTTGAGCCGCTGGTAAAGGCGCAGCAGGCTCGGCTTCGCCCTCGCCTGCCGCGCACGTCTTCAGGCCTTGGCGGTCTTCTTCGCCTTTGCCTGGCCGCCGGACTTCTTCGCGGCGGTCTTCTCTTCGGTCTTCCAGTTGCGGCCGATGAAGGGGATCGCGGCTGCGGCGACGGCTGCAGCAAGGACGGTGGCACCAGCGGCGATGGCGGGCTTGGGATTGGCCCTCACCTTCTCCCGCAGGGAAGCGGCACGCGCCTTCACCGTAACGGTGTCATGCTCCTCGTCATGCGCTTCTTCGATATGCCCGGCGTGCGGCATGACCTTGTTCGGAATGTGCGACATAGCTTGTCCTCATGAAGGTGATGATCGTGTCGCGCCTATAACGAGAAGGCGCGCAAGCATGTTCCCTCAAGCGGGTGGAATAGCACGGCCGCACAGGCTATCGGCTGCGGCAACCAGAGACACGGAGTTACAATGGGTTTTCGTTGCGGGATCGTCGGACTTCCCAATGTCGGCAAGTCCACCCTGTTCAATGCGCTGACCGAGACGGCGGCGGCGCAAGCGGCCAATTATCCTTTCTGCACGATCGAGCCCAATGTGGGCCGCGTCGCGGTGCCGGATTCGCGGCTGCAGGAGATCGCGCGGGTCGCGAGCTCGGCCAACATCATCGAGACGCAACTTGAGTTCGTGGACATTGCCGGCCTGGTGCGCGGCGCGTCCAAGGGCGAGGGCCTAGGCAACCAGTTCCTCGGCAACATCCGCGAGGTGGACGCAATTGTCCACGTGTTGCGCTGCTTCGAGGAAGGCGATGTCACGCACGTCGAGGGCCGCGTGGACCCGATCGCGGATGCGGAGACGGTCGAGACCGAGCTGATGCTCTCGGACCTGGAAAGCCTCGAGAAGCGGGTACCGAACCTCATCAAGAAGGCGCAGCAGGGCGACAAGGAAGCCAAGGTGCAGGCGAGCGTGCTCGGCAAGGCATTGGACCTGCTGCGCGAAAGCAAGCCGGCGCGCCTCACGCAGCCGTCGGACGAGGAGGAGGCAAAGGCGCTGGAACGGGCGCAACTGCTGACCGCCAAGCCGGTCCTTTACGTGTGCAACGTCGACGAGGGCGATGCCGCGGAGGGCAATGCCCATAGCGCGCGCGTGTTCGAGAAGGCGGCGGCCGAGGGCGCCAAGGCGGTGATCATCTCCGCCGCCATCGAGGCCGAGATCGCGACCATGCCGGCCGAGGACCGCACCGAGTTCCTGGGCGACCTGGGCCTGGAAGAAACCGGCCTGTCGCGCATCATCCGTGCAGGCTACGCGCTGCTGGATCTCATCACCTTCTTCACGGCCGGGCCGAAGGAAGCGCGCGCGTGGACGGTGGAGAAGGGTTCGAAGGCGCCGCAGGCCGCCGGGGCGATCCACTCCGACTTCGAGCGCGGGTTCATCCGGGCCGAGACGATCGCCTATGACGATTATGTCCAGTTCGGCGGGGAGAGCGGCGCACGCGAGGCGGGCAAGCTCCGGTCCGAAGGCAAGGAATATGTCACCCAGGACGGCGACGTGATGCTGTTCCGCTTCAACGTCTGACACTGGACGCGCCCTTCCCTGTCGTTGCAGCATGCGGCGACAAGGGAGAAGTGCATGATCTGGTGGGACGATCTGGAGGTCGGCGCGAAGGCTGGCTTCGGAAGCTATGAGGTGACGCGTGAGGAGGTGGTGGCGTTTGCGCAACGCTACGATCCTCAACCCTTTCACCTGTCCGACGAGGCGGCGGCGCAGACCTATTTCGGCCGCGTAGCTGCGAGCGGCTGGCATACATGCGCGATGACGATGCGCATGATGGTGGACCAGATGGACAGGGCCGGTTCGGCGAGCCTGGGATCGCCGGGCATCGACGAGCTCAGGTGGCTGAAGCCGGTATATCCCGGCGACACGCTCCGCGTCGAAACCGAGCTGCTGGAGAAGACGCCTTCGCGCAGCAAGCCCGGGATCGGATCGTTTCGGTCGACGGTGACGGTGTTCAACCAGGATGGCGAGCCCGTGCTTCGGTTCGTGTCGATCGTGCTGATGCGGCGGCGGCCGGCAAGTTGAGCGCCAAAGGTCAGGAAAGTCAGGGCGCGGGAAGAATCCGCTCGATCAATAAAGCACGTTCTGATCGAGCGAATCGATTTATCGGACGGCGGTGAGAAAGAGCGTGCGTCGGGTATCTCATGGCCGGGGGCTGTAGGAAAATGTGTTTTGTAGTTCCGCGTCCGGAGTTCGCCCTCACCTAACCCTCTTCGCAGGCGAAGGCGTTAGTGGCCCTCGAAGGAGACGAGGGCCGTGACGTTCACACCGGCCTCGCGGAGGCGGTCGGCGCCGCCGAGGTCAGGCAGGTCGATCGCGAAACTGGCGCCGACGACATCGCCCCCGGCCCTGCGGATGAGGTTCACCGCCGCGCGTGCCGTGCCGCCGGTGGCGATGAGATCGTCGACGAGCAGCACCCGGGCACCGGGCGTACAGGCATCGACATGCATGGCCAAGCGGTCGGTGCCATATTCCAGCGCATATTCCTCGGCGATCGTCTCACCGGGCAGCTTGCCGTCCTTGCGGATCAGGAGGAGCCCCTTGTGCAACCGCTGCGCCAGCGCGGCGGCGAAGACGAAGCCACGCGCATCAATGCCGGCGACCAGGTCCGGCGCAGCGGCGGTTTCGGCCATGCGGTCGACGGCCAGAGCGAAGCCGGCAGGATCAAGCAGCAAGGTGGTGATGTCGCGAAACTGGATGCCGGGCTTTGGAAAGTCGGGAATGGTGCGGATCAGCGCGCGAAGGTCATCATTGCGGTCGGTCATGTCTACTCGTCGGAAAATACCTGAAGGTCGTAGCCTGCGACCTTGGCCGAATAGTTAAGGCACAGGAAGGTCTCACCGCTGGAATCGCGCTTAATCTCGCGGTCCACCCATGTGTAGGGCATGCCGAGCACGCCGCGCTTGACGCGCAGGACGCCTGTGGCGCGGCGGCCGCAAAGCGCCTCGATCTCCCTTCCGAAGGCAGATGGGTCCGCACTGGCCGCGCCGGCGGCGGGAAGCCGTTGCAGCAGGTGCTTCGAAGCGACCCAGCCGACTGCCTGGCCGAAGTCTGAGAGTTCGCTTGTTAAGGCTTTCGCATAACAGGCCCGCAGCGGCTCGCGGGTTGCGGCCGCCCACAATGCCCGGCCGCCGGGCGTTGCGACGGTGCTGCGCATGTCTCGCAGTGTCGGAAGGTCGTAGGCGTAGCCTAGGCTCTGATCGACGCAGCCGGAGGCTTGGGCGTCGATCTTCGGACGGCTGACGGTCAGCCGCTGGCGCAGCCTGTCGAGCGCGGCGGGGATCGCTTCGGATGTGGCGGGCGGCTGAGCCTTGGCGAGCGCGGCGGAAGCAGTCGAGAAGATGGCACGGTCGAACGCATCGTCGAGTGTCGCTTGGTCGAACGGTGCGGCGGCGCGGACTTCGGCTGCCGCGGCAAGCAGTTCGGGTGCCGGCAACGGGATGGGCGGCGGGATCAGCATGGTGGCCGCGAGGGTCAGGGGCGCCGTCGTCATGCTGCCACTCCTTTGCGGTGCCTTTGGGCTAGAGAGTGCATCAGGGGCGGTGGGTTGGCAATGAGCAGAGGAGAAAGTCCCTCACCCAACCCTCTCCCGGTGGGAGAGGGCTTACGAAAAAGGACGCCGCAGTTTCCTGCGACGCCCCTTTTGTTTTCAGCGCTTGGCCGATCAGTGCTTCTGATCGCTCCACACGTTGCGATAGGCGAGGTAGCCGAGCGCGGTGGCGATGATCAGGAAGAAGAGGACGGCGACGCCGGTGCGGTGGCGGTTCTCGAGACGGGGTTCCGCGGTCCAGGTGAGGAAAGCCGCGACGTCCTTCGACATGTTGTCGACCGTCGGCTGGGTGCCGTCGGCATAGGTGACCTGGCCGTCCGAGGTGATGGGCGGCGGCATGGCGAGGTTCAGGTTCGGGAAGTAGGGGTTGTAGTGCAGCCCCGTCCCCGGACGTGCCTCCGCCGGAAGATCCGCCGGCGGGTTCTGATAGCCGGTCAGCAGCGAGTAGACGTAGGCCGGACCATGGTGGCGTGCCTTGGTGATCAGCGAAAGATCGGGCGGAAGCGCATTGTTGTTGGCAGCGCGCGCAGCCGTCTCGTTTGCATAAGGGTTGGGGAAGCGGTCGGCCGGAATGGCCTTGCGCGTCGCCGCCTCACCCGTCTCCGGATTGATGGACGGAACCTCGATCTGCCACTGGTTGGCGATCGCCTTCACCTCGGCCTCCGAATAGCCGATTTCTTCCAGGTTGCGGAACGAGACAAGGTTGAGGCCATGGCAGGCGGCGCAGACTTCCTTGTAGACCTGGAAGCCGCGCTGCAGCTGCTGACGGTCGTAGCGGCCGAAGGGGCCGTCCGACGCGAATTCGACGTGCTTCACATCCTTGTGGAAGCGGCCCTCGATCGTTTCCGGCTTGCCTTCGGAGATGAAGGTCGCCGCGCCCGTGATGAGCGAGATGGTGAGGACGAGGATGAAGCCGAGGCCGACGATGCCGGCAATCAAACGAAGCATGTGTCCTTACCCTTATTCAGCAGGCACGGCGCGCGTGTCGCCGTTGGTGCCGCCATTGTTGCCGGGCGTCCCGAACGGGGCGGCTTCAGCCTTCTCGCCGTGCAGCACGCTTTCCGAGATGGAGTTCGGCAGTGGCAGCGTCGTCTCGAACTTCGAGATCAGCGGCAGGATGATGAGGAAGTGCGCGAAGTAATAGATCGTCGCGATCTGCGAGATGATCACGTACGGCTCCTCCGCCGGCGCACCGCCGCACCAGCCCAGGATCAGGACGTCCACCACCAGGATGATGAAGAACATCTTGAACGTCGGACGGTAGCTGCCCGAACGCACCGGCGAGCGATCCAGCCAGGGCAGAAAGAAGAGCAGCAGGATCGATGCGAACATCGCGATCACGCCCCACAGCTTCGCCGGCAGGATGAAGTCGACGGTGAAGGCGCGCAGGATCGCGTAGAAGGGCCAGAAATACCATTCGGGCACGATGTGCGCAGGCGTCGAGAGCGGGTTGGCCGGAATGTAATTGTCGGCATGGCCCAGATAGTTCGGCGCGAAGAAGAGCACGGTCGAGAAGGCGATCAGGAAGATGCCGAGCCCGAAGCCGTCCTTGGCCGTGTAATAGGGATGGAACGGCACGGTATCCTGCGCCGTCTTCACTTCCACACCCGTCGGGTTGCTGGACCCGTAGATGTGCAGCGCCCAGACGTGGAGGATGACCACGCCGACGATCACGAACGGCAGCAGATAGTGGAGCGAGAAGAAGCGGTTGAGCGCAGCGTTGTCCGGCGCGAAACCGCCCAGCAGCCAGGTCTGGATCGGCTCGCCTACCAGCGGGATTGCACCGAACAGGCCGGTGATGACCTTGGCACCCCAGAAGCTCATCTGGCCCCAGGGAAGAACGTAGCCCATGAAGCCCGTCGCCATCATCAGGAGGAAGATGACGAGGCCGAGCATCCACACCATTTCGCGCGGCGCCTTGTACGATCCGTAGAAAAGGCCGCGGAAGATGTGGATGTAGACCACGATGAAGAAGAAGGAGGCGCCGTTGGCGTGGCCGTAGCGCAGCAGCCAACCCTGGTTCACGTCGCGCATGATATGCTCGACCGAGTTGAACGCGGCATCGGCATAAGGCGTGTAGTGCATCGCCAGGATCACGCCCGACAGGATCTGGATGACCAGAGCCGCGCCGGCGAGAATGCCGAAATTCCAGAAATAGTTGAGGTTGCGCGGCACCGGATAGCCGGCGCCGACCGCATTGTAGACGAAGCGCGGCAGCGGAAGACGGTCGTCGATCCACTGCGTGAGCGCGAACTTAGGCTTGTATTGGTTTGCCCAGGGGAAGCTCATCTCAGTCTACCTCAACCGATCCGGACGACAGTGTCGGATACGAATGCGTATTCCGGCACCTCGAGGTTCAATGGGGCCGGACCCTTACGGATGCGACCGGCCGTGTCGTAGTGCGAACCGTGGCAGGGGCAGAAATAGCCGCCATATTCGCCTTTGTTCTCACCCGGACCGGCGCCGAGCGGCACGCAGCCCAGGTGCGTACACACGCCCATGGTGATGAGCCAGTTGGTCTTACCCTCCAGCGTGCGTTCCGCCAGCGTCTGGGGATCGCGCAGGTCGGACGGCGACACCGCGTCGGCCTGCTGCTGCTCCTGCGGCGTCAGGTTGCGGATGAACACCGGCTGCTTGCGCCAGATGGTCTTGATCGCCTGCCCCGGCTGGATCGCCGAGATGTCGATTTCGGCCGAGGCGAGCGCGAGCACGTCGGCCGACGGGTTCATCTGGTTCACCAGCGGGTAGACGCAGGCAAGCGCGCCGACCCCGGCGAAGCTTACTGCAGCGATATTGATGAAGTCGCGGCGGCGCACGCCATCGGGCGTCACGTCCATCGTCCCATCATTATGTTCAACCGTCGCCATAAGATCCTTCAGCGATTCAGTACCGGATGTGCGAAAAGCGCCGCCAGACGTAGCGACCGGGGCGGTTCAGGCACGAGCCACGGAAGGGTCCCCCTTTTGCGGCTTCGCCCGGCCTGATAGCCGCGTGGGCGAGGCTTTGCCAACAGCCATTTTGACGCCGCTATCACAGAGCGGGCGCGGGGCTTATGGGGCGACGGCATGCGCCTTGCCCTCCACCAGCCCGACCAGCCGGGAAATGTCGGCACGATCCTGCGCCTGGGGGCGTGTCTCGCCACGCCCGTGGACGTGATCGAACCTTGCGGATTCCCCTTCTCCCACGCTGCCTTGAAGCGGGCCGGGATGGACTATGTGGAGATCGCCAATGTGCGCCGGCACGCGAGCTGGGAAGCATTTCGCGCAGGTGTCGGCGGGCGGATCGTCCTGCTGACCACAAAGGCGGACCTGCGCATTGACGAAGCGCAATTTGCGGCCGGCGACATCCTGCTAATGGGGTCGGAGAGCAGCGGCGTGTCGGACGCGGTCCATGCCGCTGCCGATCTTCGGGTGCGGATACCGCAGGCGGCGGGCACCCGGTCCTTGAACATTGCGCTGGCGGCGGGCATCGCGCTTGCCGAAGCGCTGAGGCAGTTGAACGGATTTCCCCGATGAGCGAACCCACCATCCCCGACACGACAGGTTTGGAACTGGACGGCGAACAGCAGGCCGCGCGCAGCTGGTTCGAATCGCTGCGCAACCGGATCTGTGCCGAATTCGAGGCGATCGAGCGCGAGGCGGGCAGCGATGCCGGTTTCGATTACGTTGCCTGGAACCGGGAGGATCCGAGCGGGGAGGCGCAGGCGTGCGCGGCGTGATGAAGGGCAAGGTGTTCGAGAAAGTGGGCGTGAACGTGTCCACCGTGGGGGGCAGCTTCAGCCCCGAATTCGCAAAGACGATCAATGGCGCGGCCGAGGATCCTCGCTTCTTCGCCACCGGTATCAGCCTGGTCGCGCACATGGCCAACCCGCACGTGCCGGCGGTGCACATGAACACGCGCTTCCTGGTCACCACCAAGCGCTGGTTCGGCGGCGGCGCGGACCTGAACCCGCCGATTCCGTATGAAGGGGATACGGCCGAGTTTCATGCGCGTCTGCGTGCGGCATGTGCGGCGCACGACCCGACTTATTATCCGCGCTTCTCGAAATGGGCGGACGAATATTTCTTCATTCCGCACCGCAACGTCCATCGGGGTGTCGGCGGCATCTTCTACGACCATCTGGAAGGGCAGTTCGACGCGCATTTCGCCTTCACGCGGGACGTAGGCGAGGCGTTCCTGGACGTCTTCCCGCGGATCGTGCGGCGGCGCATGGGTATGGAGTTCACGCAAGCGGACAAGGCGCGGCAGCTGGAATGGCGCGGTCGCTATGCCGAGTTCAACCTGATCTACGACCGGGGCACCTTGTTCGGGCTCAAGACCGGCGGCAATGTCGACGCGATCCTGATGAGCCTGCCGCCGGAGGCGACGTGGAGCTGATATGGGCGAGCTGATATGGGCGGGCTGATCGACATAGCGCCGGGCGAGGTCGGCACGGTCGTGACTTTCCTCGAGATGCGAGAGCGGCCGAAGCTTCGTCCGCTACCCCCTTCCCCGCTCAGGATCATGCCCTGGACCGACATCCGGCCCGATCAGTATCGCGTGCTGTTCCGGCGCGTGGGCGGGCGCTGGCTGTGGTTCTCGCGATTGCGGATGGACGATGCGACGCTGATGGCGAACATCGCCGAGCTGCACGTGGTGCGCGATCCGCGCGGCGTGGAGGTCGGGATGCTGGAGCTCGATTTCTCGACCGCTGGCGAATGCCTGATCCGTTTCCTGGGGCTGGTGCCGGAACTGGCCGGCAAGGGGCACGGCAAGTGGCTGTTCGGGCAGGTCATGGCGCTGACATGGCGCGCCGGAATCAGCCGGGTGCATGTGACCACCTGCAGCCTCGATCATCCGGCAGCGCTGCCCTCTTACATTAGGGCAGGTTTTGTCGCCTACAGGCGCGCGTTCGAAAGCTTCCCCGACCCGCGCCTCATCGGCGCACTGCCGGTGGATGCGGCCCCTCAGATCCCCGTGCTGGGCTCATCCGCCAGCTGCGTGTAGATGCGCGCGACGATCACTGCGTAGAAGGCACCCCACAAGGTGTTGAGCGCACCGCCGATCAGCAGCAGGATGACGAAGCTGAGATTGGCAGGCTCCGGACGCCCCAGCAGGAGCGCGATGACGCTGCCGAGCACCATGGTCACGGCGATCATGATGATGCCGGCGCCGAGGCTGACCAGGATCGCGAAGCCCAGAAGCTTCGCCGTGTGGCCCCGCGCAAGTGCCCAGCTGCGCTTGATCATGGCACTGGAGCCGGCGCCCTCGGCAGCGGCAACGGGGATCATCATCATGATCCGTGCCCAGAAGAGTGCGAACAGAGGCACGAGGACGATTACCGCCAATGCGCTCGCGGCCAGTGCGCCCCCGCCGATCAGCGCCACCACTAAAGCCAGCACCAGGACAAGGACGAACGTGGCGATGCCGATCAGCGCGGTGAGGATGATCGACGCGCCCAGCACCGGAAGGATGCGGCGGGCGCCGGCGGCGAGTGCCTCGCCCACGCTGATGCCGCCGCGCAGCGCCAGGATGGTGATGGTCAGCGATCCGAGCACGCTCACCACGGCAAGCGGGATGATGAAGACGAGCCAGGGACCGACTTCGGGATTCGCGCCGGGTGCAGTGTCGGGCATGGCGAGCTGGAAGAGGACGATCGGCAGGCCGATAAGCGCCAGCGCCACCGGAAAGATGAGGCTGCCTTCGCGCCGAAGAACAGCGAGCGCCTCGTCCCATGCCTGTGTGATCGAAAGCGTGCGCATGCTTGTCCTCCCCTGCCAGCACGATGCGTAGGCGCAAAGCGCGGCGTTGCGCAATGCGGCATCTTGCCAGCGCCTGGCGGCGGCGCCACTTGGCAGACATGATCGACGACATCGAATGGCGGACATCCAAGGCGCCCATCCCCTACCCCGAGGCGCTTGGGCCAATGGAGGAACGGGCGGCGGCGATCCGCGCGGGCGACGCGCGCGAACTGGTGTGGATGCTGGAACATCCGCCGCTCTTCACGGCCGGCACCAGCGCCGATCCGGCCGAGTTGTTCAACCCGCAAGGCTTTCCGGTTTTCGAGGCCGGCCGCGGCGGCCGCTACACCTATCACGGGCCGGGGCAACGCGTCGGCTATGTGATGCTCGACCTGCAGAAACGCGGCAAGGACGTGCGCTGCTATGTCCACGCATTGGAAGGCTGGGTGATCGGCGCGCTGGGCAAGCTCGGCATCGCGGCGCGGCGCGCCGACGGGCGTATCGGCATTTGGGTCGACGACCACGGCATCGAGGCCAAGATCGGTGCGATCGGCGTCAGGGTTCGGCGGTGGGTCACCTTTCACGGCTTCTCCGTCAACGTGGAGCCCGACCTGGCCCATTTCAGCGGGATCGTCCCCTGCGGATTGCCCGAGTTTCCCGTCACCAGCCTCGCCCGGCTAGCGCCCGCCCTCGGCATGGCCGACCTGGATGCGGCGCTGGAGGCCACCTTCGCCGACTTCCTTACACATGTTGGCGGATGCGCCGTCCCGGCTTGAGGGCGGCTGCATTTGGCTTTAGACGTGCGCACGGCCTGGAGAGGGGCGCGATCCCGCCAGCCTCTTTCGATGTCTTTGAGGAGTTTGAAATGCGCAACATCGTTTCCAAGATCGTGACCGGCGGCATGGTGGCCGGGGCGGCCCTGCTCGTAACCGCATGCGGCGGCGGCGAGGATGCTGAAGCCAACAACAGCGCGATGACCGAGCTGAACGCCACCGACACGATGCTGGACGGCACCACCAACGACGTCACCGCGATCGACGCGGGCACGGGCGCCGACACCAACATGGCTGGCGACATGACCATGGACGCGAATGCGACCACCGACCTCAACAGCACGGGTGCGGCGAACACCACCGCCCCCACCTCGACCGAGGCTGACCTGAACGGCATGTAATGACCATTTTCCGCCCCGGCGGAGAACAGAAAGGGCCGTCCGGCATCCGGGCGGCCCTTTTTCGTTGGGCGACACATTCGGGCCGTTGTTCAACGCAGCGGGAACATTCCGCGACCGCGATGATTCCAAGCCACTCTTTAGCATTGCGAAAGCGCCGGCTGCGGGCATAGATACTCGTCAACAGGGCTTGGTTTCGAGGGGTTCTAGTAATGGCGTTGTTCTTCCGATCGAGCATGGTGAAGCTCGCGGCCCTGGCTGCGATCGCGCTGCCGCAAGCGGCCTCGGCCCAGCTGTTTCTCAATGAGCCGGTTTTCCCCAAGGGACCCATCCAGGGCAGCGATCCGCTGGTCGGACTGCCGGTGCCCGGCGCCAATGCCGCCGAGCAACAGGCGCACCTCATCTGGAACCTGCGTTCGGGCCTGAACGTCGCGGCGCTCCAGTGCCAATTCTCTCCGCTGCTGCGCACCGTCGACAATTACAACGGCATCCTGGCGCAACATTCAAAGGAACTGGCGAGCGCCTACACCACGCTGAACGGCTATTTCAAACGGGTCCAAGGCGCCAAGGCCGGGCAGAAGGCTTTCGACGATTATTCGACCATCACCTACAACAACTTCTCGACGCTTCATGCGCAGCTTGGCTTCTGCCAGACGGCGGCGTCGATCGCCAAGGAAGCGCTGGCACAGCCCAAGGGTGAGCTGCACAGCGTCGCGGAACGGCGCATGCGCGAACTGCGCGGCAGCCTCATCCCCGCTTATGATCGGGTCGGCGTCTTCAATCCCAACATCGTGCGCTTCCAACCGGTGCCGGCACTCGCGCTCGACCCCAAATGCTGGGACAAGAAGAACCGCCTGACGAAGAAGTGTCGCGCTCAGCTGGCGTTGAACACGTAAGAGTCAAGCACGACGCCGGATCGAACCGGGGTGATGGCAGGGGCGGCTACGGCAGCCCCAGCAGCTTGTGGGTCTGGAGCGTCAGGCTCCAGCGCGGGTTTGCCATCACATAGGCGATCGCCGCTTCCAGGTTCGCGGCCCGGTTCACGTCGTCCTTGGGCTGGATCAGGAAAGCGTCGAAATCGAACGCCAGCAGCGACTGTGGATCGAGCCCGGCCTGCGGCCAGACCAGCTTGAGCTCGCTGCCGCAGGTCTGGACGATCGCGTTTCCCGCCTTGGGACTGACGCAGATCCAGTCGATGCCGGGCGGCGCCGCAACGGTGCCGTTGGTCTCGACCGCAATCTCGAAACCGCGGGCATGGAGCGCGTGGATCAGCGCGGCGTCGAGTTGCAGCAGGGGTTCGCCCCCTGTGACCACCACGAGCGGACGGGCACCCTCGCCCCACAATGTGGCGACCTGGCCGGCCAGCGCATCCGCTTCGTAGCGGCCGCCATTCTCGCCATCCATGCCGACGAAATCGGTGTCGCAAAAGGTGCAGCGCGCGTCGGCGCGATCCTGTTCGCGTCCCGTCCAGAGGTTGCATCCGGACAGGCGCAGGAAGACGGCGCGGCGGCCGGCCTGCATGCCCTCCCCCTGCAGGGTGAGGAATATCTCCTTGACCGCGTAGCTCATGCGCCGGTCACGGCTGGGCGGCGTAGCGGGTGGGGTCCGGGAGGCCGGCCTCTTCATAGCCCTTGGACCGCAAGCGGCAGCTGTCGCACAAGCCGCAATGCAGCCCCAGCGGCGCGGGATCGTAGCAGGACCAGCTCATGCCCGCGTCGAGACCGAGACGATCCGCCTCGCGGGCGATGTCGGCCTTGCTCATGTGCTGAAGGGGGGCATGAACGGTGAAGCCCTGCCCCTCCGTTCCGGCCTTGGTCGCAATGTTGGCGAGCCGTTCGAAGGCGGCGATGAATTCCGGCCGGCAATCGGGATAGCCGGAATAATCGAGCGCGTTGACGCCGATGAACATGTCGCGTGCGCCCGCCGCTTCTGCCCAGCCAAGGCACAGCGAAAGGAAGATGGTATTGCGCGCAGGCACGTAGGTGACAGGGATGCCGGGCTCCACCCCGCCCTTCGGCACGGCGATATCGTCGGTGAGTGCGGAACCGCCGAAGCCGGTGAGGTCGAGCGGCAGCACGATGTGGCGCTCGGCACCGAGCAAAGCAGCGATGGTGCGGGCCGCGTCGATCTCCACGCGGTGACGCTGGTTATAGTCGATCGTCAGCGCAAGCAGGCGGAAACCCCGTTCCCGCGCCAGTGCGGCCGAGACCATGGAGTCGAGCCCGCCGGACAGGAGCACGACGGCAAGGGGGGGAGCTTTGGCGTTCTGTTCGAAGGACATGGGCGGGAGCGGCTAAAGCGTGCGGCAGGGCAAGGCAAGCATGTCAGCGACGGCAGGAACCGGCACGGCGCGCATCTGCGCGGTAGTTGAACGGCCGGCCCTGCATGATGCCCTGTGTTTCGATCCGTGCGCTGGCCGGGTCCGTGACGCGCACAGTGGTCTGCCCGAAACCCTCGGCGGCGCAGGTATAATGGACGGTCACGCTGCGCTGATCCCCCGCGACCACGAGGCGGGAGCAGGAGGCACCGCGATGTTCCAGTTGCAGCAGCATGTGCGGATCGGCAACGCAGATCGCCCGCGGCGCCGCGGACGGCGCGTCGAGGTCACGCAGCTGCCAGCGCCCGGGCTGCAGCCGAGCGACCGGATCCTTCGTCGCCCGCTGCGCCGTGCCTGTCGCCGCAATCATGACAGTGCCGATCGCCAAGGCGCGGCACACAGCCCCAAAGCTCATGGCCGAAGCCACTCCCGCTATAAAGGACGGTTGTCCGCCCGGTTTACCGAACGGCCACGCCCCCATGGCCGTCGGGTGTCTTAGCAGCATAGACCGCATGAATCGACCTCGACGCCGATCCGATCCGGATCATGTGGCCAAGTCGTTCAACGTGAAGCGATACTTGCTCGAACAAAACTCGCAATCCACGACGATGAAGCCATCGTCATCGACCATTTCACGCTGCTCATCCGGACCGAATCGGGACAGGACCGACTTGATATGATCGACGTTGCACCGGCATTCGTTGCCGAGCGGCACGGCAGCGAGGACGCGCACCTCCTCCTCATGGAACAGGCGCCACAGCAGAGTTTCGAGCGGAAGCGACAGATCGACCAACTCGGCAGCCTTCATCGTCTGTGCCAGAGCGCGGACATGCTCCCATTCGGGATGGTCGAGGCGGGTATGAAGGCGCTCGCGCCCCTCCTCGCCCTCGGGCAGGTGCTGGATCAGCATGCCGCCTGCAACATGGCCGGTGTCGCTGACTGCCAGCCGAACGATGCTCGGCAATTGCTCCGACTGCCCGAAATAGCTTTCCACCGCCTCGGCAAGGCTGCTGCCTTCGAGAGGCACGATGCCCTGATAGCGCTCCTTGGAAACCGCCTGGTCGAAGGTAATCGCCAGATAGCCCTTGCCGAACAGGTTTTCGAGACTGGGGACGCCCTGCAGATCGGCCAGGCGTTTGGCATCGAAGCGGACATAGCCGCGCAGGATGCCCGCCTTGTAGTCGGACACGAACAGGTCGACGATCCCGTTCTCCGTCTGCGCCTGCATGGTGAGCTGGCCTTCATCATCCTTCAAGGTCGAGCCGAGCAAGGCGGTGAGCACCAGAGCCTCGGACAGGACGCGGGCGATGGGCGCCGGGTAATCGTGCGCGGAGAGGATCTCGTCCAGCACGCCGCCAAGGCGCACCAGGCGGCCACGCGCATGGTTTGCGGGAATGGTAAAGCCCACCGCCAGGTCGATCTGACGGGCTTCGGTGTCTGCGATTTCGGAAGCCATGGAGGGGATGTAGGAAGGCCCGCGCAAATGGGAAGGGGTCAGCGCCCTCGCATGCAAAGGGCGGCGAAGCACTCTGCTTCGCCGCCCCTTCACTCTCCGCTTCAGGCGGTTGGCCGATCAGCCGCGGCGACCGTCGCGGTCCCGGCGTTCCCAACGCAGCTTCTGTTCGAGCTGTGCGATGCGGGTCTGAAGATCGCGCTGCTCGCGGTTGCTGATGCCGTCGCGGGCATAACGATCGGCAAGGCGATCGATGCCGTTGGCCTGGCTGAGCAACTGGGTCGCTTCGCGGCGGGAAATGATCTTGCGGTCGGCCGCGCGCTGGATCCGGTTCTCGATCTGGTTGACCTGCCGTTCGATCTGGCCACCCTGGTAACGGTGGTTCTGCGCAGACGCGGGTGCGGCGACCGATGCGGCGGCGATGAGAGCGGCGGAAATCACGAACTTGCGCATGGCTGATACTCCTTGGGAAGCAACTGGCCGGGCAATACTCCTGCCCGGCGAATCACTGTCTACGCCCCTGCCCGTTCCCGTTCGCTGAACGCACCTGTCAGCAGCCGTTAAGCATCCGAAACCACATCAATGCGGCGTGTGGCGCGTGGCGATGACGGCGTCGCTCAGATAGTTCGCACGGTTCTGCAGCTCGCGTGCCTCGGATTCGGAGAGGCCGTTTTCGGCATACATGCTCGCCACCATGTCGATGGCGCCGGCTTCACGCTTCATCCGCCGCTTGGTCTTGCGCGAGATGACGCCAGCGTCCCGCGCGGCATCGATCCGGTCGTCGATCTGGCGAAGCTGTCCGGAAAGTTCAGGGACCGGCGCGGGCTCGACCGACATGCGAACGGGCGCAGGCCGTGATCCAGGCGCTGGCGGGCCGTAGACTTGTGCGTGCAACGGAACGGCCAGAAGGAAGCTACCCAGCAGGGCGGAAAGGGAAAGCATGCGCATCGACGTCACCTCCTCTGATCGTGGCAGGAAGGTGGCACGCCCAAGCTGTTCCGGAGATGAACCGTTTGAAAGGCCGGGTCAGTTCTTGATCTTCCAACCGCTGCGCAGGAGCGAGTAGCAGAGCGCCCACAAGGCTATGTTGATGACCAGCAGCAGAGCGCCGCCGAACAGTACATTTGAATCTGCCGTTTCCAGGAACCCGTAACGGAACCCCGAGATGACGTAGAAGAACGGATTGGCGTGGCTGACCGCCTGGAACCAGGGCGAGAGGTTGTCCACCGAATAGAAAGTGCCGGACAGGAGCGACAGCGGCGCCACCACGAAGTTGGTGACGGCGGCCGCATGGTCGAACTTTTCCGCCCACAGCGAGGTGAGCAGGCCGAAGAAGGACAGCATCGCCGCGCCCATGAGGCCGAACCACAGGATTGCGCCGAGATGGCGCGGCGTCACGTCCACGCCGGGCCAAAGGATCATGGCGAGCCATACCGCCAGTCCGACCAGGATTGCGCGGGTGACGGATGCGCCGACCATGCCCGCGATCAGCTCCCCACTCGACAGCGGCGGCATCAGATAGTCGACGATCGTTCCCTGGACCTTGCCGACCAGCAACGAGAAGCTGGAATTGGCAAAGGCGTTCTGCAGCATGCCCATGATGATGAGGCCCGGCGCGATGAAATTGGCAAAGGGCACGCCCATCACGCTGCGGTCGCCGCCGCCCAGGGCGACGGTGAAAATGACCAGAAAAAGCATGGTGGTGAGCGCCGGAGCCCACACCGTCTGAAGCTGGACCTTGAAGAAACGCCTCACCTCCTTCAAATAAAGGGTCTTGAGGCCGCCCCAATTGACGCTCCTGATCACAGGGACGCCAGGATCGGTCCTGACCCAATTCGAAGGTTGCTCGTTCATTGCGCCGTCGCCTACCGGCTGACGCACTGGGCCGCAAGCTGTGAAGATAATCGAGGAACGAGTTACCTATGTCCTGGACCGACGAACGGATCGATCGCCTGAAGGAATTGTGGTCCAAGGGCATGACGGCCAGCCAGATCGCCGACGAACTGGGCGCGGTCAGCCGCAATGCGGTGATCGGCAAGGCGCACCGTCTCGGCCTGCAATCGCGCCCCTCACCCGTGAAGGCCAACGATCCGGCCCCTGCGCCCAAGCCGAAGCCGAAGGCGGCAGAGGAGCCCAAGGTCGAGGCAGCGACGCCCGCGCCCAAGCCTGCGCCGCAGCCGGCGGCCCCGGTAGCACCCCCGGCAGCAGCCGCACCGGCGGCCGAGGCGCCCGAAGCCGCACCGGCACCTCAGCCACGCATCGTATCCGTCGGGCCGGGCGGCTTCCTGCGCCAGGGTCCGGGCGACCAGCAGGCGCCGATCCCGCCCGCGCCGCCGCGCCGGCTCGTTCCCGCCAAGCCCAGCGCGGAAGTGGCGGACAAGACCAGCCTGCTCGATCTCAACGAAAAGATCTGCAAATGGCCGATCGGTCATCCGGGTGAGCCGGACTTCCACTTCTGCGGCAATGCGGCCAATCCAGGCTTCCCTTATTGCGTCGAACATTGCGGCGTCGCCTATCAGGCGCAGCTGCCGCGCCGCGATCGCCGCCCGCCGCCGCCGCTTCCTTATGGCGGGCCGCGAATTCGCTGAAACGCAGGTTAGAGACAGGTTTCATTACGGAACCTGCCTCTCGGCATGTTCGTTTATGGCCCCGTAACGAGCGGCACTTTTCTGCCGTTCCAGTGACGGAGTAAGGTAACGAACATGTCTCGCAATGAGGCGGAATATTACGAGCGTCGCGCCGAGATCCAGATCGAGCTGGCGCAGAAGGCGACGGACGCGAAGGCGGTGAAGGCGCATTA
Source organism: uncultured Allosphingosinicella sp. (assembly GCA_934539295.1). Classification (GTDB taxonomy): domain Bacteria; phylum Pseudomonadota; class Alphaproteobacteria; order Sphingomonadales; family Sphingomonadaceae; genus Allosphingosinicella. The sequence goes on from CAKTCN010000009.1 coordinate 58,261, forward strand.
CGAACTCGCCACCGCTTATCTCGACAAGGTATATGGCGACGCCGAGCCGGTACCGGCAGACTAGGCCCGGTACCGGCATGCGGGCGTGACGGCATGCGTGGGTGCCGCCACGTGCTTCACAAGGACAGACAACCGGTTATAGCTGCGGCATGAGCGATCTGTTTGCGTCCAGCCAGCCCCAAGCCGTTGAATATGATGCCTCCGCCATCGAGGTTCTCGAGGGGCTGGAACCGGTGCGCCGTCGCCCGGGCATGTATGTCGGCGGCACCGATGACCGCGCGCTCCATCACCTTGCCGCCGAGGTGCTGGACAACAGCATGGACGAAGCGGTCGCCGGCTTTGCCACGCGCATCGAAGTCCTGCTGGAGCCCGGCAACCGGCTGACCATCGCCGACAATGGCCGCGGCATGCCGACGGACGAGCATCCCAAATATCCCGGCAAGTCGGCGCTGGAAGTGATCCTGACCATGCTCCACTCCGGCGGCAAGTTCAGCCACAAGGCCTATGCCACATCGGGCGGCCTGCACGGCGTGGGCGTCAGCGTGGTCAACGCCCTTTCCTCCGAGACGATCGTGGAGGTCGCGCGCAACAAGGAATTGCAGCGGCAGACCTTCTCGCGCGGGCTCGTCACCTCGCCGCTGACCAATGTGGGGGCAGCGCCGAACCGGCGCGGCACCACGGTCAGCTTTGTCCCGGACACTGAGATTTTCGGCGAGGACGCACATTTCTCGCCAGCGCGCCTCTACCGGCTGGCGCGGTCCAAGGCATATCTGTTCGCCGGCGTCGAGATTCGCTGGAAGTGCCACCCGAGCCTCATCAAGGATGAGACACCGGTCGAGGCGGTGTTCCAGTTCCCGGGCGGCCTTGCCGATCACCTGAAGGAGCAGATCGGTACGCGCGCCTGTGCCACGGCCGACTTCTTCGCCGGGCGCCAGGAGTTTCCGGACAGTCAGGGCTCTGTCGAATGGGCGATCGCCTGGCCGCTATGGAGCGAGGGCGGGTCGGCTTATTACTGCAACACCATCCCTACCCCGGATGGCGGCACCCATGAACAGGGCTGCCGAATGGCGCTGACCCGCGGCATCCGCGCATTCGGCGAGCTGGTCGGCAACAAGCGTGCCAAGGACATCCAGAACGAAGACATCGTGGCGGGCGCAGAGATCATGCTCTCCGTCTTCATCCGCGATCCGCAATTCCAAAGCCAGACCAAGGACCGGCTGACCAGTCCCGACGCGCAGCGCCTGGTGGAAGCCGCTATCCGCGACCATTTCGACCATTATCTTGCCGACAATGCCGACCGGGGGCGTGCCCTGCTCGCCTTCGCACTCGACCGCATGGACGAGCGGATGAAGCGCAAGGCGGACCTGGAGGTGAAGCGCAAGACCGCGACCTCGGGCCGCAAGCTGCGCCTGCCCGGCAAGCTCACCGACTGCGCCAATTCGGATGCGGACGGCACCGAATTGTTCATCGTGGAAGGCGACAGCGCCGGTGGCTCCGCCAAGCAGGCCCGCGACCGCAAGACGCAGGCGATCCTGCCGATCCGCGGCAAGATCCTAAACGTCGCGTCGGCCAACAGCGCAAAGATCGGCGCCAACCAGGAGATTGCCGACCTCGTCCTCGCCCTGGGATGCGGCACGCGCGACAGATGCGATCCGGGCGCGTTGCGATATGATCGCGTCGTCATCATGACCGACGCCGACGTGGACGGCGCCCATATCGCTACCTTGCTGATGACCTTCTTTTTCCAGGAGATGCCGGCGATTGTGAAGGACGGGCGCGTCTACCTCGCCCAGCCGCCGCTCTATCGCCTCGCCGCGGGCAGCCAGGTGGCCTATGCCCGCGACGACTCCCATCGCGCCGAGCTAGAGCGCACATTGTTCAAGGGCAAGAAGGTCGAGGTCGGGCGCTTCAAGGGCCTGGGCGAGATGAACCCCAACCAGCTGCGCGAGACGACCATGGACCCGAAATCGCGCTCGCTCATCCGCATCGGCCTGCCCGAACATTATGAGCAGCATTCAAAGGTGCGCGACCTTGTCGACCGCCTGATGGGCAAGAACCCGGAACACCGCTTCGCCTTCATCCAGGACCATGCGGCGGAAGTCGCGGACGAAGAGATCGACGCCTGACGTTTACCTGGTCGGCGAGAAATCAGATCGAAACCGTAGGCGCTGTAAGCTTGAACCGCGGGATCGCCACGGCGAAGCTGGTGCCGTCTGCGGAGATCATGTGATAGGCGCCTTCCATCTCGCCGGATGATGCGGTGAGCGGACAGCCCGAGACATAGTCGAACGCGCCGCCGGGTTCTATCACCGGCTGCTCGCCCACCACGCCTTCGCCTTGCACTTCGTGGTGGCCACCGAGCGCGTCGCTGATCGACCATTCGCGGCTGATGAGTTGGACTGCGCTGTCGCCCTGGTTCTCGATGCGGATGTGATACGCCCAGAACCAGCGGCCCTTGGCAGGTTCGGACTGTTCGGACAGGAAGCTGACCGACACCCTGACGATGATGTCGCGCGTGGTCGCGCTATAGGGGAAGAGTGCCTTCATACCCCATCAACGCGTCACGCGTCGAAGTCGCTCCACCAGCCGTTCGCGTGCGGCCAGCACGTCCGCCTGCCGCTCGATCAGCAGGTCGCGGGCAAGGAAATGACCGGTGAGGCGCAGCCCGGCATAGATATCGTCCCACGACGCATCCCCGCCCTGTGCGAGGAAAGCGGGCAGCGCAAGCAGGCGATCGGCATAACCGGCACTCCCCTCCCCGCTGACGGCACGCCCGCTGCGTGGGCTTACATAGCGCAGATCCTGCGAACTGCCCGTCACCGCGCATTCGTCCAGGTCGAGACCGAAGCCCAGAGCAGCGAGCAGGAGCAGCTCGTAACGGACGAGACCCACCGCCCAGCCTCGCGCCGACGGTGCCGCCTCCACAGCAGCAAGCAGGCCGTCCAGTGCATCGTAGAGCATCGGGTAAGGCTGAGCCTCCGGCAAGGCGGCAGTGGTGAGCGCCGTGGCCCAATCGATCGCCGCCGCGGGAAGCGGCTCCTCAAGCAGCGGGGCCCTGCTTTCCAGCAACTCGACGGAAAGTTGGGCAAGTTGCGTGTCCGAACGGGAACGATATTCGGCCTGCACGACATTGCCTGCGAGCAGGACCGGCCGAAGGCGACGCGATCGGCCGCCTCTCACGAAGCCCGGTTGCACACCTTCCCGGCGGGTCAATGCCCGCACGATCGCCCCGTGCTCGCCATGCGAACGGGTGGACAGGATGATCGCACGGGCGAGAAGGTGCATGTTACTCCGCCACCAGCCGGGCCTGACCGGCAAGCGCCTCCAGGGCCGCCACATGCGCCTTGAACGCGCGCTTGCCGTCCCTCGTCAACGTCAGCCAGGTACGCAGCCGCGACATGGCCGTCGCCTTGCTTACCGCGACATAGCCGGCATCCTCCAGCTGCTTCACATGCTTGCTGAGGACCGAGTCGCTGACGCCGATCGTGTCGCGAATGGCGGAGAATTCCGCATTCTCCACCGTCGCCAGCATTGCGCAGATCTGCAGTCGGGTGGGGGCGTGAATGACGGGGTCGAACTGCGGCGGCGCGATCACTGCTCGGTCCCCGCTTCCGCAAGGAAGCTGCGCTCCCACGCATAGCCTAGCCATGTCGCGAAGATGCCCGACAAGGCGCCTGCCGCAAGCATCGCACCATCGATGTGGAGATGAAGCTTGAGGTAGGTGCCCACCAGCAGAGCGAGGATGATCGCGGCAATGCCGCCCCACATCAGCCGCCTGGTCCGCCGACCCCCGGCGGTAAAGCCGTTCTGCCAGGTGCCGGTGCGCCGCCGATACTGCGTCACCAGAACGGCCAGGAGCATCAGCGACAGGATCGTCAGGATCGTGCCGCCGCTTCCAAGTTCGATCGCTGCGAATTGCATGAAGAAGATGAACCCGATGGCCGGGTGGTAGTAAGCAGGTGCCCTCACCCGCCCTGCCGCTCTCTTCTGGGTGTTGCGGACGGCCCGCAGTGCGGCCGCCGGATCATTTTCGTGGGTCATGAACTCGCCTCCCTTTCCGATACGGAAAGAGTAGCCGCCGACTTTCCGAGTCGTCAAGTGACAACTTTCCGGATTGGAAAGTCGGCGCTAGCCGCGCGGGTGGAAGTAGTCGTAAATGCCACGTGCCATGGTCTTCGAGATGCCGGGCGCTTTTTCGAGATCCTCAAGTGCCGCCCCCTTCACCGCGCGCGCCGTGCCGAAGTGCATCAGCAGCGCGCGCTTACGGCCCGGACCGATGCCGGGCACGTCGTCCAGCGGACTGGTCGTCATGCTCTTGGCACGCTTGGTGCGGTGGGCGCCGATGGCGAAGCGGTGGGCTTCGTCGCGAAGGCGCTGAAGATAGAAGAGCAAGGGCGAGTTGACAGGCAAGGTGGCTTCGCGCCCGTTGGGGAAGTGGAACACCTCGCGCCCGGCATTGCGGTCGGGGCCCTTCGAGATCGCCACGGTGGGCACATCGTGGACGCCGGCATCCTCCAGCGTCTCCATCACAGCCGCAAGCTGGCCCTTGCCACCGTCGATGAGGAGCAGGTCCGGCCATTCGCCTTTCGAGCGATCCGGATCTTCCTTTTCGAGACGGGCGAAGCGGCGAGACAGCACCTCGCGCATCATGGCGAAATCATCGCCTGGCGCGGTCTCGGGACGCTTTATGTTGAACTTGCGATAAGCGTTCTTGCGGAAGCCCTCGGGTCCGGCGACGATCATGGCGCCGACCGAGTTGGTGCCCATGATGTGGCTGTTGTCATAGACTTCGATGCGGCCCGGCGGACCTTCCAGCTCGAGGAAGTCGGCGAGCGCGCGCAGGTTCTGGTTCTGTGTGCTGGTCTCGGCCAGACGGCGGTCAAGTTCCTCCTCGGCATTGCGCTTGGCCTGGCGGATCATGCGGACATGGTCGCCGCGCTGTGGCGCGCGCACGGTCACCTTGCGCTCGGCGCGTTCGCTCAGCGCCTCCGCGAGGAGTTCGTCTTCCTCCAGCTTGCGGTCAAGCAGGACGGTCTTCGGCGGCGGCACGTCTTCGTAGAATTGGACGAGGAAGCTCGACAGGACCTCGTTCTCGGGGACTTCGCTGGTGTGGGCGGGGAAGAAGCTGCGATGACCCCAATTCTGCCCACCGCGAATGAAGAAGGCCTGGATGCACATGGTGCCGCCCTTGCAGGCGAGCGCGAAGATGTCGGCATCGCCGAGCCCTTCGGCATTGATCGTCTGGGTGCCCTGTATGAAGGTCAGTGCCCGCAGGCGGTCACGAAGGATCGCGGCGAGTTCAAAATCCATCGCTTCGGCCGCGGCCTGCATCTGGGTGCCGAGCTTGGCCTGCACCTTGGTCGACTTGCCACCCAGGAAATCCTTCGCGTCCTGGACGAGCTCGTCATAGCCGGCCTCGTCGATCCGCTCGACGCAAGGGGCGGAGCACCGCTTGATCTGGAACAGGAGGCAGGGACGCGAGCGATTGGCGAAGAAGCTGTCGGTACAGCTACGCAGCAGGAACAGCTTTTGCAGCGAGTTGAGCGTGTTGCGGACGGAGCCCGCGCTGGCGAACGGGCCATAATATTGCCCCTTGAAGCGGCGGGCGCCACGATGGAGCTGCACGCGCGGAAAGCCGTGATCCTCCCGCAGCAGTATGAAGGGGAAACTTTTGTCGTCGCGCAGCAGCACATTGTAGGGCGGGCGGAAGCGCTTGATCAGCTGCGCTTCCAGCAGCAGTGCCTCCGACTCCGTGTTGGTCGTGACGATGGTCATCGACCGGGTCTGCGCGACCATGCGCTGAAGCCGCTTCGTGAGGCGCGAGACCTGCGTGTAGTTGGTGACGCGGTTCTTCAGTGCCCGCGCCTTGCCGACATAGAGCACATCCCCCTTGGCATCGAGCATGCGGTAGACGCCGGGGCGTACCGGCAGCGTCTTCACGACCGCGCGGATCGCGGTGACGCCCTGTTCGATGTCAGGCTGGTCGGTGCCGCGGACCGTATAGGTGGCGGCTTCTTCGTTGAAACGGGAGGTGGAGTTCGGGTCGTTCACAGCGGGCATTTAGGGCATCCCTCGCGCGCATTCCACCACCTCGCTCAGTCCGAGCGTAGTCGAGGGGCGCTGGCACGAACCTCGGAAGTACGCCCCTCGACTACGCTCGAGACCAGCGAAGCCGTGGATGGCACAAAAGAAAAGAGCCGGCATCTAGCCGGCTCTTTTCTGACCCACCCCGGCCCCTCCCTCGTGAGGGAGGGGGAATTTGGATCAGTTCAGTCGGCCAAGCCCCGCAATGGTGCGGTTCACCATGGCCTTGTCCGCACCGGCGTCGTGACGCTCCTGGATCAGAAGTGCGGCAGCGGCAGCGGCGGCTTCCGCGGCCTTGGCGCGGACTTCGGCGATCGCCGTGCGCTCGGCAGCGGCGATCTTGTCCTCGGCCATGCGCGTGCGGCGTTCGACCAGCGCATCGGCGTCGGTGCGAGCCTGGGCAACCAGCGCGTCGGCTTCGCCGCGGGCGCGGTCCAGCAGGGACTGGGCGTCCTCTGCGGCACGGGCGTTCTTGGCCTCATATTCCGCCTTGAGCGCTTCGGCTTCGGCACGAAGCTGCGCAGCCTCGTCCAGCTGCTCGCGAATGCCGGCGATCTTCTTGTCGAGCGCGCGGCCGATCGCGGCCGGCACCTTCTTCCACAGCATGAGCGCGATCACCGCGACCATGGCCAACGCGACCCAGCCTGTGGCGTCGAAGCCGAGGCCGTGCGGCTCGGCATGCGGCGCGGTGCTGTGGCCGTCCGCGGCGGTGGACGCGATCGCATCCTCGCCGGTGTGCGGCACGGCGCCCTCCTCGCCTTCGGTCGAGGCGATGTTGGTATCCAGCTTCTGATTAGCCATGTGCCAGCACCCTCTTCACCGCTGCCTGCGCGTCGACCTCCTGGACCTGCGCACCCGACAAGCGGGCTACCATCTCGCGCGCCGCATCGGCGGCAACGGTTTCGATCTCACCCAGCGCCGCGTCGCGGGCACCGGCGAGACGCGCTTCGGCCGCGTTCAGCTTGACGTCGAGCTCGGCGTCGTGCGCCTTGACCTTTGCCTCGGTCTCACGCGCCGACGCATCCTTGGCCGCCTGGGTCAGCTTGGCTGCCTCGGCACGATTGGCCTCAAGGCGGAGACGCTGCTCCTCCTCCAGCGTGTCGGCAACACCCCGGGCGGCCTCGGCCGCAGCCAGGTCGCCGGCAATGCGGCTGTTGCGCTGGTCGACCGTCGCCTCGACCTTCGGGAGCATCGCCCGGCCGATCCCGAAATAGATCAAGCCGAAGACGAGGAGCATCCAGAAGATCTGCGACGCATAGGTCGTCAGGATCTGATCGATTTGAGGCATTGGCGGCCTTTTGAATAAGAAACGGGAGGGCGGACCGGCCGCCCTCCCCGAACGTCGATGTTAGGCGACGAAGATCAGCAGCACCGCGATAACGAACGCGAGCAGGCCGAGAAGCTCAGCGGCGGCGAAGCCGATGAACAGACGGCCCTGCTGGCTGTCGGCAGCCGACGGGTTGCGCAGCGCGCCTTCGAGGAACTTGGCGAAGACGTTGCCCACGCCGAGTGCGGCGAGGCCCGCACCGATAGCAGCCAGACCGGCACCGAGCAGCTTTGCGGCTTCTGCGTCCATTATAATACTCCTTGGGTTATTCGTTGATCAGTGAAGATTGACTGCGTCGTTGAGGTACAGCGACGTCAGCAGGGCGAAAACATAGGCCTGGATCGCGCACACCATCAGCTCGAGGAGCGTGATGCCGATCATCAGAATGAAGCTGGGAATGGAGACGATTGCCGGGATCCACACGGCATCCGCGTTGATGCCGTTGATGACGAAGCCGGCCAGCACCTTCAGCAGGATGTGACCCGCGGTCATCGCCACGAACAGACGCAGCGCGAGGCTGAACGGGCGGACCATGAACGAGACGAACTCGACCGGCACCAGGATCGGAAGCATCCACCACGGTGCGCCATGCGGCACGAACAAGGAGAAGAACTGAAAGCCGTGACGCAGAAAGCCGACGATCAGGACGATCGAGAAGGACACGATCGCCAGCACGCCGGTGACGGTCAGGTGGCTGGTCACGGTGAACGGGTGCAGGCCGACGACACCGACCGGGAGCATGCCGATCAGGTTCGCGAACAGGATGAACATGAACAGCGAAAAGACGTAGGGCGTGAACTTCTTGCCCTCCGGCCCGATATTCGCGTGCATCATCGAGGAGACGAAGCCCGTCACACCCTCGACCGCGGCCTGCCAGCGGCCGGGCACCAATTGACGCTTCATGCCGCCGAGCATGAACAGCCACAGCGCGCCGAGCGTCACCAGCATCCACAGCGCCGAATTGGTGAAGGCGATCTGCTGCCCGAACAGTTCAAAACCGTCGGAGATGTTCTGCACCTCGAATTGGTGCATCGGGTCGATCTTGCCCTCGGCCGCCACTGACTGATCCCTGTTCAATAACCCAAACGCCCGAATCACTCCGGGCGTTGGCTGGAAAGCTTGATGATGTTCCTGAAGCCGGCTGCCGTTCCGAGGAACATCAGCGTCAGCAGGAGCCACGGGGACGTCTTCAGCCAGGTGTCGAGCACCCAGCCGATCAACGCACCGCCGCCAAGCCCGCCGAGGAGATAGGACAATACGCGATTGCCGAGTAGCTCATTCGCATCGACCGGCTTCGCATTCTGCCCTGTCCTCTCCACTTCATCGGCCTGAGCCCGTGCCAGCCGCGCGTCGAGCGAGGCAAGCCGTGCATCTTCCGGAAGCTTCGGGGCCTGCGTGCGTTCGTCTTCCGTCATGCCAACCTTTCCTGCGCGCCGCTAAGAAACGGCGCATGTGCGAAGGGCGTGGAACATGCCGGCGAACCAACGCGCCGAGGCGCCGCCCCTTTAGGAAGCGGCCGCATTCAAGTCAACCACGCCAATGCCCGCTGAACCGCCCGGACCGATCTTCGTTATGCTCCCATGCGTGTCTTTCTCCTCATCGGTGCTGCCGTTTCGTCGGCCTGCACGGCGCAGCCATTGCCGCCGCCCCCGCCAATTCCAGTCGCCGGCGAGGCGCGCAGAGTTGTGGACAGATCCGAGCTGCTGGAATTCACCTATGCGTGGCCACAGGAAGCAGCGGCGATCCCGTTACTTGCGAAGCGGCTGGAGGAAGAGTTGCTGGAACGGCGACGCGAAGCCGAGCGAGACGCGCGTGAGGACCGAGCAACGCGTGGAAAGGATGCCCCCTTCTTTGCCCATAGCTTCGACAAGCAGTGGACTGTGGCCGGCAGCACGGGGCAATTACTGAGCCTTCGGGCAACCACTGAATTCTACACGGGCGGTGCACATCCAAACATGCTGTTCGACGCTGTCATCTGGGACAGGCAGGCGGCACGTGCGCTGACGCTGGCCGATTGGTTCACCGCTCCCGAGGAGGCTATTGCCAGGGTCGAGACACTATATTGCCGCGCGCTCGACAGCGAACGGCTGGAGCGGCGGGGCGGCGAAATCGGCGCTCCAGGAACGTGGGAGACCAAATGCCCGGCGCTCAAGGCGCAGGTGGTGGTGCCGCAGGACGGCGACGGCGATGGTCGGTTCGAGCGCATCGTCATCATGCTGCCGCCCTATGAGGCAGGTCCCTATGCCGAAGGCGCTTACGTGGTCGTGCTCGCGGCCGATCCGCGTCTCGTCGCCGCGCTCAAACCGGAATACCGGGCATCATTCGGCGGCGCGCCCGCCGACGACTGACGATCCGAACGCCACGCCTGCCGGCACGAGCCTGAAGATGGGTCAGGGGCAATAAGCGGGAAGCGGCACCGGCTCATCGCCATTGCGACGACGCCAGACATTGTCGGGCAGCCGGTAATATTGGCCAGGCTGGATGCGCGAGGCGAAGATGCGGCACGCCGTGCTGGCAGCCGCCTCCTGGATGGTGACGCCGCGCCGGCCGGCCAGATTGGTGTAGAGCGAGCGGCGAATGATGTTCACCGCATTGACCTCGTCATGGATGGCGCGCGGCGCATCGGGAAGCGCGCCCATATAGCCATCGGCCTGCTCACCTGCCTGACCGCTGGCACGCAGCCGGGCCGAGCGTTCGGCCCCTTCCCCGCCCTGGGCGATGGCCGCGCCTCCCCCGGCAACGGCAGTCAAGCCGATGGCGGCGGCGATCAGGAACTTGGCTCGGCGCGTCATATCAGAAAACCCCTGGATTCCTTTCGATCAACTCGCGGGCATCTTCCTGAAGCCGCACCACCACTTCCTGGCGGATGTTGATGTTCAAATTGATTTCGATCGGCCGCTCAGGTGCGCTGACTTGCACACAGCCCGCCGTCATTGCAACCGATGCGGCGGCGAACAGCGTGCCCGCCCTGCCGCACCGCCAGCCTGGTCCCGTTCCATGGGGATCGTTCATTGCACACCTTCGCTTTCTTGACCCTGAACAAGGGGGATGATTGGTTGCGGCTCCGGCTCGCCGGTGGTGGTCGACTGCTCGTCCTGCTCTTCCTCGACGACCTCGGTCGGCAGTCCCTGGAGCACTTGCGGGAGCACGGGCTGGATGAGGTCGCTGGGATCGCTGAACGAACGCGCCGTGCCGATGAGCGCGCGAAACGGCCCGCGGATGTTGATGTTGAATTCAAATGGCAGGCGCGCGAGCCGGTTGAGGATGTTGCCGAAGATGCCGCCATTGCCGCCGCTGTTGCGGGCAAGTCCGTCCAGTTCAATCCCGGCCAGGAACTCACCGTCGAGCGCGCCGGTCAGGCCGATGTCGAGCTTGTTGTAGCGGAACGACTTCAGCGCATCGAACGCCATCTTGCCAAAGGTGCCGAGTTCCTTGTCGGTAAGCTCGCCGATATAGGACAAGGTGCCGCCGGGTGTGCGGGCCGACAGGCGACCATCGACGATCCGGCCGCCGGTTTCGTCGAACTCCATCGGTAGAATGCCGTCGAAGATGCCGGTCAGTTCGATGTTGGCGAACTCCATCTCCTGGATGAAGGTCGCGCCGTCGAGGCCAATCGCGCGGAACACGAGCCGCTTGGTCGTGGGACGGCTGAAATCGAGCAGCGTCTCTTCAAGCACCAGCTGTCCGCCCATGAACGGCCACATGCCCGATTCCACGCGTATCTGCTGCTGCGGCAGGATCTGGTAGCGGATGGTACCGTCGACCACGTCGATGCCGGTGCGGACCAGGTCGACTTCGGCCACCTGCCCGGGCGCACTGGTGAGACCGAGCAGGTCGGTGAAGTTCACGGTGGTGGTCAGTCCCTCGACAGGCCCGAACGGGGCGGCGAGGTCCATGTCGGCGACGCTGAACGTGCCGGTGCTGGTCGAGCCTTGCGGGCTCCAGGCGATCTCACCTCGTCCACGCAAGGTGCCGTCGACAAGGGCGACCACGCCGGTTGTGAGGCGTGTCAGCTCCTCGGGCTGATAGCCTTCCGGATCGAAGGCGATGCCCGGCACGTCGAGCGTCGCCCGTCCCGTTCCGGTGCCAAGATCATGGTCGATGTTCGCGGTAAGGATCTGAGTGCCGGTCTCAGGATCCTGCAGCAAGCCATTGGCAGCGATGCGGTTGTCGACCAGCGTCAGGCGGAAGTCGCGGCTGACCAGCGGATAGAAACGCGGTTCGGCCGCCTCGTCGGACACGATGACCGCACCGTTCATGGCGAGCCGTCCGCCAAGCAGGCTCCAGTCGCCTTCGCCCTTCGAGACGAGCAGCGGGACGTTCGCGATCTTGCCATCAAGGCCGGAGAAGCGTCCGCGCACGCCGCCCGTGACGAAGCGTCCATCCAGACGGGCGGCATCAAGGGCGTTCACCGACCCTTCCCTGCCGATCCGCACCGCCACGTCCGTGCCGGTGAAATTGGGGAAGCCAAGGGCAAGGCGGAGGTTGGTGGCCGCAATGCCGATCGGACTGCTGCCAAGCCGCCCCGCCAGGCGGAGCGAGCGCAGGTCGGCACCGCCTTGCACACGGCCGCTCCGGTCTTTCCAGACCAGCGCCCGGCCTGTCGGACACAGGGGAAGGCGCGACGGGCCGAGCGTCAGGCTGGAGACGCGCAACTGACTGAACACGGCGGTGGTGCAGCCCTCGCCGAAGCTAAAGCCTCCGCCGCCGAAAGTGGCGCGGATCGGAAGTCCCAAATTGGTGACGTAGCCGTCGCTGAACGGCCCGCTTACGATGGCGGCGGTCTCGACCTGCGTGGTCCCGTTGCCACCTGCGCGGAAAGTTACCGGCGCAAGAGCCATTCGGGCGTTACCGGCCGAATAAGGTGCGATACGCGCTTCGCCCTCCAGCGCCCCGCCGACATGGGCCTGGCGCAGGCGAATGCGGGTGGCAGGAAAGCCACCGCCGCTCAGGCCCAGCTCGCCGTTTAGCCTGACCCCGCCGCCGACCCAGTAGTAAGTGGCGCCTTGCCCGCTCATCCCGAGCCTTGCGCCGCTGACGCTCGCCAGGGCAAGTTGATCGACACGCAACGCGCCGTAGCCGCGACCGCTTACCAGGGTCAGCGAAGCATCGGCATCGAAACCTTGCGTGGCGCGAGCTACGGCTTGGGACAAGGCGTCTGCAATTGGCTCCAGAGGTGTACCGCGAGCGTTCGACAAAGCCGTTCGCGCGGGCGCCGCCAGTATATTCGCGCCATTCACCCGATCGGCCGACGCGTCGGCGATCAGGGTCACTCGCCCGCCATCGGCAAGGGCATAGCGGCCTGCAAGAGTTAGACGCCCAGTGCGCACGCCCTGCACGGCGCCTTGCCCTGCGGCGAGCGCAAGCGCACCACGGGTAAGATCCGACGTTCCTTCAAATCCGAGCCGGCCGCCCACGCCGCGAAATGCATTGCCCGCCCAGCGCGCCAAGGGAACCTGCAATGTCGCTCCGCCGCGCCAGCGGTCGAGGCTCTCCGGCGCGGTGCCGTCAAGCGTGAATTGCGGGCGATCGAGTTCGATCCTCCTGTCGCGGCACGCGATGCGAGCAGCGCTTAGCGGCCCGTGCAGGCTGGGATGCCGGTTCTCGATCGCCAGACGCGCGTTCATGGCAGCCTGTTCGACGTCACAGCCGCCCATGGTGAGACGTGACGAGCGCACCGCTACCTCCCCACGAAAGCCGTCGGCAAGGTTGCCTTGGCCCTCGATGGCCAACGCCACTCGCCCGGCCGGCGTGTCGAGAGCGATCGCCGCGTCGGCAACGTCCACATTCTGGTCGGGGAAGGCGAACGGCTTGCCCGATTTGGGCGGCAGCAAGCGATCGACCTGCCCCAGCGACAATTGCCCGTTCACGACGCGGCCGAACATGCGAACGCCGCGCGCGGTGATCTTGCCCACCTTGGGTCCGCGGATTGTCCAGTCAATTTTCACTTCGGCCCATTTGGCGGTGAGGTCCGGCCGGGCAGGATCGCCGATGACGACATCGGCGATACGTTCGGTGCGGAAGCCGATGCGAGTGATACGATAGGTCGCCTGTACGCCGCGCCTCTCAAGCTCACGCTCGATGAAGTCGGTCGCGATACGCTCCCGCTGAGTCCAGACGATCAGGAACATGGCGAGGGCCAGCAGCACCAGCACCAGCGGCGCCAGGAGCAGCCAGCGCGGCACGCGACGACGAGCGGCCACTATCCGCGGCTCTTCAACGTCCATCCGAGGCAGGCTCTAAGCAGAAACACATGGAGCGGCGGTTATCCCGGTACCAACTTGCCTTAAACCTACATCACTTTGCTAGCGTTCCGCCCCCGTCACTTTTTCCGCCCGGCGCCACTTGCCGCGGGCGCCTGCTCGGCTAAGCCATAGCATATGGCGGATCAGGTACAGGATGGCAGCGGACACCGCGCCAGGATGCGCAAACGCCTGTTGGAAGGCGGCCCGGATGCGCTGCTCGATCACGAACTGGTGGAGTATCTTCTCGCCCTCGCCATTCCGCGTCGCGACACCAAGCCGATGGCGAAGCAGTTGATTGCCGAGTTCGGCAGCTATGGCGCCCTGGTCGCAGCCGATGCGGAAACGATCATGCGGGTCGGCGGGGTCAGCGAAGGCGCCGCCGCGGCGATCAAGATCGCGCAGGCATCTGCGCTGAGGCTGCTGAAATCAGAGGTTGCGGAGCGGCCGGTGCTTTCCTCCTGGCAGGCGTTGCTCGATTACCTGCGCGCCGACATGGCCCACAACCCGGTGGAGCGCGTCCGCGTGCTGTTCCTCAACAGCAAGAACATGCTGATCCGCGACGTCCAGATGTCCGAAGGCTCGGTCGACGAAGCGGCGGTCTATGTGCGCGAGGTGATCCGTCGCGCGCTCGAACTGCATGCCGTGGCGATGATCCTGGTGCACAATCACCCCAGCGGCGATCCCAGTCCCAGCGAGCAGGATATCCGGCTGACCCGGGACATCGTCGATGCCGGGCGTCACCTTCGCATCTCCGTCCATGACCACGTCATCGTCGGCACGCGCGGGCATAGCAGCATGCGCGCCATGGGCCTCATGTGAAAAGTGAGAAGAGCCGGCAGCACCATGTGCCACCGGCTCTCGAGGGTCGTTCCTTTGATCCGCGGGCGGGTTAGCGGCCGCGGGGCTGGACGCAGCTGTCCGTCACGGTGCGCGAACAGGCCGGGTAGCTCTTGCTCTCGGCAGGGCCACCGACGCCGGAATAGGTCGGCGTCTGCATGCCCGAAGAGGCAGTTGCGCTACGATCCATCGTGGGCGTCATGGTCTGGCTGTTCATCGCACCGTCGGCGACAGCAGGGGTCGCAGCATCGACGTCCGCCGCGGTTTCATCCGACGCAACGTCGCTGGACGTCGTGGCGTTCGGCGTAGCCGTCATCGTGTGCATGCTATGGTCTGCCGATGCGTTCGGGACCGACTGTGCGTTGGTGTTGACCTGATTGCCCGTGGCGACGCTGTTCGGCGTCGTGGTGGCACCGGCGGGCGTGTTGGTCGTCGGGTTACCGGTCTGTGCGATCACAGGCAGCGCGGCCAAGGTGGCGGCGCCTGCCAGAAGGGTCTTGAACATGGTCCTGCTCCTGTTTTCTTGCACGGTGTCCGCAAGTTCGCAGCCTTGCGGGGATATGCTCTTCAAACGGGCCGGCATCGGAGAAGTGCCTCGTTTCGTCCGATTGATGGCTCGGCATGACTTTGCTAGGCGCGCGTCTCGCTCCACGATCAGGACCAGCCCACGACATGATCCCTCGCTATGCCCGCGCCCGCATGACGCAGATATGGGAGCCGCAGGCGCGCTTCCGCATCTGGTTCGAGATCGAAGCTCATGCCCTCGACAAGATGGCCGAACTCGGAGTGGTGCCGCATGACGCGGCGGCGAAGGTTTGGGAGGCCGATGCCGGGCTGCCCTTCGACATCGCACGGATCGACGAAGTCGAGGCCGAGACCAAGCATGACGTCATCGCCTTCCTGACCCATGTTGCCGAACGGACCGGGCCGGAGGCTCGCTTCCTTCACCAGGGCATGACCAGCTCCGACGTGCTCGACACCTGCCTTGCGGTGCAGCTGAAGCGGGCGGCCGACATCCTGATCGAGGATCTGGATGCGCTGCTCGAGGTGCTGAAGCGGCGAGCCTACGAGCACAAGCTCACCCCCACGATCGGGCGCAGCCACGGCATCCATGCCGAGCCGGTGACCTTCGGCCTCAAGATGGCCGAGGCTTATGCCGAATTCAGCCGCAACCGGGCACGCCTGGTCGCGGCGCGCGAGGATGTCGCTACCTGTGCGATCTCGGGCGCCGTGGGCACGTTTGCCAATATCGACCCGGCGGTCGAGGCGCATGTGGCCGAGAAGATGGGTCTGGCGGTGGAGCCTGTATCCACCCAGGTCATCCCGCGCGACCGCCACGCCATGTTCTTCGCCACCCTTGGCGTCGTCGCCTCATCGATCGAGCGGCTTGCCACCGAAGTGCGCCATCTCCAGCGCACGGAGGTGCTGGAAGCCGAGGAATATTTCTCGCCCGGGCAGAAGGGTTCGTCGGCGATGCCGCACAAGCGCAACCCGGTGCTGACCGAGAATCTTACCGGCCTTGCCCGCATGGTGCGCGCTTTCGTCACGCCAGCGCTTGAGAATGTCGCGCTGTGGCATGAGCGCGACATCAGCCACAGCTCGGTCGAGCGCTATATCGGTCCGGATGCCACGATCACGCTCGACTTCGCCCTGGCGCGCCTTACCGGCGTGATGGACAAGCTGCTTGTCTATCCCGAACGCATGCAGAAGAACCTCGACCGGATGGGCGGCCTCGTTCATTCGCAGCGTGTGCTGCTTGCACTGACCCAGGCGGGGGCGAGCCGCGAAGACAGCTACCGCCTTGTCCAGCGTAATGCGATGAAGGTCTGGGAATCGGACGGTCAGCTCTCGCTTCTCGAACTTCTCAAGGCCGATCCTGAAGTCAGCGCGCTTCTGACTTCCGAACAGATCGAGGAGCGGTTCGACCTCGATTACCATTTCAAGCACGTGGACACGATCTTCGCACGCGTGTTCGGCGGGTGATCGCCCGGGGCCACCTGAAGGCGCGTACGGATGCCGCGCACGCGCGTGTGGACGCGCTTTTTTCCAGATTGAACCTCGCCGACCTGGCCGATTACCGTACCTTCCTTTCGGCCCAGGCCGGACCGCATCTGGCGGTTGAAGCGTCCGTCGACTCAGCAGGGGCCGAGCGCATACTGCCCGACTGGCCGCAGCGCCGCAGGGCTGCGGCGCTGCGCGCTGATCTGGCCGAACTCGGCATCGCACCGGTGGCCGATGACGAGCCCTTCAGCTTTGCCAGCGACGCGGAAATGCTGGGCGCCGTTTATGTCCTGGAAGGGTCCAGATTGGGTGGATCCCTGCTGAAACGGCAAGTAGTCGACACGGCGCCGCGGCGGTTTCTTGATCAAGATCAAGCACCGGGCGCGTGGCGGAAGCTACTGGAAAAGCTGGACGAAGCACTATACGACCAGCCTCGTCGCGAAGCGGCGGCCGATATGGCCGAGCAGGTATTTGCTCGTTTCGAAGCCGCCGCGATGAGGATCTTACAGGTAGGTTGATTTGACGGACACGCGGTATCAGGTCGACCTCACCAATTGCGACCGTGAACCCATTCACCAACTGGGGGCAATCCAGCCGGTCGGGTTTCTCCTGGCCCTTTCACCCGATTGGCTCGTCAATCGCGCATCGGTCAATGTCGCCGATTACCTGGGTCAAAGTGCCGAGGACCTGATCGGTCGCGCCCTGACGGACGTCTTCTCGCGCGAAGCGGTGCATACTCTTCGCAACCGCCTGGCCATGCTGCGCGGACGCGACGCCGTTGAGCGCGTGTTCAACATGGCGCTGACCGCCAGCAGCAGCGAGCGGTTCGACGTTGCCATTCACATGACCGGCGGCCGGATCGTGATCGAAGCGGAAACCGCCAGCGACGAGCATGGCGATGCCACGGGCATGGTGCGCGCCATGATCGCGCGGCTGGATCAGGCGGACACGATGGCTTCCTTCTTCAACGAAGGCGCCCGGCAGGTTCGCGCGCTGACCGGCTATGACCGCGTCATGGTCTATCGCTTTTCCGCCGACGGTTCGGGCGAAGTGGTGGCTGAGGCGACCAAGCCCGGCATCGGCTCCTTCTTCGGCCTGCACTATCCGGCATCGGACATCCCCAAGCAGGCCCGCGAATTGTACAAGCGCAACCTGCTGCGCGTGATTGCCGATATCGGCGCTAGGCCCGTGCCGGTGGTGCCCACCCTTGACGAGGAGAAGCAGCCGCTCGACCTTTCGCTATCGATCCTGCGGTCGGTATCGCCGATCCACATCGAATATCTGAAGAACATGGGGGTCGGTGCATCCATGTCGATCTCGATCGTGGTTGAGGGTCGGCTGTGGGGCCTGTTCGCCTGCCATCATTATAGTCCGCGGCGGGTGAGCTTCGAGCGGCGATCGGTATGCGAATTGTTCGCCCAGATGTTCGCCATGCGCCTGGAAAGCCGAGAACGCCGGGAGACGGTGGAGTTTGAACGGCGTGCGCGCGACGTCTCGGACCAGCTTCTGGGTGCCGTTGCCTCCGACGACACCCTGCTCAAGAACCCGGACTGGTTGAGCGACATCCTCACCCACGTCATTCCCGCGAGTGGCGTCGGTGTGTGGATCAACGGCAACTACGCCTTCACGGGAAGGACGCCGAGCACCGAGGAGTTCGCGCGCATCGTCAAGGCGCTGAACGGCACCGGCGGTGGCAAGGTGTTCGCGACCGACCAGATCTCGTCGATCGTGCCGGGCGCCGAGCGCTTCGCCTCGGCTGCGGCAGGCATGCTCGCCATCCCCATCTCGCGCACGCCGCGCGATTATGTGGTGCTGTTCCGCGAGGAGATCGTGCGCTCGGTTCGCTGGGGCGGCGATCCGCACAAGCCGGTCGAATATGGCCCGAACGGCCCCCGCCTCACCCCGCGCAAGAGCTTCGATGAGTGGAAGGAACTGGTCGAGGGCAAGTCCATCCCGTTCAATGCGTCGGAAATGCGCGTCGCAGAGACGCTGCGTGCCACGTTGATCGAGGTGGTACTCCGGCTGGCGGACGAGGCCAGTGCCGAGCGGACGGCCGCGAGTGCCCGCCAGGAACTGCTGATTGCCGAGCTCAACCACCGGGTTCGCAACATCCTTGGCGTGATCCGCGGTCTTATCCGCCAGTCCAAGACAAATGACGGGACGATCGACGACTTCGTGAAGCTGGTCGATGGCCGCGTCCACGCGCTTGCCCGGGCCCACAACCAGATTACCGAGGATCATTGGGGACCGGCGCCTTTCCAGGCGCTGATCGATGCCGAAGTCGCTGCCTTCCTTGCCGAGCGGAGTGACCGGATCAGCATGGACGGCCCCCCCGTGCTGCTCAACCCGCAGGCTTATTCGACCATGGCGCTGGTGATCCACGAACTGGTGACCAACAGCGCGAAATATGGCAGCCTGTCGGACAATGGCCGCGTCAAAGTGCACTGGCATATCGAGAATAACGGCGACCTCGTGATCGACTGGGAGGAGCAGGACGGCCCGCCGGTCAAGCCGCCGACGCGCAAGGGGTTCGGCACCACTATCATCGACCGTTCGGTGCCCTACGATCTCGGCGGAAAGGCCATGATCTCCTACCCGCCGGCGGGCGTGCAGGCACGTTTTCGAATTCCGGCGAAGCACGTTTCGCACACTCCGGCAGAAGAGGCGGCACCGAACATCACCTTCGCACGGCCTTCAAAGCCTTCATCTGCCCCCGATGGCGCATCCGAACTGCTGAAAGGCTGCACGGTGCTGCTGGTCGAAGACAGCCTCATCATCGCGCTTGATGCAGAAGATATCGTGCAGCGGCTCGGCGCGGCGAACGTGGTCACGGCTGCGAACGTGGAGGATGCGCTGAGTTCGATCCTGGACGCCGATCCGTCCCTTGCCTTGCTGGACATCAACCTGGGCGACCAGAACAGCTTCCCGATCGCGGATCGGCTGAGCGAGCTTGGCATCCCCTTCATGTTCGCCACGGGCTATGGCGAGCAGGCGCAGCTTCCCGCCAATCACAAGGCACGGGCGGTGCTGCAGAAGCCTTATACGCTGTCCAACGTGGCGCGCGCCCTGCCGCAGTTGCTGAAGGCCAAGGCAGCCGAATAAGGCGGCCGAGAGGCGCGCTTCCCGCGAGGGCGGTTTGACCGGGTATTTGTGAGAGGCACAAACAAGAAGGGCGGTCCTTTCGGACCGCCCTTCCCTTTTCGCGATGACGAAAGGCTCAGCCTTCCGCGCTCTCCGTCTGGGGAGCGGCGGCAGCTGCGGCCGCGGCCTTCTCCGGACGCGTGTCGCGGCGCTCGGCGATACGCGCCGACTTGCCGGTGCGGCCACGCAGATAATAGAGCTTCGCGCGACGCACGACACCGCGGCGCACGACCTCGATCGAATCGATGTTCGGCGAATAGAGCGGGAAGACGCGCTCGACGCCCTCGCCGAAGCTGATTTTCCGGACAGTGAAGCTCGAGCCCATGCCGCGGTTCGAGCGCGCGATGCACACGCCCTCATAGTTCTGCACGCGGGTGCGCTCGCCTTCGACGACCTTCACGCCGATCTTCAGCGTGTCGCCCGCGCGGAATTCCGGAATCTTCTTCGCCTCGTTGAACTTGGCGATCTGCTCGGCTTCGAGCGTCTGGATGAGGTTCATGTCAGTCTTCCTCGTCATGTCGCCGCGCGCCAGAGGGAGGTCGGACCCGAGCGCCCTCATGGCGCTCCCAAAGATCCGGCCTCCGTAGCCGTGTATCGACCTCGGCCCTGTGCTTTCGCCAGGCCGCGATCTTCGCATGATCCCCCGATCGCAGCACTTCGGGGATCGTGCGCCCTTCCCATGTCACTGGTCGGGTATATTGCGGATATTCGAGCAGCCCCGTCTCGAAGCTCTCGTCATCCCCGCTGGAAGCCGCGCCCATTACTCCTGGAAGCAGCCGGATGCAAGCATCCAGCAGCACCAGCGCCGCCATCTCCCCGCCCGACAGCACGTAATCGCCGATCGACACCTGTTCGATGCCGCGGCCCTCGAACAGGCGTTCGTCCATGCCTTCGAAGCGGCCGCAGACCAGCGTCACCCCCGGCCCGGCCGCGATCTCCCGCACGCGCGCCTGCGACAAGGGGCGACCGCGCGGCGTCATCGCCAGCACCGGCCGCCCCTCCCCTTGCGCATCCAGCGCGGCGGCGAGCACGTCGGCGCGCATCACCATGCCTGCGCCTCCGCCCGCCGGCGTGTCGTCGACCGAGCGGTGGCGGTCGGTCGCGAAGTCGCGGATCTGCACGGCATCGAGCGACCAGCGTTCTTCGCGCAGCGCGCGCCCGGCAAGCGATATGCCGAGTGGGCCGGGAAACATTTCCGGGTAAAGCGTTAGAATGGTGGCGGCGAACGACATGCCCGCCCTTTGCGACGGATGGGAACGGAATGACAAGCGCAGCCGACGACTGCATCATCATCGGCGCCGGCCCGGCGGGGCTGACCGCCGCGATCTACCTGGCGCGTTTCCACCTCTCGATCCGCATGTTCGACTGCGGCTCCAGCCGCGCGGCGTGGATCCCGTGCACGCACAACCATGCCGGCTATCCCGGCGGCATCGAGGGCATCGAGCTGCTGCGGCTGATGCGGTTGCAGGCGGAGGAATATGGCGCGGTGCGCGAAGCCGCGCGCGTCACCGCCATCGAGCGCGACGGCGAGAACTTCGTGGTATGCGTCGGCGACCAGCGCTTCCCCGCGCGCAGCGTGCTGCTGGCGACCGGGGTGGTCAACCACCGGCCGGACATGCCGCAGGACTTCCACGACGAAGCGGTGCGGCGCGGGCTGCTGCGCTATTGCCCGATCTGCGACGGCTACGAAGTCACCGACAAGCGCGTGGGCGTGATCGGCACCAGCGACCATGGCATGCGCGAGGCGCTGTTCCTGCGCGGCTACACCCGCGACGTGACGCTGATCGCGCCCGACAGCGACCATGATCTCGACGCGGCCTGCATCGCCAAGCTCGATGCGGCAGGCATTGCGCGCGCCGATGGTCCGTGCGGCGGCTTCCGCATCGACGGCGACCGCTTCGTGGTGGAAACCGCAGACGGCGAGCTTGCGTTCGACAGCGTGTACCCGGCGATGGGATCGCACATCCGTTCGGAACTGGCGGTCGGCGCCGGCGCGGAAGCGAGCGAGGACGGCTGCATGGTGGTGGACGATCACCAGCGCACCACCGTCCCCGGCCTGTTCGCCGCCGGAGACGTGGTGAAGGGCCTCGACCAGATCAGCCACGCGATGGGCGAGGCCGGCGTCGCGGCCACCACCATCCGCAACCTGCTGAGCGAACGCGCGCCCTTGTGGCGGTAGGGTTGATGCGGACGTCCATGCCGCCGCTGTAAATCTTCCGTTCCCCCGCGAAGGCCGGGGCCCAGTCGGGGAACGATCTGTATCTGAGCGGAACGGCCGCCATCACCGTCGCGGAACTGGACACCGTTCTTCGCCGGGGAACGGGTTCTTATATTTACGGGATCAGCCGCTCGCCGCGCAGCCGCGCGAACAGCTCGAAGAACGCCTCGTCGCTCGCGCGATAGCCGGTGAAGCCCAGCCGCCGGCTCTTCGACATGTCGGTGACGACCTCGATCGGCCGGCCGAGATCGGCATCGCTGTGCCAGGGTGACGCCAGCCGGTCGAGATCGGGTTCGGCCAGTCCTTCGCGTTCCGCCAGCTGCCGCCACACCGGCGCGTCGCCCGCCATCTGCACTTCCAGCGGCTGCACGCTGCCGTCGAACGGCGCCGGCTCCAGCCCGAACCAGCCGGCGATGCGGCCCCACATCCACTTCCATCTGAACACGTCGCCGTTGACGACGTTGAACGCCTCGTTCGCGGCCGCAGGCGTGGTCGCCGCCCACAGCAGATGCTCCGCCAGCAGGCCGGCATCGGTCATGTCGGTCAGCCCGTTCCACTGCGCCGCCGATCCGGGGAAGCGGAACGGCCGTCCCTGTTCGCGGCACAGGGTCGCATAGGTCGCGAGCGTGCTGCCCATGTTCATGGCGTTGCCGACCGCCATGCCGATCACCGTGTGCGGGCGATGCACGCTCCAGGTGAAGCCGTCGCGCTCGGCGGCGGCGAACAGTTCGTCCTCCTGCGCGTAATAGAAGTTGTCGATATCGAGCCGCGGCTGGTCCTCGCGGAACGGCGTCTGCGGCAGCACGCCCTTGCCATAGGCCTCGAACGGCCCGAGGTAGTGCTTCAGCCCCGTCACCAGCGCGACGTGCCGGCGCTTGCCCGCCTGCGGCAGTCCGGCCAGCAGGTTGCGCACCATGCCCGCGTTGACGCGGATGTTCTCCGCCTCGCTGTTTTGCCGCGCCCAGGTGGTGATGAACACCGCGTCCGGATCGACCTCCGCCAGCGCCGCGCGCGTCGCGGCGGCATCGGTCAGATCGGCCGCCACCGGCCGCACCCCCGCCACATTCCCCGGCCGCCGCGCCAGCCCGAACACGTCCCAGCCCGCCGCCACCAGCAGCTCCGCCGTCGCGCTTCCCACGATCCCGCTCGCGCCCACCACCAATGCCGTTTTCGCCATCTGTTCGTTCCTTCCGTGCTGCGGGCGATCTAGGCAGCGCGTCCGCCGTCTTCCAGTTGGGGAGGATGCTGGAGCGGTTTTCGACTCCCTCGAACCGTTCGTCCTGAGCCGAAGGACGTGTCGGAGCGCGGCGCGTGGCACCCGTGCTTCGACAGGCTCAGCACGAACGGTGGCGTGAGTCCGGTTGATCGAACGCTCCGGCTTGAGGAGGAGCGAACTGGCGAGCCGTCAGCTTTCGTCCAGCGATGCCGCCCGCCGGCGAATACGACGAACGCCGCTCGGCCAGCGCTCTGTCAGTCCGGGGGCGCTGTTATACGGCTGCGGCCGCGACCCGCTAGACCACCTCCACGCAAGGGGGGCACGTCAGTGGCCTGTTCGGCCCCAATCGTCATCCCAGCGAAAGCTGGGATCTCCCTGCCGCAGAAGACCCCGGCTTCCGCTCGGGTGCCGCCTCGTGCAATCGATCAGGGGACAGGTGCGACCCCGCCCCGCTCAACGCTCCACGAACACGTCCGCCACCACCAGCCGCTCGGCGTCCCAGCCGGGCACGGCTTCCGGCCGCATCGGCACCATGAAGCGCGTGGCGTCGGCGCGCTCGATCTCGATCACGTCGCCCGCGCCGAAGTTCTCGATCGCCACCACGCGTCCGATCGCCTCGCCCGTGTCGCTGACCACCGGCAGGTCGAGCAGGTCGGCATGGTAATATTCACCCTCCGCCAACGGCGGCAGCGCGGAACGGGGGATCCAGAGTTCGGTGCCGCGCAGGGCTTCGGCGGCGTTGCGGTCGGGCACTTCCGCCAATCGCGCGATCGCGCCCTGCGTGGTCGGGCGCAGCGACGCCAGCGTGAAGGCGCCGGCGTTGAGCTGCCGGTGCGCGGCGAGATCGTCGGCGAACACCTTGAGCTTGACCTCGCCGGTCACGCCGTGCGCGGCGACTACG
>CAKTCN010000010.1 GCA_934539295.1 uncultured Allosphingosinicella sp.
GCCCGATGCCGACGGGCCTTTCCAACAAGGAAAAGGTTCGCGTCCGCCAGCTTTATGCCGAGGGCAAGGTCGGGCGCGAGGAACTGCTGGAGGCGGAAGCGCAAAGCTATCACAGCGCGGGCACCTGCACCTTCTACGGCACCGCCAACTCGAACCAGATGATGATGGAGGTGATGGGCCTCCACATGCCGGGCGCCGCCTTCGTCAACCCGGGCACGAAGCTGCGCACGGAGCTGACCCGCGCCGCCGTCCACCGGCTCACCCAGATCGGCTGGGACGGCAACGACTATCGCCCGCTCGGCCGCTGCGTGGATGAAAAGGCGATCGTCAACGCTGCTATCGGCCTGCTTGCGACCGGCGGTTCGACCAACCACGCCATCCACCTGCCCGCCATCGCACGCGCGGCGGGAATCGTAATTGATTGGGAGGATCTCGACCGGCTGTCCGCTGTCGTGCCGCTGATCGCCCGCGTCTATCCCAATGGCGCTGGCGACGTGAACCACTTCCAAGCGGCCGGCGGCGTCGGCTACGTCATCAAGACCTTGCTCGACGAAGGCCTGCTCCATCGCGACCTCCTTACCGTCGCGGGCGAGAGCTTGGACGATTATGCGGCCGATCCGGTGCTGCGCGAAGACCAACTCGCCTGGGCGCCCGCGCCCGAAAAGCCGCTGGACGAGACTATCCTGCGCCCCGCCTCCAATCCCTTCCAGCCCGATGGCGGCATGCGGCTGCTCCACGGCAATATTGGCCGTGCGGTGATCAAGACCAGCGCGGTCGAGGAAGCGCGCTGGACGATCGAGGCACCCGCCCGCGTCTTCTCCGACCAAGACGAGGTGCTCGCCGCCTTCCGCGCGGGCGAGCTCGACCGCGACGTGGTGGTGGTGGTCCGCTTCCAGGGTCCCAAGGCGAACGGCATGCCCGAACTGCACAAGCTGACGCCGCAACTAGGCATCCTCCAGGACCGCGGTTATCGGGTGGCGCTCGTCACCGACGGCCGCATGTCCGGCGCGTCGGGTAAAGTGCCGGCTGCCATCCACGTCACGCCCGAGGCGATCTCCGGCGGGCCGATCGGACTGATCCAGGATGGCGACGTGGTCCGCGTCTCCGCAGGCACGGGCGGGCTCGAGGTGCTGGTCGATGAGGCCGAATGGGCATCGCGCACCCCTGCTTCGGCACCCCCTCCCCCGGTTGGTACAGGCCGCGAGCTGTTCGCCTTCATGCGCTACGGCTCCGATAGTGCCGAAGCCGGTGCATCGGCTATGCTCGCCGCCATGGAAGACGCACTGTGATCGAGACGGTCGCAGTCGATATCGGCGGCACCCATGCCCGCTTCGCCATTGCCGAGGTGGAGGGCGGCCGCGTCCTCTCGCTGGGCGAGACCTGCACGCTCAAGACAGCCGATCATGCCAGCCTTCAAACCGCCTGGGAGGATTTCGCGCAGCAGAGCGGCCGCACCCTGCCGCCGAACGCCGGCATCGCCATCGCCGCCCCGGTCAATGCCGAGGTGATCAAGATGGCCAACAATCCCTGGGTCATCCGCCCCGGCCTGATCCCGTCCAAGCTCGGTGCGGACACCTATTCCCTGATCAACGATTTCGGCGCGGTAGCCCATGCGGTCGCGCAATTGCCGCCCGAGCATTTCGAGCATGTCTGCGGGCCCGAGATCGACCTGCCGGAAGATGGCGTCATCTCCATCGTCGGCCCGGGGACAGGCCTGGGCGTCGCATCCCTGCTCCGCCGCCACGGCCGCTACCATGTCATGTCGACCGAGGGCGGCCATATCGACTTCGCGCCCCTGGACGTGCTGGAGGACCAGATCCTCAAGCACCTGCGCAGCCGCTACCGGCGTGTGTCGGCCGAGCGTGTGGCTGCCGGCCCCGGCCTGGCCAACATCTACGAGGCGCTGTGCGTCATCGAAGGGCGGCCGGTGGAATATGGCGACCAGAAGCTGCTGTGGACCGCCGCGCTGGAGGGCAGCGACAGCCTCGCCGCCGCGGCGCTGGACCGCTTCTGCCTGGCGCTCGGCGCCATTGCAGGCGACATCGCGCTTGCGCAGGGCGCATCGGCGGTGGTGATCGCAGGCGGCCTGGGCCTGCGCATCGCCAAGCACCTGCCGCGATCGGGTTTCCGCGACCGGTTCATCGCCAAGGGCCGGTTCGAACGGATGATGGACGAAATGCCCGTAAAGCTTATTACGCATCCCCAGCCCGGCCTCTACGGCGCCGCGGCCGCCTTTGCCGAGGAACACACCAGATGACCGATATCGCCACGATCATGCAGACTTCGCCGGTCATCCCGGTGCTGGTGATCGACGACGCCTCCACTGCCCGTCCGATTGCCGAGGCGCTGGTTAAGGGCGGCCTGCGCGTTCTCGAAGTGACCCTGCGCACCCCGGCCGCGCTGGACGTGATCCGCGAGATGAAGAAGGTCGACGGCGCGATTGTCGGCGCGGGCACCGTGCTCAACGGCGATGACCTGAAGCGCAGCATCGATGCGGGTTCGGAGTTCATCGTCTCGCCCGGCCTGACCGAAAATCTCGGCCGCGCCGCGATCGACGCGGGCATCCCGTTCCTGCCCGGCATCGCCAATGCCGGCGACATCATGCGCGGCCTCGACCTGGGCCTCAGCCACTTCAAGTTTTTCCCGGCCGAAGCGTCGGGCGGGCTGAAGGCGCTCCAGGCGCTCGCCGCGCCGTTCGGGGACGCGCGCTTCTGCCCCACCGGCGGCATCACGCTCGCGACCGCGCCCGACTGGCTGGCGGTTCCGTCCGTCCTGTGCGTCGGCGGCAGCTGGATCGTGCCGCGCAAGGTCGGCGCGGTGGGCGAAGTGGAGGAAGCGGCGCGGGCAGCGGCGGCGCTGGGCCGCTAACCTTACTAACACGTCACCCCGGACTTGATCCGGGGTCCCGCTTCTTCTCACCACCTTAAAAGAAGAAGCGGGATGCCGGATCAAGTCCGGCATGACGGACCTGGGGGTGACGCACTAAGCTAATCGAAC
Organism: uncultured Allosphingosinicella sp.; assembly: GCA_934539295.1. Lineage (GTDB taxonomy): Bacteria > Pseudomonadota > Alphaproteobacteria > Sphingomonadales > Sphingomonadaceae > Allosphingosinicella. The sequence continues at coordinate 2,998 of CAKTCN010000010.1, forward strand.
CGCCACATGATGCTCTGCGAAAAGGGCGTCCACACACCCACCTTCACGCCCGCCGCGCGCAGCGCCTCACCGGTCCATTCGTTGCAGGTGCGTCGCCCGTCGTAACGCCCCTGCGCCTCGTAAAAGACGTCCGACCGCACGTAGCCGCGCCCGATCAGCGGTCGCCCCTCGCCTGCCGCATCCAGCACGAAGCTCTGCCGCATGTGCGCGGCGAGGCGCAGATAGGCTTCGCGGCCAAGCCGGATCGCATGCTGGTCGGCGTCGGCTCTCGGATTCCACACATGCTGCACATGCATCAGCGCAGGCCCGCGTCCGAATGCGGCGGCAAAGGCGGTTGATGGACGAAGCTCCCACCAGGTCGGCGTGTTGAGGTAGAAGTCGCGGTTGCCGAAGCCGATCGCCAGATAGTCGCCATGGCCGAAACGCGCATCCCTGATGTGCGAAGGATCGGCAATCGGCCCCCAATCCACCCCTGCCGCCTGCTTCGGCACCACCAGCCAGGTGTGCACGCCATTGGTTCGCACGAAGATGGTGACGCCATCATCCGGCTGCTTCCAGTCAGCATTGGCCGGGATCAGCGAACCGGCCACACCCGCGCCGAAGTAGAACAATATCAGCCCGGCAACGACGCCCAGAGCCTTGCCGATGATCCTGAGCGCCCGCCGCATGACGCAAGGCTAGCAGTTTCGGCGCGGCATGGAATATCCGCGCTGCACGTTATAGACGAAGGCATGGACCGCCTTCCTCCTTATGCCCGCCTGCTGGGTCTCACCGCCGCATGCGACGACCAGGACCGGTTGATCTGGACCATGCCGTTCCGCAACGAAGTGGTGGGACGGCCTGGCTATCTGCACGGCGGAGCCATCGCCGGCCTGCTGGAATTCGCAGCCCTCGGCACCGTCTATCGCGCGCTCGGCGACGAGCCGGTGGAGGTGAAGCCGATCAACGTGACGGTCGACTTCATGCGCGGCGGCACCGACCAGGAAACGTTCGCCGCGGCCACAATCACGCGGCTTGGCAAGCGCGTCGCAAACGTGGAGGCGGAGGCCTGGCAGCAGGACCGCACCAAGCTGATCGCCTCGGCCCGGATGAACCTGCTGCTGCGCAGGGCCTAGCTATAGTCCCTTCCCCGGCGAACGCCGGGGAACGATAGACGGTAAGTGGCGAGGCTCGGGCCTGAACGATAGGGTCAGTAGCCGCTGAGCCTCGCCACCCGATCGGCGTGGTAGTTGGCGTCGCCGAACAACTCCGCCAGCACCCGATCGCGCTTCATGTAGAGACCGATGTCATGCTCGTCGGTCATGCCGATGCCGCCATGCATCTGGACGCCTTCCTGCACCGCTAGCGCCGATACGCGCCCCACCTTGGCCTTGGCGACCGACACCATCAGTTCCGACTCTGCGCTGCCCGCGTCGAGCAATTGCTGCGCCTTCAGCACCGCCGCGCGTGCGATCTCCAGTTCGGAATAGAGGTGGGCGGCACGGTGTTGCAGCGCCTGGAACTCGCCGATCAGCTTGCCGAACTGCTTGCGCTGGCGAAGATAGTTCACGCTCATGGTCATCGCGCCTGAAGCCACGCCGACCTGCTCGGCCGCCGCGCCTACGCGCACGGCATTCAGCACGCGGTCCAGCACCGCCGCGTCGCCGATCGCATCATCGACCCGCACGTCCGTGAAGGTCACCCGCGCGCCGATGCTGGCGTCGGCCAGCCGCACGCCTTCGACCGCAAGACCTTGCGTGCCCTTTTCGACCAGGAATAGGCCGAGGCCCTCATCACTCCGCGCCGCGACGATGAAGACGTCCGCCGATGCGCCCTGCACCACGAACTGCTTGGTGCCGGTCAGCGTATAGCCGTTACCGGACCGTTCGGCCCGCATGGCGATGGTATCGGGGCGGTGCTTCGCACCCTCGTCGATCGCCAGCGCGGCAACGGTTTCGCCGGCGAGGATGCCGGGCAGCCAGCGTTCGCGATGCGCGCTGCCCTTCAGCGCCTCGACCGCGCCGACCGCGGTGATGAGGAACGGCGAGGGCGTGAGGTTGCGCCCCACCTCCTCCAGCACGACCCCCGCCTCGACATGGCCGAGGCCAAGGCCACCATCATCGTCGGCGGCGAGGATGCCGGTGAAGCCGAGTTCGCCAAACTGCCGCCACAAGGCGTGGCCGAACCCGTCCTTGCAATTCATGTCGCGAAACTTGCGATATTGTTTCGGGATCGCGCCCTCGTCACCCATGAAGGCGCGGGCGGTGTCGCGGAGCATGACTTGATCGTCGGTGAGGTAGAGCGGCATGGTTTCGTTGTTCCTCGTCTCAATCTTCCCGTTCGTGTCGAGCGAAGTCGAGACACGTCTTCGAGCGCAGCCGAGAAGCGAAGCCTCGGCTACGCTCGGCAGAGCCCCTCGACTTCGCTCGGGGCAAACGGCGATGGATTCTTCAAGCCCCCGGTAGCCCCAGGATGTGCTTGGCGATGATGCCGAGCTGGATCTCGCTGGTGCCGCCTTCGATGCTGTTGGCTTTGGTGCGCAGCCACTCGCGCGCGGCTTTCCCGCCGTGCGATGCCTCGCTCTCCCATTCGAGCGCGTCCGCTCCGCCGGCTGCCATCACCAGCTCGTGCCGCGCCTTGTTGAGCTCGGTCCCGGCATATTTCATCATCGATGGCTGTGCAGGGTGCGCCTGACCAGCCTTCAGCTCATCGATGAACTTCTCGCTCATCGCGCGGAAGGCGAGCGCATCCACGTCGAAACGTGCCACCTCGGCGCGGAGCAAGGGATCGTCGGCAAGTTGCTCTTTCATCGACGCACCCAGGCTCGATCCGTCGCCGCCCAGCCCCATTTCGGAGATCATCTCGCGCTCATGGCCGAGGAGGTATTTCGCCACATCCCAGCCGCGGTTCACCTCGCCGACGACCTGATCCTTGGGCACCTTCACATCGTCGAAGAAAGTCTCGCAGAAGGGCGAGTAGCCGGAGATGAGCCGGATCGGGCGCGTGGTCACGCCCGGCGTCTTCATGTCGAACAGGAGGAAGCTGATGCCCTTATGCTTGGCCCGCGCGTCGGTGCGAACCAGGCAGAAGATCCAGTCGGCCTTGTCGGCATAGCTGGTCCACACCTTCTGGCCGTTGACCAGCCAGTGATCGCCTTTGTCTTCACATCTGGTAGCGAGGCTGGCGAGGTCGGAGCCGGCATTGGGTTCCGAATAGCCCTGGCACCAGCGGACCTCGCCACGCGCGATCTCGGGCAGGAAGCGGGTCTTCTGTTCTTCGGTACCATATCTCAGCAAGGCCGGGCCGAGCATCGATATGCCAAAGCTGTAGAGCGGGTTGCGCGCGCCGATCCGGGCCATCGCCTGCCGCAGCACCTTGGTCTGCGCCGGCGACAATCCGCCTCCGCCATATGCCTTCGGCCAGTCGGGTACCGTCCAGCCGCGCGCGCCCATCCGCTCCATCCAGAGCCGTTGCGCGTCGCTCTTGAAGGTCGGTTCGCGCCCGCCCCAGCAGGCGTCGTCTTCGCTCTGCATCGGCGCGCGCATTTCGGGCGGGCAGTTCGCTTCCAGCCAGGCGCGGGTCTCGTCCCGAAAGCCTTCGAGTTCGTCCATTTCTCTTGTCTCCGCCGCCTCTCCGCGATAGCCCGACCATAAGTTTACGGAAACGTAAAGCAACCAAAGAGGATGCCGTGGACTTTACCCTTACGGAAAGCGAGGCTTTCCACCGCGACCGGGTTCGGGCCTTCGTCGAGACTCACGTCCGGCCCCGTGTCAGCGACTACAAATCGCAGCTGAACAGCGGCGATCGCTGGCAGCCTTTGCCGGTGATCGAGGAGTTGAAATCCCGTGCCAAGGCGGAGGGGCTGTGGAACCTGTTCATGCCACCGGCACCTGCGCTGCCGCATGTCGATGACACGTTCGCGTTTGAGGGCACCCAGCTCACCAACCTCGAATATGCGCTTTGCGCCGAGGAGATGGGGCGGATCGCCTGGGCGTCCGAGGTGTTCAACTGCTCGGCACCCGACACCGGCAACATGGAGGTGCTGCACCGCTACGGCACGCGCGAGCAGAAGGAGGAATGGCTGCGGCCGCTGATGAATGGCGAGATACGTTCGGCCTTCCTGATGACCGAGCCCGCCGTCGCCTCGTCGGACGCGACCAACATAGAATGCGACATTCGCCGTGAAGGGGACGAGTACGTCATCAACGGCCGCAAATGGTGGTCGTCCGGCGCCGGCGATCCGCGCTGCAAGCTGCTGATCCTGATGGGCAAGACCGACCGGGGGGAGCACAAGTACCGCCAACAGTCGATGATCCTGGTGCCGATGGACGCGCCCAGCATCACCGTCGAGCGCGCGCTCACGGTCTACGGCTATGACGACGCGCCCCACGGCCATATGGAGGTGGTGCTGGAGGACGTGCGCGTTCCCGCCGCCAACATGCTGCTCGGGGAAGGCCGCGGGTTCGAGATCGCGCAAGGGAGGCTGGGGCCGGGGCGCATTCACCATTGCATGCGCACCATCGGCGCGGCCGAGGAGGCGCTGGAAGCGATGGTCCGCCGCCTCGCTAGCCGCGTCGCCTTCGGCAAGCGGCTGATGGAACATTCGATCTGGGAACAGCGCGTCGCCCGTGCCCGCATCGACATCGAGATGTCGCGCCTGCTCTGCCTCAAGGCCGCCGACATGATGGACAAGGCCGGCAACAAGGCCGCCCAGACCGAGATCGCGATGATCAAGGTGCAGGCGCCCACGATGGCGCTGCGCATCATCGACGACGCTGTGCAAGCACATGGCGGCGCCGGCGTGAGCCAGGATTTCGGCCTTGCGGCGAGTTGGGCGGGGATCAGGACCCTCCGGCTCGCGGACGGTCCCGACGAGGTCCACAATCGCGCCATCGCGCGGGCGGAGTTCGGGAAATATGTCTAGAGATTCCCAACCGTTCGTTTCGAGCGAAGTCGAGAAACCCTGCTCCCTACGAACCCGTGTCTCGACGTCGCTCGACACGAACGGAGTGGGAGAATGCGCATGAGCCTGTTCGACCTCACCGGCAAGGTCGCCATCGTCACCGGCTCTTCCCGAGGCATCGGCCGTGCCATCGTGGAAGCCATGGCCGAACAAGGCGCCAAGGTGGTCATCTCCAGCCGCAAGGCGGAGGCCTGCCAGGAGGTCGCCGACGCGATCAACGCCCGTCATGGTGACGGCACCGCTATCGTGGTGCCCGCCAACATCTCGTCCAAGGACGACCTCCAGAACCTCGTGGACGAGACCAGGCGCCAGCTCGGCCGCATCGACATCCTGGTCTGCAACGCGGCTTCCAATCCTTATTACGGCCCCATGGCCGGGATTGCGGACGATCAGTTCCGCAAGATCCTGGAGAATAACGTCATCGCCAATCACTGGCTGATCGCGATGGCGGCGCCCGAGATGGTGGAGCGGCGCGAAGGCTCGATCATCATCGTGTCGTCGATCGGGGGCATGACGGGGTCGACGATGATCGGCGCCTACAACATTTCAAAGGCCGCCGACTTCCAGCTCGCCCGCAACCTCGCGGCCGAGTTCGGGCCGGCGGGCGTGCGGGTGAACTGCATCGCGCCGGGGCTGGTAAAGACCGACTTTGCCCGTGCCCTGTGGGAGAACCCGGACACGCTGAAGGCGGTCACCCGCGGCACCCCCATGCGCCGTATCGGCGAGCCGCACGAGATTGCCGGCGCGGCGGTGTTCCTCGCCTCGCCGGCCTCGACCTTCATGACCGGGCAGACGATCGTCGTGGACGGCGGGTCGACGATCGGGGTGGGATTGTGACGCGCGCTGATGTGCCTCTGCGAAAGCAGGAGCCCAGTTCTGAGGTCGATGCTGGGTTCCTGCTTTCGCAGGAACACACGGGAGGTTGGGCGTGAAGCTTGAAGGCAAGGTCGCCATCGTCACGGGCGCTGGCTCCGGGATCGGGCGTGCCACGGCCAGGCGCTTCGCAGATGAAGGCGCCACGGTGGTCGTTGCCGACCTCAATGGCCATGACGAAACCGCCGCCGCAATCGGCGACGCCGCTCTCGCCATCACCGCCGATGCGAGTTCGGACGCCGACGTGCAGGCGCTGGTCGCCACCGCACTCGACCGCTTCGGCCGGCTCGACATCATGTTCGCCAATGCCGGCATCTCCGGCGGCTTCGCGGGGCTGTTCGAGCAGACGGCGGAGGACTGGCAGCAGATCCTGTCCGTGAACCTGATCGGTCCATTCCTCGCGATCAAACATGCCGCACCGGTGTTGAAGGCGGGAGGCGGCGGGTCGATCATCTGCACAGCGTCCGTCGCTGGCCTGCGCGCAGGCGCGGGCGGGCCGGCTTACTCCGCGTCCAAGGCCGGCGTGATCAGCCTGGTCGAGACCGCCGCCGCACAACTCGTGGGTTCCGGCATCCGCGTCAATGCCATCTGCCCGGGCCTGATCGAGACCGGCATGACCGCGCCCATCTACGGTCGCGCACGCGACCGCGGCCAGGAGGGGAAGATCGGACAGATGAACCCGCTCCAGCGCGGCGGCGAACCTGAAGAGATCGCCGCGGCCGCCCTGTTCCTTGCATCGGACCAATCCAGCTACGTCAACGGCCATGCCTTGGTCGTGGACGGCGGCCTGTCCGCATCCCATCCTTTCACCAAGCTCGTTTACGGCCGCACGGCGTTCTAGGCTGGCAAATGTTCAAGCGCGAGGCCTCAGAAATCTGCATATCGGACTGGCTCCCAGAAGGAGCAAGGTACGATGAAGTACGCAGAACTGACGGTCGAAGAGCGCTCTCAAATCAACCGGCGTCACCGACTAAGCAGATCAATCAGTAGAGGAACGGCAATCATGAGCCCCATTTCCACCCGCCGGCATGGCGACGTGCTGATCGTCACGTCCAACAACCCGCCCGTCAACGCGCTCGGCCATGCGGTGCGCACCGGCCTGATCGCGGCGATCGAGGAGGCCGAGGGCGACGATGCCGTGAACGCCGTCGTCATCATCTGCGAGGGCCAGACCTTCTTCGCCGGGGCTGACATCTCGGAGTTCTCGAAGGGCATGCAGCTGCCGATGCTGCCTGAGGTCGTGGACCGGATTGAAGCGTGCACGAAGCCGGTGGTGGCCGCGATCCACGGCACCGCGCTGGGCGGTGGGCTCGAGGTGGCGCTCGCCTCGCACTACCGCGTGGCGGTGCCGTCGACCAAGATGGGCCTGCCCGAGGTCAAGCTCGGCATCCTTCCCGGCGCGGGCGGGACGCAGCGATTGCCGCGCGTCATCGGCGTTCAGAAGGCGCTGGAGATGGTCACCGGTGGGTCGCAGATCGGGGCCAAGGAGGCATACGAACTCGGCTTGGTCGACCGCATCATCGAGGGCGATCTGGAGCAGCATGCGGTCGCTTATGCCGAGGAGGTCAAGGACACCCGCCCGCTGCCCAAGTCGAGCGAGCGCGACGACAAGCTGGAGGAAGCCCGCGCCAATCCGGGCATCTTCGACGAATTCCGCAAGGCGAATGCCCGCAAGATGAAGGGCTTCGACGCGCCTGAGGCCAACATCAAGGCGGTCGAGGCGGCGGTCGCCAAACCCTATCCCGAGGGCGTGCTCGACGAGCGCCGCCTGTTCATGGAGTTGATGATGGGCGGCCAGGCGCGCGCCCAGCAATATTTCTTCTTCGCCGAACGCAATGCGTCCAAGATCGACGGCGTGCCGGAGGGTACCGTCGCCCGCGACATCAAGCGCGTCGGCGTGATCGGCGCCGGCACGATGGGTGGCGGCATCTCGATGAACTTCCTGTCGGCCGGCATTCCGGTGACGATCGTCGAGATGAAGCAGGAGGCGCTCGACCGCGGCACGGGCGTCATGCGCAAGAATTACGAGGCGACTGCTGCCAAGGGCCGCATCACCAGCGATCAGGTCGAGCAGGCGATGGGGCTGCTCACGCCCACGCTCGACTTCGAGGCGCTGGCGGACTGCGACCTCATCATCGAGGCGGTGTTCGAGGAGATGGGGGTCAAGAAGGAGGTGTTCACGCGCCTCGACGCGATCGCCAAGCCGGGCGCGATCCTGGCGTCGAACACCTCCTATCTCGACATCGACGAGATCGCGGCGGTGACGTCGCGGCCGCAGGATGTGGTCGGCCTCCACTTCTTCTCGCCCGCCAACATCATGAAGCTGCTGGAGATCGTGCGCGGCGCCAAGACCGCGCCCGACGTGCTGGTCACGGCGATGCAGCTTTCCAAGCGGATCAAGAAGGTGGCGGTGATCGCCGGCGTCTGCTTCGGCTTCATCGGCAACCGCATGCTGATGCCGCGCCAGGTGGAGGCCAACAAGCTGCTGCTGGAAGGTGCTACCCCCGAGCAGATCGACCGGGTGCATGTCGCGTTCGGCATGCCGATGGGGCCGTTCCAGATGGCCGACCTCGCCGGTGTCGACATCGGCTGGCACCGCGATCCCGCGCGCATCGAGAATGTCCGCGATGCCCTCTGCTCGCTTGATCGCTGGGGGCAGAAGAAGGGCGCCGGCTATTACGATTATGACGACAAGCGCCAGCCCTCGCCCAGCGCCAAGGTGCAGGCGATCATCGAGGAATTCCGCGCCAAGGAAGGCGTGACGGCGCGCGAGATCAGCGACCAGGAGATCGTCGAGCGCACGCTCTACACGATGATCAACGAGGGCGCGCTGATCCTGGAGGAAGGCATCGCGCAGCGCGCGTCGGACATCGATGTGGTGTGGGTCTATGGCTATGGCTGGCCGGTCTATCGCGGCGGGCCGATGCATTGGGCGGATGCCGAGGGGCTGGCCAAGATCGTCGAGGGGCTGAAGCGGCAGCAGGAGCGGATGGGGCCGGAGTTCAAGCTCTCCGACCTGCTGGTCCGCAAGGCCGAGGCGGGCGAGAAGATCAGTCGCTGAAGCCCCAAAGGTCAGGAAAGTCCCGCTGCGGGGAAAATCCGCTCACTTAATGACGCGAGATTGATCGACTGGATCGATTAGGCGGACGGTTCAAAGAGCGAGTGGATTGCAGCGTGACAGAAGGATGGGGCTGTAGGAAAGCTGTTTCTCCTGCTCCCCCTGCGATGAGGGGGAGCGGCGGCGGCGCTTGTTCGGACAGGATAGCCCTCACCCTCACCCAACCCTCTCCCGGAGGGAGAGGGCTTTTGGAGCGCGGCATGCCGGCCGGCGTTCTGGTCGTATGAGCCAGTTTGCGCTGTTCGACGAAGGGCCTGAAGGGCTCCGTTATCAACCCGACCTGATTTCGGGCGATGAGGAAGAGGTGCTTGCGGGCGAGATCGCGAGGCTGCCCTTCAAGCCCTTCGAGTTCCAAGGCTTCCTGGGCAATCGGCGCACGGTGTCGTTCGGCTGGCACTATGACTTTGCAGGCGCCCGGCTGAAGGAAACCGAGCCGCTGCCGGACTTCCTGCTGCCGGTGCGTGCCAAGGCGGCCGCGCTGGCCGGGATCGCGCCCGACGCCTTTGTGCAGGCCCTGGTCATCGAATATGCGCCGGGTGCGGGGATCGGATGGCATCGCGACCGGCCGGTGTTCGGGATCGTCGCGGGCGTGTCGCTGATGGCGCCGGCGCGGCTGCGGTTCAGGCGCAAGGCGGGGGCGAAGTGGGAGCGGTGGGCGGTCATGGCCGAACCGCGGTCCGCCTATGTGCTCGACGGGCCGGCGAGAGCCGAGTGGGAGCACAGCATCCCCGAGATGGAAGCGCTGCGTTACTCGATCACGTTCAGAACGCTGCGGCCCTGAAAATAGATCGCCGGACGGAGCCCCCACTCCGCCCGGCGATGCTCACTGATCCCGCGACGATGCGCGAGCGAACAGGAGGCTTTAGCTGTAGAAGATGTGCAGGCCGATCTTGCGCTGCTTCTTGAGGCGCTTGCCCCAGCCCGGCGAGACGTAGTCGGCATGATACCAGAGCACGTCCTTGTCCATGTTGGTGTCGAGGTCGCGCAGGACGATCTCCGAGATCGCCACGGCCTTTTTCCAGGAAGCGGAGGTGCGGTCGGCGGCGGGGATGATGCCGTCGCGGACGAAGGAGAATTGCCACGGCTGCGTCACCACGCCGCAGATGGTGGTCGGATATTTGCCCGAACCCACGCGGTTCATGACCACGTCGGCGACCGCAAGCTGGCCCTCGATCGGCTCGCCGCGCGCCTCGAAATAGACGGCGTTGGCGAGGCAGTCCTGCTCGGCATCCTGCGTTTCGGTGCCTTCGAAGGCCGAGACCAGTTCGTCCAGCGCGCGGGCCCGGGGAATGGCGGCCTCTGCCGCGTCGATGAAGCTCGTCGCCAATTTCTCCACATCTCCTTCCGCCATTTCCTCGTTCGAGGCACCGGCATGTTCGAGATAGGAGGGCATGCCGGACACGGCCTCGGCCTCGGACGCTTGGGACGGGTCGGCGTAACCGGCCGCTGCGACAAGCGCGATCAAGGCCGCGGCGATGCCGCCGGCACGGGCAAATTGCTTCATTTCATCTCGTATCTGTGCGGCCGGGATCCTCGCCGCGGCGCATGGAAATGCGCTGGGTCTGATCGCCGTCCGTCTTGGTCACCCCAGCAAAATCAGGCTGTTAGGTGACCCCCGCTCTTCGATGTCCGCGATATGACGGGGGTGGGCACGGATATCAACGGCAGGCCGCGTGAACGACGATGAACCGTTAGTGTGCTGCGTTGACCTGCGCAGAAAGGCAGGAACTTTTCGGATTATCGTTGCCGTGCAACGGCTTAGCGTGTGGATAATTTCCGATCAGGGTGCGGGCGCGGGCGCAGGTGCCGAATCAACGGCAGGCGCATCCATGCCGGAGACGAACTTGACCAGCGGACTGGCCACCCAGCCGGAGCGGCACGGCCCGTCATAGTCGCGGCGACGGGGCAAGGGCTGCGAAACGCCGCAGGCGCGGCTCGCGCCGGCATCATCATAGACGATGCCGAACCATTTCTGATCGATGGAACGGCTGCAGATGAAGAAGCGGGTGCCAGCCGGCACGCCGCCCGTCTCCGCCGCATTGTCGAACGGCGCCGCATGCACCGGCAGCGCCGCGCCTGCCGCCACGTTGCGGGTGGTGCCGACCGCATTGCAGGCGGGAAAGCTGGGCCCGAGTTCGCCGACCCGCACAGCCTGCGGCGGCATCTGCGGCAGGCTGGGCGCGGCGCGCTCCTCCGCCACGTCGTTGGTGAAATGGTCATCCCGGATCGCCTCGCCGCAGCCGGCGAGCAGGAGGGGCAGGAACAGGAGGGCACAGCGCATGACCTGCATGTGGCTTGCGCCGCGCGCGAAATCCAGTGCAGCATGCGCCAACAGCATCAAGGGAGAGACAGGTGTCCGAAACCGTTCCCGCCGCCGTGCCGCAGCCCCGCGCCATCCTGCGCTACAATCGGGGCGCCGCCATCATCCACTGGATCACCGCGATACTGCTGATCATGCAAGTATGGATCGGCTGGACGTTCAGCGACATGCCGCGCGGGCCCGACCGGTCGTTCGTCTTCACCTGGCACAAGACCTGGGGCGTGCTGATCCTGGCCCTGGCGCTGTTCCGGCTTTACTGGCGCTTCAGTCACAGGCCGCCGCCCTTCCCGCCCGAACTGCCGCGCTGGGAGCGGCTGGCGGCGGTGTGGAACCATCGCGCCTTCTATTTCCTGCTGATCGCCTTGCCGCTGACCGGGCTGACCGCGGTGTCCGGGCGCGGCGCGACGACCGAGCTGGCGTTCGGCATTCCGTTCCCGACGGTGCCGGGCGTGTCGGAAGCGCTGAGCGATGTGGCGGGCGAGACGCACGAGACATTGGTGCTCGTGACGCTGGCGCTGATCGTGCTGCACGTGGGTGCGGCGTTGAAGCACCAGTTCTTCGACGGGAGGAGATGGCGGACGGCGGGGCGAATGCCGCCGTTCAGGGCGCCGGATGGAAGCCCCAGCGTGGAAGTACGGTCGGGGGACGAGGTGGGGTGATTGAAGATAATGCCCTCCCCCTTGTGGGGAGGGTTGGGTGGGGGCTCAGCCGCGTCTGCGGCTGAAAAGACCTACCATGCTAGAGTCTTATGCGAGCCTCGACAGGCTCGCGCCCCCACCCACCCCCTCCCCACGAGGGGGAGGGGCTTCTTTCCGTTAAGCCGCCTTGGCGCGCGACGCGCGCTTGCGCTCGTTCGGGTCGAGGTGGCGCTTGCGCAGGCGGATCGACTTGGGCGTGACTTCGACCATTTCGTCGTCGTCGATATAGGCGATCGCCTGTTCCAGCGTCATCTTCTTCGGCGGCGTCAGGCGGATCGCATCGTCCTTGCCGCCGCTCGCGCGGAAGTTGGTCAGTTGCTTGGCCTTCATCGGGTTGACCTCGAGGTCTTCCGTCTTGGCATTCTCGCCGATGATCATGCCCTCGTACAGCGTCTCGCCATGGCCGACGAACAGGATGCCGCGGTCCTCGAGCGGGCCGAGCGCATAGCCCTGCGCCTCGCCGGCGCCGTTGGAGATCAGCACGCCGTTCTTGCGGCCCTCGATATTGCCCTTGTGCGGACCATAACGCTCGAACACGCGGTTCATGATGCCGGTGCCGCGCGTGTCGGACAGGAATTCGCCATGATAGCCGATCAGGCCGCGCGACGGCGCAGAGAAGGTGATGCGCGTCTTGCCGCCACCGGACGGGCGCATGTCGGTCATCTCGCCCTTGCGCTGGTTCATCTTGTCGACGACCGTGCCCGAATGTTCGTCATCGACGTCGATGACGACCGTCTCATACGGCTCGGTCTTCTGGCCATTCTCGTCTTCGCGGAACAGCACGCGCGGGCGGCTGATGCCGAGCTCGAAGCCTTCGCGGCGCATTGTCTCGATCAGCACGCCGAGCTGAAGCTCGCCGCGGCCGGCGACTTCGAAGCTGTCCTTGTCGGCGCTCTCGGTCACCTTGATCGCGACGTTCGATTCGGCTTCGCGCTCCAGGCGGTCGCGGATCATGCGGCTGGTGACCTTGGAGCCTTCACGGCCCGCCAGCGGCGAATCGTTGACGGCGAAGCGCATGGACAGCGTCGGCGGGTCGATCGGCTGGGCCTGGATGGCTTCGCTGACCGACGTGTCGGCGATGGTGTTCGACACGGTGGCGACGGTCAGGCCCGCGAGGCTGATGATGTCGCCGGCCTTGGCCTCGTCGGTCGGAACGCGGTCGAGACCCTGGAAGGTCATGATCTTGGACGCGCGGCCGGTTTCGATCACCTTGCCGTCCATGTCGAGCGCGTGGATCGGCTGGTTGACCTTGACCGTGCCCGACTGGACGCGGCCGGTGAGGATGCGGCCGAGGAAGTTGTCGCGGTCGAGCAGGGTCACCAGGAAGGTGAAGGGCGCATCAACCTCGAGCGCCGGCGGCGGGACGTGGTCGACGATCTTCTGGAAGAGCGGGCGCAGCGTACCCTCGCGCGCCTTGTCGTCCTCATTGGCATAGCCGTTGCGGCCCGACGCGTAGAGGACGGGGAAGTCGAGCTGCTCGTCGGTGGCGTCGAGCGACACGAACAGGTCGAACACCTCGTCCAGCACTTCCTGGATGCGCTCGTCGGGGCGATCGACCTTGTTGACGACGACGATGGGCCTGAGGCCGAGCTTCAGCGCCTTGCCGGTGACGAACTTGGTCTGCGGCATCGCGCCTTCGGACGAATCGACCAGCAGGATGACGCCGTCGACCATCGACAGGATGCGCTCCACCTCGCCGCCGAAATCGGCGTGGCCGGGCGTGTCGACGATGTTGATGCGCGTGCCTTCCCACTCGACCGAGGTCGGCTTGGCAAGGATGGTGATCCCGCGTTCCTTTTCGAGGTCGTTCGAGTCCATCGCGCGCTCTTCGACGCGCTGGTTTTCGCGGAAGGTGCCGGACTGGCGGAACAGCTGGTCGACCAGGGTGGTCTTGCCGTGATCGACGTGCGCGATGATGGCCACGTTGCGGAGGCTCATGGAACAAACTCTCGAATGGGAGGAAAATGTGCTGCGCCCATAGCCACTTTATTGCGTCGCAACAAGGGCGGGCTGGTTCAGGACTTGCGGCCCTCCGCCCGTTCGCTTGGAGCGAAGTCGAAGCGGTTCGTCGCGCCAAGGTTTCTCGACTTCGCTCGAAACGAACGGACTGTCGTATATTCGTGACGTTCTTTGATGTGCGCAGGAACGTGGGTCGTGTCCCGCGGTTCGGCTGATCACAAACCCAGATCAGTAAGGATGCCTCTCCATGTCGCTCTTCAACTTTGACGAAGGCCAGCCCGGCCAGCCCGACCACACGATGCAAAAGGTGCTCGATGAGACGCTGAAGCTCGGCCAGAAGCCGATCGAGACGCTGTCTCCCGAAGAAGCGCGACGCCAGCCGCTGCCCGCTGACGGCGCCAAGGTGGTGATGCGCGAGCGCGGGCTCGATCCCGATGCGGACCTGGGCGTCGCCACCAGGGACTTCACCATTTCGGGACCGGGCGGCGAGATAAAGGCGCGCCTCTATGGCCGGCAGGATGAGGAAGCGACCAAGCCGGTGGTGGTCTACTGGCATGGCGGCGGATGGGTAATCGCGGACCTCGACACCTATGACGCCTCCCCGCGTGCATTGGCGCTCGCCACCGACTGCATCTTCGTGTCCTGCCATTACCGCCAAGGGCCGGAACACAAATTCCCGGCGGCGCATGAGGATGCCTGGGCCGCCTATAAGTGGGTGGTCGAGAATGCGGCGAGCTTCGGCGGCGATCCGGCGCGGATCGCGGTGGTGGGCGAAAGCGCGGGCGGCAACCTGGCTCTGAACGTTGCGCTGCGTGCGCGCGACGAGGGCGTGAAGGCGCCCGATGCCAACATCCTCGTCTACCCGGTCGCGGGCAGCGACATGGACACCGAAAGCTATCGCGAGAATGCGGACGCCAAGCCACTGTCCAAGCCGCTGATCCAGTGGATGGTCGGCCACTATCTCAACCACATGGGCGAGGCCGAGGATCCGCGCATCAACCTGCTCGCCGCGGACGTGACCGGCATCGCGCCGACCACGATCATCGCCGCCGAGATCGACCCGCTGCGCACCGAGGGCAAGCAGCTGGCCGAGCGGCTGGAGGCGAGCGGCGTCGAGGTCGACTACAAATGCTACGAAGGCGCGGCGCACGAATTCTTCGGCATGGGCCTGATCGTCAAGGACGCCGCCGCCGCCCAGACGCGTGCCGCCAGCGCGTTGAAGAAGGGCCTGCGCCACGGCATCATGGGCAAGATCGCCGATGCGCTGAGCTGAACCGCCGCGCGATGATCCGGGCAGGTCGCGGCGCTCCTCCCCACCGCGACCTCGCCCCCGCTAGAACGCGCTGCTGAACCGGAATGCCGCGCCCAGGTCATTGGCGCGCGCCGCGACGTGCCCGGGCTGGGTACGCACGAACGCATTTGCGCTAACGCTGCCCGTGAAGAGTGGGGCGGCGTAGGAGACTTCATAGTCGATCTCACGGCCCTTGGGCGCGAGATTGAAGAAGTGCCGGCCGAACCCTGCAGTGCGCGTTTCATGGTCGTAGCTGACGGGGACCGTCATATCGAAGCCGCCGCGCGCGACGCGAAGCGGCTGCGATACGCGAAGGGCGATCCGATCGCGCGCGCCGAATGCGCCTTCGCGTGCGAGGTCGAAGGCGAAGGCGTTGGTCCACAGCTTGCCTGCATCGACCATGGCGCCGTTCGTCGGCACGCGGGTCAGGCCCGCGCGCCAGGCAAGGCTGGACGTCCATCCGCTGCCGAGCTGGAGATCGGCGCCGGCGTCCAGGAAGTAGCTGCTCGCCCGGCCGCTATAGAAAGTGGACGAGAATGCGCCGCCGAGCAGGGTGCGATCCTCCTCCATCCGCGAAAGGCCGAGCGCGACCTTGTGGGCGCCGATGCGGCGATCGTAGGTGAGGCTGCTCATGCGATAGCCATTCTCGTCACCGCGCAGGGTCCAGGGCTCGGCCACCTCGCCCATTTCGTGCGTGAGGGTAAAGCCACCCCGGCCGAGCGCGTGGCGGAAGCCGACGCTGGTGCCCGGCACGGCCTGGAAGCCGGTCTGCGCACGCGTGTCCTGCGCTACCAGGAAGGCGTGGTCGGCAGCGTCCGACAGCCTCTTCTGCAGCGTGGCCGCGTCTTCGGAGATGCCGAGGGCGACCTTGGTCTTCTGCGACAGGCGGCTCATGGCAATACCGGCAACCAGCCGCGCCCTGCCGGAATCGCGCTCACCCATGCGCAGCGCGGTGGCGGCGATCGGGTCCTGCGGGCTGTCGGAGCGAAAGCTGGTGATCGACACGAACAGCGGACCGGCGGCGCTGAAGGCCGAGCGATACTGGCCGGCCTGCGCCAGGGGGGCGAGCGGACGGCTGACCGGCGCCTGTGCCAGGCCGGTCGGCAGGTCCATGCGATAGGCGCGTTCGTAGCCGTCGAGCACCACCGCCGACATCGGGATCGCACCGCCCCCGTCGCCCATTGCGGGCGAGCCGCTGGGCGGGGCGGAGGCAGTGACCGCAATGCCGGTGCCGGCCATCTTGAGGCCGCCCTGCGGTGCAAAGGCGCGCTCGATATTCAGGATGCCGCGGCCGAACAGGTAATCCGTGCCGGGTGCCCCCGCATCGTCGGCGGAGCCAAGCAGGATCTCCACGATCTGCGCGCCCGTCAGGTGCGGGAATGCGCCGGCGAGCAAGGCGGCCGCGCCGCTCACCACTGGTGCCGAGTAAGAGGTGCCGTTGAAGTTCGCGGCATTCCCGTTCTGGTCCTGGCCGCTGACCCCCGCACCAAGCGCGGCGAGGAAATGTTCGGCGCCGGCACCGCCCGCGTTGGAGAAGTCGGCAAGCTGGCGGTCGCTGGTGATGGCACCGGCAATGATGACGTTGCCGTTCCCGGCGCCGCGAGCCGCCTCCAGCGCGAAATTGTTGGGGCTGATGTCCCCGTCATTGCCCGCCGACACGACGATCACCATGCCCGCCTTGGTCGCGCGGCCGATCGCTTCCAGCAGTTCGGGGGCGATCGTGTCGCCGCCCAGCGACATGTTCACGATGCGGGCACCGCTTTCGCGGGCGATGTCGAGCGCCTTGCGCAGGTCGCCATGGGCATGCTTGCACTGCCGCCATGCGTCGCAGGTCGCGGTGTTGAGCGACAGGATCGTCGATTCGAACGCGACCCCCATGGTTATCTGCTCGTCGCGCGCACCCGCCAGGATGGATGCGACCGCCGTGCCGTGGCCGATCGAATCGGTGACGCCGCGGTCGAATTCACCATCCCAGACCACGTCCTGGCTGTTCGGGTCGATCCGTCCCCTGAACGCGGGCAAGGCGGCGTTGATGCCCGAATCGAGCACGGCGACCTTCACGCCCTTCCCAGACGCGCCGCCTTCATAGACCTTGAGCGCGCCGTGCGCCGACACGGCGTTGGAGCGGCGATATTCATCGGTGTCGAAGATCGTGGCCGGCGGGATTTGGGAAGCGGGCTGGGCCGGGGGAGCAGGTGGTGCCGGGGGCGGCGGGGAGGGAGGTTGGGACTGGACCGGAGGCGGAGCCGGGATGGATGAAGGCTTGCTACTTGTCCCACCCCCTCCACATGCACCAAGTAAGAATGTAGAGAGCGCAGTCGACAGGAGAATACTCGTCGTCCTCGCATACTTGCGCATAGACCACTCCATCCAGTTTTACGAACAGTTAATCTATTCTTTAATGAATAGTTACTATCCTTGAGTTGCCATTCGGCGCATCAAACTGGATTGGTGTGGATTTGTTCCACTGTTCTTCCTAACTTACAATAACCGAACTTACGCTGCTCACCTCACCTTTATCGCCAACGCACTTTGCCACAGTCGACTATGCGGGCGCGCCGTATGAAACGGCAATGCGGCAGCCAAGTTTCCTAACGAAAGGTTAAGTCGAGAAATTGTGCTGCGCGGTCAGCCGAGTTGCCGATCTCTGCAACAAAAGCTTACAATTATCGTGCAAGCGACTTGATGATTATTGGAGCGCAACGGAACGGATCGAGATCAGCGTGCGGCGTGCGCGCGCGACCATGGCGGAGCTGTGCTCGCGGCGGGTGGCTGTCGATGATCAGGGGATATTGGATGCCCGACGAGGATTCGAACCTCGATTGACGGAGTCAGAGTCCGTAGTCTTACCTTTAGACGATCGGGCAACGAGGGGCGCGAAATAGGGGCGGTGGCGCGGGCTGTCAACGCCGCTTGTGCGCTCATCTTGCCGCCGCCCCTCTTCCTGTGTAGCGTCCACCCCAAGTCCAGGGCGGCGGATTGCCGTTCGTGAAGAGAACATAAGAATGAGAGAGCATGGCGCATAAGGCCGCCACGGCTCCGCAGGCCAGGGGCAAGCGCCCGGGCCAGGCGGCTACGGCCCGGCAGGCGGATAGACGGCCTGTGCCGGGTCAGACCTATGGCGCACTCGACCTCGGCACCAACAATTGCCGGCTGCTGGTCGCGCGCCCATCCGACGACGGGTTCGTGGTGGTGGACGCATTCTCGCGCGTGGTCCGGCTGGGCGAAGGGCTGGCGCGCAGCGGGCGGATCAGCGACGAGGCGATCGACCGGGCGCTGACGGCGCTGTCGATCTGCGCCGACAAGCTGCGGCGCAGGCGCGTGACATTGGCGCGATCGGTCGCGACCGAGGCATGCCGTCGCGCAAGCAACGGCCGCGCCTTCGTCGATCGCGTGTATCGCGAAACCGGCATCGCGCTGGACATCATCCCGCCGGAGGAAGAAGCGCGGCTGGCCATGCTCGGCTGCCACCGCCTGCTGGAGCCCGGCGACGGCCCTGCCCTCATCTTCGACATCGGCGGCGGATCGACCGAATTGGTGCTGATCGACACGGATGACGAGACGCCGCGCATCAAGAGCTGGTGGAGCGCGCCGTGGGGCGTGGTGTCCCTGACCGAGAGCGAAGGCCGCGACTTCACCGACCCGGACGAGCGCGCGGCCGCCTATGTCCGCATGCGCGAAAAGGTGCGCCACGCCTTTCGCCGCTTCGCCGAATTGCTGCCGTCGGACGCGCAGGACATCCGCCTGATGGGCACCAGCGGCACGGTGACGACGCTGGCGAGCGTACACCTGGCGCTGCCGAGCTATGACCGGCGGGCGATCGACGGGCTGATGGTGCCGTCGGGGTCGATGCGGGACATCAGCCAGATGCTGTCGCGCATGACGGTGGCGGAGCGCGCGGTGCTGCCCTGCATCGGGCATGAGCGGGCCGACCTGGTGGTCGCCGGATGCGCGATCCTGGAGGCGATCCTCGACATCTGGCCCGCCCAGACGCTAGGCGTCGCCGACCGCGGCATACGCGAGGGCATCTTGCGCTCGCTCATGGCCCGGGATGGATACGCAATCTGATGGTAACCCGCGTCAAGACCGCCAAGGGCCGCAAGGTCGGATCGACCAAATGGCTCGAACGGCAGCTGAACGATCCGTATGTGAAAAAGGCCAAGGCCGAGGGCTACCGCAGCCGCGCGGCCTACAAGCTTATCGAGCTCGATGACCGCTTCGCGCTGCTGAAGGGCGCGAAGCGCGTGGTCGACCTCGGCATCGCGCCGGGCGGGTGGACGCAGGTGGTGAGGAAGCGCGCGCCGGGCGCCGCGGTGGTCGGCATCGACCTGCTGCCCACCGATCCGATCGAGGGCGCGACCATATTCCAGATGGATTTCATGGACGATGCGGCCCCCGCCCTGCTCGACGAAGCGCTGGGCGGGCCGGCGGACCTGGTGCTGTCGGACATGGCGGCCAATACGGTCGGCCACCAGCAGACCGACCACCTGCGCACCATGGGCCTGGTCGAAACGGGCCTTGAGTTCGCCGCGCAAGTGCTGCGGCCCGGCGGCGCCTATGTCGCCAAGGTGCTGGCCGGCGGCGCGGACAATAACCTTGTCGCGGAACTGAAGCGCCTGTTCACCACCGTGAAGCACGCCAAGCCGCCGGCAAGCCGCAAGGGTTCCTCGGAATGGTATGTGATCGCGCAAGGGTTCAAGGGGCGGACGGAGGAAACGTGACCGCGGCACGCGCGCAGCTGCGACCGCCCGCGGTAATTCACGCCGCGATCACCAGGATGCGAATAGCCGGCTAGGCGAATATGAAGTCCGCCGCGCTGAACTGGTTGGCGTACAGGGGCGTGCCGGCAGCCATGATGTTGATGGCGAAATTGGCGCCGTGCTGATCAACCCCCTCCAGCACGACACCACCTGCTCCATCCTCTCTGGCGAAGACCGAACCAGCGCCCCCGTCTTCGCTATAGCGGTTCACGCCCAGCTTCTCGAAAACTATCCGATCTGTCCCGTCCTCGAAATCAAGGATCGTGTCGGTTCCGCTGAGGGCACCCTTGCCCTTGAAAATGAACCAGTCGGCATCCCGTCCCCCCATCAGCTGATCGGCGCCAGCGTCGCCGTTGATCCGGTCGGAACCTGCACCGCCTTCGATCCTGTCGTTGTCGTCTCCGCCGAAGATCAGGTCCATACCGTCCTCGCCGTAGATGCGATCATTGCCGATCCCACCAGTGATGGTGTCGTTGCCTTCGCCGCCCAACAGCCTGTCCCAGTTCGGGCCGCCATCGATAGTGTCGTCACCCTCCCTTCCGTCGATATCGTCCTCTCCCTCCTCGCCGTAGAGGAAGTCGTTACCCTCCTCTCCAGTCAGCTCATCGTCATCGATCCCGCCATAGATCAGGTCATCGCCCTCGCCACCGGCAAGGAAATCCACGCCTTTTCCGCCGTGCAGGATGTCATCGCCGGCTTCGCCCCACATGGAATCGGACGCATTCGTCCGGTTGTATCCGAAATCGTCGCCATAAAGGATGTCATCGCCTGCCCCGCCCATGATCTCGTCGCGATCGCCCCCGCCGATGATGAAGTCGCTGCCGGCTCCGCCGAAAAGGAACTCGGCGCCACCCCCGCCGATGATCTGGTCATTGCCATCCCCGCCATCGACCACCGCGTAGTCTTTGCTGAATGCTACCCCGCCGGGCCCATGGGCGGAGAAGTCAACAATGTCGTCGCCTGCTCCCATGAGAAACTCCTCGATCGAGGCGAAGCCTCCAACACCTGAGCCGGTCCCGCCATTGTTGAAGGCGATGAAGTCGTTACCGGCTGACCCGAATATGGTGTCGCGCGCGCCGGATCCCCTGATCAGATCCCATGACACAAGCATGTCCTGCCCGACGATCTGGAGGTATGTGCCGGCAGGCGTCAGGATGCCGGTGGACCAAGCCAGGTGCGATCGGATTTCGTCGGGCGCCAGCGTTCCGCCTTCCGACAGGTAGGCGAAGAAGTGATCCGATGACGAAGTGCCGACGATCTCGCCTACGCCAGCGGTATTGTAGAATTTGCGTGTCATGGTCCCGACCTCCCGTGCGGAGGCAGACTAAGGCGATGTTGCCGATGAGTAATGGCCCACAAGGACGACTCTTCGTGCGATTGAGAGGGAGCCTCATGTTCGTTGATGACCAGCCGGCCATAAGCCGGACGGTTTCGACAGGCGCTTCAAGTCCGTAAGCCTCGCGGACGTTCATCGCCGGATAGAAGAGGCGAAGGCGGCGCTGAAGAAGGCGGACGTTCCCGCTTTACCTCCCCGCCCGTGCCTCGGCGATGGCTTCCTTCAGCTTGTCATAGCCGACCGCGCCCTGGAAGACGCGGTTGCCGACCACGAACAGCGGTGTGCCATTGGCGTTGAGAGCCTGGGCGAGGCGGTAGTTGGAGTCGATCTCGGCCTGCAGGTCGGGCGTCTCCGCTCCACCTACGCCGGCGGCGCGGCGGGCGGCGGCGACCGCTTCGGCCGTTGGACGGCCTGCGCCGAAGAGGCTGTCGTGGAACTTGGCGAAGGCGCCCTGCCCGCCCTTGGCCGCCAGCAGGCTCGCCTTGGCGGCGGTGGTGCTGTCGTCGCCCAACACCGGCAGCTCGCGGTAGACGACCTTCAGCTTCTTGTCATCGGCCAGCAGGCGTTCGATGTCGGCGATGCTGGCGCGGCAATAGGTGCAGGCATAGTCGTAGAATTCGACCAGCGTGACGTCGCCGTCGCTCGCGCCTTCCCAGGCGCCGCCCCACGGCTTTTCGATCGCCGCGCGGTTCTGCTCCACCACTTTGGTAAGCTCGCGCTGCTGCAACTGCTCGATCGCTTCCGGGATGATCTCCGGATGGCTGAGGATATATTCGCGCACGATCTGCTCGATACGGGCGCGGTCGGGATCATTCCCTCCGCCTTGCGCCACCGCCATCGCCGCCGCACCGCCTGCTACCACCCCCAACAAACCCACGCCTGCCATCCTTATACCTGACTTCACTTCTTCTTGTCCTTCTCGACCGCGGCGCGGGAGACCATGGCGATATCCTGGGCGCGCAGATAGTCTGACGTGCCCTGGGGAATGCCCATCATTGCATGTTCGGCGCTGGCCAGCGCCAGGCGTGGCTGGCCCAGGAGGTTGTAGCGCTCGGCCGTGGCGAGCGCGGCGCGGGCCTGATCACCCTCCCGGTCGTAGACGATGCCGAGCTGGTACCAGGCGAACGGATTGCTGTTGTCGCGCCCGATGGCGGAACGCAGCACCTTCTTGGCTTCCTCGAAATTGGCCTTGTCCTCCGTCGCGATCAGCGCATGGCCGAACAGGGAGGCGATCAGCGGGTCGGGCGTGATCGACACCGCCTTGCGGAGCGACGCCAGCGCATCGGCGGGACGACCGGATTCGAGCATGATCTGCCCGTGCAGCTCGAGGAAATAGGGGTCGTTCGGATCGCGCGCGAGCAGGGCTGCGATCTCCTTCTCCGCGCGGTCGGGATAGGCGCTTTTATGCCAGCCATAAGCGCGGGCATAATAAGCGGGCACCGTCTTGTCGGTGTCGGGGTAGCGCTGCATCGTACGCTTGGGATCGTGAACGAAGCCGAACAATTTCGCCTTCACCCGCTCGAACCGCGCCTCCAGCGCAGGATCGGTCGGCTTGTCCCAGGCCGGATCCTTCTTGTAGTTGGTCTCGAGGTTGGAGATGCGCGTGCCGGACAGCGGGTGGGTGCGGAAATAGCTGTCATTCTGCGGAATGCCGTAGCGAAATTCCTGGTTCTGCAGCTTCTTGAAGAAGGCGATCGAGCCGCGGCCGCTCACCCCTGCCTTGGCCAGGAAGGAGGCGCCGGCCTGGTCGGCCGAGGATTCCTGCGTCGACAGGAAGGAATAGAAGCGCCCGGTCGCGGCCTGCTGCCCTGCGGCCATGATGCCCATGCCGGCCTCGCCGGAACCTGCGGCCATCGCAGCGGCGCCGAGCAGCAGCGACAGGATGGTGATGCCCGTGGCGGCCGACGCGCCTTCGGAGAAGCGGATGATGTGCCCGCCGGTGATGTGGCCGAGTTCGTGGGCGATCACGCCCTGCACCTCGTTCACATTGTCCGACGCGTCGATCAGGCCCGAATGGATGTAGACGATCTGCCCGCCCGCGACGAAGGCGTTGATCGAACTGTCGCCCACCATGACGACCTGCACGTCCTCCGGACGCAGGCCGGACGCTTCGATCAGCGGCCGGGAGATGTCGCGCAGCAAAGCCTCGGTCTCGGCATCGCGCAGGATCGACTGGGCTGCGGCTGGGCGCGCGGTAAGCGCGAAGCTCAACGCCAGCATCAGCAGGAAACGGAGGGCGAAGGCAGCCGTCATGCGGCGCGGACGTTGCGCGTCAGCCATGACGTCGCTTTGAGCTTGGGGGAATGAATGCGGGATGAAGTGGAGCTCGCTCGCCACCCTGGCCCTCTCCCGCAAGCGGGAGAGGGTATGAAGGGCAAGGATGCGAGTTGAGTTCACGCCCCGAAGGTGCGCTGCCACCAGCCGCGGCGGGGCGCCTGGTCCGAGTCCGTCGGCTCCTCGTCGGCCGTGGCCGGCCCGGCCGCGGGCGTTGCATCCGCCGCGGGTGCAGGCGTGGTCGCGGCGGAAGCGGCCGTTTCGACAGGGGTCGGCGTTTCCGTCGCCTGGTCGATCACCGGCGCGTCGGCAGCGGGCGCGGCATCGGCCTTCTTGCGGCGCGTGCGCTTGGGCTTGGCCGGCGCTTCCTCGGCAGGCGCGGCGTCGTTGGCGGCCGCCGGGACGGCAGCAGCCTCCTCGGCGGGCGTCTCTGCGGCCACGTCGGCCTTCTTGCGGCGGGTGCGCTTCGGCTTGGCCGGGGCTTCCTCTGCCGCGGCGGGCAGCTCGGCCACGGCCGCGGGCGCCTGTTCGGAGGCCGGTGCAGCTTCGGCCGGCGCTTCCACGGCGACCGCTTCGGCAGCCTGGCTCGCCTCGACGGCATCACCCTCGGCCTTCTTGCGGGCACGCGGACGACGGCGCGCCTTGCGCGGTGCCTCCTCGGCCTCGGGCTGCGCCTCGGCCTCGCCCGGAGCGGCTTCGACCGGCTCGGCGCTCTCGGCCACGTCCGCACCTTCGGCGATGTCGGCTTCGAGCGACTGGTCGCCCTCGCCCTGCTCGTCCTGCGGCTGATCGCCTTCCTCACGGCCCTCGCGGCCACGACCACCGCGGCGACCGCGGCGGCGGCGGCGCTTGCGGCGCTCACCGCGTTCGCCGCGCTCTTCGCCATCGCGGCGCGGTTCGCGCTGCTCGGTCTCGGCTTCGGATGCCTCCTCGGCCTCCTCTTCCTCTTCCTCGATCTCGTCTTCCTCGACGAAATCGTCTTCCTCGATCACCGGCACGATGGTCTCGAACCTGGGACGCTCGGCCGGGCGCGGACCATGCGCCTCGACGCTCATGCGCGCGCCTTCCAGCGCCTCGTCGATCACGATCTCGACGATGACGCCATAGCGCTCCTCGACTTCCGCAATCTCGTGACGCTTCTTGTTCAAGACGTAGATCGCGGCTTCACGGCCGGCGCGCAGCACGATCTGCGTGCCACGGCCACGAGCGGCCTCTTCCTCGATCATGCGCAACGCGAACAGGCCAGACGATGCGGCAGTGCGCATCAGGCCGGTGCCCTCGCAATGCGGACACGCCTTGGTCGATGCCTCGAGCACGCCGGTGCGCAGGCGCTGCCGGCTCATCTCCATCAGGCCGAAGGACGAGATGCGGCCCACCTGGATGCGGGCGCGATCGTTCTTCAGCGCCTCCTTCATCGCCCTCTCGACCTTACGGATGTGGCCGTTCGATTCCATGTCGATGAAGTCGATCACGACCAGGCCCGCCATGTCGCGCAGGCGCAGCTGGCGGGCGATCTCGTGCGCGGCCTCGATATTGGTCGCGAACGCGGTCTGCTCGATATTGTGCTCGCGCGTGGAACGGCCCGAGTTGATGTCGATCGACACCAGAGCCTCGGTCGGATTGATGACAAGGTATCCGCCCGATTTCAGCTGCACCACCGGCTGGTACATGGCGGCGAGCTGATCCTCGACCCCGAAGCGCTGGAACAGCGGCACCGGGTCGGCATAATGGGTCACGCGCTTGACGTGGCTCGGCATCAGCAGCTTCATGAACGAGCGCGCGGCCTTGAAGCCCTCGGCGCCCTCCACAATCACTTCGTCGATGTCGCGATTGTAGATGTCGCGGATCGCGCGCTTGATGAGGTCGCTGTCCTGGTAGATCAAAGCCGGCGCAGCGGACGACAGGGTCTTCTCGCGGATCTCGTCCCACAGGCGGGCGAGGTAATCGAAGTCGCGCTTGATCTCGACCTTGGTGCGCTGAAGACCCGCGGTGCGGACGATACAGCCCATCGACTTGGGCAGGTTCATCTCCGCCATGATCGCCTTCAGGCGCTTGCGGTCGGCACCGTTGGAGATCTTGCGCGAAATGCCGCCACCGTGGCTGGTGTTGGGCATCAGCACGCAATAACGGCCGGCGAGGCTGAGATAGGTGGTCAGCGCCGCGCCCTTGTTGCCGCGCTCTTCCTTGACGACCTGGACCAGCAACACCTGGCGACGCTTGATGACGTCCTGGATCTTGTAGCGGCGGCGCAGCGCCTGGCGCTTCTTGCGCAGTTCGTCGGCGGCACTCTCGTCCGCGCCGTTGACCGCTTCCTTGGGCTTGGGGGCCGATTCCTCGTCACCCTCACCCGCCTCGCCAAGCTCATCGCCCTCATCGTCGGCGTCGAGATCGATGGCTTCGGGTGCGTCGCGCTCTTCCTCGTCCTCGTCGCCCTCGTCGTCATAATGGGCGTCTTCGGCGGCGCGCAGGCGCTCTTCCTCGGCCGCATGCTCGGCTTCCTCGCGGAGCAGAGCCTCGCGATCCTCCTTGGGGATCTGGTAATAATCGGGGTGGATTTCGCTGAAAGCCAGGAAGCCGTGGCGGTTGCCGCCATAATCGACGAACGCCGCCTGCAGCGACGGTTCGACCCTGGTTACCTTGGCGAGATAGATGTTGCCCTTAAGCTGCCGATGTTCGGCGGATTCGAAATCAAGCTCCTCGATCCGGTTGCCCTTGACCACGGCAACCCGGGTTTCTTCCTGGTGGCGCGCGTCCACCAACATGCGCATTGTCATAAAGATTACTCCACGCGCGTGCCGCGGCGGCACCAGCGCGTTCGAATGGGGACAACGGCGCATGGGAACTCGCCCGCGCCGTCAATGTCCGGGTTAAAAGACGTTCAATCGTGTCTGCTGCGCTGGGCAGGCCGGTCGACAATGCCGGCCGCACATTTTCCCGGGCCACGCGAAATCCCTCTGGGGATCGCGATAAAGCCGGGAACGAAAACCTCATGCAGCGTCAACCTAGATGGCCGGCAAAAAGCCGGCGCGCGTTCATGCGGCGCGGTGGCTGATCAGGCGTAAGGCCCGTGCCTTTTGCACCGTGCATCGACTGCTAGCACCGGTACAGGCCAGCGGCAACCGGTTAAGCGGGCGTGCGATCGGGCTGGCGAAGCGCGCCGTGCGTCGCCAGAGAGGTGGGCATGCGCGCCCCACTTTCAATCCTTCTCGCCCTTGCCGCGACTGCCTGCGGCGGGGCCGAGCAGAATGACGGCGTGGCGATCGTGGATGCGCGGGCGCCGCGGCCGGTCGCTCTGCCGGCCGTTTCGGGACCGCCCGATCCGTCGCTTCCGCTGGTGGTGATCGATCCCGGCCACGGCGGGCGCGATCCTGGCGCGATCGCACCGGATCTTGCCGAAAAGGACGTGACGCTGGCGATCGCGCGCGCCGTCCGCGACGCACTGCTCGAGCTGGGCGGCGTGCGCGTGGCGATGACGCGGGATGCGGACCGGCAGGTGCCGCTCGGCGACCGGCCGGAAATGGCGCGGCGGCTTCGCGCCGACCTGTTCCTGTCCATCCATGCCGATGCCGCGCCGCGTGAAGGTGCCCGCGGCGCAAGCATCTACACCTTGTCCGAAGTGGCGTCGGACCGCGAGGCGGCGGCGCTGGCGCAGCGGGAGAATGCGTCGCCGGCGGGGCCGGGCGGGCAGGACATGCCGAACGCGGTCGCCGCTATCCTGTTCGACCTTGCCCAGCGCGAGTCGCTGGAGGCGGCGGCGGATTTCGCCCGACTTCTCCACCGCGAGGGCGAAGGACGCCTCGTCTTCCGGCAGGACTATCGCCGCTTCGCCGCCCTTGCCGTGCTGAGGTCGAGCGAAGTGCCCTCCGCCCTGTTCGAATGCGGCTACCTCACCAATGCCGAGGATGCGGCCTTCCTGCGTTCGGACGAAGGCCGCCGCCGCATCGCCGATTCGGTCGCACGCGCCGTGCAGGTCCATTTCGCGCGACGGCCTGCCCTCACCTCGGGCGCGAGAGGGTAGAAGGCAGCCCCGGCATGGGCTAGGGATGGAGGGCATGAGTTCAGCCAGTCCCGCCGCCCGATTCACGTTGAAGCGCGATTTCGGTCCCGTCCGCGATGCGTTGCGCCGTTTCTGGGGCAGACGCTGGGGCAAGGCGCTGACCGCCATCGTCGCGCTGCCGATCCTCGGCTATTTCGCATTGTGGCTGATCTTCGCGACCGGCCTGCCGTCGGCGGAATCGCTGCTCGGCTACCAGCCGTCGCTGCCGACCAACGTGCGCGACATCAACGGCATGCCGGCGCAGACCTTTGCGCGCGAGCGCCGCGTCGAACTGGCCTATGAGGAATATCCGCCCAAGCTGATCGAGGCGTTCATCTCGGCCGAGGACAAGACCTTCTTCAGCCATGGCGGCATCGACTATCCGGCCTTCATCAAGGCGATCTTCAATTATGGCCTGAGCGTCGGCACCGGCAGCGACGACCGCGTGGCGGGCGGATCGACCATCACGCAGCAGGTGGCCAAGAACCTGCTGCTGGGCGACGATTATTCGGCCACGCGCAAGATCAAGGAATATTTTCTCGCCAAGCGGATCGAGCGCGCGCTGACCAAGCCGCAGATCCTGGAACTCTACCTCAACCAGATCTTCCTGGGCCGCAACGCATACGGCATCCAGTCGGCGAGCCGGGCTTATTACGACAAGGATGTCGAGGGCCTGGCCGTTCACGAAATGGCGTTCCTTGCCGCCCTGCCCCGCGCGCCCAGCAATTACAGCCCCGAGCGCAATCCCGAGCGCGCGGTCGAGCGGCGCAACTGGATCCTGGGGCAGATGGAGCGCAACGGCTACCTGACCGCGAGCCAGCGCGCCGCCGCGCAGGCGGAGCCGCTCGGCACCGTTCGCGGCCCGCGCGAGAGCGTCAAGAATGTCGGCGGCTATTTCATGGAGGAGGTCCGCCGCGCCCTCGTCGGCCGTTATGGCGAGGATCGGGAGGATGGCGGCAATTCCGTCTATTCGGGCGGCCTGTGGATCCGCACATCCTACGACCCCGTCATGCAGAAGGCGGCGGAGACGTCGCTGCGCGACGCCCTGGTCCGTTACGATCGCGGACGCGGCGGTTGGCGCGACTCCGGGCTCAGCATCGAGACGGACGGCGATTGGCGCAGCCAATTGGCGCAGGCCGATTATGGCGTCGGCTATGATGATTGGCGCGCGGCGGTGATACTGTCCAAGTCCGGCGGCAGTGCCGAGATCGGCTTTGCCGACGGCAGCACCGCGGACCTGCCGGCCAGTGCCGCTTCCATGCCGAAGCGCGGCGGCGGCGGTTCGGCGTTCAGCAACTTTCGTCCCGGCATGATCATCGCCGTGAAGCGCGAGGAGAACGGGACCTATTCTCTTCGATCCGTGCCCGAGATCCAGGGCGGCATGGTGGTGGAAGAAGTGTCCACCGGCCGCGTGCTCGCGATGCAGGGCGGTTTCGCGCTTTCGGGCCGCGAGTCCTTCAACCGCGCGACCCAGGCCAATCGCCAGCCGGGTTCGACCTTCAAGCCGATCGTCTATTCGGCGGCACTCGACAACGGCATGACGCCCGCATCGATCATCGTCGATGGGGCATTCTGCGTGTGGCAGGGCGCGGGGCTGGGGCAGAAATGCTTCCGCAACTTCTCCGGCGGCAATGCCGGGCCGCAAACCATGCGCTGGGGCCTCGAACAATCGCGCAACCTCATGACGGTACGCGCCGCCAACCAGACCGGCATGGACAAAGTGACGCGCCTGTCGAGCCGGCTGGGTGTCGGCGACTATCCCAACTACCTGTCCATCTCGCTCGGTGCGGGCGACACCACGGTGATGAAGATTACCAACGCCTTCGCGATCCTCGCCAACCAGGGGCGCGAGGTGAAGCCGACCCTGATCGATTATGTCCAGGACCGCACCGGCAAGGTCATCTTCCGCCAGGATACGCGCCCGTGCGGCGACCGCTGCAACATGAAGGATTGGGATGGCCGGCCCATGCCGCGCCCGCCGCTTCGAACCAAGCAATTGATGGACCCGCTCACCGCCTATCAGATGGTCCACATCCTGGAGGGCGTGATCCAGCGCGGCACGGCACAGGTGCTGCGTGACTTGAACCGCCCGATCTTCGGCAAGACCGGCACCAGCACGGGTCCCACCAACGTGTGGTTCATCGGCGGCACGCAGGACGTGGTCGCCGGCGTCTATATGGGCTTCGACCAGCCGCGATCGATGGGCGGCTATGCCCAGGGCGGCACGATGGCCGCGCCGATCTTCAAGCAGTTCGCGCTTGCCGCGCTGAAGGACCGCCCGGTGCTGCCGTTCCGCGCGCCCGAGGGCATCCGCATGATCCGCATCGACCGCCGCTCCGGCCGCCGCGTGTTCGGCGAATGGCCGACGGCCGAGCCCAAGGCGGCTGTCATCTGGGAAGCGTTCAAGCCGCAGAGCGAGCCGCGGCGGACAGCGCGCGACCGATCCGGCCCGGCGGTCGAGCGGTCCCGCGCCAAGGCGGCGGTTCGCCGCGCCGCGCCAAAGGCGGCGGCGCCGCGCGACAGCGACTTCTTGCAAAAAGAGGGCGGCATTTACTAGGTCGCTTCCCACATCATGTGTTCCTGCGAAGGCAGGAACCCAGCCAGACGAACAAGTCTGGGCTCCTGCCTTCGCAGGAGCACAGTCAATTTGAGGAACATTCCATGCGCGCCGAAGCGCAAGCCCATGCCGACCAGATCAAGGCCGCCCTCGACCTCCTCTACCGCTTCCTCGATTGGGATCGCGCGCTGAGGCGCCTGGACGAACTCAACGACCGCGTCGAAGACCCGACGCTGTGGAACGACGCCAAGGCCGCGCAGGACGTCATGCGCGAGCGGCGCCGGCTCGACGAATCGATTTCGGCCACCAAGGCGATCCAGCGCGAGCTGGACGACACGGTCGAGCTGATCGAGATGGCCGAGGCGGAGGGCGACGACGGCCTGGTCGATGACGGCGTCAAGGCGCTCGCCGAACTGGCCGAACGGGCCGAGAAGGACAAGGTCACTGCCCTGCTTGCAGGCGAGGCGGACGCCAACGACACCTATGTCGAGATCAACTCGGGCGCGGGCGGCACCGAATCCAACGATTGGGCGGGCATGCTTCAGCGCATGTACCAACGCTGGGCCGAGCGGCACGGCATGAAGGTCGAGCTGGTCGATTACCATGGCGGCGAGCAGGCGGGCATCAAGTCGGCCACCCTGCTGCTGAAGGGCGAGAATGCCTATGGCTATGCCAAGACGGAGAGCGGGGTCCACCGCCTGGTCCGGATCAGCCCCTATGACAGCTCGGCGCGGCGCCACACCAGCTTCGCCAGCGTCTGGGTCTATCCGGTGATCGACGACAATATCGAGGTCGAATATAACGAAAGCGACCTGCGCATCGACACCTATCGCGCGTCCGGTGCCGGCGGACAGCATATCAACACCACCGACTCGGCGGTGCGCATCACGCACATTCCGACCGGGATCGTGGTCCAATGTCAGAACCAGCGTTCGCAGCACAAGAACAAGGCCGAGGCATATAACCAGCTGCGTGCGCGCCTTTACGAGCTGGAACTCCAGAAGCGCGAGGCGGAGGCCAATGCCACCGCCGCCAGCAAGACCGACATCGGCTGGGGCCACCAGATCCGATCCTACGTCCTCCAGCCCTATCAGCTGGTGAAGGACCTGCGCACCGGCGTCACCTCGACGGCGCCTGGCGACGTGCTGGACGGCGACCTCGACCGCTTCATGGCAGCCGCCCTGTCGCAGCGCGTGACGGGCGAGAAGGTCGAAGTGGAAGATGTTGATTAAGGTGCGCCTTCTAGCCCCTCCCCTTCAGGGGAGGGGTTGGGGTGGGGCAGGTCGGGCCTGCGCCAGCCGTCGTGAGCACGCGCCTGCCACATTCCCCACCCCAATCCCTCCCCTGAAGGCGAGGGACTTGATATTGCTCCCTCTCCTCGCCCTCGCCGCCTGCAATTCGGCCGAACCGGCCCCGCAATCCACCTTCCCCGATCCCCAGCGTCCCGTCGCCCCCATCGTTTCGGCCAGTTACTCCGACGAGGATGCGCGCGACAGCGTGGGCGAGGCGGAGACGGTGATGCGGCTAGCCGAGATTCAGCCGGGCATGTCCGTCGCCGACATCGGCGCGGGCGAGGGCTATTATACCGTGCGCCTGGCGCCCCTGGTCGGCCGGCGCGGGCGCGTGCTGGCGCAGGACATCATGCCCGAATATCGCGACGCGCTCGCCCGCCGCGTCCAGCGCGAGAATCTCGGCAACGTGGCGGTGAAGCTGGGCGAGCCGAACAATCCCATGCTGCCGCCCGTGTCGTTCGACCGCGTCTTCCTGATCCACATGTATCATGAGATCGAGCGGCCGTCGGAATTTCTGTGGCACGTGCGCGGATCGCTGAAGCGCGGCGGGCGCGTGGTGGTGGTGGACGCCGACCGGCCAACCGATCGCCACGGCACCCCGCCCGGCCTGCTGGTGTGCGAGTTCGCGGCTCTCGGATACGAGCTGACGCGGTTCGAGCGGCTGCCCGACAGCGAAAGCTATTTCGCGCAGTTCGAGGCCAAGGGTCCGCGTCCGGCCCCGAAGGACATCCCCACCTGCCCGGCTACATAAGGCCGAGCGCGCGCAGGCTCCGGCAGCGTCCGGCGCTACCCACCACGATATGGTC
This sequence comes from uncultured Allosphingosinicella sp., assembly GCA_934539295.1. Classification (GTDB taxonomy): domain Bacteria; phylum Pseudomonadota; class Alphaproteobacteria; order Sphingomonadales; family Sphingomonadaceae; genus Allosphingosinicella. The sequence goes on from CAKTCN010000010.1 coordinate 35,260, forward strand.
GAGCAGGCGGATGCCGAGGTTTCCCGCCGTCGCCGCAAGCACCCGCGTCGCTTCGATATCCGCATCGCTCGGGCGCGGATCGCCGCCCGGATGGTTATGCGCCACGATCAGCCCGCAGGCGCCGAGCTGCATCGCCTGGCCCAGGATGGAGCGAACCGGCAGAGCGACCGACGCAGCCTCCCCGACTGCCTCGCTGGTGCCGATCAGGCGTCCGTCCGCATCCAGATGCGCAGCCACCACCTTTTCGCCCTCGCAAGCTTCGAAATAGGGTGCAAGCAGGTCGGCGGCGTCGAGGGCGGTGGCGATGATCATGGGCGGCAGCATGCCAGCTACAACGCCGGAACGGCGCCGAGTTGCCTCCGTTTCGGTGCAATCCTTCGGCCTTGGCAAACCACCCACCCGCCCGTCATAAGCGGCCCATGCAGCCTTATCTCGACCTCATGCAGCGCATCCTCGACGAAGGCGTGGCGCAGCAGGACCGCACCGGCACCGGCACGCTGTCCGTCTTCGGCGCGCAGATGCGCTTCGACCTGTCCAAGGGCTTCCCGCTCGTCACGACCAAGAAGCTGCACCTGCGCTCGATCATCATCGAACTGCTCTGGTTCCTGAAGGGCGACACCAATGTCGGCTACCTCAAGGACAACAAGGTCAGCATCTGGGACGAATGGGCGGACGAGAATGGCGACCTCGGCCCCGTCTATGGGAAGCAATGGCGCGACTGGGAGGGGCCGGGCGGCGCGCATGTCGACCAGATTGCCGAACTGATCACCCTTATCAAGCGCGACCCCGCCTCACGCCGGCAGATCGTGTCGGCCTGGAACCCGGCGGAGCTCCACCGCATGGCGCTGGCGCCCTGTCACTGCCTGTTCCAGACGCAGGTGGCGGGTGGCAAGCTGCACCTCCAGCTTTACCAGCGCAGCGCGGACGTATTCCTGGGCGTGCCTTTCAACATCGCCTCCTATGCGCTGCTGACGCACATGCTGGCGCAGCAATGCGGCCTGGAGCCCGGCACGTTCGTGTGGACCGGCGGCGACTGCCACCTTTATTCCAATCACCTGGACCAGGCACGGCTGCAACTCGGCCGTGAACCGCGGTCACTGCCCACACTGGAGATCAAGCGGGTTCCGCCGTCGATCGATGCCTACGCATATGAGGATTTCGAGATTACCGGATACGACCCGCACCCGCATATCAAGGCGGCGGTGGCGGTTTGAGCGAGATCGTCATCGTCGTGGCCCGCGCCGACAATGGCGTGATCGGCAAGGACGGCAAACTTCCCTGGCACATTCCGGCCGACCTCAAGCACTTCAAGGCCGTGACCGCCGGCACGCCGATGATCATGGGTCGCAAGACGTTCGAGAGCCTGCCGAGGCTTCTGCCCGGACGCAGGCACATCGTCCTGACGCGCTCGGCCTGGGCCGCCGAGGGTGCGGAAGTCGCGCAGTCGGTTCACGAGGCGATCGCCCTTGCAGACTCCGACCGCATCTGCGTCATCGGCGGTGCGGAGATCATCGCATTGTTCGAGCCTGTGGCGACTGCATATGAATTCACCGAGGTGCATGATCATGCAGAAGGCGACACCTTCCTCGACGCGCCCGACCCCCATGTCTGGCAGGAAGTCTCTCGCGTGGATCACCCCGCGGCGGACGGAAGGCCGGCCTTCAGCTTCGTAAGGCTGGAACGGCGCCCCGACTAGGCTATAGGCGCACCCCATGGAGCGGCTAGACGGCGGCTCGACGTTGCCCGAGCCGTATCGCGGCGGGATCGTCGCGCTCGGCAATTTCGACGGATTTCACCTCGGCCACCAAGCGGTGCTCGACCGCGCGATACGACGCGCCCATGCCGAGAAGCGGCCGGTGCTGGTCGCGACCTTCGACCCGCACCCGGTGCGCTTCTTCAAGCCGGACCTGCCCCCTTTCGCGCTCACCACGATCGACCAGCGCCACCGCTTGTTCAAAGAGGCCGGTGCCGACGCGATGATCGTGTTCCGCTTCGACGCGGAACTGGCGAGCGTCCATGCCCGTGAGTTCGTCACCGACTGGCTAGTCCGCCGGATCGGCGCGGCGGGCGTGGTCACGGGCGAGGACTTCACCTTCGGCAAGGGCCGGTCGGGCGACGTGCCCTTCCTCAAGGCGTTCGGCGCCGCGCACGGGCTCAGCGTCGACGCCGTCTCGCCGGTCGCCGATGGCGAGGTCGTCTCCTCCAGCCGCATTCGCGAGGCGTTGAAAGCAGGCGAATGCGAGGAGGCGGCAGAACTGCTCACCCGCCCCTTCGCCGTGGAAGGGATCGTTGAGCATGGCGACAAGCGCGGGCGGACGATCGGCTATCCCACCGCCAACCTGTCGATGGGCCAGTATCTGCGTCCACGTTATGGCATCTATGCCGTGCGCGGGCGGCTGGAGGACGGGCGCGTGCTCGATGGCGCGGCCAATATGGGCATTCGCCCGACCTTCGCGCCGCCCAAGGAGTTGCTCGAGCCTTATTTCTTCGACTTCTCCGGCGACCTTTACGGCCAGCGGATCGAGATCGAATTCGTGTCCTTCCTGCGCGAGGAAGCGAAGTTCGAGAGCATGGACGCGCTGGTCGCGCAAATGGACGCGGATTGTGCCGAGGCGCGGCGGCGCTTGGCTTTCAACGGCTAATACACCACCTCCGCTCATCCTGAGGAGCCGTTGAGCCTGTCGAAACGGCGTCTCGAAGGACCAAGCACGTGCGTGCTTCGAGACGGGCCTTCGACTTCGCTCAGTCCCTCCTCAGCATGAGCGGGGTGGAGGGGTGCCCCAACAAGCCCTCCCTTGTCAGGGTAAGCGATAACGGTTAGCGCCGCCCCCAAATGTCCGAGAAACCCGATTATAAAGACACGGTCTTCCTGCCGAAGACCGATTTTCCCATGAAAGCCGGCCTTGCGCAGAAGGAACCGGCTATCCTGGCGCGCTGGGAAGAGGGCGACCTCTACGGCCAGATCCGCGCCGCGCGTGCGGGGGCCGAGCGCTTCATCCTCCACGACGGTCCGCCCTACGCCAATGGCGACATCCATATGGGCCACGCGCTCAACAAGGTGCTGAAGGACATCATCGTCCGTTCGCGCAGCCTGATGGGCTATGACGCGCCCTATGTGCCCGGCTGGGACTGCCACGGCCTTCCAATCGAATGGAAGATCGAGGAGGAATATCGCAAGAAGAAGCGCGACAAGGACGAGGTCCCCGCGGCCGAATTCCGCGCCGAATGCCGCGCCTATGCCGACAAGTGGGTCGACACGCAGCGCCAGCAGTTCAAGCGTCTGGGCGTGATGGGCGAGTGGGACGATCCCTACCTCACCATGCATTACGATGCCGAAGCGGCGATCGTCGGCGAACTCCTCAAGTTCGCCGAGACGGGCCAGCTCTATCGCGGCGCCAAGCCGGTGATGTGGAGCCCGGTCGAAAAGACCGCGCTGGCCGAGGCCGAGGTCGAATATGAGGACATCGTATCGACCCAGATTGACGTCGCGTTCGAGATCACGGAAGCCCCGAACGCACCCGAACTGGTCGGCGCCCATGCGGTGATCTGGACCACCACGCCGTGGACGATCCCGGTGAACCAGGCGCTGAGCTATGGCGAGGAGATCGAGTACTGCCACTTCAGCGTGGAAGTCGCGCTAAACGGTCAGACAACAATAACTCACGGGGATGAGAGCATCCTAGCCGCTGTCAGGTGGCTGCAATCGCATGGGTTAGACCTTCACCGTAAACGGTTTGTCGTAGCTGATGACCTCCTACAAGGGTTCCAGAAAAGGGTTCAGGCAGCGGTTGATCGACTACCCAAACCGGATTCGGAAATCGGCGAAGTCACGATCTTCTTCAAAGGAGTGACGGACGAACCGTCTGGTTGGGCTCCGAAGGTTCAGTATGCATCTGGCTCACAGCTCGCCGGCGCCATCGCCCGCCATCCGATGCACCGTCTCGGCGGCTTCTTCGCCAAGGCGCGCCCGTTCCTCGCGGGCGACTTCGTCACCACCGACGCGGGTACGGGTCTCGTCCACATGGCGCCGGACCATGGCGAGGACGACTTCCTGCTGTGCAAGGCACATGGCATCGACCCCGTCTTCGCGGTGACCGGCGAGGGCAAGTATCGCGACGACTGGGCCTGGCTCGGCGGCCAAGGCAGCGTCATCAACAAGAAGTTCACAGCATCCGACGGCCCGATCTGCACCGACCTGCGAGATGCGGGCGCGCTGCTCGCCGCGTCGGACGATTTCGCGCATAGCTACCCGCATAGCTGGCGGTCCAAGGCGAAGATCATCTTCCGCGCCACGCCGCAATGGTTCATCCCGATGGATGCGCCGATCGATGGCTTGAAGACCCGCGTGCTTCAACGCTGGGAAGGTGAAGGCGGCGCGCTGGCCGACAGCGAAGGCGTGGCGCCGAGCAACGGCGCCCCCTTGCGCGATGTCGCTCTGGAGGCGATCGAACAAACGCGCTGGGTGCCGGAAAAGTCCAAGAACCGCATCAAGGCGATGGTCGAGGGCCGCCCGGACTGGGTGATCAGCCGCCAGCGCGCCTGGGGCGTGCCGATCGCCTTGTTCGTCAATCGCAAGACCGGCGAGTATCTCAAGGACCCGGCCGTCAACGCACGCATCGTCGAGGCCTTCAAGGCGGGAGGCGCGGACGCCTGGTTCGGGGCGGATCATCAACAGCTGCTCGGCAACGAATACAGCCTCGCCGATTATGAGGTCGTCACCGACATCCTCGACGTTTGGTTCGATTCAGGCTCGACCCACGCCTATGTGGTCGAGCAGCGTTATGGCGAGGGCGTGCGCGCCGACCTCTATCTCGAAGGCTCCGACCAGCATCGTGGCTGGTTCCAGTCCTCGCTGCTGGAAAGCTGCGGCACGCGCGGGCGTGCGCCGTACGAGGCGGTGCTGACGCACGGCTTCGCGCTCGACCAGAATGCGCGCAAGATGTCGAAGAGCCTCGGCAACGTCGTCGATCCGCTCAAGATCATCGACGAGAGCGGCGCCGACATCCTGCGCCTGTGGGTGGCGTCCACCGATTATTTCGAGGACGTGCGCATCGGCAAGGAAGTGCTGGCCGGCACGGGCGATGCCTATCGCAAGCTCAGGAACACCTTCCGCTACCTGCTCGGCGCGCTGGACGACTTCACCGAAGAGGAGAAGGTCGAGGCGGGCGCGATGCCGGAACTGGAGCGCTGGGTGCTGCACCGCCTGGCCGAGCTGAATGCGGAGCTCAAGGCCGCCGCCGAAGCGTTCGAGTTCAACCGCTATACGCGCGCCCTGCTGGGCTTCGCCAATGACGATCTCAGCGCCTTCTTCTTCGATATCCGCAAGGACAGCCTCTATTGCGACGCGCCGACTGCACTGAAGCGCCGCGCCTATCGCACCGTCCTCGACCACGTCTTCCACGCGCTGGTCCGCTGGTGCGCGCCGGTTCTATGCTTCACGGCCGAGGAAGTGTGGGCGAGCCGGTACCCGGCGGCGGGTTCGGTGCATCTGGAAACCTGGCCCGAGGTGGATGCCGCGTGGCGCGACGATGCGCTGGCGGCCAAGTGGGACAAGGTGCGTGCGGCCCGTGTCGCCGTGACCGAAGCGATCGAGCCGTTCCGGCGCGACAAGGTCATCCGTTCGAGCAACGAGGCGGTGGTGAAGATCGCCGACACAGGGCTGGACCTTCAGCCGAGTGACCTGGCCGAGACGTTCATCGTGTCCAGGGTCGATCTCGATCCGACGGCTGCCGCCCCGGAGGTCAGCCGTAGCGATTATGAGAAATGCGGCCGCTGCTGGCGTCTGCTCCCCGAAGTGGAGGAAGACGGCGCCCTTTGCGCGCGTTGCGACGAGGTGGTGGCACATGACTGACACCCCTCCGCCGTTCGCTTCGAGCGAAGTCGAGAAGCATAGCGCGGGCGAACGTGTCTCGACCTCGCTCGACACGAACGGAGCGGGGATGATCGAGGCAGGCGGACGGTGGCGCACGCTGGGCCTCGCCATCGCCCTCCTCATCTTCATCGCTGACCAGCTGTCGAAATGGATCGTGACCTACCCGCTGGGCCTCCAGAACAAAGGCGTGATCGACCTCCTCCCCTTCTTCGACCTGCGCTGGGTCGAGAATCGCGGCGTGTCGGGCGGCTTCCTGACCGCGCAGGGCGATCTTGCGCGCTGGGGCTTGGTTGCGATGACCGCCGCCATCGCCACGGGCGTGCTGGTGTGGTTGTGGCGCGAGAAGAACAAGTGGGACGCGGTGGCACTGTCCTTCGTGCTGGGCGGTGCGCTCGGCAATATCGTGGACCGGGTGCGCTACGGCTTCGTGGTTGATTTCGCCGATCTTCACATTGGCGAGTTCAGGCCCTTTTTGGTCTTCAATGTCGCCGATGCTGCCATTACCATCGGCGTCGTGCTATTAATCGCGCGTGCAGTTCTGGTGCGCGACAAGACGGCGTGATTTTTCAAGGATGTTTGACATGCGTTTGGTGAAACTTGCCCTCGCCGCTTCCACGCTGGCGCTGCTCGGCGGATGCCAGTCGAACGGCATCTTCGGCCGGTCCGGGCCGGACGAGTTCGCCGTTGCCCGCAACGCGCCGCTGGTCGTGCCGCCTGATTTCGCGCTGACCCCGCCGCGTCCGGGCGAACCGCAGCCGGTCGGCGCGGACAGCCGCACCCAGGCGCTCGAAGCCCTGTTCGGCGGCCCCGCCCCGCGCAGCGCCGTGGAGCGCGAGGCGCTGGACGCCGCTCAGCGCGACCGCGCGACGCCCGGTGCCCGCTCGGTGGCCGGCGATCCGCAGACCAATGTGGTGGACAAGGGTCAGGTGACCCGCACCATCCTGGCCGTGCCGGAAGGCGACGGGCAGGAAGCACGCGTTTCGACCCCGCAGTAAATCCTTAGCGAAACATTAGCTATTCGGCGCCATTCCGGGCGCCATGGCGCAAGCAGACACGATTGATCGCGAATCGGCAGAACGGCAGTTCTCCGAACTTCTTGAGATGCGCGCGCGGATCGGTCGCATGACCGGGGCTGCGGCAGCGAGCCGGCCGGCGATTACCTTGGGGTCGGCCTATGACGATGCCGCGCCCATCGTGCAGCGCCGCTGGGACACGCTCGCCGCCGAGGTGTCGGCCTGGGCCGCCGCGGGCGCAGGCGCCCTTGCCGCCGGCAACGCTCGCCGGCCGCATGCCGCTGCTGCCCGCTTGGCGGACGAGCTAGACCAGGCGATCGACGGATTGAACCGCCTGCTGCGGCTCTAGACAGAGGCTCGCGGCGACAGGAGCAACCACCGTCCGGGCTGCCGTTGACCGGGCAGCGATCAGCCGAGGGCCGCCAGCCCCTTAGCCAGGTCTTCGATCAGGTCGTCGACATCCTCCAGGCCGATGTGGAGGCGGACCATGGGTCCGGTCGCCTCGCGCTCGGTGACCGAGCGGCAGCGCTGCGGATCGATCGGGAGTGCCAGGCTTTCATAGCCGCCCCAACTATAGCCGATGCCGAAATGGGCGAGGCTGTCGACGAAGGCGACGCGCTGGCGATCGCTGGCGCCTTTCAACTCGAACGAGAACAGGCCGGACGCACCCTTGAAGTCGCGGGTCCAATATTCATGGCCCGGACAATCGGACAGCGCGGGGTGCAGCACGCGGCCGACCTGCGGCTGGTCCTTGAGCCACAAGGCGACCTTGAGCGCGTTGGCCCCATGTTCGCGCAGGCGCACGCCCATGGTGCGGAGGCCCCGCGCGGTCAGATAGGCATCGTCGGGCGATAGATGCTGGCCATAAGCGCGGGCGGTGCGGACCAGCGAGTCCCACCATTGCGCATTTGCAGTGACCGATCCGACCATCACGTCCGAATGGCCGACCACATATTTCGTGCAGGCCAGGATCGACAGATCGACGCCCGCCGCCAGCGCCGGGAAGAGGAGCGGCGTCGCCCATGTATTGTCGAGCAGGGTTGCGACCCCGTGCTTCCTCGCCACGGCGCAGATGCCCGGCACGTCCTGCACCTCGAAGGTGAGCGAGCCCGGGCTTTCGAGGAAGATGGCGCGGGTGCGTTCGCCGATCAGCGCCTCGATCCCTGCGCCGATCAGCGGATCGTAATAGGTGACTGTAACGCCCTGCCCAGCGAGCACGTCGGCGCAGAAGGCACGCGTCGGTTCGTAGACGCTGTCCACCATCAGCAGCTCGTCACCCGGGCGGAGCACCGCCGAGAGCGCGATCGCCACGGCCGCCACGCCGGAAGGAAACAGCCGGGTTCCTACCGCGCCCGGCTCCAGCTGGGTCAAGGCCTCGGCCAGCGACCATTGGGTCGGCGTGCCGCTGCGGCCGTAATAGAGCGTGCCGTCGACCGGCTTGGCTGCGCGCAGGTCGGCCACGCTGTCGAACAATATGGTCGATGCGCGATAGACGGGCGGATTGACGATCCCGCTCGTCCATTCTGCGCGCCGTCCGCCCTGCACCAGCTTCGTGTTCGCGCGGCTGTCTTCATTCTTGTTCATGGTCGTCCGAGTGCCTTGGGAGTGTCGGGGTCCGCGCCCCATTCGGCCCAGCTTCCGTCATAGAGGCTGACATCGTCCTTGCCGATGAGGTGCGCGGCAAAGGCGAGCACGGCCGCAGTGATGCCGGATCCGCAGGTGGTGACCAGCGGCCGGGACAGGTCGACACCGGCATCGGCAAAGACCTCCGCCAGACGATGCGGGGCGAGGAAGCTGTTGTCGGGCGCGAACAGCCTGTCCTGCGGCAGGTTGGCCGATCCCGGCACGTGCCCGGAGGCCAGGCCCGCCCGTGGTTCGGGCGCTTCGCCTGTGAAGCGTGCGGCCGAGCGCGCGTCGACGATGCCGTGACTCTCCTCGCGGAGGATCGCCTGCACCGCCGACTTGTCGACGAAGCGCGCAGTGCCGGGCCGTGCCGCAAAGCGGCCGCGCACGAGCGGCGGCACATCGCCAGTGACCGGACGTCCTTCCGCCAGCCATTTCTGCATGCCGCCGTCGAGGATCGCGACCCTTGTGGCGCCGCATGCCCGCAGCATCCACCAGGCGCGGGCGGCGCTGTGCAGAGGGCTGTTGTCATAGATCACGATGCGGTCGTCGCCGGAAATGCCGAGTGCTTCCATCGCTTCGGCGAAGGCGGGGGCAGGCGGCATCATGTGCGGCAATGCGCTGCCCGGATCGGAAAGACCATCCAGGTCCATGAAGCGCGCCCCCGCGATATGGCCCGCCCCATATTCGGCCCGTGCATCGCGCGGATCGCCCGGCAGGAACAGGGTCGCGTCGAGCAGCCGCAGATCCTGCGTCCCGATCGCGTCGGCGAGCCAGCCGGTGGAGACGAGCGCCTGCATCAGCGTGCCCGGATGAAGGCCCTGATATCGCGGCTGAGCTTCGCGCGATCCTCGTCGCGGACATACATCATGTGTCCGCTGTCATAATATTCGTAGTGGATCCGGTCCTGCGGGATGCCGGTCCGGCCGAGCGCATATTCGGCGGCGAAGAAGGGCGTTGCGAAATCGTACCAGCCCTGGCCCACGAACACCTTGAGGCCGCTATTCTCGCGCAGCGCCTTGCCGATATAGGGCGTGACATTGAGGTAGGCGTTACTGTCGCGCCCGCCCGGCAACGACCAGTCCCACGGCTGCACGCTGCCGATGGTGACGTAGGACCGGTCGGACTTGAAGCCGAGGCCGCCGCGCGCCCATTCGTTGATCGCGGCGGTATAGCCCGCATCAATGCCGTAGAAGCTGGGATCGTTGTCCGGCGTCTCGCCCGCGCTGTCATGGTCGCGGCCGGTATAGCGGCTGTCGAGCCGGCCCACGGTGAGGCCGCGGTCGCGCAGCAACTCCTTGTAAAAACGGGCCGGTTCGACACGCAGGTCGGCCTGGTCGAGATAGCGTTCCGACAGGCCGGTGAAGCGCGACAATTCCCGGCGCACCGCTGCGCGCTCCTCCGCGCCGAGCTTCTGCCCCTTGAGCAGGGCGGTCGCATAAGGCCCGATCGCGAACTGGCGGGCTTCCTCGGCAAAGGCGGCGGGTGAGCTGCCCTGTGCCTTGCCATGGTAGAGGGCAGTCACCGCCATCGACGGCAGGTTGAGGATCGGCGACAGCTCATTGCCTTGCGTATCCGCGCCGGCTGCGAAGTCGAGCACGGTGGAGATGAGCAGGATGCCGTTCAGCGAGACGTCGTTATACTGACCCTCCAGCTGGTTCACGACCGCCGCGGCGCGCGTGGTGCCATAGCTTTCGCCGCCCAGATATTTTGGGCTGTTCCAGCGGCCATTGTCGTTCAGCCACAGCCGGATGAACTGGGCCACGCTCTCCGCATCCTTGGTGACGCCCCAGAACTCCTTGGGATCGGTCTTGCCGAGTGCATGGCTGAAGCCCGTGCCGACCGGATCGATGAACACGATGTCGGTGACGTCGAGCAGGCTGTCCGGATTGTCGAGGATCGGGAAGGGCGGTGCGCCGTCATCGCGTGCGTCGGACGGAACGGCCACGCGCTTGGGCCCGAATGCGCCCATGTGAAGCCACACCGATCCGGATCCCGGTCCCCCGTTGAACAGGAAAGTGACCGGCCGCGAAGGATCCCGCGGCTCCTTCACATAGGAAACGGAGAAGATGCTGGCGCGCGGCGTGCCGTCCGCGGCCTTCAGATGCGTCTCGCTCGCCGTCGCGCTGTAGCTGATCCGCTGCCCGCCGAACGTGCCGCTATGCCGTGTCACCGACACCTGCGGCGGCGGAATGTCGGGCGTGCGCTCCGCCTCCTGCGCATGGGCGGCGGTGCTGATCGACAGGGCAAGGGCGAGCTTGAGAAGGTGACGCATGACGATCCTATCGCATGCGCAACAAGGGCTGGAAAGGCCGGGGAATGACATGGGCGGCCCCAGCCACTAGATAGGCGCGCATGACCCCCAAGCATCTCGGCCAGACCAGCGCCCTTCCCGCCTCTCCGGAAGAAGCGGAGCTCGATTACGTCCCCAATCCGCGGCCCGGCAAGCCGTATCTGGTGCGCTTCACGGCGCCCGAATTCACCTCGCTCTGCCCGGTCACCGGCCAGCCCGATTTCGCGCATCTGGTGATCGATTATGCGCCGGACGAGACGATCGTGGAATCGAAGTCGCTGAAGCTGTTCCTGGGCGCATTCCGCAACCATGCCGCCTTTCACGAGGATTGCACGGTCGGCATCGGCCAGCGCCTGTGGGACGAGATGAAGCCGCTATGGCTGCGCATCGGCGGCTATTGGTACCCGCGCGGCGGCATTCCCATCGACGTCTTCTGGCAATCAGGCGAACCGCCCACCGGCCTCTGGGTCCCCGCCCAGGACGTTCCCGGCTACCGCGGTCGGGGCTGATGGCGGGATCGCCAAGCATCGTCGTTCTTGGCGCAGGGTCGGTCGGGTGCTTCATCGGCAGCGCCTGGGCGGCGGCGGGACTCGATGTGGCCTTCATCGGGCGCGAGCAGGTGGCCGATGAGGTCAGGGCGCAGGGCATGCGGCTGACCGACCTGGACGGCCGCACGCTGACGGTGCCGGCCGCGGCCGTGAAATTCTCGACCAAGCCGGCGGCGCTGGCCAAGGCGGACGTGGTGCTGCTGTGCGTGAAGAGCCATGCGACCGAGACGGCGGCGCGGCAGATCGCCATCCATGGCAAGCGCAAGCCGGCCGTGATCAGCTTCCAGAACGGCGTCAGCAACGTGGACCTGATCAAGAGCGTGCTGCCGCGGCATCAGGTGATTGCGGGCATGGTGCCCTTCAACATCGTCCATCGCGGGCCGGGCCACTGGCACAAGAGCGTGGCGGGTGATCTGTATGCCGGCAACCACCAGGTCACCTACGACATACAAAGCCGCGTGACCGGCGGCCCCGCGCAGCTGAAGCGGGTGGAGGACATGAAGGGCCTTGCCTGGGGCAAGCTGCTCATCAACCTCAACAATGCGGTGAATGCACTGTCCGGGCGCACCTTGCTGGCGGAGTTGAAGGAGCGCGATTACCGCCGGGTGGTCGCCGCCTCTATCCTCGAGGCGCTGGAACTGCTCGGCGCGGCCGGCATCCAGCCCGCGCAGGCAGGGCCGATCCCGCCCAAGCTGCTGCCGCATGCGATCGGCGCCCCCGACTTCATCTTCAGGAACCTGCTGCTGCGCGTGCAGAAGATCGACGAAACCGCCAAGTCGTCCATGCAGGACGACCTGGCGGCGGGACGGCCGACGGAGATCGACCATCTGAACGGCGAAGTCGTCCGGCTGGCGGAAAGCATCGGCCGCGACGCGCCCGTCAATCGCGCGATCGCCGACCTGGTGCGCCAGCGCGAAGCCGGCGTCGAGCATCTGTGGAGCCCGAAGGATCTGCGGCGCTACGTGCTGGAAGGGCATCGCAGCGCGATCGGCTTCGGCTACTGAGGCTCAGTCGCCGGCATGCTCCGGCTTGCCCTTGCGCGAAGTGGAGGCGAGTTCCTCCAGCTGGGTCTCGCTCATCGACTCCACCATCTGCTTGGATGCACCCTTGAGCTTGCTCTTGGGCGTGTCGCCGCGCTTGGCGGACAGGGCTGCACCTGCAGCTTTCTGCTGCGCTCCGGACTTTGCGGGCATGGCGTTCTCCTCTTCATGCGGAGAACCGGCGGTGGCGGAACTCAGTTCCTGAACTCGAACGCGTCGCGAAAGGCGATCGACAGGACAGGGTCGCCATGCGCGTCCTCGACATCGATCCTGTCATCCAGGTGGAGGTAGCCGTGGAGGATCTGCTCGCAGGCAAGGCCGCGCGCGCCTTCGATCGCATGGTCGCGCGCCGCAGCGACATCGGGCAGTTCGACACCTTCCTCGTCCCGGGTCAGCCCTTCGCTGATGACGTGCATGAAGTAACGCGGCATGGCGCCACCAACGTCCGGCGGGCAAGTCGTCTGCGCCGTTTATCGCAGAAAACATGTCCCCGGACGCAGAACCGCGTCAGAGCTGCCGCAACGCCCGCGCCGGACGGGCGGCAAGCACCGGGAGAGCGCCGCCCAGGCCCAGCACCATCGTGATGCCGGCGCCGGCAACCAGCGTGGCGAAGACCGCGCGATAATCGGGCAGCCACTGAAATTCGAACAGGTCGGTGACGACATACCAGGCCCCGCCAAGGCCAAGCGCCAGCGACAGGGCGCCCACCGCCAGGCTGAGAATGGCATATTCGATTCCCTGCACAGCCAGCACCTGGCCGCGGGTCGCGCCGAGTGTCTTCAGGATCACGCCGTCATATGTGCGCGCCTCCCGCGCGGCGGCGATGGCGCCGATCAGCACCGCGATGCCCGCTAGGACCGCCACCGATGCCGCCCATGCTATGGCGGTCGCCATCTGCGTCACGACGTCGCGCACCTGGCCGATCACCTCGCCAACCTCCACCACCGATACCGATGGGAAGCGCGGCAACAACGCGCGCATGACCTGCCCTGCCCGTTCCGGCGGCATGTCGATGGTGGCCGCCAGATTGTGCGGCGCATCGGCAATGGCGTTGGGGGAGAAGACCAGCACGAAGTTGAAGCCCAAAGTCTCCCACTTCACCCGGCGGAACGAGGCAATGGTGGCGCTGCGTTCCACGCCCAGCAAGGTGTAGCCGATGCGGTCGCCGAGCTTCAGGTTCAATGCGCGAGCAAGATCCTCGTCTATAGAAACCAGGGGCGTGCCGGCATAATCTGCCGGCCACCAGCGCCCGGCCGTCACCTCGCTGCCTTGCGGCACGCCCACGGAATAGGTGAGGCCCCGCTCGCCCCGCAGCGCCCAGGCGCCTTCGGGCAGGCTCTCCAGATCGGCGACGCGGGTGTCGGCATATTGGGTGATCGTGCCGCGCAGGGTCGGCACGGTACGGACGACGGCGCCGGGCGCAATCGTCGTAACGACCCGGCGGAAATCGGCCTCACGATCGAGCGGCACGTCGAGCGCGAACAAGGTCGGTGCCCGGTCCGGAACGGTGCGGGCGATGTTCGCGTCGATGCTGGTGCGGATCGCGGCGAGCAGCACGAAAAGCGTGAGGCCAAGGCCGAGCGCCACCACCAAGGTCGCGGTCCTGGCGCCGGGCCGATGCAGCGCGGCGATGGCGAGGCGCAGCAACGGCCGGCGCGGACGCGGCGCGGCGGCGCTGAGACGCCTCACCCCCCAACCGAATGCACCCAGAAGCATGAGGGCACCGGTCACCGCCGCGAGAAAGCCGGCGGTCAGCCAAGGCTGTTCGGCCGTGAGCAGCGCCAGCGCGGCGATGCCGGCGGCACCGCCCAGCGTCCAGGGAAGCACCCGGGAAACCGGTGGACGGCGCATGTCGAGCGTTCCGCGCAGCAGCCCGGCCGCAGGCACCGTTCCGGCACGCACCAGCGGCGGTGCGGTAAAGGCGAGCGCGGTCAGCAGCCCATAGGCGGCCGCGAGCGCGAGCGGTCCCCAGTGGATGGAGAAACTGGGCGCAACCGGCAGCACGTCACCTGCCAGTGCGACGATCAACGGCACGGCCGCGACCCCCGCGGCGAGCCCGAGCAGGATGCCGATGCCCGCCACCACCGCCACCTGCAGGACGTAGATGCGCGCGATGGTACCGGACGTGGCGCCCAGAACCTTGAGCGCGGCGATGCTCTGCCGACGGGCGGCAAGGTAGGCGGTGACCCCGTTGCCGACGCCGATGCCCGCGATCACCAGTGCGGCAAGCCCGACCAGGATCAGGAACTGGCCCATGCGATCAACGAAGCGGGAGGCGCCTGGCGACGCACGCTCGTGCGTGCGCACTTCCCACCCGCCTTCGGGAAAGGCGCGCTGCCAAGCGTCCGGCACATCGTCCAGCCCGCTGCCGCCAGTCAGGCGGATGCGATACTTGCTTTCGAACAGGCTGCCCGGCTGGACCAGGCCCGTGCGCGCTATGCCGTCCATCGACAGGATGGCGACCGGGCCGAGCGTGAAGCCTTCGCTGAGGCGGTCGGGCTCGTCCCCGATCACGCCGGCAATGGTGAACCATGACGTGCCGAAACGCAGCCGGTCACCCACGCGGACTTCCAGCCGATCGACCAGCGCCTGGCCGACCCAGACGGCGTCGGCACGGGGCGCGCGAACGGTCCTGCCATCCGCCAAGGCAAGCGTCCCATAGAGAGGATAGGCGCCGTCCACGCCCTTGAGCTCGATCGGGACCGTGCGTCCATCGGGCCGCACGGCCATGGCCTGCATGCGCACGGTTTCCGAGGTGGTGCCGAGCCGCGCCATCGCGGCCCGCTCCTCCGGCACGGCAGTGCGCTGCGACACCGCAAGCTCGATATCGCCGCCCAGGAAGGTGCGGCCACGCGCCGCCAGCTCGCCGCCGATCGCGGCCGACAGGCTGCCGATCGCCGCCAGCGCGCCCACGCCCAGGAACAGGCAGGCGAGCAGCAGCCGCAGGCCGCGGAAGCGCAGGTTGAGCTCACGCCGGGCGAGTGCCCAGGCCCGCCCCCATTCGTTCATGCGGCACTGTCCGACGCGATGCGCCCGTCGGCCAGCGTGATCACGCGGTCGCAGCGCCGCGCGAGCGCCGGGTCGTGCGTGATGACGACCAGCGTGGCGCCCGTGGCGCTCCGGCGATCGAACAACAGGTCCATGATGGTGGCGCCGGTTGCCGTATCGAGATTGCCGGTGGGCTCGTCGGCGAACACCAGTTCGGGTCGCCCGCCGAGCGCGCGGGCAATGGCCACCCGCTGCTGTTCACCGCCCGAAAGCTGGGCGGGATAATGATGGAGGCGATGGCCGAGGCCTACCGCCCCCAGTTCCGCCTCGGCACGCGGGAATGCGTCGGACGCGCCCGCAAGCTCCATCGGCACCGCGACATTTTCCAGCGCGGTCATGGTGGGGAGCAGGTGAAAGGCCTGGAGGACGATGCCGATCCGGCCTCGCCTTGCCTTCGCCAGCGCGTCCTCGTCCAGCCGGCCGAAATCGAGCCCGGCGACCTCGACGACGCCGTCCGTCGCGCGCTCGAGGCCCGACAGGATCGCCATCAACGACGACTTGCCCGAACCCGACGGGCCGAGCAGCGCGACGCTGGTGCCGCGCGCCACGTCGAGGTCGATGCCGTGCAGGATCCGGGTGGATGCCTCCCCGCTGCCGAGGGTGAGCGTGACATTGCGTGCAGCGATGACCATATCGGCAGGGTCGGCGTGGAACATGCGGGGAAGGTCGCCTTGAAGAACAGGTCAACCAACTATGGTGCTGCGGGGCTGCTTCTCCAAGCCCTGCTCGTTGCGGGGTGCCAACAAACTTCCGACGTGTCGCAAAACGCGGTCGCGAATGAAGCGGCATCTGCCGCCATCGCCCCGGTGGCGGCGCCGCAAGGTCCAGAGCGTCTGGTGCTGGCGTTCGGCGACAGCCTCTACGCCGGCTACCGCCTCGACAAGGGCCAGGGCCTGCCCGAACAATTGCAGGACGACCTCAGGGAAGCCGGCATCAACGCCACGGTGGTGAATGCCGGCGTTTCGGGCGACACCACGGCGGCCGGGCGCCAGCGCCTGTCCTTCGCACTCGACAATCTGCCGAGGAAGCCGGACCTCGTCCTGCTGGGCCTCGGCGGCAACGACGCCCTGCGTCAGCTTGCCCCAGCCGAGACGCGGGCGAACATGACCGCCATGCTAGACGAGCTCAAGCGCCGCGGCATTCCGGTGGCGCTGACCGGCATGGTGGCGCCGCCGAACCTGGGGCCGGATTATGCGGCTGCGTTCAACCCGATCTGGACGGACCTGGCGCGGGACTATGATGCGCCGCTCTACCCCTTCATCCTCGACGGCGTGATCGGCGACCGCGCGCTGATGCTGCCGGACGGGATCCATCCCAATGCCGAGGGTGTGGAGCGGATCGCGGACAAGGTGGCGTCGGTGGTGGCGGCGCGGTTGAAGTAGGTGCCTAGCCCTCCCCACAATGGGGAGGGCCAAGGAATGTCAGCCCCGCTCGCCGCCGAGCTGGCGATGCTCGCCCTTCACCCAGCGCACGGTGCCGGTGCTGGCGCGCATCACGACGCTTTCGGTGGTGACGCAGCCCTTCTTGCGGCGCACGCCTTCCAGCAGCGATCCGTCGGTAACGCCGGTCGCGGCGAAGATCACGTCGCCCTTGGCCAGGTCGTCCACCTGATAGATGCGGTCGAGATCCTCGACGCCCCACTTGGCGGCGCGGGCACGCTCGTCGTCGTTGCGGAAGACCAGGCGGCCCTGGAACTGCCCACCGACGCAGCGCAGTGCCGCAGCCGCCAGCACGCCCTCGGGCGCGCCGCCCTGGCCCATATACATGTCGATGGTGGTCTCGGGATCGCTGACCGAGATCACGGCGGCGACGTCGCCGTCCGGAATCAGCATCACGCCGCAACCGAGTGCGCGCAATTCCTTGATGATCGGTTCGTGGCGCGGGCGGTCGAGCACGCAGACGTTGAGCTCGGACGGCGACACGCCCTTGGCGGCGGCCACCGCCAGCGCATTCTCGCCCGGGCTCTTGGTCAGGTCGATCACGCCCTGCGGGAAGCCCGGTCCGACCGCGATCTTGTCCATATAGACGTCGGGCGCGTTCAGCAGGTGGCCCTTTTCGGCGATCGCCAGCACGGCCAGCGAATTGGGTCCGCCCGTCGCCGTGATGGTGGTGCCTTCCAGCGGGTCGAGCGCGATGTCGATCTCGGGACCCTTGCCCAGGCCCACCTTCTCGCCGATGAACAGCATCGGTGCCTCGTCGCGCTCGCCCTCGCCGATCACCACCGTGCCGTCGAAATAAAGCTGGTTCAGCGCGTCACGCATCGCTTCAACCGCTGCGGCATCCGCGGCCTTCTCGTCACCGCGGCCGACAAGGGCAGCGGCGGAAATGGCGGCCGCCTCCGTGACGCGCACCATTTCGAGCACGAGGACGCGGTCGAGCGTATGACTTGAAGTCGCCATGATAGCCGTTCATCTCCCTGTTTGGGACGGCGATAGGCGAGGCTCATGACGTTGTCGAGAATGGCCGCCATCATTATTGCTGCATCTGCTCACGCCGCGGTCCGCGGCACGCCCGGCCCGCTCGACCGCGATTGCACTTCCTCCCCCGCCGATCAGCTTCTAGGGTCGGGCGGAGGAGAATGACGTGGCCGAGCAAGACACCGGACCGGCATCGCCGATACCGACGCTGGAGGAGCTGCAGCACTGGACCTGGGTGATGGGCCGCGCGCAGCAGCTCATGCTGGAATTCACCGCCGCGCAGATGGACCAGGCGCCGCCGCAGGCGCCCCTCGGCGCGCTGGAGGAACTGGCCAGCGCGCAGGTCGATTTCTGGACCGCGAGCATGTCGATGTGGCAGCGCGCCTTCCTGCCAGCGGAGGATGCCGCCGCACTCGCGAAGAAGGCGGCCGGCGACAAGCGCTTCGCCGCGCCCGAATGGCAGCAGAACGCCTTCTTCGACATGATCCGGCAAAGCTACGTGCTGGTGTCGGACCAGCTGCTCGGCAGCGTGGATGCCATGCCCGGCATCGACGAAGACGGCCGGCGCAAGCTCCGCTTCACGACGCAGGCCTTTCTGGACGCGATGTCGCCGTCCAACTTCCCGATGACCAACCCGCTGGTCGTCCAACGCACAATCGATACGGGCGGCGAGAATCTGCTCAAGGGCCTGGACAACATGCTCCGGGACCTTGCCAAGGGGCAGCTCACCCACACGGATCCCGACGCCTTCGAGGTCGGGCGCAACATCGCGGTGACGCCCGGCAAGGTGATCAAGCAGACGCCGCTCTACCAACTCATCCAATATGCGCCGACCACGGACGAGGTGCTGGAAACCCCGCTCATCATCTTCCCGCCGTGGATCAACCGCTATTATATCCTCGACCTCAATCCCAAGAAGAGCTTCATCCGCTGGGCGGTGGAGCAAGGGCTGACCGTTTTCGTCGTGTCGTGGAAATCGGCGGACGAAAGCCTCGCGGGTACGACCATCGACGATTATGTGCTAGCCCAGGCCGAGGCGATCGATGCGGTGCGCGACCTGCTGGGTACGCCGTCGGTCCATGCCATCGGCTATTGCGTGGCGGGCACCATGCTCGCCGCTACGCTTGCCCTGCTGGAAGCGCAGGGCCAGGCGGACAAGGTGGCGAGCGCGACCTTCTTCACCGCCCAGGTCGATTTTTCTAGCGCGGGCGACCTCGGCCTGTTCGTGGGTGACGAACAATTGCAGCTGATCCAGCAGCTTTCGGCCGACAAGGGGTTCCTGGACGGCCGCTACATGGCCGCGACCTTCAACCTGCTGCGCGGGCGCGACCTCATCTGGAACTATGTGGTCAACAATTACCTGATGGGCGAGGATTACCCGCCCTTCGACCTGCTCCACTGGAACGGCGACACCACCAACCTCCCCGCCACCTGGCACCACGCCTACCTGACCCAGCTTTATCGTGAGAACCGGCTGGTGGAGGCGGGCGGGATCGTAGTCGACGGCGTGCCGATCGACCTGTCGCGCGTCCGCACCCCTGCCTATGTCCAGGCGGGCCGGGAGGATCATATCGCCCCGGCCGAGAGCGTGTGGAAAATCACCCACCATTTCGCCGGGCCGCTCCGCTTCGTACTGGCGGGGTCGGGCCACATCGCCGGCGTCGTCAATCCGCCCGCGGCCGGCAAATACAGTTACTGGACCAACGATGCCAAGGTCGAGCGGCTGGAGGATTTCATCGCTGGCGCACGCGAGACGAAAGGCAGCTGGTGGCCCGACTGGATCGCCTGGATCCGCGAACGCGGCGAGGCGAGCGTCCCCGCGGCCGGCGCCCGAATACCGGGGCAGGGCGCACTGCCGGCGATCGAGGATGCGCCCGGCAGCTACGTTCGATCCCGCTGACCTACCTCTGTTGCGCCGCACAATGGGCTTGAAATACTAGGCCGTGCGAGTTATTTGCTGCACTGCAACATAACGGAGCGATCACCATGGCAAGCCGCAAAGCCGGGCCCAAGCAGGTTCCGACGGACGAAGCACCTGCCGCGACGGAGTCGCTTTCCCCGCCGGCCACCATGGTCGAGCAGTTTGTCGAGACCATCAAGGAAGGAAGCGAGCATATGGCTACCACTGCACCTGCTGCCGATCAGGCCGCCCAGGCGACTGCCGCTGCCGGCACCGCCGCCACCGAGAAGTTCCAGGCCGCCTTCGGCGACATCAACGGCCGTGCCAAGGCTGCCGTCGAGAAGAGCAGCAAGCTGATGGAAGAGTTCACCGACCTCGCCCGCGGCAATGTCGAAGCGCTGGTCGCTTCGTCCAAAATCGCGGCCAAGGGCGTCGAGACGCTCGGCCAGGGCGCCGCCGATTATGGCCGCCGCAGCTTCGAGGAAGCCTCGGCCGCGCTCAAGAGCTTCGCCGAAGTGAAGTCGCCCACCGACTTCTTCAAGCTCCAGAGCGACTTCGCCCGCTCGGCGTTCGACAGCTGGGTTTCGGAAAGCTCCAAGGCGAGCGAGACCGTCGTGAAGCTCGCCGGGGACGTCGCCGAGCCGATCACCAGCCGCTATTCGGTTGCGGTCGAGCGCGTGAAGAGCGTTTCGTCCTACTAAGCATCCACCTTCCGTTTCGGCGGAACGGGGCAAAGGGCGGTCGCTTCGGGGGGAGCGGCCGCCCTTCTTGCGTACAGGCCAGCCCAAAATCGCCCGGACGTCTGCTGACGACCCAGAAACAGTCGTTCGGGTGGCTCAACCGCGTGCCTGTAAGCGGACAGGCAGCTATCTGCTCCGACAGCACTGCGCTGTCGTGGCTGAACGTCTTGGCCTGGGTGGAAAGCGGACGACCAGTTGTGTGGTATCTTGGCACTATGAGCGATGGCATCGATCGATGGCAACAGGCGGGTTTGATGCACTTCTAGCGCTATATGCCGGAGAAGAGGGGCCTCACAGGTTGGCACTTCAGTCCGGATAAAGCCGGCCTCGACAGCACCATCACTCTGGTGGAACTCCTCGGTGCGGCCACTTACCCTGTGAAGCGCACGCTCCGTTTGACCAGGCCGTCTGAGCAGACAGCAAGCAGCCCGTTCGCTTCTTTGAACGGTCGTAAGGTCATCGCGCCCAAATCGCTTCAGCTCTCCGCGGACGGCACCCGCCCAGCCGATCTTTGGCAGGTGGAGGAGGAGGGAGGTCGCGTGAGACTGCGCCTCGGACCCAAAGCGCTAATGGAACTCTTGGACGGCCTCCGGGAACTCCAACAACGCGGCTACGGCGACTTGTCTGTCGGACCGACACAAGGCGAACGTCCTCAAAACATCTGGTTGTGGTGAGTGCTTGCTGATGTCCGCACCTGGGTCGTTTGCTGGCAGGCCGCTTTCCCGCCTGTAGCCGCCAGTCCGTTTCCGGGCGCGTCAGCGCTGACCGGAATGCCTGAACGGCGACAACTGGGTGGAAAGCGGACTGGCGGGTTCTAGCTGTGGACGGCAGGAGAGCTGCCAGGTTCTCCTCGCGCCACGCTCCCTGCTGAACGACTTGCCGCATTAGAAATCAACTTGGCCGATTTGCGCTAGTTGGTGATCAAGACGGCCTCTAGTCGGTGCCACAAGGGGGACCACAGATTGCAGAGACGAGCCTTTCTAGCGAGCGGCGTTCTGGCCGCTGCTGCCACTTCCTTGCCCGGCCAGGTCCGAGCACGGCCGAACGCCGGCCTGGTTAAGCCCAAGGTGCTGCGTCCAGGGGAGCGGGTCGCGATCATCAACCCCAGCACTACGATCCACGATCCTGCCAGCGTTGATCGCGCCAAAGCGGTACTGGAAGCGCTGGAGCTTACGCCGGTGATCCCTCCTTCGTTGCTAATACGACCGCGCGACCTCAGCGGATCTGTTCGCCACCGGCTTGACGAGCTGCACGGCGCGTTCGTCGATCCTTCGATCCGAGGCGTGTTCTGCGCACGGGGCGGATACGGGATCAGCGAGATCATCACCGACGTGGATTATGACTTGATCGGTCGCAATCCAAAGACATTCCTTGGTTTTAGTGACCTAACCCCTCTGCACCTTGCAATTCAGAAGCGTACCGGCCTCGTAACCTTCCACGGGCGCATGCCGTCCCTCACCCGTTTTCCCGACTTTGCATTGAAAGCGGCGCAGCGTGCGATGTGCCGCTTGGAGCCATTGGGGACATTGCATAATCCTGAGGAGACTAACCCGCTCCGTCCAGTCTACCCGCTGCGAACGATCTCGCCTGGGACAGCATCCGGCCGTTTGGTGGGCGGAAATCTGGCCATGTTGCTGACGACGCTCGGCACTCCTTGGGAGGTCGATACGCGTGGCGCGATCCTCTTCTTCGAAGAGGTGGATGAGGCGAGATATGCCGTCGCCCGTATGCTGCGGACACTGAAGCATGCCGGCAAGTTCAAGGATGTGGCAGGCATCGTCGTGGGTGCCTGCGCTCGGTGTGACGAACCATCCGACGTTACGCCATATACGCTCAACGAGATATTCGATCAGGTACTTGGCGACCTCGGCGTTCCCGTTTTTAGCGGCCTCGTTTTAGGGCATACCGACGAGCAGCTTACGATCCCCTTAGGCGTGCAGGCCCGAATGGACGCAGGCACACGTACGCTCACTGTCTTAGAAGCTGGTGTTGCAGCCTGACCCGCCAGGGTGAACCAAGCAAATTGCATGCAATGCGGATGGCTGCTTTTGGGGTCAGCGGCGTTGATCGTGCCCGACCGCGATTGGGTCGGTTGCAGTCGGTCTGGAATAGCAGAAGCTGACTCGCAGCTATGCCGTCTCAAACGCCAAGAGCAAACCGGCAGGAAAGTCCCCTTAGCAGGCGAACCACTTTCCTACAGCCGAGTCGCCGTGGCACCTCCCGGACGGCTCTTTCTCAATCGGCTCTATTTGGCGCGCGCAAGCGCAAGAGCAGGCGCCTGCGTGTGAATCCGGTGTGAACTTCCGTTCATGTTGACGCCCATCGACATGGGCGAACTGCGACGCTGTTCCACGATCGTGCCACCATCGGCCCGGCAGCCGGGCGGGCTCCGGTGCGGACGATCCGCCCCTCTCGCTTGCGGGCCATCGCATCCCGTCGCGGCATCGCCGGCGCATCATACACTCGGCTCTGCCGATCCGCGTGAAAACGCGAAAGCAGGCGTCTTGGCGTGCACTTAGTGTGAACTTCCGTTCATGTTGCCGTGCCGCGAGCGGCCGGCCGCTCCACCTGCGGCAATCCGTGAGGCTGGGTCGTCTTGTCGCGCGCGCGCCTCTTGCCGCGAGGGGGCCGCATCCCTTATTTACCGTGCAATCATGCTGACCAACGAAATGCAGATCCGGGCCGGTGACGACAGGCGCGGCGAGGACGACGAGAACGGCCTCGGCGTAGCGACCCGCACCCGAACCCGCACCAAGACGCCTTCGCCCTACAAGGTGTTGATGCTGAACGACGATTACACGCCCATGGAGTTCGTCGTGCTGTGTCTCCAGCGATTCTTCCGCATGGACATAGAGGCCGCGACTCGCGTCATGCTCCACGTCCATCAGCGCGGCGTCGGCGTGTGCGGGATCTTCAGCTACGAAGTGGCGGAAACCAAGGTCAGCCAGGTTATCGACTTCGCGCGGGAGAACCAGCACCCGCTCCAATGCACGCTCGAAAAGGCCTGAAGGCGTCGGCGGACTGACAGCCTTCGTTCAGGATCGGGCGCCCTCAGCCTGCCGAAGGCAGCCAGCTCGTGTCGATCGCGGCGAAGCGGTCCACGAAGCTCGCTTCCACCATCAGCCCCGCTTCGTTCAATATCTCGATGCTGCTGCCGTTGCGCGCGATCAGGCCATCATCGACCAGGCCGCGCATCATGCGGTTGACGTGCACGGCCGTGAGGCCGGTCGCATCGCCTATCTCTTCCTGCGTGAACGGCATGTTGAATGCGGTGAGGTCCGGCCCCTTGCTGATGCGCAGGCGCGCCACCAGCTCGCAGATGAGCAGCGCGACGCGGGCGCGGGCCGATGTGCGGCCGATCGAGGCAAGCCGGTCGGCGAGCAGCGCGCGCTCGGCCAGCACGATGTTGAAGATCACGCCGGCCAGGCGCGGATAGTCGCGGAACAGCAGCGCCACCTTGTCGCGGCGCAGCGGGCACAGCCGCACGTCGGTGACCGCCATGACCGACTCGGACGAATGGCCGAATGCCAGCGTCGAAAGTCCCATGAGATCGCCGGCATAATGGAGCCGCATGATCTGCCGGCTGCCGTTGTTCAATATGCAGTAGCTATGCAGCCAGCCGCTCTGCACGATGTACAGCTCGCGACCGTCCTCATTCTCGCCCTGGATAACCGAGCCGCGCCTGAACGAACGGGACTGGTCCTCCAGCCGTTCCAGCACCTCTTGTTCCTGCGCAGTCAAACGGACGTGATTTGCAAGGCGCTCGGCCAGGCAACTACCCCCCACGACGCACCATCCCCCGATAAGCACCTAAACTAAGCGTTCGCTTCTAGAACCGAAAAATCGCTTCTGCTCTGATCGAAATCAAGAAATCCTTACGCACGCGTTATTTAGCCATGCTCATCCCGTGCAGCATCACCCCGCCGCGGCAGGTTGCGGCAAGGCGTGACGCTCCCTAGAAGCTGCCCATGGACAAGATCATCATCGAAGGCGGCCGCAGGCTGGAAGGAACCATCGCGATTTCGGGTGCCAAGAATGCGGCCCTGACATTGCTACCCTGCGCGCTCCTGACCGAAGAGCCGCTCACCCTTCGCAACCTGCCGCGCCTGGCGGATGTCGACAGCTTCGGCCACCTGCTCAACCAGCTCGGCGTCTCCACCACAGTCGAGGGTGCGCGGCCGGAGGAATTCGGCCGGGTGATGACGCTACGCGCGACCAACATCCTGTCCACCGTCGCGCCGTACGATATCGTCCGCAAGATGCGGGCGTCGATCCTGGTGCTCGGCCCGCTGCTCGCCCGCGCCGGCGAGGCGACGGTGTCGCTGCCCGGCGGCTGTGCGATCGGCATGCGGCCGATCGACCTGCACCTCAAGGCGCTGGAGCAGCTCGGCGCGGAGATCGAGATCACGTCCGGCTATGTGAAGGCAACGGCGCCCAAGGGCGGCCTTCGCGGCGGCACCATCACCTTCCCGATGGTGTCGGTCGGCGCCACGGAAAATGCGCTGATGGCGGCCGTGCTCGCCAACGGCACCACCGTGATCGAGAATGCCGCGCGCGAGCCGGAGATCACCGACCTTGCCCAGTGCCTGATCGCGATGGGCGCGGAGATCGAGGGGCTTCGCACCGACACGCTGACGGTGCATGGCAAGCCCAAGCTGCACGGCGCCACCTATGCCGTGATGGCCGACCGCATCGAGGCCGGCAGCTATGCCTGCGCGGCCGTCATCACCGGCGGATCGCTGGTGCTGGCCGGGGCGCGCAAGGACAGCATGTCCGCGATCCTGAACGAACTGGCTCATGCCGGTGCGATCGTCGAGGATGTCGCGGGCGGCATCAAGGTGAGCAGCGGCGGGGAGATCAAGCCGCTGTCGCTGTCGACCGCCCCCTACCCCGCCTTTCCGACCGACATGCAGGCGCAATTGATGGCGATGCTGACCCTCGCCAAGGGCAGCAGCCTGTTGACCGAGACGATCTTCGAGAACCGCTACATGCACGTGCCGGAGCTCAAGCGCATGGGTGCGGACATCGAGGCGAGCGGGCGTTCGGCGGTGGTCCGCGGCGTCGAATCGCTGACCGGCGCGCCGGTGATGGCTACCGACCTGCGGGCATCGATGAGCCTGATCATCGCCGGCCTCGCCGCGCAGGGCCGCACCGAAGTGTCGCGCGTCTACCACCTCGACCGCGGCTACGAGCGGCTGGAGGAAAAGCTCCAGGGCGTCGGCGCGTCGATCGAGCGCGTAGGGGACTGACTATTGCCCTCACCTCTTGCGGGAGAAGGTTGGGAGAGGGGCGACGCGCAAACTCGTTCGCGCTCTCCGCCCCTCTCCACAAGGGTGAGGGGCTACTTCAGGGCAGACGCCGCTCGCCGCCGAGCTTGTAGACCTGCCCATGCTTCATCACGAAGCCGACATTTTCCAGCAGGCGCACGTCCTGCGTGGGATCGCCAGCCACCGCGATGATGTCGGCATCTTTGCCGGTTTCGATCGTACCGACCTGCGCTTCCTTGCCGAGCAATCTGGACGCATTCACCGTTGCCGCCTTGATCGTCGCGGCGGCGGGCATCCCCGCCTCCACCATCAACGCGAATTCGGCTGCATTCTGGCCATGCGGTGACACGCCGCTATCGGTACCGAACGCGATGTTGACGCCCTCCCGCCACGCGCGCCCCAGGCTCTTCTTGGCATTGTCGGCAGCCGCACGCGCCTTTTCGTACTGCGCCGAAGTCAGCGCGCCGCGCGCACCATCGGCCAGGGCAGCGGCAGGCGCGACCAGCGTCGGTACGTAGTAGGCGCCGGTGCGCTTGTAGAGGCGGAAGGTCTCGTCGTTGGTGAAGGTGCCGTGCTCGATCGAGTTGACCCCGGCATCCAGCGCCGCGTTGACGCCGTCCACGCCATGGGCATGGGCGGCGACCTTGCGGCCGAACATGCGCGCGGTGTCGACGATCGCCTTCATCTCGTCCGGCATCATCTGCTGGTTGAGTCCGCCGGCCACGTTGCTGAGCACGCCGCCCGTGGCCGAGAATTTGATCACCTCGGCTCCGCGGGAGATCTGCTCACGCGTGGCGCGGCGGCAATCGTCGGCGCCGTTGCAGACGTTGATCGCATCGGCCTCCCGCATGTGGGTGAGGTCGCGATTGAGGCCGTTGACGTCGCCATGTCCACCGGAGACCGAGATGCCGCGTCCCGCGGCGACGATGGTCGGCCCCTCGAGCGCGCCCAAATTGATCGCGTCGCGCAGCGAGAAGATCAGCGCTGGATCGTTGCCGAGGTCGCGCACGGTGGTGAAGCCCGCAAGCAGCGTGTTGCGGGCGTGGAGAAGCGCAGTGAAGGCCTCGTCCTCATTGTCGCGGAACGGCTCCTGCAGCCTGGCCTGGAGCCGATCGTCCAGCCCGCGCAGGTGGACGTGCATGTCCATCAGCCCTGGCAGGACATATTGGTCGCGCAGGTCCAAGACTCGTGCGCCGGGCACGTCCACGAAGCCGTCGCGAACCTCGCTGATCGTCTTGCCCCGCACCACCACGCTGACCTGCCGGCGCGGCTGCGTCCCCGGCACGGCGAGCAAGGTGCCCGCATGAATGACCGTGACAGGCTCGGGCGTAGCAGGTGCCTGGGCAAAGGCAGGCGCGGCCAGGGCGATGGCTGCGGCCGGAAATATCGAAAGCTTCATGGTGTTCCCCCTCTATTTGCCGGCAGAAGAGAACAGCCAGGTTGCGAAAGCAATGGGCTTTGCGTCAGAGCAGGGTCTCGGCCGTGTGGATAAGGAGACCGACCAGACCGCCGACGAGCGTGCCGTTGATGCGGATATACTGAAGGTCCTTGCCGACCGCGCCTTCCAGCCGACCGGTGACGGTACGTGCGTCCCAGCCGCGGATCGTGTCGGACACGAGCGTGACGATCCCGCCCCCATAGCTCGCCACGGCGCCGACGACGGCGCGGCGTGCGAACTGGTTGACGCTGGCCTTGAGTCGCTCGTCGCGCTGCAGCGTCTCGCCCAGCTGCCGGAGCGCTTCCCCGAACTTGCCCTTCATCGCCGCATCGGGACTGCGCGCCGCCTCCAGCAGTCCGGCGCGCGCCTTTTCCCAGAAGCCCTCGACCCAGTCGCCCACCGCCTTGTTGGCGAGCAGCTCGTTCTTCATCGCCTCGACCCTGGCCTGCGTCTCCGGATTGGCGGCAAGGTCGCGGGCGAGCTTCGCCAGGCTCTCCTCCACCTTGACGCGAAGCGGATGCGCAGGATCGATGGCAAGTTCGATCATCAGCCGTCGCAGCGCATCGACAAGCGAGTCCGAGATCTTGGCGTCGAGCCCGGCCAGCCGCACCATCCAGCCGGACCGATCCTTGACCATGCCGCGTATCAGGTCCTCGTTGCCGTTGAGCGTGCGGCCCAGCCAGACGATCAGGCTGTCGAGCACAGGCACGTGGCGCGCATCGCCGATCGCCGTGTCGAGCGTGCGGCCGAGCAGGGGCGACACCTCCATGCTGCGCAGACGCGAGGACACTGCGCTCTTCACCATGCCGCCGAGCTTTTCCTGATCAAGCGCCTCCAGCACGCCGACGAAGAGCCTCGACGCGCCCTCGCGAAGTCGGCCCTGCTCCGGCGGGCGTTCGAGGAAGCGCCCCGCCGCGCCCGCCACGTCCACCTTGCGCATGCGGCGGGCCACAACCGAGGGAGTCAGGAAATTGTCGCGCAGGAAGGCCGCGAGCGTATCGCCGATCCGGTCCTTGTTGCGCGGGATGATGGCCGTGTGCGGGATCGGCAGGCCGAGCGGGTGGCGGAACAGCGCGGTGACCGCAAACCAGTCTGCCAGCCCGCCCACCATGGCGGCCTCGGCGAACGCCTTCACGAAGGACCAGGCCGGGTGTGTGCCTTCCTGGGACGCCGCCAGCGCGAACAATGCCGCCATGGCGATCAGCATGCCGGTGGCGACCATCCGGGTAGATCCGGCGCCACGTTCGGCGAGGTTGAAGCGGGCGGGTCCGGATGCGGGGGCGTTCATCACCGCCCCAATAGCCGAACCCGCCGCTTTGTTCACTCTGCTGCGTGCGGCGCGGGTGCGGGTCCGTGATCCTCAGGGCCGCGATAGGTGAGCAGGCGACCAAACTTCGGCGCGATCCAACGTTCGAAGCTGTCGGCGAGGCTGAAGCCCGCCGGCACGATCAGGAGGGTCAGCACCGTCGAGACGATCAGGCCGCCGATCACCACCGTGCCCATCGGCGCACGCCATGCGCCGTCACCCGACAGCGACAGCGCGGTCGGCACCATGCCGGCCGCCATCGCGACGGTTGTCATGACGATCGGCTGCGCGCGCTTGTGGCCCGCATCCATGATGGCGGTGAACTTGTCGACGCCCTTCTCCATCTCCTCCAGCGCAAAGTCGATCAGCAGGATCGAATTCTTGCCGACGATACCGAGCAGCATGAGGATGCCGATATAGACCGGCATGGAGATGGGCTGCCCCGCGATCCAGAGCGCGAACAGGCCGCCCAGCGGCGCCAGCAGCAGTGAACCCATGTTCACCAGCGGCGACATCAGCCGCTTGTAGAGCAGGATCAGCACCGCCAGCACCAGCAACAGAGCCGCCATCACCGCGATGATGAAGTTGACGATCAACTCCTGTTGCCACTTGGCATCGCCCGCGGCCTCGTTGCTGACGCCCTGCGGCAGGTTCTTCATGATCGGCAGCGCCTGAATGGCGGCATCCGCCGTGCCCTTGATCACCGGCTTGCCGTCCGCACCGATGGCGAGATCGGCACCGACGAAGATGCGGCGCTGCTGGTTGTAGCGCTGGATCGAGGTCGGGCCGGAGCCGAAGCTGATGTCCGCGACACGCGACAGCGGCACCGATCCGCCGGTCGCAGTCGGGACCGGCAGGTTGGCGATGGTCGCGAGGTTACGGCGCGAGCTTTCCGGCAGCATCACGCGGATCGGGATCTGCCGGTCTGACAGCGAGAAGCGCGCGCTGTTCTGGTCGATGTCGCCGATGGTCGCGATGCGGATCGCCTGGCTGAGCGCCGCAGTCGTGACGCCGAGCGAGGCGGCAAGATCGGTGCGCGGCGTGATCAGGATCTCTGGCCGCTGCATGTCGGCCGCGACGCGCGGTGCAACCACCAGCCCGTTCAACGACCGCATCTGCTCCACAAGCGTTGCCGCGGTCTTTTCCAGCAAGGCTGGGTCTGAGCCGGTGAGCATGACCGAGATGTCGCGGCCGGTGCCGAAGCCGCCCGACTGAGACGCAAAGGTCACGCGCGCATCGGCAATGCCCGCCAGCGTCGGCGCAAGCCCGCGCTCGAACTCGATGCTGGTCTTCTCGCGATCCGGCTTCAGCGTGATGAAGATACGGGCATTGCCCTCGCTGATCGATTCCAGCGCCATTTCGACTTCGGGCTGTTCGTTGATGATCGCGGCCACCCGGTCGGCCACGGCTTCGGTCTGCCGGATGGTGGTGCCGGGCACCATTTCAATCCGGACCTGGCTGTAGTCGGTGTTGATGGTCGGCTGGAACTGGCTGGGGATGATCATGAAGAACATGACTGTCAGGAGGAGAGCAGCCGCACCTGCCACGACCGACGACCAGCGATGTTTCAGCGTCCATTGCAGCAGGCTCAGGTAGCGGTCCATGATCCAGCCTTCGCCATGCGACTGATGCCCATGCGCCTTCAGGAAATAGGCCGCGACCAGCGGCGTGATCATGCGCGCCACCGCCAAGCTGACCAGCACCGCGGCGACGACTGTCAGGCCGAAATTCTTGAAGAACTGTCCGGAGATACCCGGCATCAGGCCCACGGGCAGGAACACCGCGACGATCGACATGGTGGTGGCGACGACCGCGAGGCCGATTTCGTCGGCTGCGTCGATCGATGCCTGGTAGGCCGATTTGCCCATGCGCATGTGGCGCACGATATTCTCGATCTCCACGATGGCATCGTCGACCAGCACGCCGGCCACCAGCGCGAGCGCCAGCAGGCTCAATCCGTTCAGCGTGAACCCCATCAGGTCCATGAACCAGAAGGTCGGGATCGCAGACAGCGGAATGGCGATCGCCGAAATCAGGGTCGCCCGCCAGTCGCGCAGGAAGAAGAACACCACGATGACGGCCAGCACTGCACCCTCGCCCATCGACCATAGCGAGCTATGATATTGGTCCTTGGTGTAGTCGACGCTGGTGAAGAGCTTGTTGAACTTGATGCCCGGATTCTGCTCCTCGATCTTCGCCATGGCAGTCATCGCTTCGTCATAGACGGCGACTTCCGATGCCCCCTTGGCGCGCTCAAGGCTGAAGGTAACGGCCTGCTTGCCGCGCACCTTTGCGATGGAACGCTGCTCGCCATAGCCGTCCGAGACGGTGGCGACATCGCGCAGCTGAATGGTGCGGCCGCCGCTCAGAGCAATGCGGGTCTGCGAAAGCGCGAACGCCGTGTCCGCATTGCCGAGCACGCGCACCGACTGGCGCGAACCGGCGATCTCGGCACGGCCGCCGGCCGTGTTGAGGTTCACCTGGCGCAGCGTCTGGTTGATCTGCGAGGCCGTGACGCCCAGCGACTGCATGCGGGCGGGATCGAGGATCACGCGGATCTCGCGATCGACGCCCCCGGCGCGGCTAACATTGGCCATGCCCTCGATCGCCAGCAGGCGCTTGGCCACCGTGTCGTCGATGAACCAGGACAATTGCTCGATCGTCATGTCGCTGGCCTGGACCGCGAAATAGCCGATCGGGTCGCCGCTGATATCGACCTTGGTCACCTGCGGCTCGAGGATGCCGTCGGGCAGGTCGCTGCGAATCTGGTCGACCGCGTTCTTGACCTCATTCACCGCCTGATCGGGATCCACGCCGATCTCGAACTGGACGAAGACGTTGGCAAAGCCCTCGGACGCGGTCGAATTGATCTCGTCCACGCCGTTGATCGACCGGACGGCCGATTCCACGCGCTGGGTGATCTGCGTCTCGATCTCGCGCGGGGCGGCGCCTGGCTGCGAGATGCCGACCGACACGGCCGGGAAGTCGACGTCCGGATTGTTGTTCACGTCCATGAACCTGAACGAGATGATACCGGCGATCAGCAGGCCCGCAAAAAGGACCAGAGGTACGACCGGGTTGCGGATCGACCAGGCCGAGATGTTCCGGAAGTTCATGTCAGATCATCCTCGATCGGCGCGATCAGCGCACGGCGCCGGGCTGGGCGCCGGCGGCCTGGCGGCGCGGACGCACCGTCTCGCCCGGGTTGAGGAAGCCACCGGCAAAGGCGACCACGCGCTCGTCCCCGTTGAGGCCGGACAGAATCGTCAGGCCCTGCTCCGTTACTGGGCCGGGCTGGACCGCGCGGCGTGAGACCTTGTTGTCGTTGCCGACGATGTAGACGTACGGACCTTCATTGTCGTTCAGCACCGCCGATTCCGGCAGCACGGGCGCAGCGACGGCACCTGCGCGGATCTGCGCATTGGCGAAGCCGCCAGGACGGATCGCCGCGCTGTAGGGAACGGCGACACGGGCGGTGCCCTGGCGCGACTGCGGGTCGATGACCGGGGAAATCTGCCATACGCTGCCCGTGATGCGCGCATCGGTGCCAACGGGCGTCACGGTGACCGGCACGCCGACCGACAGCTGAGCAAGGTCCGTCTCGGCAAGCTGCGCGGCCAGTTCCATCTGGCCACCCTGGGCGATGCGGAACAGCGCGCCAGCACCTGCGCCGACGACCTGGCCAACCTCGACATTGCGCGCGAGGACGAGGCCAGCGGCCGGTGCACGAATGTCGAGGCGGCCGATACGCGCCTGCGTTTCGCCGAGCTGCGCCTGCGCCACGCGGACGCGGGCATTGGCCGAGTCGCGCGTCGCGATACGGCGCTGCACGTCGGCCTGGGAGATGAAGCCACGCGATACCAGCGTCTGCGCGCGGTCGAGCTCCTGCTGGGCAAGGCGCGCTTCGGCGCGAGCGACCTCGATGCTGGCGGCGAGCTGCGACGCCTGCTGCGTCTGGACCGAGCGCTCGATCACGGCCAGCGTCTGGCCCGCGGAAACCCACTGGCCGGCCTCGACCAGCACGCGGCTGACCATGCCGCCCTCACCCACCACGCCGACGGCCACGTCGCGGCGCGCAGCCAGGGTGCCGGTGGCGTTGATGACGCGCGCGACCTGCTGCCGGCCGGGAACGATCACGGTGACGTTCGGCACCGCTTCGCCCTTGCCTGCCGCTGCGGTCGCCTTGCCGTCCTGCTCGCCCCCCGCGAACACGAAAAAGGCGACGGCTGCGATGACGAGCGCGGCGACGACCGCGAGGATGATGTTGCGCCGCTTGCGTCGCCGCGCGGTCAGGTCAACCTCGACCACGTCGCCTTCCAGCGAGTCACGGCGCCACTTGGATGTCTGAAAATTCATCGCTCGCATCTTTCCCACCGGCCTTGCGGACAAGCCGCCCCTCTTCTCAGGCTGTATTATATAAATAAGGCACCTGGCTCAAGCCCCAATCAGCAACAATCGGATACATGCGGGCGTGCGGATGCGGCGGCGTCTTTATGGGGAAACGCACCCCCGTTGCCGTTCAGCAACGATGCAGCGCACGCGACGTTTGTGGCTGCACCGGACCGCAAGAACGGCCGCACAGACATGGAGACACGCATGATTCGCTCGATCGCCCTGGCCTCGCTGATCGCGGGCGCCGCAGCCTTGCCGTCGGTGGCGCAGGCGCAGGCGCTGCCCGTGCAGACCATCGCCGGCACAAGGCTCGACATAGCGGCGACCGGAGAGGTCACCCGCGTTCCCGACATCGCCATCATCAACACCGGCGTGGTCACGCGTGCCGGGACGGCGCGCGAGGCGATCTCGCAGAATGCCGCGCAGATGCAGCGCGTGGTGGCACGGCTTCGCCGCGCAGGTGTTGCAGAACGCGACATCCAGACGAGTTCGGTCAACCTCAGCCCGGAATATCGATACCAGGACAATCAGCCGCCGGTGCTGACCGGATATCAGGCGTCCAACCAGGTCACCGTGCGCTTCCGCAAGATCGAGGATAGCGGCAACATATTGGACGCTCTGGTGGCCGAGGGTGCGAACCAGATCAACGGACCGACGCTGACTATCGACAAGCCGGAAGGCGCGCTGGACGAGGCGCGGCTGGTCGCGCTGAAGCAGGCGCAGGCGCGTGCCGAGACTTATGCACGCGCGGTCGGCAAGCGGGTGTCGCGGATCCTGGCGATCAGCGAGACGGGCGGCAGCGCGCCGATCATCCAATATGAGGCCGTGCGCGTCACCGCCGCGCGCGGCATGGCTGCGGACACCAAGATCGTGCCCGGCGAACAGACCCTGTCAGTAACGCTGAACGTCACCTTCGAACTCGAGTGAGTCCTCTGCGTCGGGGTCGTCCTGGATAGCGGGACGGCTCCGGCGGCGCCGAACCAGGTGCGCGAGCAGCAGCAGGATCGCGGCGCCGATCGTCGAGATCAGCGCCGTTTCCGGGTAGATGGTCATGCTGAGCAGGTCGCCCCCGCCGATCAGCGGACCCAGGAAGAAGGCGCCCGCCAGAGCACCAAAGATCCCGGCAGCGATCTTGCGTCCGCTTTTCGTACGGGCGGTGCCGGTTGCAACGGCGCTGAGCCAGCCGAGCAAGGCGCCGATGGCGATGGTGATGATGAGGCCCATTTGCGTCTCCTTCGCCTTTCGGCTTGGGGCGGCGCAAGGCAAAAAGAAAGGGCCGCGCGAACGCGACCCCTTCCCATGTTCACGATAGTCGAGGGCTTAGCGCACCCGGCCGCGACGGAACAGGTTCACGATCGCGAGCAGGATCACCGCACCGAGCAGCGACGTCAGGAACGAGTAGAGCGTGACGCCGTCGTTGATCGAACCCTGATTGAAGATCAGGCCGGCGATGAATGCGCCGACGATACCGACGACGATGTTGAGGAAGATGCCCTGCTGCGCATCCGTACGCATGATGATGCTTGCGAGCCAGCCGACGATGCCGCCGACGATAAGCCAGATAATGAAACCCATCGCTTCCCTCCTGTCATTACGCTGCCGACGAACTGGCCGGGGAATACGATCAGTTACGGCGGCGGTCCGAGCCTAAGACGCGCGAAGTGACGGGTGGTTCCTGATCCAGCAGATTCGGTCAGACCGCCTGTTGCTGGCGATCGAACAGCGAACGGTAATGCTGCGCCTTGGTGACGCGCAGGCCCTTCATGCCGGCACGATCGACCGCACGCTGCCAGGCGGCGAATTCCTCGAGCGTCAGCGCATAGCGCTCGCATGCTTCCTCGCTGGTCAGCAGGCCGCCATTCACGGCTGCGACGACCTCGGCCTTGCGGCGCACGACCCAGCGGGTGGTGGAGCGGGCCGGCAGGCTGTCCATCGTCAAGGGCTCGCCCAGAGGCCCGATCACCTGCGAAGGCCTGCATTTCTGGTCGTGGATCATGACGTACCTCAACTATTCGCTGCCGGTGCCTAGTGTGATCCTTCTACCCCTGCCGGAGTGAAAGAAGGTTGAAACCCGATGGTAAACGCCGCGCTTACGCGCCGCGGCCGCGCGCCGCGCCCGGATCGAACGATCCGTTCTGTGCGACCACCGCATCCTGCCAGCCCGGCTTTCCGGCCAAGACCTCGGCAAGCGGAAGCGAGGGCGCGGATGCGCCATCGGGTGCGGTCGGACGCACGCTCGCCTGCGCCGTGGGCGTCTCCAGCTGGCGCGCCTGCAGGGTGGCGACGAGCACGCGATAGTCGCCATGGGTGCCGGCGGCACCGAAGGGCGCGATCCGCCGCGGCTTGGAATTCGTATTCATCCGCCACTTTTCACCCGAACCGGGTTAAGGCGCGGTAAAGAGGTGCAACCTCCGGCCAGGGTCGCTATCTTGAGGCGATGATTGCCGATTTCCAGTTGAACAAGCGGCCCGAGGACAGCCGGATCGTGGTCGCCATGTCGGGCGGCGTCGACTCTTCGGTCGTGGCCGCGCTCGCCGCGCGCACGGGCGCGGAAGTGATCGGCGTCACCATGCAGCTTTACGACCATGGCGCCGCCGTGCAGCGGACCGGCAGCTGCTGCGCGGGGCAGGACATCTATGACGCGCGCACCGTCGCCGACCGGCTCGGCATCCCCCATTATGTGTTCGATTATGAGAGCCGCTTTCGCGACAGCGTGATCGACCGCTTTGCCGACGAATATGCGCGCGGTCGCACGCCGATCCCGTGCATCGCCTGCAACCAGGGGGTGAAGTTCACCGACCTGCTGAGCTTCGCCAAGGAACTGGGCGCCGATTGCCTGGCGACCGGCCATTATGTCCGCCGCATGGTGGGCGCGAACGGGCCGGAGCTGCATCGCGGATCGGATCCGGCGCGTGACCAGAGCTATTTCCTGTTCGCCACGACGCGCGAGCAGCTGGACTTCGTGCGCTTCCCGCTGGGCGACATGCCCAAGGCCGCGGTGCGCGAGGTGGCGCGGGAGCTGGCACTGGCCGTTGCCGACAAGCCGGACAGCCAGGACATCTGCTTCGTACCCGACGGCGACTATGCCTCGGTCGTCAAGAAGGTGCGCCCCGAAGCCGCCGAGCCGGGCGAGATCGTGGACACGCAGGGGCGCGTCCTGGGCCAGCATCGCGGCCTCATCCACTTCACCGTGGGCCAGCGGCGCGGGCTGGAGATTGGCGGGCAGGCCGAGCCGCTCTACGTCGTCCGGCTAGAGCCCGACCGCAAGCAGGTGGTGGTCGGCCCACGCGCCGCGCTGGCCGTGCGCGCCGCGCAGTTGTCGGGTGTCAACTGGCTGGGCGAGGCGCAGGCGGAAGGGCTTACCGCCAAGGTGCGGTCGATGGCGCGCCCGGCGCCTGCCCGCTTCGATGGCGAGACGATCCGGTTCGACCTCCCCGAATATGGCGTGGCGCCGGGCCAGGCGGCAGTGCTTTACGACGGCGACCGGGTGCTGGGCGGCGGATGGATTGAGGAAACGGTCGCCGCCGAGCTGGAGCCAGCCTGAGCCGGTGCCGACCCCCAGCGCCGGCATTCTTCTCCATCGCCGCGGCCCGAGCGGGACTGAAGTGCTGCTCGTCCACCCCGGCGGACCTTATTGGCAGAAGAAGGACCAGGGCGCCTGGATGATCCCCAAGGGCGCGGTGGAGGCGGGCGAGAGCATGGCGGAGGCGGCGCTGCGCGAGTTCGAGGAGGAGGTCGGCACGCGCCTCACCAGCGAGCCGCATTTCCTATGCCGGGTGCGGCAGGCCGGCGGCAAGTGGGTGGAGGCGTTCGCGGTTGAGGGCGACCTCGATCCCGAGCGCATCACCAGCCTGGAGTTCGAGATGGAGTGGCCGCCGCGCAGCGGACGCATGCGCACCTACCCCGAAGTCGATCGCGCACGCTGGTTCGGCATGGACGAGGCCCGGGCCATGATCCTGCCGAGCCAGGGTCCGATCCTGGAAGCGCTGGAGGCGACCCTGGCGTCGAAAGGTCACGAAAGTCACGCTGCGGGGAAAATCCGTTCGATCAATGACGCGGATCTTAAGTGACCCAGTCGATCAATGACCCGCGATGAGAAAGAGCCTGGTCATGCGTTGTCGCACAATCGCGGACCTGTAGGAAAATGGTGATGCCGTCCGCGGATCAGGTGGAACGGTTCAGGCGCGATTGCCTGCGGCTCGGCCTGACCGACGAGCGGATCGGGGCAGCCGTGTCGGGCGGTCCGGACAGCCTGGCGCTGCTGCTGATCGCGGCGGCGGCATTTCCGGGTCGGGTCGCGGCCGCCACGGTGGATCATGGCCTGCGCGCCGAAAGCGCGAGCGAGGCGGCGCATGTGGCGGCGATCTGCGCAAGCATCGGCATTCCCCACAAGGTGCTGACGGTGCACGTCGCTGGCGGCGGCGAGGGCCTGCAGGGCGAGGCGCGACGGGCGCGATATCGCGCGCTGCAGCTGTGGGCGGAGGCGGAAGGCCTTGGCGCGGTGCTGACCGGGCATCATGCCGACGATCAGGCCGAGACTTTGCTGATGCGGATGGCGCGCGGTGCCGGGCTGGCGGGGCTGGCAGGCGTGCGCGCGGTTCGGGCGCTGGGCGGGAATGTCCGGCTGGCGCGGCCGTTGCTCGCATGGAGGCGGACCGAGCTGGAAGAGATTGCGCGGCCGTTCGCGCCGGTGGACGACCCTTCCAACCGCAATCCGCGGTTCGACCGCGTTCGGATGCGAGCCGTGTTACGCGACAGCGATGCGTTCGATGCGACGGCGTTGGCACGCAGTGCGGCGGCGCTGGCCGAGAGCGAGGATGCGCTGGCCTGGGTGGCTGAGCGACTCTGGCGCGAGCGGGCGGTGCAGGATGTGGCGGGGCTGGAACTGGACGTGGATGATGTGCCCGCGGAGTTGCGGCGGCGCCTGGTCGTGAAAGCCCTGGCGGACGTCGGCGGCGGCGCGGCGCGGGGGCATGATGTGCAGCGGTTGCTGGGCCTGCTGAATGCCGGGAAGGTCGCGACGCTGGCTGGCGTGAAGTGCACGGGCGGTGCGAGGTGGCGGTTCGAGGTTGCGCCGCCTCGGTCGTCGCGGCGGGCATGATGCGCGCGGCCTCCTTCCACTGCCTGGGTCAGGACGCCAGCCCCTTCACCAGGTCCGGAATGACGTGTTGAGAGGTGAAGGGTTGCGAGGACGGGGCAATCGGCGGTTCACCTTGCGGCCCTACATTGCCTTCG
This sequence comes from uncultured Allosphingosinicella sp., assembly GCA_934539295.1. GTDB lineage: Bacteria > Pseudomonadota > Alphaproteobacteria > Sphingomonadales > Sphingomonadaceae > Allosphingosinicella. The sequence goes on from CAKTCN010000010.1 coordinate 73,392, forward strand.
CGCGTCGACCTCTTATCTATTGGGTCTGCATAATCGGGAATCATGATGAGCGACGAGCCTAAGGAACCGCAATCCTCCAATCCGCTGATGAAGACGCTCTTCATCTGGGCGGGCATTCTGCTTGCGCTCGTATTGTTCGTGCAGGTGATCGAAGGCGGCGCGTCGCGTCCGCGCGACGGCATCGCCTATTCGGACTTCCTGAACAGGGTCGAGGAAGGCAGCGTCAAGGACGTGGCCATCGGCAAGGAAGTGGTGTCCGGCACGCTGACCAGCGGCGAGACGTTCCGCACCTATGCGCCGCAGGACCCGACTTTGGTCAATCGCCTGCAGGAGCGCGGCGTCGCCTTTTCGGCCGAGCCGGAGCAGCAGACGAGCGTGTGGACCTACCTCCTCGTCCAGTCGCTGCCCTTCCTGCTTATCATGGGCATCGCATTTTTCGTCATGCGCCAGATGCAGAAGAATGCAGGTTCGGGCGCGATGGGCTTCGGCAAGTCGAAGGCCAAGATGCTGACCGAGAAGCATGGCCGCGTCACGTTCGACGATGTCGCCGGCATCGACGAGGCGCGCGAGGAATTGCAGGAGATCGTCGACTTCCTCAAGGACCCGTCCAAGTTCGCTAAGCTGGGCGGCAAGATTCCCAAGGGCGCCCTGCTGGTCGGCAGCCCCGGTACCGGCAAGACGCTGCTTGCCCGCGCGATTGCGGGTGAAGCGAACGTGCCCTTCTTCACCATTTCGGGCTCCGACTTCGTCGAGATGTTCGTCGGCGTTGGTGCGTCTCGCGTGCGCGACATGTTCGAGCAGGCCAAGAAGAACGCGCCGTGCATCGTCTTCATCGACGAGATCGACGCGGTCGGCCGCCATCGCGGCGCGGGCCTGGGCAACGGAAATGACGAGCGCGAGCAGACGCTGAACCAGCTGCTGGTCGAGATGGACGGTTTCGAGGCCAACGAAGGCATCATCATCATCGCCGCGACCAACCGTCCGGACGTGCTCGACCCTGCCTTGCTGCGCCCGGGCCGCTTCGATCGCCAGGTCGTGGTGCCGCGCCCCGACATCGAGGGCCGTGAGAAGATCCTGGCCGTGCACATGAAGAAGCTGCCGCTGGCGCCGGACGTCGACGCGCGCACCATCGCGCGCGGTACGCCGGGCTTCTCGGGCGCGGACCTCGCCAACCTTGCCAACGAGGCGGCATTGCTCGCTGCGCGCAAGGGCAAGCGCCTGGTCGCGATGAAGGAGTTCGAGGAAGCCAAGGACAAGGTCATGATGGGCGCCGAGAGGAAGTCCATGGTCATGACCGAGGACGAGAAGAAGGCGACCGCCTATCACGAGGCCGGCCACGCGCTCGTCTCGCTCCACGTCCCCGGCTGCGACCCCTTGCACAAGGTCACGATCATCCCGCGCGGCCGCGCGCTGGGCGTGACCTGGAACCTGCCGGAGCGCGACCGTTATTCGATGTCGATGAACCAGATGAAGGCGCGGCTGGCGCTCTGCTTCGGCGGACGCATCGCCGAGCAGCTTATCTATGGCGAGGATGCCCTGAACACCGGCGCGTCCAACGACATCCAGCAGGCGACCGACATGGCCCGTTCGATGGTCATGGAATATGGCATGAGCGAGAAGCTCGGCTGGCTGCGCTACCGCGACAACCAGGACGAGGTGTTCCTGGGCCACAGCGTCAGCCGTGCGCAGAACATGTCAGAGGAGACCGCACGCCTGATCGATTCGGAGGTCCGCCGCCTGGTCGAGGAAGGCGAGAATACTGCCCGCCGCGTACTGACCGACAATCTCGACGAGCTGCACCGCCTAGCGGGCGCGCTGCTCGAGTACGAGACGCTGACCGGCGAGGAATCGAAGAAGGCGATTGCGGGCGAGGATATCGGCCGCGAGGACCCCAATGCTCGCCGCCCGGTTCTGCCTGCGGCCGGCAGCTCGATCCCGCGCACCAAGCCGCGCGGCGGTGGCTGGGGCGGTCCGGCACCGCAGGGCGCCTGATCGCCGCACCGGCGGTAAACGCTTCATTTCATTGCTTTTGACTTGATTCACGATCCAAGCTCATCCAGCTTGGATCGATCAAGTCCGTTTCAGTGGGTGGGGATTATCCGATGATGAAATATGTGTTGGCGGGCGCGCTCGCGCTGGCGCCGGTCGGTGCCGCACAGGCACAGACGATGACGGTGGCGACCTTTCTCGGCAAGGTCGATGCGCTCAAGAAGAAGGGGCCGATGGCGCTCTTCTCCTCCGACATCAAGGTGCTGAAGGGCGAGGTCCAGACCAGCGCCAAGCAGCTGCGCGCCGAGCAGGCCGCGGCGCAGAAGGCGGGACGCAAGCCTGCCACCTGCATGCCCGAAAAGGCGACCACCGATCAGAAGGAATTGCTCGCTTATTTCGAGGCGATCCCGCCTGCGCAGCGCGGTGCCTCGGTGAAGCAGGCCTTTGCCAGCCTGATGCGCAAGAAATATCCCTGCCCGACGGCTTGAACTCCCCTCCCCTTTGCGGGAGGAGCTGGAAGTGGGTTCAGCGCCCGGCGAGGCTCGATGCCTGGCCGGGCGTTTTCGTGTGATGTGAAGATGTCCTTGGCCGCGCCGACGCGCGCACCCGCCCCCACGCCTCCCTGCACGCAGCGAGGGCTTAGACGGCCACCATGCCGACCAGCATGCCGAAGAAGAGCGAGCCCGCGACGATCGCGAAGGTGACGAGCAGGAAGGTCCGCCACAGCGCGCTGAAGCGGGAGAGCCGGTAGGCGCCCTTCAGCTGACGGTACATGTGGAAGGGCGGGATCAGCATCAGCGCGAACACGCCCCAGGCCTCCTGGTCCGTGATCGCCCGCACCAGCGACGCGGCGACGGTCAGCAGGGTCATGAACGCCAGCGAGTAGGTGACGAACACCGTATGGTCGTACATCCGATAGCGCCGCCGGAACATGAACAGCATCCACACGAACGGCACGGAGATGGGGATCAGCGCCCAGGAGAATTTATAGGCGTTGTTCTGCAGCTTGTAGGCGATCAGTTCCGGATTGTGGCGGATCTTGCCGACCGGCTTTTGCAGCCAGGGCGGCAGGCCGGTCATGTCGGTGGACATGTCGACGGCGCCATCCTGCGACGTCATGCGCGCGTCCGGCTCGGCGCCTGTTGCGGCGGCGATGCCGTTGGCGACGCGAATCGCCGAGCGTTGCGTGCGGATGTCCCGGTCGATCTCGGCAGTCGGTCTGCCCTCACGCACGGCCTCCGCGCGCTGATCTTGCAGTTCCTTCAGCTCCTCGATCATCTCACCCGCCGCATTGGCGCTTTCGGCACCGACGCTCGCTTCCCTGGCATTCGAGCGGGACGTGGTGGGGCCGCCCACCAGGCTGAAGACAGCGAACATGGTAAAGACGGAAAAGAGGAAGATCGCCATCGGCGACACGAACTTGGCCCGCTCGCCATCGACATAGCGGCGGGTAAGGTCGCCCGGTCGCCACGCGAGCAGCGGCAGGGTGCGCCAGATCTTGCCGTCGAGATGGAGCACGCCATGCGCCAGATCATGCCACCAGGCGGTCAACGTGCGATGGACATGGCCATGCTGCCCGCAGGCGTGGCAATATTCGCCGATCAGCGGCGTCGTGCAGTTGAGGCAGGCGCCATGCGCGTGCCCTTCCCCTGCATGTCCCTCTCCGGAAGGCGGCTCGACCGCGCGGGCGGTCATGCCGCCCGTCATCATCTCACCGACCGCTTCGAATCCCTCACCCATTCACATGCCCCCGCTTGCGAGGACCGAGCATGGCGCAGTGCAGCGAACGCGTCGAGATGGTTCGCGCATCCGGCACGTGCTAGGCGCCGGGGCATGACCCGAACCGGCCTTCTCGGCGGCTCCTTCAATCCCGCGCACAGGGGGCATCGGCGCATCACGCTGGCGGCGATGAAGGCGCTGGGTCTGGACGAGGTATGGTGGCTGGTGTCGCCGGGCAATCCGTTGAAGCCGGCCGCCGGTATGGCGCCGCTCCCCGTGCGATTCGCATCGGCGCGGGCCATGGCGCGTGGTGCGCCGATCCGGGTGACGGCGATCGAGCGGGAGCTGGGCACGCGATATACGGCCGACACGCTGGTCGCGCTGCGCAGGCGTTTTCCGGGCCGCGAGTTCGTGTGGCTGATGGGCACGGACAATCTGGCGCAATTCCACCGCTGGCGGGACTGGCGTGGAATCGCGCGCACGGTTCCGATTGCGGTTGTTGCGCGTCCGGGATATGATGGCGCCGCCCGCGGTGCTGTCGCCATGGGCTGGCTGCGGCGCTTCGTCCGGCCTGCAGTCAAGGCTGAGGCTTGGACCCAGTGGAGAGTGCCGGCGCTCGTGCTGCTCAAATTGCCGCTCGATCCGACTTCCGCCACCGGCCTGCGCGCCGCCGATCCCGACTGGCACCAAGCGCCGGCCTTTTCGTTGAACCCCCAGACCCTCCGCGACGGCGTGACGCGGCGATGTTTATGAATCAAGGAGCCATCTTGCCCGCACCCGACACTGCTCCCCAGGGAGACAAGGACAAAGCCGAAGCCCTGTTGGGCGGAGGCGAGGACAGCGCCGAAGCCCTGCCCGGCGCAGGCAAGGACAGCGTCGAAGCTTTGCACGAATTGGTGCTGAGTTCGCTCGACGACGACCAGGCACAGGAGGTCGTCACCATCCCGCTGGCCGGCAAGTCCAGCATCGCCGACCATATGGTGATCGCCAGCGGCCGATCGACGCGCCAGGTCGCGTCCATGGCGCAGAAGATCGCCGAGCGCGTGAAGCGCGAGCTTGGCCGCCATGTGCGGATCGAAGGGCTGCCGATCGCCGACTGGGTGCTGATCGACGCGGACGATGTGATCATCCACCTGTTCCGCCCCGAAGTGCGCAGCTTCTACAATCTGGAGCGTATGTGGGCGTTTGAGGAAGGAGCGCCGGGCGCGGCTTCGGCCGGCGCCTGATATGCTGCTCCACATCGTGGCGCGCGGCCGGATCGGCCGCGGCCCCGAGGCTGAGCTGGTCGACCGCTACCTGAGGCGGATCGCCTGGGGCACGCGCGTCACCGAACTGCCCGACACGGGCGGCAGGGTCCCGCCCCTTCCCGACAATGCCGTCACGGTCCTGCTCGACGAAAAAGGCGAGCAATTGGGTTCGATGGCGCTTGCCCGCAAGCTGGAGGCATGGCGCGACGGGGGCAGGCGCGAGGCGCGGTTCATGATCGGCGCGGCCGACGGGTTCGGCGATGCGGAGCGGGGCCAGGCGGACCTGCTGATCGCATTCGGCAAGGCGACCTGGCCGCACCTGATGGCGCGCGCGATGCTGGCCGAGCAATTGTTCAGGGCGACATCGATCCTGGCCAACCACCCTTATCATCGCGAGGGATGAGGCGCCGCGCGGCCTTGTCGCTGCTGGCGGCCGCCATGCTGCTGGGCAGTGCCGATCCGGGACGGCTTGCGCGGAACGAAGCGCTGAGGGCCGAGGCGGCCCGCCAGGCAGCGGAGCGGTCGCGGCAGGAGGCCGAGCGGCTTCGCGAGCAAAGCGTCGCGCTGACCCGCGAGGTCGAGGCAGCCGAGGCACGGGTCGGGACGGCGGAGGCGGCGCTTGCCGCGCGGCGCGCCGAAGCGGCACGGGCACGGGAGCGGCTGGCGACGCAGCAGGCACCGCTGCTGAAACTTACCGCCGCGATGCAGGCGGCTGCGCGCCGGCCGGCCGTGCTGGCGCTGGTGCAGCCGGGATCGACGGCAGACTATGCGCGATTGCAGGCGGTGCTCGACAATGCCCTGCCGCACATCCGCGCACGGACGGCTGCCTATCGAAGCGAAGCGGAGGCGGCGGCACGGCTGTCGGCACAGGCAGACCAGGCAGCGCACAGGCTCGCGGCCGAGCGCGATGGCCTTCGCGGCAGGCTGGTGGCGCTGGCACGGCTGGAACGGCAGGCGATGGGAGATGCCGACGATCAGCTGGCCGAGGCGATGGAAGCGACGGGGCGTTCGCTGAGGTTCGGGGAACAGGCCCGCGACCTCCAAAGCGGCGCGGCACGGCGGCAGTCGAACGCACGGGTCCAGGCGTCGCTTGCCGCTTTGCCCTCGCCCCCCGAGCGGCCGGGCGCGACGATCACGGGGCGCAGGGCTTCATATCGTTTGCCGGTAACCGGCGAGGTCATCACCGGCACCGGCGAACTCGCGGCATCGGGCCTGCATGCGCGTGGGATCACTCTCCGGACGGTCGCTGGCCATAATGCGGTGGCGCCGCGCGGCGGGCGGGTGGTTCATGCCGGGCGGTTCCGGTCCTATGGCGAAGTGGTGATCATCGACCATGGCGGCGGCTGGACCAGCACGATCACCGGCCTTGCCGCGCTGGCGGTGCGGACCGGCATGCAGGTGGAGGCCGGCCGCACGATCGGTCGGACGGGCGAATTGCCGGTGGACGTCGAGCTTCGCAAGGACGGGCGGCCGCGCGCGATCGCGCCGCTGCTGGACTTCGGGTGAGCGGCAGCACAGCGCAGCGGATGAGGATCGAGGATCCATACCTGGCCGATACGCTGGTCGCGGTCGGCCGCCTGATGGAGGATGCGCACGATCCCTGGTGGGTGATCGCCAGCGCAGCCGTTGCCCTGCACGGCGCCGATCCGGGCCCGGTCGGCGATGTCGATATGCTCATCGGCGTCGATGATGCGCTGCGCATCCTGCCGAGTATCGGGATCGAGCCCCGCGCGGGCAGCGCCCATGCCGATTTCCGGTCGGACATTTTCGGCAGGTGGACGCGGCCGCCCCTGCCCGTCGAATTCATGGCCGGCTTCAGCCATCGTTCGTTTGGCGAGTGGCAGCGGGTCGAGCCGGCAACGCGCGAGCACTTCCAGCTTCGCGGCGTGCGCCTCTACATCCCCTCCCGCGCCGAACTTGGCGACCTTCTGCGCCGTTTCGGCAGGCCAAAGGATGTAGTGCGCGCCAACCGCCTTGCCGCCATCATGCCCTGAGCGCCTGCACCATTCAGCCTGCGTTGCTTTTGTTTCGGGTAATTGGGACAATAAGCTGCAACACCCGACTCCCAGGATCATCATGGCCAGCAATCTTCTTCGTTCCCTCGGCCTCGTTTCCGCCATTGCGATCATCCCGGCGGCCACCGCCGCGCTGGCGCAGAGCGATGTCGATACCTATCGCGAGCTCGATCAGTTCATGAGCGTGTTCGAGCGGGTACGCGGCGAATATGTCGACAAGGTCGACGACAAGACGCTGATGGAAGGCGCGATCAACGGCATGCTGGCGAGCCTCGACCCACACAGCTCCTACCTCGACGCGCGCGGCTTCAAGGCGATGATGACCAATACCGAGGGCGAATATGGCGGCCTGGGCCTGTCGGTCACGCAGGAAGACGGCGTGGTGAAGGTGATTGCGCCGACCGAGGACACGCCCGCATTCCGCGCCGGCATCAAGGCCGGCGACTATATCACCCATCTCGACGGCAAGCTGCTTTATGGCGGATCGCTGGACGAAGCGGTCGACCAGATGAAGGGCGCGCCCGGCACCACCATCAAGATCACCGTCGTTCGCCCCGGCCGCGACAAGCCGTTCGACGTCACCCTGACCCGCGCCATCATCGAGTTGAAGGCCGTGAAGTGGGAGGTGAAGGACCGGATCGGCATCATCAACGTCAATACATTCAACAAGACCACCACCGACGGCGTGCTTTCGGCGATCACCGCGATCGAGAAGTCGATGGGCGAACAGAAGCCGCTCGGCTACGTGCTCGACCTCAGGTCCAACCCCGGTGGCCTGCTGGACGAGGCGATCGGCCTTTCCGACGTGTTCCTGGAACGCGGCGAGGTCGTGTCGCAGCGCGGGCGCGAGAAGAGCGATATCGAGCGTTATTATGCCCGCCCCGGCGATGCGGCCAAGGGCCTGCCGGTGATCGTGCTGGTCGACGCGGGCAGCGCATCGGCGGCCGAGATCGTGGCCGGCGCGTTGCAGGACCATCACCGCGCAGTGATCATGGGCGAACGGACGTTCGGCAAGGGTTCGGTGCAGACGTTGTTGCCGCTCAGTCAGGAAACCGCACTGCGGCTGACCACGGCGCGCTATTTCACGCCATCAGGCCGTTCGGTGCAGGAGGGCGGCATCACGCCCGACATCAAGGTGCCGCAACTGTCCGACCCGGACCTCGCCGACCGCCGCGTGGTGCGCGAGTCCGACCTTCGCCGCCACCTCATCAACGAGGTGAAGCTGGATGATGCGGTGATCCGCGACGACGGCAAGCCCGACCCCCGCTTCACCGCCACCGCCGAGGAGCTGAAGAAGAAGGGCATCGAGGACTTCCAGCTCCACTATGCGCTGCAGACGATCGGTCGGCTCGGCAAGGTGCAGACGGCGGGCGTAGGTAAGCCGGCGGGTTCGCGGTAAGTTGGCGAGGAGCGCGAATAGCCCCCTCTCCCGCATGCGGAAGCATCGGGGCAGGAGTTCCCCGAACTGTTCAGGTCATGTCGGGTGCATGACGGACCCGATGCCGGTCAGGGTGAGAGGCGAGCGTAGCGAGCTTCTGACTTCGAGCGGGTATTCCACGTCATCCCCTCACCCCTATCCTCTCCCGCGAGCGAGAGAGGGAGTTTTGGCGTTCGCATGACGGCTCTTTCGAAAGCGCGCACGCTTGCACTGCTCGTTCCGGCCGCCTTGCTCGCCGGGGCCTATGGCTCGCAATATTGGGGCGGGCTGTACC
>CAKTCN010000011.1 GCA_934539295.1 uncultured Allosphingosinicella sp.
GTGCGGCGCGGCGTCGACATGGCGATGCGGATGATGGGCGAACAATTCGTCACCGGCGAGACGATCGAGCAGGCGCTTGCCCGCGCCGGATCGCTCGAAGCGCGTGGATTCCAGTTCAGCTACGACATGCTGGGCGAGGCGGCGACCACCGCCGCCGATGCCGACCGTTATTATCGCGATTATGAAGACGCCATTCACGCGATCGGCCGCGCGTCGGCAGGGCGCGGAATCTATGGCGGGCCGGGCATTTCCATCAAGCTGTCGGCGCTCCACCCGCGTTATGCGCGTGCGCAGGCCGGGCGGGTGATGGCGGAGCTGCTGCCGCGCGTGAAGGCGCTCGCCGCGCTCGCCCGCATGTACGATATCGGCTTCAACATCGATGCGGAGGAGGCCGACCGGCTCGAACTCTCGCTCGATCTGCTCGAAAGCCTGGCGCTCGACCAGTCGCTGGTGGGGTGGAACGGCCTCGGCTTCGTGGTCCAGGCTTATGGCAAGCGCTGCCCGTTCGTGATCGACTGGGTCGTGGACCTGGCGCGGCGCGCGAACCGGCGGATCATGGTGCGGCTGGTCAAGGGCGCCTATTGGGATGCGGAGATCAAGCGTGCGCAGCTGGACGGCCTGCCCGGCTTCCCCGTCTATACGCGCAAGGTCCATACCGACGTCGCCTATATCGCCTGCGCGCGCAAATTGCTGGCGGCGGGCGACGCCGTGTTCCCGCAATTCGCGACCCACAATGCGCAGACGCTGGCGACGATCTACGCCATGGCCGGTCCAAATTTCGAGATCGGCAAATATGAGTTCCAGTGCCTGCACGGCATGGGCGAGCCGCTTTATGACGAGGTGGTCGGGCCGGACAAGCTCGACCGCCCCTGCCGCATCTACGCGCCGGTCGGCACGCATGAGACCCTGCTCGCCTACCTTGTCCGCCGCCTGCTGGAAAATGGCGCCAACTCCTCGTTCGTGAACCGGATCGGCGATTCCGACGTGCTGATCGACGACCTGATCGCCGATCCGGTGGAAGAGGTGCTGGCAATGGAGCAACCGGGCGCGCCGCACCCCATGATCGCGCTCCCCGCGGACCTTTATTCCACCCGCCGCAACTCCGCCGGGCTGGACCTCAGTGATGAGACTGTACTGGCGGACCTCTCCTCGGCCATTGCCAAGACGGGCCACTCCGAATGGCGGTCGGCACCTGCGGACGGCAGCGGCACGGCGCGTGACGTGCTCAACCCCGCCGACGATCGTGACAAGGTGGGCACGGTCGTCGAGGTATCGCCTGACCAGGCACAGGAAGCGGCTCGCCGCGCCGCCGCCGCCGCGCCGGGCTGGGCGGCGATCCCGATCACCGAACGCGCAGCCATGCTCGAACATGCCGCGGACCTGATGCAGGCACGCATGTCCGCCCTGCTCGGCCTCACCATGCGCGAGGCGGGCAAGTCGCTCCCCAACGCCATTGCCGAGGTGCGCGAGGCGATCGACTTCCTGCGTTATTATGCCGAGCGCGCACGGGCATCGCTGGGCGCGGGCCATGCGCCGGTGGGCGTCGTCACCTGCATCAGCCCGTGGAACTTCCCGCTGGCGATCTTCACCGGGCAGGTCGCCGCCGCCTTGGTCGCCGGCAACGCCGTCCTCGCCAAGCCGGCGGAGGAAACTCCGCTGATCGCCGCGCAGGGCATCGCCATCCTGCACGAGGCCGGCGTGCCCGCCGATGCGCTCCACCTGCTGCCGGGCGATGGCGCCATCGGTGCCGCTTTGGTGGCAGCGCCGGAGACGGCGGCGGTGATGTTCACCGGCTCGACCGAAGTCGCGCGGCTGATCCAGGCCGAACTCGCCAGGCGCCTGTCGCCGAGCGGGCGTCCGATCCCCTTTATCGCCGAGACCGGCGGGCAGAATGCGATGATCGTCGACAGCTCGGCATTGGCCGAGCAAGTGGTGGGCGACGTCATAGCCTCCGCCTTCGACAGCGCGGGCCAGCGTTGCTCGGCACTGCGCATCCTCTGCCTGCAGGAGGACGTGGCGGACCGCACGCTGACCATGCTGAAGGGGGCGCTCAAGGAACTGTCGATCGGCCGCACCGACCGCCTCTCGGTGGATGTGGGGCCGGTCATCACTGCCGAGGCCAAGGCGGGTATCGAAGCCCATATCGAGCGCATGCGTTCGACGGGGCGCAAGGTGGAGCAATTGCCGCTGCCGGAGGAGACCGCGCACGGCACCTTCGTCGCGCCGACCATCATCGAACTGGACAGCATCGCGGATCTGCAGCGAGAGGTCTTCGGTCCCGTGCTCCACGTCATCCGCTTCAAGCGGAGCGGGCTCGACCGGCTGGTCGACGACATCAACGCCACCGGCTACGGCCTCACCTTTGGCCTCCACACCCGCATAGACGAGACGGTGGCGCGGGTGGCGGCGCGAGTGAAGGCGGGCAATCTCTACATCAACCGAAACGTGATCGGCGCCGTGGTGGGCGTGCAGCCGTTCGGCGGGCGCGGCCTGTCGGGAACCGGGCCCAAGGCTGGCGGGCCGCTCTATCTCGGCCGGCTGGTCGAGGGGGATGCGCTGAGGGCCGGATTGGTGGGCAGCGAGGTCGAACTGGAAGGCCCGGTGGGCGAGCGCAACCTCTACGCCCTCCATCCGCGCGGCCGCATCCTGTGCCTCCCGGCGAACCGCGAGGGGTTGCAGGCGCAGGTCGCGGCGGCGCGGGCAGGCGGCAATGCGGTCGTAGTCGACGCGGCGTTTCGCGACGCGCTGCCCGGCGCGGCGGACGTTCACTGGACCGCCGACTGGCACGCGGACGGCCCCTATGCCGGCGTGCTGGTCGAGGATGCGGCACGCCTGTGCGCGGTGCAGCAGGCGCTGGCGGCCATGCCGGGCGCGATCGTGCCGGTGCAGTCGGCGGCGGGCGGATACCGCACCGACTGGCTGGTGGAGGAGGTGTCGACTTCCATCAACACCACCGCGGCCGGGGGCAATGCGAGCCTGATGGCATTGGCCTGACCTCCCGCTTTGTGTTCGGTGCAGGCACGGCTATGCACCGGACAGACAGGGGAGGAATCATGCGGGTCACGGTGAAGCTTCTGGTGGCGCTGGCGCTCGCTCTCGGCAGCGCCGCGCCTTCGCGGGCGCAGGCCGTGCACAAGCTGACCGGCGACTGGGAGTTCGCCCGCGCCGACGATCCGGCTGCGACCGACCCGGCCAGCGTCCCGGCGGCAAGCTGGGAGCAGGTCAGCCTGCCGCACACCGCGCGGATCGAGGCGCGTCCGCCGGCGCAATCGTGGCAGGGCACCGCCTTCTACAAACGCAGCCTGAACGTAAAGCTGAAGTCGGGCGAGCGCGCTTACCTGCGTTTCGAGGGCGCGATGAACGTCGCCGACGTGTGGCTGAACGGCCGGCACCTCGGCACGCATCTCGGCGGCTACCTGCCCTTCACCTTCGACGTGACCGAGGCGCTCGCGTCCGGCAAGGGCAACGATCTGACGGTGCGGATCAACAACCAGGACAATCCGATCACCGGTCCCAAGCCGCTCAAGGATCTCGACTATATTCAGTATGGCGGGCTCTATCGCGGCGTCACGCTGACGGTGAAGCCGGCGGCGCACATTACCGATGAGATGTGGTCGAACACGCCCGCAGGCGGCGGCGTGTTCGTCACCTACCCGGAAGTGAGCCCGGACAGGGCAACCGTCCGCATCCGCACGGAGGTGCGTAACAGCGCAGCCGTGGCCAGGACCGTGAAGGTCCGGCAGGTCCTGTCACGTGACGGCAGGACGGTCGCTACCGCCGAGAGCGACGTCGCGCTTGCGCCCGGCGAGCGTCGCCATGTGGAGCAGGATCTTCGTCTGGCCTCGCCCCGCTTGTGGTCTCCCCAGTCGCCCTCGCTCTACGATCTCGCGACCAGCGTTGCCGAAGGCGGCACCACCGACCGCGAGATCCGCCGCATCGGCATCCGGCGCTTCGATTTCGTGGGCGGGAAGCTCCTCATCAACGGGGAAGAGACTTTCCTGCGCGGCGTGAACCGGCACCAGGAATATCCCTATGTCGGCTACGCGATTTCGGACGCCGCCAATTACCGGGACGCGCTGCTGATCAAGCGGGCAGGCTTCGACTATGTGCGCCTGTCCCATTACCCGCACAGCAAGGCCTTCATGGAGGCCGCGGACGAAATCGGGCTCGTGCTGCTCGACGCCATTCCGGGCTGGCAGTATTTCAACAAGGATCCGGCCTTCACGCAGCAGGCGATGCGGACCTGCGCCGACATGATCCGCCGCGACCGCAACCATCCGAGCGTGCTTGCATGGGAATGCTCGCTCAACGAGACCGACATGCCGCCCGCGATGATGGAAAGCTTCCACGCCACGGTGAAGCGCGAATATCCAGGTGCCTATTCGGCCGGGTGGAAGCCGGAGACTTACGACATCTACCTTCAGGCGCGGCAGCACCGGATCGGCAGCAAGCATCCGCTTCCGAACAAGCCGCTGATCGTGTCCGAATATGGCGACTGGGAATATTATGCCATGAACGCAGGCTTCAACCAGACTGCCTGGACGGACCTGAAGCAGGAGGACCGTTCGAGCCGCCAGGCGCTCGACAGTGGCGAGACGCGGCTGTTGCAGCAGGCGGCGAATGTCGCCGAATCGCATGACGACAATTTCAACACGCCCGCCTTTGCCGACGGCTATTGGGTGATGTTCGATTATGGGCGCGGCTATGCCCCCGATTTCGAGACGTCGGGCGTGATGAGCGCCGACCGGCTGCCCAAGTTTTCCGAAGCCTTTTTCCGCTCGCAGCGACGGGCGGGCGAAACGTCGCCGGTCTGGGGTGGCGGCCCGATGGTCGAGATCGCCAGTTACTGGACGAGCACATCCAATCCCAAAGTGCGCGTCTTCTCAAATGCCGATGAAGTGGAGCTGTTCCTGAACGGCCGCAGCCTCGGGCGGCAGCGGAGTGTGCCGTCGGCCCTGCACCCCAACCTCGCCCATGCGCCGCTGACCTTCGACGTGGGCGGCTTCGCACCCGGGGAGCTCAGCGCCGTCGCCTATATCGACGGCAAGCCGGCCGCGCGCGATGTCGTGCATACGCCGGCCGCGCCGGCAAGGCTGACGGTGTATCGCGACACGCTGGGCGTGAAGCCGGCGAAGGGCGACACGCTCTTCGTGCGCGCGCAATTGCTGGACGCGAACGGCCATCCCGTGCCGCTGTCCGGGCGCGAGGTGACCTTCACCGCAACCGGCTACGAGATACTCGGCGCGGCCACGATGAAGACCGAGGCCGGCATCGCCAGCATCCTGGTCCGTGCGCCCGCGCGGGGCGGATCGATCACGGCCACGTCGGAGGGGTTGAAGGCGCGGGTGCGGTAAGGGGAGATAAGCGGCCAGGGTTTCTCGACTACGCTCGAAACGAACGGAGTTGGAGGCACGGCCGCATTTCTCTCCCCCACCCGTTCGTTTCGAGCGAAGTCGAGAAACCTTGGTGCCGCAATCTCACCTACTGCTCATTCGCCTCGGCTGGCGCCTCGCCATTGCCGATCGGGGCGTCGATGGCGGTGAGGCTGTCGGCGGAGGTGTCGAGCATGCTTGCCGCATTGTCGAGCGCCAGCGCTTCCTCCGCGGTGACGCCGCCATTTTCCAGCACCTCGTCCTCGCGCGAGCAGCCGGCGAGCATGAGCAGGGCGGCGGCGGCAAGGGCATGCGTCTTCATGGCGGTCTCCTCCGGTACGGCGGCAGATTAGCCCAAGAGGGCGCAAAGAAAAGGGGCCGCGAACCCCCCGGTCCGCGGCCCCTTCCCTGAACCTGGGTAAGCCGTGGCTTACTCTGCGTTCGCCTCGACGGCCTCGCCAGCATTCTCGACCGACTGAGCGGCATTGTCGAGATCGGCAGCAGCGTTGTCGAGCGCTGCATCGGCGGCATTGCCGGCGTCGATGAGGGCCGCATTCGCGTCCTCAACCGCATTCTCGGTGGTGAGGTTGAGATCGGCGGTGTCGTTCGCCGCTGCGTTGGTCTCAGCGGTGTTGTTGCAAGCTGCAAGTGCGAGGGTCGCGACTGCGACGAGAGCGATCTTCTTCATAAACATACCTCCCTAATGAGGATGAAACTTCCTGCTGGCGAGGGGCCGGCCAAGGGCACGGCGTCCAGCACGCGACTGGTTAGAGAGGGTGTGGAAGAATGTCTACTACTTTGGTCATCAATCCCCCTCCACCCGGAACATAACACATGCGTAACGCTTCACAATAGGCTGCCCTTGACGTGCCGCGGGGCGCTTCTAACCTCGTTGGGCATGCAGAAGCTTCCAGACCTTTTCCGCGCCCTTGCCGATCCAACGCGGGTGCGCATCGTCACCTTGCTCCGCGCCATGGAACTGTCGGTCGGGGAACTCGCCCAGGTTCTGGGGCAGAGCCAGCCGCGCGTGTCGCGGCACGTCAAGATCCTGATCGACGCAGGTCTGGTCGAGCGGCGCAAGGAAGGCAGCTGGGTGTTCCTCAGCCTCGGCCAGGCGCAGCGCATGGGGCCGGTGTTCGACCTGTTCGATGCCTGGAGCGCGCTCGACGGCGCCGATCCATGGGCAGTGGCTGATGCTGCCCGGCTGGCGGCGGTGCGCGCCGATCGGGCGGCTGCGGCGGAGCGCTATTTTGCGGTTCACGCCGCCGACTGGGACGAATTGCGGTCGCTGCACATTGCGGAGAGCGAGGTGGAAGCCGCTGTGGAACGTGCGCTTGCCGGCCGTCCGCTCGGGCGCCTTGTCGATATCGGGACCGGAACCGGGCGAATGATCGAGTTGTTCGCCGCCGCTGCCGATAATGCGCTCGGCATCGATCGATCGCCCGAGATGCTGCGCCTCGCCCGCGTCAAACTGACGGAGGCCGGGCTCGACAATGCCGAGTTGCGGCAAGGGGACATGTATGCGCTGCCGGTGCCGGCCGGGACTGCCGACACGGTGATCATCCACCAGGTGCTCCATTATGCGCAGCAGCCCGCGGCCGCGGTTGCGGAGGCGGCGCGCCTGCTCGGCGACGGCGGACGGCTGCTGATCGTAGATTTCGCGCCCCACGAACTGGAGGAGCTTCGCGACCGCGACGCCCATGTCCGCCTCGGCTTCGCAGACGAGGTCATGCTGCGCTACCTCGCCTCAGCCGGCCTGGACGGCGAAGTGGTCGAGCGGCTGGAGGGCGGTGAGCTGACGGTCACCTTGTGGATGGGCACCAGGACGGCGCAGACGCTGAAGGCGGTGGCCTAGGCCTCCCCCTTCCTTGCTGGGAGGGGACTGGCCTAGCGGCAGTTCGTCGCCTCGCCCGGCCGCAGGTCCAGGCACTTGCCGTCGATCTCGCCCGACACGGGCACGCCGATCAGGCTGGCGAGGGTGGGGAGGATATCCACCGTCTGCGCGCTCTCGGCGCGATCCTGTTTCAGGACGTTGGGCCACCAGAACAGGATCGGCACCTTGCGGTCGTAATCCCACACACTGCCATGGCCCGCGATCGATCCAGTGCCGCCCGCCATGATGTTGAGCACCCCTTCCTTCAGCGCGACGAGCAGGTCGCCCGAACGCTTGGCATCATAGGAGGCGCGCATCTTGTCGAGCGTGTTCCACTGCTCCGGCCGGGTGGTGGGAAGGGGATGCGCGGCAACCTGGGCTGAGGTGTAGACCGCCTCCACCTGCCGATGCGCAGCCAGCATCTCGCGTGCGAGCGCGGCTACTTCGGCCCGGCGTGCTGCGGGCACGTCGGCGGCGACATACCAGTCGCCGGTCAGGACCGGGCCGGTGAGGCCGAGCCGACGGCCGACTTCCGCACCCACGCCGCGCGGCGTGGCGGACAGTTCGACGCGCTCGCCGCGGCCGCTTCGCTCCGGAATGTCGTGGCCGCCATGGTCGGCGGTGAGCGCCACTGCATAGTTGAGCCCGGCGCGATCGAGCAGCCTGAAGAAGGCGTCGAGGTCCGCATCGAGCGAGGCGAGCTGGAGGCACATCTCCATGCCGCCCGGGCCGTAGGTGTGACCGACATAATCGGTGGCCGATGCGCCGATGGCGATCAGGTCGGTATGCCCGCTGCGGCCAAGCTGCATCTGCTGGATCAGCGCGGCGGCGAGGGTAAGGGTGGCCGCGTCGAATTCGGGGGAGCGCTGGTAATTGCCTGCATCCCCGGCGGCGCGCTGGAAGCGGTGGTTGCCGAACGTGCGGCTGCCGACCTGCACGGGGCGGTCCTTGCCTGCGCAAAAAGGCGGCGGAGAGAGCGACGGGCGCGCGGCGGCGATCGCCTGCGCGATGCCGGCATTGACCTGCGCCACCACCGGCGGCGGCGCGGCCGCGTCCGGCGAGACGAAGCGGCCGCCCTTCCAGTAGAGGCGCAGGTCCGGTGCCTTGCCGCCCATCATCACGGCGGAACGATCCTTGCCCGCGACGGAGACCACACGCGACTGCGGGTCAGCGCTCTTCATATGGTCGCCGAGCGCCGGCACCCGAAGGTGCGCGTTCGAGACGGTATAATCGTCCGAGCTGCTGCCCGCGACGCTTTCATCCTCCGCGCAATAGATGGTCTTGTCGGCGCGCGCGGCGTCGCGGTCGTACCATTCGTTGGCGACGATGCCGGTGCGCGCCGGGTGGCTGCCGGTCAGGATGGTCGAATGGCCCGGGCACGTCTCGGTCGCGGCATGGGCCTGGTAGCCGTTGGCGAAGGCGATCCCGTCGGCCAGCCGCTTGAGCCCGCCGGTGAAATGGGGGCGATATTCGTTGAACAGGTCGGTGGAAAGCTGGTCCACCGACAGCACGATGACGAGATCGGGCTTGTCCGCCGGCTGCGCGGCGGCGGCGGACACGGCCGTGCAGGCGAGGGCGAGGCCGGCAAGGCGGGCAAACATCTTCATCTTGGCTCCACGATCGGGTAGATTCGGCAAGCGAGGCGAACCTGCTATAGCAGGCCGGCTTGTCATGGGAGCTTAGATGGTCGCCTTTCTTTACAGGCTTTTGACAATCCTGCTGCTGATCGGCGGCTTTGCCGGCCATGCGGCAGCGCAGGAGCGCCATGTCGCCGTGACGCTGGTGCCTGCCGCGGCCACCGCGGCGCCCGGCCAGGCACTCGACCTTGCGATCGTGATGAAACCCGATCCGGGTTGGCACGGCTATTGGAGCAATCCGGGCGATGCCGGCGCGGAACCGACCATCGCGTGGCAATTGCCCGGCGGGTACCAGGCGGCGCCCTTGCGCTATCCGGTGCCGGAGCGACTGATCGTCGCGGGCATCATGAACTATGTCTACGAACATGATTATGCGCTGCTGACCCAGTTGCAGGTGCCTGCGGATGCCCGGGTGGGTACCAGGGTGCCGCTGCGCGCCAAATTCGATTATCTGGTCTGCACGGACGAAGTGTGCGTGCCCGAAAGCGCGGACATCGCGGCCGAGGTGACGATCGGCGCGGGCGCGTCCGCCGCTGCCGATTTCGATGCCTATCACGCCGCCCTGCCGCGCCCGCTGGGCAGCGACGGCAGCTTCGCGATCGCCGGCGACCGGCTGCGCATCGCCATCCCCCTGCCGGCAGCGATGGCGGTGGAGGATCCCTATTTCTTCCCCGCCGCCTATGGCGCGCTCGACCATTCGGCGGCGCAGTCGGTCACCCGGTCGGGCGACATGCTGATCGTCGAGGCCAAGGCCGGGCCGCAGGCCGGCGGGCTCAAGCGCGTGGAGGGCGTGCTCGCCATCGGCGGCGGGCAGGGGCTCTCGCTCGCAGCGCTGCCCGGCACCGTTCCTGCGGCCGGTGAACGGCTGGCGGATGGTGGAGCCGAAGGGGCAGAGGGCTGGAGCGCGGTGCCGGCGGCGCTTGGCGGTGCGCTGCTGGGCGGGCTGCTGCTCAACATCATGCCCTGCGTCTTTCCGATCCTCAGCCTGAAGGCGCTGAGCCTTGCCAAGGCGGGCGGCGACGAGCGGACGGCGCGGCGCGAGGCACTGGCCTATACGGCGGGCGTGGTGCTGGTCTGCCTCCTGCTCGGCGGGATCCTGCTGGCGCTCAGGGCGAGCGGCGCGGCGGTCGGCTGGGCCTTCCAGTTGCAGGATCCGCGCGTGATCCTGGTCCTGCTGCTGCTGGTCAGTGCCATCGCCTTCAACCTGGCGGGCCTGTTCGAGCTGCCGAGCATCTCCGCCGGGACGCGGCTAGCGGGGGCAGGCGGCACCGGCGGTGCATTCTGGACGGGCGCGCTGGCCGCCTTCGTCGCCACGCCGTGCACCGGGCCCTTCATGGCCGCGGCGCTCGGCGCGGCGCTGGTCCTCCCGACCGCTGCAGCGCTGGCGATCTTCGCCGGCCTCGGCCTCGGCCTGGCGCTGCCCTTCCTGCTACTGGGCTTCGTGCCGGCCGTGCGCCGCAGGCTGCCGAAGCCCGGCGCATGGATGGGCAGGCTGCGGCGGATCCTGTCGGTGCCGATGTTCCTGACCGCGCTTGCGCTCGCCTGGGTGCTGGGGCAGCAATCGGGGGTGAACGGCATGGCGATCGGGCTCGGCGCGACATTGATCCTGTCGCTTGGCCTGTGGTGGGTGGGCCTGCGCCAAAGCGGCGGGCGGGCTTGGCTGCCGATCGCGCCGGCTGCCCTGGGCGCCCTTGCCGCGATCCTGCTGCTGCCGATGGAGGCGCCGGCCGAGGCCAAGGCGGCCAATGCCCTGCAAAGCGAGCCGTTCAGCGAAGCGCGTCTCGCCGCGCTCCAGGCCGAGCGGCGGCCGGTCTTCGTCTATTTCACTGCCGACTGGTGCATCACCTGCAAGGTGAACGAGAAAGGCGTGCTGGCGCGCGCCGAGGTGGCGCAGGCGTTCAAGGCCGGCAATGTCGCGGTGCTGGTGGGCGACTGGACGCGCGGGGATGCGGCGATCGGGCGCTTCCTGCAGAAGAACGGCCGCTCCGGCGTGCCGCTCTATCTCTATTATGCACCGGGCCAGAAGGCGCGTATCCTGCCGCAATTGCTGAGCGTGGGTGAGGTGACCGGCCTCACCGACATCTGAACAACGTGAAGGGAGAAGAAGGATGACCAAGCACTTCCTCGCCGCCGCAGCCGCCGCCATGATGGTCGCCGCACCGGCATGGGCCGCCCCGCAGGTCGGTTCGACCGCCCCGGCCTTCAAGCTCAACGACGTCAACGGCCGCGTCGTGTCGCTGTCCGATTACAAGGGGAAGACGGTGGTGCTGGAATGGCACAATCCCGGCTGCCCCTATGTGAAGAAACATTATGACAGCGGCAGCATGCAGAAGACGCAGGCCCAAGCGAAGGCCGACGGCGCCGTGTGGCTGACCATCAATTCGGGCGCGCCGGGCAAGCAGGGCCATATGTCGGGCGCAGAGGCCAAGGCACTGGTCGCGTCGCAGAGGCTCAATTCCACCGCCTACCTGCTCGATCCCAAGGGCGTGGTCGGGAAGGGCTATGGCGCCACCACCACGCCGCACATGTACATAATCGATGGCCGCGGCACGCTCGTCTATTCGGGTGGGATCGACGACAAGCCGACCAACAAGCAATCCGACATCGCCGGCGCCCGCAACCATGTGCTGGCGGCATTGGGCGAACTCAAGGCCGGCAAGGCGGTGTCGGTGAGCACCAGCCGGCCTTATGGCTGCTCGGTCAAGTATCCGGAGAGCTGAGGCCCCCTTCCACAAACCGTTCGGGCTGAGCTTGTCGAAGCCCTGTCCTTCTTTCCTGCGATGGAAGAAACTACAGGACTTCGACGGGCTCAGCCCAAGCGGGTGCTGGGAAGTAGCTTACTTGCGTTCCCACACCTTCTTGCCGCCGACGTAGGTCTCGTTGACCTTGGTCTCGCGGATTTCGCGGGGGCTGACGCCGTCGGCGAAGATGTCGCGGTCGAGGAAGATGAAGTCGGCCATGCGGCCGCGTTCCAGCGAGCCCAGGCGGTCCTCGGCGAAGGCGGCGAAGGCGGCCTCGCGGGTGAAACCGGACAGGGCCTTGGTCAGCGATACCTTCTGCTGCGGCAGCCATCCGCCTGCCGGCTGTCCCGACGCATCCTCGCGGCTGATAGCGACCGACAGGCCGTGGAAGGGATTGGACGATTCCACCGGAAAGTCGGAGCCGAAGGCGAGCGGCACGCCCGCCGCCGCCATGCTCGCCCAGGCATAAGCGCCGCCCAGCCGCTCCGTGCCCAGCCGCGCCTCGGCCATGCGCCAGTCCGACGCCTCGTGGACCGGCTGCATCGACGCGATGATGCCGTTGCGCGCGAAGCGGGGCAGGTCGGCCGGATCGACGATCTGCGCATGTTCGATCCGCCAGCGACGGTCGCCCTTGTAGGTGTCGGAAATCTCCTCCACCGCCTCCAGTGCCTGGGCATTGGCCGCATCGCCGATCGCATGCACCGCCACCTGGAACCCGTCCATCGCCGCGCGGACCATCAGGTTCTTGAGCTCGGCATCCTTGAGGAAGGCGAGCCCGCGATTGCCCGGCGCATCCTTGTAGGGCGCCTTCAGATACGCCCCGCGCGATCCCAGCGCGCCGTCCGCATAGAGCTTCACGCCCACCATGCGAAGCTTGCTGTCGTAGAGCCAGGGCGTCGGACCGGATCCCGCCACCGCCAGCAGATTGTCGATCCCGCCGGCATAAGAGATCACCCGCACGTTGAGCCGCCCGGCATCGCCCGCACGGCGCATCACCGCCCATTCCTGCCCGGTGGTGCCCATGTCGGCGACCGAGGTGACGCCGTTCGAAAGCAGGATTTCCTGCGCACGCTGGAACGCCTCCTCGCTGGTGCGCGGCGGAGCGGCGGGCACCGCCTTCTGGACGAGCTGCGATGCGGCATCGATGAAGACGCCGCTCGGCTGGCCGTTCACCTTCTCGATGCGTCCGCCCTCGGGCGACACCGACTTGGCGGTGATGCCCGCTTCCTGCATCGCCACGCTGTTCGCCCAGCCGGCATGGCCGTCCACGCGCTCCAGCCACACCGGCCGTCCGGGCGCCACGCGATCGAGATCGGCGGCAGTCGGGAAGCGGCCCAGCCCCCATTTTTCCTGGTTCCACCCGCGCCCGATGATCCAGCGCGGCGTCGGATTGGCGGCGGCATAGGCGGCGACCTTGGCCAGCGCCTCGTCCAGACTGTTCGTGTCGGACAGATCGAGCTGGATCGCCTGGAAGCCGAGGCCCATGACATGGCCGTGCGCGTCGAACAGGCCGGGGATGAGCGTGCGCCCGCGTCCGTCGATGCGGAAGTCGGGCCGGCCCGAAGGCTTGTCATTGCCGTCGAACAGGCGCTCCACCCGCCCGTCGTCGCCGATCAGCATCGACCGGAACCGGACCAGCCGCCCCCCTTCGCCAAGTGTATAGCCGTTCACATTGTCGACGAGCACGTCGGCCTGTGCGGCGGTGGCGAGGAGCAGGGCGGAAAGCGCGGCGATCATCTTCATGGGTGAGCGGGATAGGGTCTGTTTGCGCCGCGCGCCAGATGGGAATAGACGGATCGCCATGGCCGATATCGCACCCGCTCCGCCCCTTCCCGTCTCCGTCGACGACGTGCGTGCCGCGGCGGCGCGGATCGAGGGCGCGGTGGTGCGCACGCCGACCCTGCTCAGCCGCACGCTGTCGCAGCTGACCGGCGCTAACGTCCATATCAAGTTCGAGAATCTGCAGTTCACGGCCAGCTACAAGGAGCGCGGCGCGCTCAACAAGCTGCTCCAGATGCCGGAGGAGAAGCGCCGCGCAGGCGTGATCGCGGCGTCGGCCGGCAACCATGCGCAGGGCCTCGCCTATCATGCCGCGCGTCTCGGCATCCCCGCCACCATCGTGATGCCCAAGCATACGCCGATCGTGAAGGTGATGCAGACCGAGGGGCACAAGGCCACCGTGATCCTGCATGGCGAGACGTTCGACGATGCTTATGCCCATGCCTGCGAGGTCGCAGCGGCCAAGGGTTATACGTTCGTCCACCCGTTCGACGACCCCCAGATCATCGCCGGCCAGGGCACGGTCGCGCTCGAGATGCTGGAGGACTTCCCCGAGATCGACACTTTGGTGGTGCCGATCGGCGGCGGTGGGCTCATCTGCGGCATGGCGACCGCATTGAAGGCGATCGCGCCGCAGGTCGAAGTGGTCGGCGCGCAGGCGCGACTCTACCCATCGGCTTATTGCGCCTACAAGGGCGAGGAAATGCCGTCGTCAGGCGACACGCTGGCGGAGGGTATAGCAGTCAAGGCGCCCGGCAAGGTTACATCGCCGATCATCCGCGCACTGGTGGACGATGTGGTGCTGGTGCCCGAACGCAATATCGAGACGGCGGTCAGCCTGCTGCTCCAGATCGAGAAGACGGTGGCCGAGGGCGCCGGCGCGGTCGGCCTCGCCGCCTTGATGCGGCACCAGGAGAAGTTCGCCGGCCGCAATGTCGGCCTGGTCATCACCGGCGGCAATATCGACCCGCGCCTGCTCGCCACCGTGCTGCTGCGCGACCTTGCCCGCTCCGGCCGCATGGCGCGCCTGCGCATCGTGCTCCACGACCGGCCGGGCGCCTTGTTCAGCGTGGTGCGGCTGTTCGACAAGCACCAGATCAACATCGTCGAGACCTATCACCAGCGCGTCTTCACCTCGCTGCCGGCCAAGGACACGTTTATCGACATCGAATGCGAAGCCCGCGATCGCGAACATGTCCAGCGCCTGATCGACGACCTCGAGGAAGGCGGCTTCCGCGTCCAGCCGGTGGAGATCCACTGATCCGGTCTTCCCCGGCAAGGGGGAGGATAGATACGCCTTGCCCTTCCTTTCGCGCCACCCAGGCCCCATATTCGCGTTCGAGACTCGACGGTTTTCAACGCTTGGAGCAGCGGTGAGCGCACCATTCCGCTTTCCCCGGTTTTTCATCACCACGCCGTCGCCTTGCCCGTACATCCCGGGCAAGACGGAGCGGAAGGTGTTCACCGAATTGAACGGCCAGCATGCGGCCGAACTGAACGACGCGCTCGGCCGGATCGGCTTTCGGCGCAGCCAGAGCGTCGCCTACCGCCCGTCCTGCATCGATTGCTCGGCCTGCGTATCGGTCCGCACGGTGGCGGGTGAGTTCAAGCCGAATGCCACCCAGCGCAAGCTGATGCGCCGCCATGCCGACCTGGAAGTCACCGCCTGCAAGCCGTGGACGACCGAGGAACAATATGCGCTGCTGCGCCGCTACCTGAAGTCACGCCACCCCGGCGGCGGCATGGCCGACATGGACGATAGCGACTTTGCCGACATGGTCGAGCAAAGCCCGGTGCGCACCTATGTGGTCGAATATCGCGAGCCGTCCGTCGACGGCCGCCCCGGCAAGCTGGTCGGCGCCTGCCTCACCGATCACCAGGGCGACGGCCTGTCGATGATCTACAGCTTCTTCGAACCCGAAGACGAAGGCCGCCCAGGCCTCGGCACCTTCATCATCCTCGACCATATCCGCCGCGCCGCGAAGGTCGGCCTGCCCTACGTCTATCTCGGCTATTGGGTCGAACAGTCGCGCCGCATGGCCTACAAGGCCAAGTTCCAGCCGCTGGAACGGCTAGGCGCGAACGGGTGGGTGCGTTTCGATCCCGAACAGGGTGAATTGCAGCTGAAGTAGGTCGCACCTCTAGCCCTCTCCCGCGAAAGCGGGAGAGGGCTAGAAGGAACGTCCGCTTCTGAGTCGCTAGCAGACGCGGCGGCGCATGATTACAGATTACTTTCCTACAGCCCCCGCACCATGTCACAACGGCTGCAGGCTCTTTCTAATCGTCACCTATGATCGACCGAATCGATCAAAAACCGCCTTATTGATCGAGCGGATTTCCCCCGCGGCCTGACTTTCCTGACCTTTCGCGGCTCAGCCGGTCATGAAGGGCGGGTTCGGGATCGACTGCCGGGCCGCGTGGAGCGCGGCGCTCCACCGGGCCGACAGGTCGTTGAAATATTCGTCGTCGGCGTCGATCCGCTTCTGGATCAGCGGCCTGGCAGGGTCGCGCGGCATCACCAAAATGTCGAGCGGGCGGGCGACGCCGAGGTTCGAGCGCATGGCGCTGTCGTAGGACAGGAAGCCGATCTTGACCGCGTCGGCGAGCGGCGTGTCTATGCGGATGGAGCGGTCGAGGATCGGCTTGCCGTACTTGGTCTCGCCCACCTGGATGAACGGCGTCTCCGCCTTGCACTCGATGAAATTGCCCTCGCCATAGATCAGGAACAGGGCGGGGGGCGCGTCGCCGATGCGGCCGCCCAGGATCAGCGAGACGGTGGTCGGGATCTTGGTCTGGCTGAGCGCGGATCCGACCGTCCGGTTGGCCTTCTGCACCGCTTCGCCCACCAGTTGCGCTGCGCGGAACATGGTCGCCGTTGCGCCAAGCGTGCGCACCATCTCACCGCCTTCCTCGGTCGGCATGCCTTCCTGGATCAGGCTGATCACCGTCTGGCTCATCGACAGGCTGCCCGACGTGCAGGCGAAGATCTGCCGGTCGGGATCGTTGGCGAGCGTGTGAAGCTTCTTGAAGCAGGAGAAATTGTCGACGCCCGCATTTGTGCGGGTGTCGGCCATCATGATCATGCCCTCGTCGAGCAGCATGCCCAGGCAATATGTCATCCCGCTCAGCCCCCTTGCCGAAGCTTAATTCTGCGACTGGAACTGCGATTGGGCAAGGCGGACTTCGACGTCCACGGACAATTGTTCGCTTCCGCCGCCGCTTCTTGCCCCGGCAAATGGCGCAGCGTCGCGATAGTCGAGCCCCGCGGCCACGCGGATATAAGCATCGTCCGCGCAGATGCCGTTGGCAGGATCGAACGCGATCCAGCCAAGGCCCTCGACATAGGCCTCCGCCCAGGCGTGCGCAGCCTCCTGCGCGGCCGCCCCGTCGCGGCGGAACAGGTGGCCCGATACGTAGCGGGCCGGTATGCCGAGGCTGCGTGCCACCGCGATGAAGATGTGGGCGAAGTCCTGGCACACGCCATGGCCGGCACCCCATGCCTGCACCGCCGTGGTGCCGATGGTGGTCGCGCCCGTATCGAAGCCCATGCGGGTGTTGATGAGGCTGTTGAGGCGGTGGAGTCGCGTCAGGATCGGCTCGTCGCCGCGCAGGCTGTCGGCAAGTTCGGCCAGGCTGCCGCCGGGTTGAGCAAGGTCGGTGCCGCGCAGGAAGATCGCCGGCGGCAGATCGGCAGGCAGGCCCTGCACGATGCCGCTGCGGTCCTCCGCCAGCACGGTGCCGGTCACCGACACGCGCAGCTGGTCCACCGGCTGGTCCAGGTAGAGCATGTGCGTGATGTTGCCGTAACCGTCACTGCCCTGGTGCAGGCGCGCGTCGCAATCGACGTCAATCCGCCAGTCGATCACGCTCTGCCCGGCGAAGCTGTGCGGCCACACGCGCAGCAGCTGGATCACGCGGCGCGCAGGCACGCTGTATCGATAAAGTGTGTTGTAGTTGACCTTGAGACGCATCACCAGAACCTGAATTGTTCAGCGATCGCGGTGTCTAGCGCCGTATTCTCGGCCACGAAATGCTGCAGATATTCGTGAAGGCCCTGCTGGAACAGGCCTTCGATATTGGCACCGGCAAGCCGGGTCACACGCTCCCGCGCCATGCGGTCGGCGCGTCCCTGGCGGCTGGTCTTGTTGCCGAGCTGCGCCAGCATCCGCACCGCCTCGTGCGAAGAAGCCGTGAGGGAGCGGGGAAGCTCCTGGCGGAAGATGAGCATGTCGGCGATCAGCCACGGCTTCAGCGTGTCGCGATACAGCAGGCGATAGGCGTTACGCGCCGACACGGTCTGCAGGATCGTGGTCCACTGGTCCCGGTCCAGCGCGCCGCCAATCTCCTCGCCTTCCGGCAGCAGGATGTAATATTTGACGTCGAGCAGGCGCGCGGTGTTGTCGCCTCGTTCGATCGCGGATCCCAGCCGGATGAACCAATAGGCCTCGTTGCGCAGCATGCGGGCGACCGCGCCCTCGAAGCCGCGAATTTCGGCGCGCAATTCCTCGGCCAGGTTCAGCGTCGCCTGCGCACCGCCCGGACTGGTGCGGCCGCGCAGGTGCAGCCAGGACCGGTTGATCGCTTCCCACGCCTCACGCGTGATGGCGTTGCGGGTGGCGCGGGCATTGTCCCGCGCGGCGTTGAGGCAGGAGCGAATCGAATTGGCATTCTCCTCCGCCAGGATCAGGTGCCGGCTGACGCTGAATGCGGTCAGGTTCTCGCCGGCATTGGCGAAGCCCTGCGTCTCGCCCACGACGGCGAGCGCGCTGCGCCAGGCCTGGTTGCTTTGGGTGAGCCCACCCAGCGAGCTCAGGCGAATGGTCGCCTCCAGCAGGCGTGTGGTGAATTCGGCGCGCTCCATGTAGCGGCCGACCCAGTAGAGGGCGTAAGCGGTGCGTGACAGCATCAGGCGTCTCCCTCGGCATCGGGGGAGAGGACGAAGCTGTCCTTGGTTCCGCCACCCTGGCTGGAATTGACCACCAGCGATCCTTCGCGAAGCGCGACGCGGGTAAGGCCGCCCGGCACCATGTTGACGCCGTCGGCGCCGGTCAGGACGAATGGGCGGAAGTCGACGTGGCGGGGCGCGACGCCCTTGTCGGTGAAGGTGGGCACCGTCGACAGCGACAGGGTCGGTTGCGCGATGTAGCGATGCGGTTCCGCGATGATGGCGCGGCGGAAATCCTCGATCTGCTCCCGGGTGGACGTGGGCCCGACCAGCATTCCGTAGCCGCCCGATCCGTCGACCAGCTTGACCACCAGTTCGGGCAGGTGTTCCAGCACATATTTCTGCGCCTGCGGCTCGCGGCATCGCCAGGTCTCGACATTGGGGAGCCTGGCGTCCTCCCCGGAATAATAGCGCACGATCTCCGGCATGTAGGAATAGATCGCCTTGTCGTCGGCTATGCCCGTGCCGGGCGCGTTCACCAGCGTGACATTGCCGGCAAGGTAGGCGGCCATCAGGCCGGGAACGCCCAGCATCGAATCAGGATTGAAGACGAGCGGGTCGATGAAGGCGTCGTCGATGCGCCGGTAGATGACGTCCACACGGACGCGGCCGGTGATGGTGCGCATCCACACGATGTCGTCGTCCACCTCCAGATCCGATCCCTCGACCAGTTCGATCCCCATCGTGTCGGCAAGGAAGCTGTGTTCGTAGAAGGCGCTGTTGTAATGACCGGGGGTGAGCAGCACGCAGACCGGTTCACGCGCGCTCGGCGGGGCAACGGAATAGAGCGTCTGGCGCAGCAGGTCGGGATAATTGTCGACCGGGCATACGGGGAAGCGGCCGAACAGTTCGGGGCAGAGGCGCAGCATCGCCTCGCGGTTTTCCAGCATGTAGGACACGCCGGACGGGGTGCGTGCATTGTCCTCCAGCACGAAGAATTCGTCGGGCCCGGTGCGCACCAGGTCGATGCCGCAAATGTGCGCATAGATGTCGTGCGCCGGCCGGGCGCCGGCCACGGGCACGCAGAAGCCGGGATTGCCGAGCACCAGGTCGGCCGGGAGCACGCCGTCGGCGATGATGCGCCGTTCGCCATAGACGTCGCCGATGAAGGCGTTGATGGCGCGCACACGCTGCTCCAGCCCTTCGGACAGGCGCGTCCATTCGTCATGGGTGAAGATGCGCGGAATGATGTCGAACGGGATGATCCGTTCGGCCGCGTCCTGTTCGCCATAGACGTTGAAGGTGATGCCAAGCGTGCGGAATGCGGTTTCGGCCGCCTGCTGGCGCCGGTCGAGCTCTGCCGGGGGAATGTCGGTCAGCCAGTCGGCCAGCCGTTCGAAGCCCGGTCGGGCCTGCGCCCCCCGGCTCGTTCCCCATAATTCGTCAAACGCCGCTCGATCCGCCATTCACCCCCGCACATGCGTCAAGAAAAGTGCAGCGGAAATGCCGCACTGCGGCAACAATGCATGAACAGGCAAAAGGTGCAAGTTGGGGTGAGATAAGCTTCTCTCCCTTAGTCCCTCTCCCCTTCCGGGACAGGGTGGGGCCCGCTCGCGCAAGCGAGTGGGAGGGTGAGGGGATAGTGCTTCTCCAGCTAATTTTCCCAACTCACCCCTCACCCTGCCGCCTTCGGCGGCTGTCCCTCTCCCGCAAGGGGAGAGGGGCTGAGTGAAGGGGAAAGGAGCTAGATTACGCGACCTGCGCCTGGACGCCTTCTTCCGGATCGCGCAGCACGTAGCCGCGGCCCCACACCGTCTCGATGTAATTCTCGCCCGCGCAGGCGAGGCTGAGCTTCTTCCTGAGCTTGCAGATGAAGACGTCGATGATCTTCAATTCCGGCTCGTCCATCCCGCCGTAGAGATGGTTCAGGAACATCTCCTTGGTGAGCGTGGTGCCCTTGCGGAGCGACAGCAGCTCCAGCATCGCATATTCCTTGCCGGTCAGGTGGACGCGCGAACCGCCGGCCTCCACCGTCTTGGCGTCCAGGTTGACGGCGAGCTTGCCGGTGCGGATCACCGACTGGCTGTGGCCCTTGGACCGGCGCACGACGGCGTGGATGCGGGCGATCAACTCGTCGCGGTGGAACGGCTTGGTGACATAATCGTCGGCGCCGAAGCCCAGCGCCTGGACCTTGGTGTCGAGTTCGCCGATGCCGGACAGGATCAGGACGGGCGTGGTAACCTTGGCCGCGCGCAGCTTCTTCAGCACGTCGTAACCGTGCATGTCGGGCAGGTTCAGGTCGAGGCAGATGATGTCATAGTCGTAGAGCTTGCCGAGGTCCAAACCCTCCTCGCCAAGGTCGGTCGTATATACGTTGAAGCCTTCGGCATTCAGCATCAGCTCGATGCTGCGGGCCATGGTGGCCTCGTCTTCGATCAGCAATACGCGCATGACACTTCCCCTGGCGTGCTGCCGCGGCGGCGGCGTTAACCTTGCTTAATGATGCGGTAAATGAAGTTAAAAGGTTAACAAGCGCTAAAGGCGTTAACTATTTTGCCGCCGGTTTGCACGGGCCGCTGCCGCGTGGCAGGGCGATCGGCATGTGGCATGAAAAGACGCTGTTCATCGACGCCGAGGCGATCGTCATCGACAAGCCTGCCGGCCTTGCCGTGCATCCGGGGTCACGCACGCCGGAGAGCCTTGAGGACTATCTGGGTGACCTGCGCTTCGGCTTCATGCGAGAGCCGACGCCCGTTCACCGGCTGGACCGCGACACCAGCGGGTGCCTGCTGCTGGCGCGCAACCCGAAGGCGCACAAGCGGCTGGCGGCGGCGTTCGAGGCGCGTGCCGTGGAGAAGAGCTACCTTGCGATCCTGGCAGGTGTTCCGAAGGCAGGCGAGGGCGTCATCGACATGCCGCTCGGCAAGACCTCGACCCGCGAGGAAGGCTGGCGAATCATCGCCGATCCGGCCGGCAAGCCGGCGCGCACGTCGTGGCGCACGGTAAGGGTGAAGGGCGACAGGGCGCTGGTCCTGATGGTGCCCGAGACTGGACGCACGCATCAGTTGCGCGTCCATGCCGCGGAGGGAATCGGCGTGCCGATCGCGGGCGACCCTGTTTATGGCGACGCGCGCGGGCCGATGCTGCTGCATGCGCTGAGCCTGAAGGTCGGTCGCGGTGCCAAGCCGCCGATTGAGGCACGCGCGCCCTTGCCGCCGACCTTCGTGCAGGCCGGCTTCGACGATGGCGACCTCTGACTTCGTCCTGCCCGAGGACGCGCTGAGCGAAACCTTCATCGCCTCGAGCGGGCCGGGCGGGCAGAATGTGAACAAGGTGGCGACAGCCGTTCAGCTGCGGCTCGACGTGTTCGCGCTGCGCCTCGCGCCGCACGTGTTCAAGCGGCTGAAGGAACTTGCCGGCAGCAAGATGACGAGCGCTGGCGAGATCGTCGTGACCGCGCGCACCCACCGCACCCAGGAGGCGAACCGCGCCGAGGCGCGCGAGCGTCTGGCGGAAATGGTCGCCAAGGCCCACATCAGGCCCGAGAAAAGGATCAAGACCAAGCCTAGCCGGGCCGCAAAGGCCAAGCGGGTGGACGAGAAGAAGCAGCGTTCGAGCGTGAAGAGCGGACGCGGCAAGGTGCGGTTGGATTGAGCTAGCAACCATTCCGCTCATCCTGAGGAGCCATTGAGCCAAGTCGAAATGGCGTCTCGAGGGATCATCGGCGCGATGTGCTTCGAGATGGATCTTCGACTTCGCTCAGCCCCTCCTCAGCATGAGCGGATTGTAGGAAAAACGAGATGTACGACTTCAAGATCGAAACAGCCGATCCGGCCGAATTCTATCGCCAACTGGCCGACGCCGCAGACGCGCTGACCGCCGGAGAGCCGGACGCGGTCGCCAACATGGCGAACGTGTCGGCGCTGCTCATGGACAGCATGGCCGATCTCAATTGGGCCGGTTTCTACCGCAATGTCGGCGGCGAGCTGGTGCTCGGACCGTTTCAAGGCAAGGCCGCCTGCATCCGCATTCCGTTCGGCAAGGGCGTGTGCGGCGCGGCGGCTGCGAGCCTGGAGGTTCAGCGAGTCGAGGACGTGCATGCCTTCCCCGGCCACATCGCCTGCGACGCGGCATCGGCTTCGGAGCTGGTGGTGCCGGTGGTGCATGAGGGGCGGCTAATCGGCGTGCTCGACCTCGACAGCCCGGTGAAAGGCCGGTTCAGCGAGGAGGATGCGCGCGGATGCGCGACGCTGATCGAACGGATTGCCGAGCGATTTTCCTGACTACACCCGTTCGTTTCGAGCGAAGTCGAGAAACCATCCAGCGGGTCCTTCGAACCCGCTTCTCGACTTCGCTCGAAGCGAACGGTGGGGGAAATGTGTCGTCGGCGGGGTGAGTCTCAGGTCAGCCGGTCCAGCGTCTCGTCGTCCAGATGCCCGGGCACGATCATCAGCGGGCAGGGCAGGGCGCTCGAGTTCGTCGTGAAGTGGGTGATGAGCGGTCCCGGCGCGCCTTCGGCCGCGGCGCCGAGCACCAGGGCCGCGATCTCGTCTCCTTCCTTCAGCCGCTCGGTCAGCGCCTTGACCGCACTTCCCTGCCGGACAGTGACGACGGGGCGCAGGCCGGCTTCCTCGACAATGGTGCTCGCCGCAGCAGCAACGGCCGCCTCGGCACGCAGCCGTGCCTCCTCCTCGATGGCGGCCTGGACGCCGCCCCATTCGACGAAATCCTGCTGCTCGATCACCGACAAAATCTCGACGCCGCCGCCCGTCCGCGCTGCGCGGCGGGCGGAGAAGCGCAGGGCAGCCTGTGCCTCGCGGCTTTCGTCCATGACCACCAGATAGGTCCGCATGTCCTCTCCTTGTTCTTCGCAAACGGTGCGCCAGAACGCGAGGCCACGCAAGCATCACCCTTGACCCGCGCCCCCCTTCTGCTGTTTGGACCGGACAGACCTGCGATCCAGTAAGGGAAAGTCCTTCTCCCATGCCCATCGAACTCAAGATGCCCGCCCTTTCGCCGACCATGGAGGAAGGCACCCTCGCCAAGTGGCTGGTCAAGGAAGGCGACACCGTCGCCGCCGGCGACCTGCTGGCCGAGATCGAGACCGACAAGGCGACGATGGAATTCGAGGCCGTGGATGAAGGCACGATCGCCAAGATCCTGGTTGCCGACGGCACGGACGGCGTGAAGGTCGGTACCGTGATCGCGATGATCGCGGGCGAGGGCGAGGATGCGAGCGCGGTGTCCGCACCGGCCGCCGCTGCACCGGCTCCGCAGGCCGCGCCGACGCCCGAGCCTGAGGTGAAGGGTTATGGCGTTGCGCCCGTCGCCGACCAGAAGCTCGCCCATGCGCAGCCTTCGGCCCAGCCGGCCGCGTCGGGTGACCGCGTGAAGGCGAGCCCGCTCGCCCGCCGCCTGGCCGAGCAGAAGGGTGTGGATCTGGGCGGGGTCAGCGGGTCCGGCCCGAATGGCCGGATCGTGAAGGCCGATATCGAGGGTGCCGGCACCGCGGCCGCGAAGGCGCAGGCCGCCGCTGCACCGGCAGCCGCTCCAGCGCCCGCCGCCGCACCGCAGGCTGCACCTGCTGCCGCCAGCGACATCCCGCATGAGTCGGTCAAGCTGTCCAACATGCGCAAGACGATCGCGCGCCGCCTGACCGAGGCCAAGCAGACCATCCCGCACATCTATCTCACCGTCGACATCCAGCTCGATGCGCTGCTGAAGCTGCGCGGCGAACTCAACAAGGGGCTCGAAGCACGCGGCGTGAAGCTCAGCGTCAACGACCTGCTGGTCAAGGCGCTGGCGGTGTCGCTGATCGAGGTGCCGGAATGCAACGTGTCGCTCGCGGGCGATCAGCTGCTCAAGTATAGCCGGGCCGATATCTCGGTCGCCGTGTCGATCCCCAACGGCCTGATCACGCCGATCGTGGTGGGTGCGGATACCAAGCCGGTCTCCGTCATCGCGACGGAGATCAAGGAACTGGCCGGCCGCGCCAAGGATGGCAAGCTGCAGCCGCACGAATATCAGGGCGGCACGGCTTCGCTGTCCAACATGGGCATGTACGGCATCAAGCAGTTCGACGCCGTCATCAACCCGCCCCAGGCGATGATCATGGCGATCGGCGCGGGCGAGAAGCGGCCGTACGTGGTGGGCGACTCGCTCCAGATCGCGACGGTGATGAGCGCCACCGGCAGCTTCGACCACCGCGCCATCGACGGCGCCGACGGCGCCCGCCTGATGCAGGCGTTCAAGCGCCTGGTCGAGAACCCGCTGGGCATGCTTGCCTGACATGGCCGAGGCGGCGGATGAAGTGAGCGGAGGCATGCCGGCGATCGCCCGCGGCCGTTCGCTGCACTTTCACCCGCCTGAATTCGGCGAAGTGGCGACGATCGCGCTCACCGGATGGCTGTACGGCATCTTCCTGACCGTGCTGTTCATTACCGGATTCACGGTCTCCATAGGAGGCGCGGACGTCACCTTGTTGTTGATGCTGCCGTTTGTGATGCTCACGGGCATGTTCGGCGTAGGGCTGTCCAGCGTCATCTGGGTGCTACCCAATGCCTTCGTTCTAGCGGCCATGCTGCGCGCACTGGATGCGCGTGCCCTGCCTGCCGCCGCGACCTTCTTGTTCGTGACGGCTATCTATGCGGCGAACTTCGATGCGGTCGTCGACGGTCTTCTGGCTGACAGGCTCTGGTTCGTTCCGCTAATCTTCGGCGTGGGACAAGCCTATGCCTACCACCGGACGTTGAACGCATGATCGCTGATGCAACCGACCAAGTGCCCGACGTCCCGCCGGCCATCCGCGTCACCGCGATGCCGGCGGATGCCAATCCTTATGGCGATATTTTCGGCGGCTGGTTGATGAGCCAGATGGATCTGGCCGCGAGTTCGGTCGCGTCGCGGCATAGCGGCGGGCGTGCGGTCACGATCGCGGTGGATGGGATGACGTTTCATCGGCCGGTGGTGGTGGGCGACGAGGTTTCGGTCTTCGCGCGGCTGGTGAGCGTGGGGCGCACGTCGATGAAGATCGACGTCGAAGCCTGGCGCCGTGCGCGCGACAGCGAGGATACGTGCCGCGTGACGCGCGCGACCTTCACCTTCGTGGCGGTGACAGAGGCTCGCAAGCCGCGGCCGGTGCCGGCGTTGGAGGAGGCGTGAGGGCGGAGGTGCCTTCTAGCCCCTCTCCCCTTGCGGAAGAGGGAGAGGCCCGCTCGCGCAGCGAGTGGGAGGGTGAGGGGCTGCTCCTTACCCGCGAACAACTCACCATCCGCGCTCGCCACATGCGTTTCGACCCGACCGAAGCCGAAAAGCGCCTCTGGTCCATGCTGCGTGATCGCCGTCTCTCGACCTTCAAGTTCAAGCGGCAGCAAATTATCTACCCGTACATCGTGGATTTCATCTGCCTTGCCGAACGCCTAATCATCGAGGCCGATGGCTCGCAGCATGCGGATAGCGCCTATGATATGCGCCGCGACGGCTTCCTAAAGGCGCAGCGTTTTCGTGTTCTTCGCTTCTGGAACAACGATGTACTTGCTCGATCTGAACAAGTAGCCGCGGCGATCTTCGCTCATCTTTCGTTCCCTCACCCTCCCGTTGCTACGCGACGGGCCCCTCCCTCTCCCGCAGGGGGAGAGGGGCTAGGAGTAAAACATGGCTGATACTTACGACCTTATCGTGCTTGGTTCGGGGCCTGGCGGCTATGTCGCGGCGATCCGGGGGGCGCAGCTGGGCATGAAGGTGGGAATCGTCGAGCGCGAGTTGCTCGGCGGGATCTGCCTCAATTGGGGGTGTATCCCGACCAAGGCTTTGCTGCGGTCGGCCGAGATCTTCCATTATATGCAGCATGCCGGCGACTATGGGCTGGTGGCGCAGGGGATCAGTGCCGACCTCGAAAAGGTGGTGAAGCGCTCGCGCGGGGTGGCCAAGCAGCTCAACCAGGGTGTCACGCACCTCATGAAGAAGAACAAGATCACCGTCCACATGGGCAGCGGCAAGCTCACTGCGCCGGGCAAGCTCAGCGTCACCGACAAGGACGGGAAGACGACCGAGCTGACCGCCAAGAACATCATCGTTGCCACCGGCGCCCGCGCCCGCGACCTGCCGAACCTGCCGGCGGACGGCAAGCGCGTGTGGACCTATCGTCACGCAATGACCCCGGCGGAGATGCCGACCAAGCTGCTCGTTATCGGTTCGGGCGCGATCGGGATCGAGTTTGCGAGCTTCTACAACGACATGGGTGCGGATGTGACCGTTGTCGAGATGATGGACCGCATCGTGCCGGTCGAGGATGCGGACGTGTCGGCCTTCCTCGAAAAGGCGCTGAAGAAGCAGGGCATGAACATCCTGACCAAGGCGGCGGTCGAGAAGATCTCGGCCGATGCGAACGGCGTCAAGGCGAGTATCAAGGACAAGGACGGCAAGGTCACCGACGGCGAATATAGCCATGTGATCGTCGCCATCGGCATCGTGCCCAACACCGCCGACATCGGCCTCAAGGAGATCGGCGTCGAGGTGGACGAGCGCGGTTTCGTCAAGACCGACCCGACCTGCGCCACCAAGGTGCCCGGCATCTGGGCGATCGGCGACATCACCGCTCCGCCTTGGTTGGCGCACAAGGCGAGCCATGAGGGCGTGATCGCGGCGGAGGCAATTGCGGGCAACCACCCGCATGCCATGGACCCGCGCAACATTCCGGGCTGCACCTATTGCCACCCGCAGATCGCCAGCGTGGGCCTCACCGAAGCCAAGGCGAAGGAATTGGGCTACGAGGTCAAGGCCGGCACCTTCCCGTTCATCGGCAACGGCAAGGCGATTGCGCTCGGCGAGGCTGAAGGCTTCGTGAAGACGGTGTTCGATGCCAAGACCGGCGAGCTGCTCGGCGCCCACATGGTCGGCGCCGAAGTCACCGAGATGATACAGGGCTATACGATCGGCAAGACCATGGAGACGACCGAGGCGGAGCTGATGGAAACGGTGTTCCCGCACCCGACGATCAGCGAGGCGATGCACGAAAGCGTCCTCGCTGCCTACGGCCGCGCGCTGCACATTTAATTACAGAGCCAAATGCAGCTTCGGGCGTTCGGGGGCAGTATGAAGCATATCATCCTGCCCCTGGCGCTCGCCTGCGCCGCCATGCCGGCGGCTGCCGCTGAGGTCGGCGCCGACCTCAAGAACTTCGTTTACCCTTATCCGGTGCGCTGGTTTGAGACGCAGTCGCAGAGTGCGGCCGTGCGCATGGCATATATGGACGTGGCGCCCACGACTCGTGCGAACGGGCGAACGGCGGTGCTGCTGCACGGCAAGAATTTCTGCGCGGCGACCTGGGGCGACACGGCGCGGGCGCTTGCCGGTGCCGGTTATCGCGTGATCGTTCCCGATCAGGTCGGCTTCTGCAAATCGTCGAAGCCGGCCGGTTATCAATATAGCTTTCACGCGCTTGCGACGCTGACGCGCGACCTGCTTGCGCAGGCGGGGGTGGATAAGGCGGTGATCGTCGGCCACTCCACCGGCGGCGTGCTCGCGACGCGCTACGCGCTTCTGTATCCTGGGCAGGTGGAGCAGTTGGTGCTGGTCAACCCGCTCGGGCTCAACGACACGCTGGCGGAGGGGGTGCCTTATGCCGACCTCACCAAGCTGCGCGAGGAAGAGGCGAAGACCCACAGGGCCTCGATCAAGGCGTATCAGCTGACCAATTATTATCATGGGCAGTGGCGCCCTGAATATGATCGTTGGGTCGACATGCTTGCCGGTCAATATGCGAGCGCAGGGGGGGAGAGCGTGCGCGAGGCGCAGGCGCGGCTGTCCGACATGATACAGACGCAGCCCGTCGCGACCGAACTGCCGCGGCTGCGCGTGCCCACGACGCTGATGATCGGCATGCTGGACGAGACCGCCTTCAGGGCTGGTTCTGCACCCGAGGACCGCCGCGCGCAGGTGCGCAAGGTGCCGCGGGCGGCCGAGGACGTCGTGCGCAGCATAGCCGGTGCGACGTTGGTGCGCTTTCCCGACCTCGGCCATTCGCCGCAGGTCGAGGCGCCGGATCGCTTTCACACGTCGCTGATCGAGACGTTGGCCGCGCGGCGTTAAGGAACGGCAGGGCGGTCGCATCGTTGTTCCCGGGGCGCCGCAGATCGCGCCCGCGAGGGAGACGAGTTCATGAAAGCGCATATCATCCTGGCGTCGGCCGCGACGCTTGCCTTGGCCGCATGCGGCGGTAGCGAGTCCACGACGGCGAACGAGGCGGTCGCCGACAATGCGGTGCTCGATACCGCGGACAACATGGTCGACGACAATATGGTCGGCGGCAACATGATGGCGCCGCCGGCAGCGACGGCGGCCAACGGCCAGGAATATGCCACCATGGCCGCGGCCGGCGACCTCTACGAGATCGAAAGCTCGCGCCTGGCGCTCGAAAAGGCGCAGAACGCCCAGGTCAAGGAGCTGGCGCAGATGATCATCACCGATCACGAAAAGTCGACGGCCGACCTCAAGACCGCGGCCGGCGAGGCGCAGCCGGCGATCACCGTAACGCCGGCGCTCAATGCCGAGCAGCAGGCGAACATGGAGGCGCTGCGCGCCGCATCGGCCGCGGATTTCGACCGCCTCTATATCTCCCAGCAGATCCCGGCGCACGAGAAGACGCTGGCGCTGGTGCAGGATTATGCCGGCAAGGGCGAGGTCGTGTCGCTGAAGGCACATGCGGCGACCGTCACCGCACCGGTGCAGCGCCACCTGGAGCGCCTGCGGACCATGCAGCAGTAATCACCCCGATCAGGCACGCCTATCGGCGGCAAAGGGCAGGCGGGAACGCCTGCCCTTTTTCGTTGCCGATCGGCCGGCGGCTCTTATGGTGCCCTGCACAATAAGGGGGACCTTCATGCACAAACTGCTTCTCGCTGCCACGAGCCTGATCGCCGCGTCCGCGGTTCAGGCCGAAACCGTCGTGGTGACCGCCGACCGGATGATCGACGTGGTGGGAGGCAAGGTGGTGCAGGAGCCGGTGATCGTGATCACCGATGGCCGCATCGCGTCGGTGGTGGGGCGCAATGGCGGCCGACCCGACATTCCCGAGGATGCCAAACGCATCGACCTGCCGGGCAAGACATTGCTGCCGGGCCTCATCGACATGCACGTCCATTTCGGCGGCACCGAGGAAGTGCGCGGGTACAATGCGCTCGAATATACCGACACCTTCTTCCTGGTGACGGGTGTGCCGAATGCCGAGCGGCTGCTGGATGCGGGCTTCACGACGGCGCGCAGCGTCGGGGCGGACGGCTATCTGGACGTGGCGCTGCGGCAGGGGATCGAGCTTGGCGTGCTGCGCGGACCGCGGATCGTGGCGGCGACCTATCCGATCGGCGCGACCGGCGGCCATTGCGACGAGAATACCAACCAGCCCTCGACCGCGCGCACCAGCCCCGGCGTTGCCGATGGGCCCGAGGAAGTGCGCAAGAAGGTCCGCGAGCTCAAGAAGCTGGGCGCGCAGGTGATCAAGGTCTGCGCCACGGGCGGCGTATTCTCACGCAACACCGACCCGGGTGCGCAGCAGATGACGTTCGAGGAGCTCAAGATGGCCGCGGACGAGGCGCATATGCTCGGCCTCAAGGTGGCGGCGCACGCCCATGGCACGGACGGCATCAAGGCCGCGATCCGCGCGGGCATCGACACGATCGAACATGCCAGCTTCATCGACGAGGAGGGGATCCGC
The DNA here is from genome assembly GCA_934539295.1 of uncultured Allosphingosinicella sp. GTDB lineage: Bacteria > Pseudomonadota > Alphaproteobacteria > Sphingomonadales > Sphingomonadaceae > Allosphingosinicella. The sequence continues at coordinate 29,998 of CAKTCN010000011.1, forward strand.
CTCGCCAAGGAGCGCGGCACCTGGTTGTCGATGGATATCTACAATACCGAATATACGCTGACCGAGGGCGCGCGGCTGGGCGTGCTGGAGGAAAATCTGGAGAAGGAACGCCGCGTCGGCACCGTCCAGCGCGAGAATTTCCGCAAGTCGGTGGCGGCGGGTGCGAGGCATGTCTTCGGCAGCGACGTCGGCGTCTATCCTGCTGGGCTTGGCGGACGGCAGTTCCCCGTCATGGTACGCTTCGGCATGACGCCGATGCAGGCCATCCAGGCGGCGACGGTCAACGCCGCACAGGCGCTCGGCCGGACGGGCGACGTCGGTGCCATCGAGGTGGGCCGCTACGGCGACATCATCGCGGTGGACGGCGATCCGCTGGCCGACATCCGCGCGCTGGAGGATGTCGATACGGTGATCAAGGGCGGCAAGGTTGAAAAAGGCGAGCGGAACTAAGCGCGCGACAGGAGCGTGTAGCTGCGATCTTCACGGGAGCTGCACCGCATGACCACGCCGATCGACAAGGACGAGACCTATCGCGAGTTCCACGACGCCGTGAACATGTCCGCGGGCGAGATCGAGAAGTGGCTCGGGACCGAGGAAAGCCGCGTGGTCGGGTGGAAGGAAGACCGGGAGGGCGAATCGGTCGGGCACGCGTCGGGGCGGCATATCGTCGACATATTGCGCAAGAAGAAGGCCGATCTCACCGACGGGGATTATGCACATATGCGCAAGGTGGTCGGCTATGTGCATCGCCACATGGCGCAGAAGCCGAAGGATGTGCAGGCTTCACCCTGGCGTTATTCGCTGATGAACTGGGGTCACGATCCCCAGAAGAGGAGGTGAGATGAATGCCTGGATTCTGCTCGGCTTCGCCATCGCGTTGGAGATCGCCGCGACGAGCCTGTTGAAGCTTTCGAACGGCTTCTCGCGCCCGTTCTGCGGCGTCGCCTCGATGGTCCTGTACTCGCTTTGCTTCTGGCTGCTCGCCTTTGCCTTCACCCGCATTCCGGTGGGCGTCGCCTATGCCTTGTGGTCGGGGATCGGCATCTTCGCGATCGCGGCGATCGGCGTGCTGTTCTTCCGCCAGCCGCTCAGCATGGCGCAGATCGGCTTCATGGCGCTGATTCTCGTGGGCGCAGTCGGGCTCAGCATCGTGACGCCGCCCGGCGCGCATGGATGATCACAAGGCAAGGTGCAGGAACTGGTTGAAGTCGGACGGCCGGTAATCCGCAAAGGCTGCGCCATCCTTGAAGCCGCGGTTGCGGTATAAAGCGAGCGCTGCTTCGAAGGTGGCGCCGGAACCGGTTTCCAGGCTCAGCACCGACAGCCCGCGTGAACGCGCCTCGGCTATGGCATGCTCCAGCAGCGCGGCACCCACGCCCCGGCGCAGGAAATCCGGATGCGTACGCATGGACTTCAGTTCTCCGCGCGACCCATCATGCTGCTTGAGCGCGCATATGCCTGCCACCGCCTCGCCGTTCCAGGCCGTCCACACGGTGACGTCGGGTTGCTGCAGCCCGGAGGAGTCGAGCGCGAAGGAGTGTCCGGGCGGCGACCCGTCGCGCATGCCTGCAAGATGAAGGGCAAGAAGCGCCCGCGTCTGATCGCCCGACAGGTCATCCTGGCATATGGTAAGCGTCATGATGCTGCCCTCTGATGTCGCTTGGACGACTATGCACGAGGTGCCAGGAGGGGGGAAGCGCACCCCCGTTGACCGAATCTTCAGGCGCGTTTATAGGCCGCCTCGCCCGCGGGACACGGAAGCACGCGCATGCGTGCCATGACGTCCCTCACAAGCGGGTAGAGCTTGAACATTGCCGCACAAGAGCAAAGGCCAGGGTGGCCCTCAGGTCCGCCGGGGTTTTTGCGCTTTTTGCGTGTTGGCAAAGTAACTTAATAAGGAAGTGAAGGCTTCATGCCCACAATCAACCAGCTGATCCGCAAGGGTCGCGAACCGCAGAAGGCCAAGTCCAAGGTCCCTGCGATGGAGCAGAACCCGCAGAAGCGCGGCGTTTGCACCCGTGTCTACACGACGACCCCGAAGAAGCCGAACTCGGCTCTGCGCAAGGTGGCCAAGGTCCGTCTGACCAACCAGCGCGAAGTCATCAGCTACATTCCGGGCGAAGGCCACAACCTCCAGGAGCACTCCGTTGTGCTGATCCGCGGCGGCCGTGTGCGCGACCTTCCGGGCGTGCGCTACCACGTGCTGCGCGGCGTTCTCGACACCCAGGGTGTCAAGGACCGCAAGCAGAGCCGTTCCAAGTACGGCGCCAAGCGCCCGAAGTAAGGAGACAAAGTTATGTCCCGTCGTCGTCGCCCCGAAAAGCGCGAAATCCTGCCCGACCCGAAGTTCGGGGACGTGGTCCTTTCCAAGTTCATGAACAGCGTCATGCTGGACGGCAAGAAGGCCGTTGCCGAGAATATCGTCTATGGCGCACTCGATACCGTCGAGCAGCGTGCCAAGAAGGATCCGCTCGGCGTGTTCCATGACGCGCTCAACAATGTGAAGCCGGGCATCGAAGTCCGCAGCCGCCGCGTCGGCGGCGCGACCTACCAGGTTCCCGTCGAAGTGCGCCAGGAGCGTGCCCAGGCGCTGGCGATCCGCTGGCTGATCTCCGCGGCCCGCAGCCGCAGCGAGAACACCATGTCGGCCCGCCTGTCGGGCGAGTTGCTCGACGCTTCCAACAACCGCGGCAATGCGGTGAAGAAGCGCGAGGACACGCACCGCATGGCCGAAGCCAACCGGGCCTTCTCGCACTACCGCTGGTAACGGCGCTGGTCTGGAAGTCTCTGTAATCTAACCTATATCGTGGGGAGCCGGATTGTCCGGCTCCCCACATCGCTAAGGAAGACCGATCATGGCCCGCAGCCATCCGCTCGAACGCTATCGCAACATCGGCATCATGGCGCATATCGACGCCGGCAAGACGACGACGACCGAGCGCATCCTCTATTACACCGGCAAGTCCTACAAGATCGGCGAGGTCCACGAGGGCACCGCGACCATGGACTGGATGGAGCAGGAGCAGGAGCGCGGGATCACGATCACGTCGGCTGCCACCACCTGCAAGTGGAAGGCCGAAGAGGGCAAGGGCCCCGAGCATCTGATCAACATCATCGACACGCCTGGTCACGTCGACTTCACCATCGAGGTGGAGCGTTCGCTGCGCGTGCTCGACGGCGCAGTCGCGTGCTTCGACGGCGTTGCCGGTGTGGAGCCGCAGTCCGAGACCGTGTGGCGCCAGGCCGACAAGTATGGCGTGCCGCGCATGTGCTTCATCAACAAGCTCGACCGTACCGGTGCGAACTTCGATTATTGCGTCCAGTCGATCATCGAGCGCCTGGGTGCCAAGCCCGCCGTCCTGTATCTCCCGATCGGTATCGAGAGCGACTTCAAGGGCCTGGTCGACCTGGTCGAGAACCGCGCGATCATCTGGCTCGAGGAGAGCCTGGGTGCGAAGTTCGAATATCAGGACATCCCCGAGGAGCTGAAGGACAAGGCTGCTGCCGCGCGTGAAGCGCTGATCGAACTCGCCGTTGAGCAGGACGACGAGGCGATGGAAGCCTATTTGGAGGGCAACGAGCCCGACACCGCCACGCTCAAGAAGCTGATCCGCAAGGGCACGCTCGACATGGCATTCGTGCCGGTGGTCTGCGGCTCGGCGTTCAAGAACAAGGGCGTGCAGCCCCTGCTCGACGCCGTTGTCGACTATCTGCCGAGCCCGCTCGACGTTCCCGCCATCAAGGGCGTGAAGCTCGACGGCGAGACCGAGGATTCGCGTCCGTCGTCCGACGATGCGCCGTTCTCGGCGCTTGCGTTCAAGATCATGAACGATCCGTTCGTCGGCTCGCTCACCTTTGCGCGCATCTATTCGGGCAAGCTCACCAAGGGTGCTTACCTGAATTCGGTGAAGGGCAAGGACGAGAAGATCGGCCGTATGCTCCTCATGCATGCCAATAGCCGTGAGGACATCGAAGAGGCGTTCGCTGGCGACATCGTCGCACTGGCGGGTCTCAAGGAGACCACGACCGGTGATACGCTGTGCGCCAAGTCGGCACCGATCATCCTCGAGCGTATGGAGTTCCCGGAGCCGGTGATCGAGCTCAGCGTGGAGCCGAAGACCAAGGCCGACCAGGAGAAGATGGGCCTCGCCCTCAACCGCCTGGCTGCCGAGGATCCCTCGTTCCGCGTGTCGACCGACCACGAGTCCGGTCAGACCATCATCAAGGGGATGGGCGAGCTCCACCTCGAGATCCTGGTCGACCGCATGAAGCGTGAGTTCAAGGTCGAAGCCAATGTCGGCGCTCCTCAGGTCGCGTATCGCGAATACCTGAAGAAGGAAGTCGACATCGACTACACCCACAAGAAGCAGTCGGGCGGCACCGGCCAGTTCGGCCGCGTGAAGGTCAAGCTGACCCCGGGTGAGCGCGGCGCGGGCATCATCTTCAAGGACGAGATCAAGGGCGGCAATATTCCGAAGGAATATATCCCCGCGATCGAAAAGGGCTTCCGCGAGACGGCGGCCACGGGCTCGCTGATCGGCTTCCCGATCATCGATTTCGAGATCCTGCTGTATGACGGTGCGTACCACGACGTCGACTCGTCGGCGCTGGCATTCGAAATCACCGCCCGTGCAGCGATGCGCGAAGCGGCGCAGAAGGCCGGCATCAAGCTGCTCGAGCCGGTGATGAAGGTGGAAGTGGTGACGCCGGAAGATTATCTCGGCGACGTCATCGGCGACATCAACAGCCGCCGTGGGCAGATCCAGGGCACCGACACGCGCGGCAATGCGCAGGCAGTTGAAGCTTTGGTGCCGCTTGCCAACATGTTCGGCTATGTGAATGAGCTGCGCTCCTTCACCCAGGGCCGTGCACAGTACACCATGATCTTCTCGCACTATGACGAAGTGCCGCAGAACGTGGCGGACGAGGTCAAGGCGAAGCTGGCATAAGCTGGAAAAATCGGTAAAGGCGCTTCACCCGGGACCTGCCCGAGTGATTCACGGCTAGGTTTTGCGATGCCGCTCCACAGGCGCTTGGGGCGGCTCGCAGCAAGATTGACAAGAAGGTAGGACAGCAATGGCGAAAGCTAAGTTTGAGCGGAACAAGCCGCACGTTAACATCGGCACCATCGGCCACGTCGACCACGGCAAGACCTCGCTGACGGCCGCGATCACCAAGGTGCTCGCCGAGGAAGGCTTGTCGCAGAAGGTTGACTTCGAGAACATCGACAAGGCTCCCGAAGAGCGCGAGCGCGGCATCACCATCTCGACCGCACACGTCGAGTATGAGACGCAGGACCGCCACTATGCGCACGTCGACTGCCCGGGTCACGCCGACTATGTGAAGAACATGATCACCGGCGCGGCGCAGATGGACGGCGCGATCCTGGTGGTTTCGGCTGCTGACGGCCCCATGCCGCAGACCAAGGAGCACATCCTGCTCGCCAAGCAGGTCGGCGTTCCGACCATGGTCGTGTTCCTCAACAAGGTCGACCAGGTCGACGACGAGGAACTGCTTGAGCTCGTCGAACTCGAGATCCGTGAAGAGCTTTCCAAGCGCGACTTCCCGGGCGACGACATTCCCATCGTCCGCGGCTCGGCTCTCGCTGCCCTCGAGGACAGCAACGAAGAGATTGGCAAGAAGGCGATCCTCGAGCTGATGAAGGCTGTCGATAGCTGGATCCCGCAGCCGGAGCGTCCGCTCGACAAGAGCTTCCTGATGCCGATCGAAGACGTGTTCTCGATCTCGGGTCGCGGCACCGTGGTGACCGGCCGTGTCGAGACCGGCATCGTCAAGGTTGGCGAGGAAGTGGAGATCGTCGGCATCAAGGACACTAAGAAGACCGTCGTTACCGGCGTTGAGATGTTCCGCAAGCTGCTCGACCAGGGTCAAGCCGGCGACAACATCGGTGCGCTGATCCGCGGTGTGGCTCGCGACGACGTGGAGCGTGGCCAGGTTCTCGCGAAGCCGGGTTCGATCACCCCGCACACCGAGTTCTCGGCTGAGGTTTACGTCCTGTCGAAGGACGAGGGTGGCCGTCACACGCCGTTCTTCGCCAACTACCGTCCGCAGTTCTACTTCCGCACGACCGACGTGACGGGCGAAGTGGTTCTTCCGGAAGGCACCGAGATGGTCATGCCGGGCGACAACGTGAAGCTTGGCGTCAAGCTCATCGCTCCGATCGCCATGGACCAGGGCCTGCGCTTCGCGATCCGCGAAGGTGGCCGTACGGTCGGCGCAGGGGTTGTCGGCGACATCACCAAGTAATATAGAGCCGAGGCCGCGCGATTCTTGAGGGATCGCGCGGCCTTTGCCATTTAGTGTAGAGTATCGCCCTTGCCGGGGCTTCGAGGCCGCGGCACGGGTTTTTTGTTTGCCCCACGTTGGTTCGCTCCAAATGGGGTTGGCTCTTTCGCATCGGTATGGACATGGAAACGCAGAATATCCGCATTCGCCTGAAGGCGTTCGATCATCGAGTGCTCGACCAGGCCACCGGCGACATCGCCGACACCGCCCGTCGCACGGGCGCTCTCATCCGTGGTCCGATCCCGTTGCCCACCCGCATCGAGAAGTTCACCGTCAACCGTTCGCCGCACGTCGACAAGAAGTCGCGCGAGCAGTTCGAGGTGCGCACCTACAAGCGCCTGCTCGACATCGTGCAGCCGACGCCGCAGACGGTCGACGCGCTTATGAAGCTCGATCTCGCCGCGGGTGTTGATGTTGAGATCAAGCTCGCGTAAGGGAGCATCCAGATTCGATAGATCGTCGCCGGGGACGTGATTCCCGGTTCCGCCTTTCTCCGCATCGCGGATCAGAAGCGGCGGGTGCTGGCTCCAGGCCGGCGGGACGAGGCAGAGGCTTCCAGTCTCTCGAAACAGTCGAGGATACCGCGGAAGCATCGCTTCCGGCTGCGTCCCCGCCGCTTTGCGCAAGCGAGGCATGAGCCCAGGCGGGGCACGCATCAAATTCGGGCTTGCACGCACCTCGGAATGGTCCGGGGTGCCTCTGTATAAGGAGCATGGTCATGCGCACTGGCGTGATCGCAAAGAAGATGGGGATGACCCGCATATTCCAGGAGGACGGCCGTCACGTGCCGGTCACCGTCCTGGCTCTGGACAATGTCCAAGTCGTCGCACGCCGTGAGGCTGATCGCGACGGATACACCGCAATCCAGGTCGGCGCGGGTTCCGCGAAGGCCAAGAACCTGTCCAAGCCCGAGCGTGGCCACTTCGGCAAGGCCGAAGTCGAGCCGAAGGCCCGCGTGGTCGAGTTCCGTGTCGCCGAGGACGCGCTCCTCGACGTCGGTGCCGAGCTGACCGCCGATCACTATGTTGCCGGCCAGTATGTCGATATTCAGGGCGTGACCCAGGGTAAGGGCTTTGCCGGCGCCATGAAGCGCTGGAACTTCGGCGGCATGCGCGCCACGCACGGCGTGTCAATCTCGCACCGTGCGCATGGTTCGACGGGTAACCGCCAGGATCCGGGCCGCGTCTTCAAGAACAAGAAGATGGCCGGCCACATGGGTGCCAAGAACCGCACGCAGCAGAACCTCGAGATCGTCCGCACGGACGTCGAGCGCGGCCTCCTGTTCGTCAAGGGCTCGGTGCCCGGCCACAAGGGTGGCTGGCTGCTGGTCAAGGACTCGGTGAAGGTCTCGCGTCCCGAGGGCGCGCCTTACCCGGCCGGCATCCGCCAGGCCGCCAACAGCAACGATGCTCCCGCTGAGACGCCGGCTGACGCCGCGGCCGCGGAAGCAACCGAAGGCCAGGAAGGCTAAACGATGAAGGTCAATGTACAGACCCTCGACGCGCAGGGCAGCGGCGACATCGAGCTCAATGACGCCGTGTTCGGCGTGGAGCCGCGTGCCGACATCCTGCACCGCGTCGTCACCTGGCAGCTCGAGAAGCGCCGCGGCACCGCCCGCGCCGCCCGCGAGCGCAGCGATGTCGCCCGCTCGGGCAAGAAGTTCGGTCGCCAGAAGGGCGGCGGCACGGCTCGCCACGGCGATCGTCGTGCCCCGATCTTCGTCGGCGGCGGCAAGGCCCACGGTCCCCGCGTTCGCGACTTTGATCCGTCGCTGAACAAGAAGATTCGTGCGCTCGGCCTGAAGATGGCATTGTCGGCCAAGGCCCGCGACGGGCAGCTGATCGTGCTCGACACGCTGGACGTCAACGAAGCCAAGACCAAGGCGCTCAAGGAGCAGCTGGGCAAGCTCGGCTTCGGCAAGACCGCGCTGGTGATCGACGGTGACGCGCTCAACGTCGGCTTCGCCAAGGCGTCGTCGAACCTGCGCGAGATCAACCTGCTCCCGGCGGTCGGCGCGAACGTCTACGACATTCTGAAGCATGAGACTTTGGTGCTGACGCGCGCCGCGGTCGAGAAGCTGGAGGCGCGTTTCAATGGCTAAGAAGCCCGAGAAGGGTGCGATCGACATCAATCATTATGATGTCGTCCTCGCCCCGCACATCACCGAGAAGTCGACCCTGCTTTCCGAGCAGAATGCGGTCGTGTTCAAGGTCGCCAATGGCGCCAGCAAGCCGCAGATCAAGGCGGCCGTCGAAGCGCTGTTCAACGTGAACGTCCTGGGCGTGAACACGCTGACGCAGAAGGGCAAGGCCAAGCGCTGGAAGGGTCGTCCCTATCAGCGTTCGGACGTCAAGAAGGCGATCGTGACGCTGGCCGAGGGCCAGACCATCGACGTCACCACCGGTATCTGAGGCTAGAGAGACATGGCACTCAAGACTTACAATCCGGTCACCTCGTCGCAGCGCGGCCTCATCCTCGTCGACAAGTCGTCGCTGTGGAAGGGCAAGCCCGTCAAGGCTCTGACTGAGGGCAAGCGCAAGACCGGTGGCCGCAACAACAAGGGTCACGTGACCTCGCGCGGCATCGCCGGCGGCCACAAGCAGCGTTACCGCTATGTCGACTTCAAGCGTCGCAAGTGGGACCAGCCGGCCACCGTCGAGCGGCTCGAATATGATCCCAACCGCACCGCGTTCATCGCGCTGGTGAAGTATGAGGACGGCGAGCTCGCCTACATCCTTGCGCCGCAGCGCCTTGCGCCGGGCGACCAGGTGATCGCCGGCAAGAAGACCGACGTGAAGCCGGGCAACGCCATGGAGCTGGGCCAGATGCCGGTCGGCACCATCGTCCACAATGTGGAGATGAAGCCGGGCAAGGGTGGCCAGATCGCGCGTTCGGCCGGCACCTATGTGCAGGTCGTCGGTCGTGACCGCGGGATGGTGATCGTTCGCCTGAATTCGGGTGAGCAGCGCTACCTGCCGTCCGAGTGCATGGCGACCGTTGGTGCGGTGTCGAACCCCGACAACCAGAACCAGAACTTCGCCAAGGCCGGCCGTACCCGCTGGATGGGCAAGCGCCCGCTGACCCGCGGCGTCGCCAAGAACCCGGTCGACCACCCGCACGGCGGCGGTGAAGGCCGTACCTCCGGCGGCCGTCACCCGGTCACCCCGTGGGGCAAGCCGACCAAGGGCGCCCGGACCCGCAAGAACAAGGCGACGGACAAGTTCATCATCCGTTCGCGTCACGCGAAGAAGAAGAGGTAATAATGGCCCGCTCCATCTGGAAAGGTCCGTTCGTCGAGCTCAGCCTTCTCAAGAAGGCCGAAGCTGCCCAGGACGCTGGCGGCCGTGCGCCGATCAAGACCTGGTCGCGTCGCTCCACGATCCTGCCGCAGTTCGTCGGCCTGACGTTCAACGTCTACAATGGCCGCAAGTTCGTGCCGGTGTCCGTCAACGAGGACATGGTCGGAATGAAGCTCGGCGAATTCGCGCCGACCCGCTTCTTCCCGGGCCACGCCGCCGACAAGAAGGGCAAGCGCTAATGAGTAAGCAAGCTGCACCCCGCAAGGTCGGCGACAAGGAAGCGCTGGCAGTCGGCACCACCATCCGTGGTTCGGCCCAGAAGCTGAACCTAGTGGCGGCCCTGATCCGCGGCCGCAAGGCCGAGGACGCGCTCAACATCCTGCAGTTTTCGCCCAAGGCGATGGCGGTGGACGTTCGCAAGGTGCTGGCTTCGGCCATCGCCAATGCCGAGAACAACCACAATCTCGACGTCGACAGCCTGGTCGTCGCCGAGGCATCGGTCGGCAAGAGCATCTCGATGAAGCGCTGGACGCCGCGTGCGCGTGGCCGTTCGAGCCGCATCGTCAAGCCGTTCAGCCGCGTGCGCATCGTCGTGCGCGAAGAAGGCGAGGAAGCCTAAGTCATGGGTCAGAAGAGCAATCCGATCGGTCTGCGCCTGCAGATCAACCGCACCTGGGACAGCCGCTGGTATGCCGACGGCGCCGATTACGGTCGTCTGCTGCTGGAGGATCTCAAGATCCGCCAGCACGTGCTGAAGGCGATCCCGCAGGCCGCCATCTCCAAGGTGGTGATCGAGCGTCCGGCCAAGCTGTGCCGCGTGTCCATTTATGCCGCACGCCCCGGTGTGATCATCGGCAAGAAGGGCGCCGACATCGAGAAGCTTCGCCAGAAGCTGCGCGAGTTCACCTCGTCCGACGTCAGCCTGAACATCGTCGAGATCCGCAAGCCGGAGATCGACGCCAAGCTCGTCGCTCAGGGCATCGCCGACCAGCTGGAGCGCCGTATCGCGTTCCGCCGCGCCATGAAGCGCGCGGTGCAGTCGGCTCTGCGCCTCGGTGCCGAGGGCATTCGTATCACCTGCGCGGGCCGTCTCGGCGGCGCGGAGATCGCCCGTACCGAATGGTATCGTGAAGGCCGCGTTCCGCTGCACACGCTGCGCGGTAACGTCGACTATGCCGAGGCCCAGGCCCACACCGCCTACGGCGTGTGCGGCATCAAGGTCTGGATCTTCAAGGGCGAGATCTTGGGCCACGATCCGATGGCGCAGGACCGGCTGATGATGGAAGCGCAGACTTCGGGCGTCCGTCCGGCGCGCGAAGACCGTCGCTAAGGAATTAGAGAAATGCTGCAACCAAAGCGCACCAAATTCCGCAAGGCCTTCAAGGGCCGCATCCATGGCAATGCCAAGGGTGGCACGGACCTTAACTTCGGCGCCTTCGGCCTGAAGGCTCTGGAGCCGGAGCGGATCACCGCGCGTCAGATCGAGGCGGCCCGCCGCGCGATCACGCGTCACATCCGCCGTCAGGGCCGCCTGTGGATCCGCGTGTTCCCGGACGTGCCGGTGTCGAAGAAGCCGGCCGAAGTCCGCCAGGGTAAGGGTAAGGGTTCGCCCGAATATTGGGCCGCCCGCGTGAAGCCCGGCCGCATCCTGTTCGAGCTGGACGGCGTTCCCGGCCCGCTCGCCCGCGTCGCTTTCGAGCGTGCGATGGAAAAGCTGCCGATCAAGACGAAGGTGGTTGCCCGCCTCGGTGAATCGGTTCTCGAGGAAGATTGAGCATGGCCAAGATCGACGATCTCAAGCAGCAGAGCGACGACCAGCTGAACGAGCAGCTGGGCGAGCTCAAGCGTGAGCAGTTCAACCTGCGCTTCCAGGCTGCTACCAATCAGCTTGAAAAGCCGTCCCGTGTTCGCGAGGTGCGTCGCACCATCGCGCAGATCCGGACGCTGCAGGGCGAGCGCGCCCGCGCCGGCCAGAAGGCCTAAGGAGTTACAAGATGCCCAAGCGCATTCTGACCGGGACCATCGTGTCCGACAAGACCGACAAGACCGTCGTGGTGAAGGTCGAACGCCGGGTTAAGCACCCGTTGTACGGCAAGATCATCAAGCGGTCTAAGAAGTACCATGCCCATGACGAAGGCAATGCCTATCGTGAGGGCGAGACCGTGCGCATTCAGGAGACTGCGCCGATCTCGAAGCTCAAGACCTGGACGGTTGTGGACCGCGTCGATACGCACGCCACCCCCGCCAAGGCTGATATCGCTTAAGGTTTTAGCTGATCGCCGGACTTGTTCCGGTTGAAGTGAAAGGAATGGATCAATGATCCAGATGCAATCTAACCTTGATGTCGCCGATAATTCGGGCGCCAAGCGCGTTCAGTGCATCAAGGTGCTGGGCGGCTCCAAGCGCCGCTTTGCGGGCGTGGGCGACATCATCGTCGTTTCCGTGAAGGAAGCGGCGCCCCGCGGCCGCGTCAAGAAGGGCGACGTCCACAAGGCCGTCATCGTTCGCACCGCCAAGGACATTCATCGTGCCGACGGTTCGACGATCCGCTTCGATTCGAACGCGGCCGTTCTCGTGAACAACAACCAGGAGCCGATCGGCACCCGTATCTTCGGGCCGGTCGTGCGTGAACTTCGTGGCAAGAAGCACATGAAGATCATCAGCCTGGCGCCGGAGGTGCTGTAATGGCCGCTGCCAAGATCAAGAAGGGTGACACGGTCGTCGTCCTGTCCGGCAAGGACAAGGGCAAGACCGGCGAAGTGACCAAGAGCCTGCCCAAGGACGGCAAGGTCGTGGTCGCCGGCGTCAACGTGATCACCCGTCACAAGAAGCCGACCCAGGTCAATCCGCAGGGCGGCCTCGAGCGTTCGGAAGCGCCGCTGCACGTGTCCAAGGTCGCGATCGCCGACCCGAAGACCGGCAAGCCGACGCGCGTCCGCTTCGAAACTCAGGACGGCAAGAAGGTCCGCGTGGCCGTCAAGTCCGGGGAGACCATCAATGGCTGAAGCCACTTACGTGCCGCGCCTCAAGCGCGACTATGACGAGCGCATCGCCGCCGCCATGACCGAGAAGTTCGGGTACAAGAACCGCATGGAGGTTCCCCGCCTGGACAAGATCGTGATCAACATGGGTGTTGGTGAAGCGACGCAGGACAAGAAGAAGGTCGACGTTGCTGCGGCCGAGATGGAGCTGATCGCCGGTCAGAAGCCGGTCGTCACCAAGGCTCGCACCTCGATCGCGCAGTTCAAGCTGCGTGAAGGCATGCCGATCGGCTGCAAGGTGACCCTGCGCCGCGAGCGGATGTACGAGTTCCTCGACCGCCTTATCACGATCGCGCTGCCGCGCGTTCGCGATTTCCGCGGCCTGAACGACAAGTCGTTCGACGGCCGCGGCAATTATGCGATGGGCCTCAAGGAGCAGATCATCTTCCCGGAGATCAGCTACGACCGCATCGACAAGGTGCGCGGCATGGACATCATCGTGACCACGACGGCGAAGACGGACGAGGAAGCGCGCGAACTGCTGCGCCTCTTCAACTTCCCCTTCCCCAAGAACCAGGATCAGCAGCAGGCCGCGTAAGCGGACCTGCTCTCAGGTAAGGAAGAGAACTTAAGTCATGGCGAAACTGAGTTCGATCAACAAGAACGAGCGTCGCAAGAAGCTGGTGAAGAAGTATTCTGGCCAGTATGCGAAGCTCAAGGCGATCGCAGCCGACGAGTCCAAGGACGACACCGAGCGGCTGATTGCGCGTCTGAAGATGGCGGAAATCCCGCGCAACGCGAATCCCACCCGGATCCGCAACCGTTGCGAGATGACCGGCCGTCCGCGTGCTTACTATCGCAAGTTCCGTCTCTCGCGCGTTACGCTCCGTGAACTGGCCAACAAGGGCCTGATCCCCGGCGTCACCAAGTCGAGCTGGTAAGGGTTTTATCGAAATGGCGATGACCGATCCACTGGGTGATATGCTCACCCGCATCCGCAACGGCCAGCAGGCTCGCAAGGACAGCGTGGTTTCCCCCGCGTCCAAGCTGCGCGTGCGCGTCCTCGACGTGCTCCAGCGCGAGGGCTATATCCGCGGCTACAGCGAAGAAGCGATGGGCCCCGCAAAGGGCTTGCGCATCGAGCTTAAGTATTTCGAAGGCCAGCCGGCGATCCAGCACGTGTCGCGCGTGTCGAAGCCGGGCCGCCGCGTCTATTCGGGCAGCCAGGAGCTTCCCCGGGTTCGCAACGGCCTTGGCATCACCATCGTCTCCACGCCCCGGGGCGTTCTGTCCGACGCGGAAGCGCGCGAACAGAATGTCGGCGGCGAGGTTCTCGCGGAGGTCTTCTGATCATGAGCCGTATTGGTAAGAAGCCGGTCACCGTGCCTTCGGGCGTGACCGCGACCACGGAAGGCCGCACGCTCTCCGTCAAGGGACCCAAGGGCACCCTGACGATGGAGATGGCCGATGACGTGACCTATGAGATCGGCGATGGCGGCATTTCGGTGCAGCCGGCGAACGATACCAAGCGCGCACGTTCCTTCTGGGGCATGCAGCGCACCATGGTGCAGAACCTCGTGACGGGCGTGACCGAAGGTTTCACCAAGGTCCTCGAGATCACCGGCGTCGGCTACCGCGCCGCGGCACAGGGCAAGAATTTGCGCCTGCAGCTCGGCTACAGCCACGACGTGAACATCGCCGTTCCGGAAGGCCTGGAGGTCAAGACTCCCGACCAGACGACCGTCGAGATCACGGGCATCGACAAGCAGCGGGTTGGCCAGCTGGCCGCCGAGATCCGCCGCTGGCGCAAGCCGGAGCCCTACAAGGGCAAGGGCATCAAGTATCGCGGTGAGTTCATCTTCCGCAAAGAAGGCAAGAAGAAGTAAGCCATGGCGAAACTCTCTCTCTTCGAACGGCGCCGTCGGCGCGTCCGCACTTCGCTCAAGGCGCGTGCGGGCGACAAGCCCCGGCTTTCCGTCCACCGCTCGGGGCGTCACATCTACGCCCAGGTCATCAATGACGGTGAGGGCCGTACCCTCGCCGCTGCCTCGACCCTGGAGAAGGACGTGCGCGGCACCACTGGCGCCACCGTGTCCTCCGCACAGGATGTGGGCCGTCGGATCGCCGAGCGCGCCAAGGCTGCCGGCGTCACCCGCGTGGTGTTCGACCGCGGCGGCTTCCTCTTCCATGGCCGCGTGAAGGCCCTCGCCGACGCGGCGCGCGAAGGCGGACTGGAGTTTTAAGTGATGGCTGACGAGAACAACCAGGTCGGCTCCGACCAGAATATCGATACGCCGGCCGAGAACGCCGCCGTTGCCGCACCTGCAGATGGTGCCGGCGAGGGCCGCCGTGAACGCGGTGCCCGTGGCGGCCGTGGCGGTCGCGACGGCGGCCGTGGTGGTCGTGACGGTGGCCGTGGCCGCCGCGACGATCGCCGTGGCAATCGCGACGAGGAGCAGGGCGAGGAACTCATCGAGAAGCTCGTCCACATCAACCGCGTCTCGAAGACCGTGAAGGGCGGCAAGCGCTTCGGCTTTGCAGCGCTGGTCGTCGTGGGCGACGGCAAGGGCCGCGTCGGCTTCGGCAAGGGCAAGGCCCGCGAAGTGCCGGAAGCGATCACCAAGGCGACGGCTTCGGCCAAGAAGACCATGGTCCGCGTTCCGCTGAAGGAAGGCCGCACGCTGCACCATGACGGCAACGGCCATTTCGGCGCAGGCCGCGTGACCGTCCGCACGGCGCCTCCGGGCACCGGCATCATCGCCGGCGGTCCGATGCGCGCCGTGTTCGAGAGCCTGGGCGTTGCCGACGTGGTGACCAAGTCGGTCGGCACGTCCAACCCCTACAACATGATCCGTGCGACCTTCGAGGCGCTCACCGATCAGACCAGCCCCAAGTCGGTAGCGCAGCGTCGCGGCAAGAAGATCGCCGACCTGCTCGGCCGTGGCGGCTCGCAGACTGCCGAGGCTGACGCCGCGGCGGTGACGGAGTAAGAGACAGATGGCCACCATCAAGCTCACGCAGATCGGTTCGCCGATCCGCCGCACACCCGACCAGCGCAAGACGCTGATCGGCCTGGGCCTCAACAAGATGCATCGCACGGTCGAGCTGAACGACACCCCCGAGGTGCGCGGCATGATCGCCAAGGTGCAGCACATGGTGCGGATCGAGGGCTAAGTCCTTGATCTGCCGCTTGCGAAAGCTGGCGGCGGCACTATGAGGCAAACGGAACCCCGGCCGAAATGCCGGGGTGACGTCTTTTAATCAGCGCGAACATAGCGAAAGCGAGTGCAACGACATGAAACTGAACGACATCCGCGACAACCAAGGTGCCCGTAAGTCCCGCGTCCGCGTGGGCCGTGGTATCGGTTCGGGCCTCGGCAAGACCGGCGGCCGTGGTCAGAAGGGTCAGAAGAGCCGCTCGGGCGTTTCGATCTGGGGCTTCGAAGGCGGTCAGATGCCGCTCCACATGCGGATCCCGAAGCGCGGCTTCAACAATCCGTTCGCCAAGGATTATGCCGAGGTGAACCTGGGCCAGCTGCAGAAGCTGGTCGATGCCGGTACGCTCGGCACCGACGGCACGATCGATCATGCGGCGCTCAAGGCTGCCGGCGTGGCACGTGGCGGCAAGGACGGCGTTCGCATCCTTGGCAAGGGTTCGCTGAGCGCGAAGCTCGTCTTCCGGGTTGCTGGCGTGTCCAAGAGCGCCCGTGAGGCGATCGAGGCAGCCGGTGGTTCGGTGGACGTGATCGAGGTGGTTCCGGCCGCTGAGAAGGCTGCCGCCAAGAAGGGCACAACCCGCGCCGCGGCCAAGAAGGCTGCGAAGGCAAAGGCCTGATTTTTGGCTATTGGCTGACAAGCCGCAGCCGATGATTATATGAGGCGGCGGCGATAGGTTCCTTATCGCCGCCGCTTTTTCTTTTTCGCAGGACGTTTTCCGACATGGCATCGCAAGCCGAACAACTGGCAGCCAATCTCAGCCTGGCGAGCTTCACCAAGGCGACGGACCTCAAGAAGAGGCTGTGGTTCACGATCGGCGCGCTGATCATCTTCCGCCTGCTGAGCTTCGTGCCGCTGCCAGGCATCGACCCGCGTGCGCTTGGTGCGCTGTTCCAGACGACGCAGGGGACCGTCCTCGACTTCTTCAACACCTTCTCGGGTGGCAGCCTGGAGCGCATGAGCCTCATCGCGCTCGGCGTGATGCCCTACATCACGGCGTCGATCGTGGTGCAGCTGGCGACCACCATGTCGCCGAGCCTCGCCGCCCTCAAAAAGGAGGGCGAGACCGGCCGCAAGAAGATCAATCAGTATACGCGCTACGGCACCGTGCTGCTCTGCGCGATCCAGGGCTATTTTATCGCCGTGGGTCTCGAAAGCTGGGGCGCCGGCACTGCGGGCGGCTCTGCCGTGATCGATCCGGGCCTGCTGTTCCGCGCCAGCGTCGTAGTCAGCCTTGTCGGCGGCACCATGTTCCTGATGTGGCTGGGCGAGCAGATCACCAGCCGCGGGATCGGCAATGGCGTCAGCCTGATCATCATGGCCGGCATCGTCGCTCAGCTGCCGACCGTGCTCGCGCAGTTGTTCGAGGGTGGCCGCACCGGCTCGATCTCGCCGGTGCTGATCATCGGCGTCGTCGCGATGGTCGCTGCGCTCGTGCTCGGCATCTGCTTCATGGAGCGTGCCCAGCGCCGCGTGCTGATCCAATATCCCAAGCGCCAGACCGCGCGGGGCCAGATGCAGCAGGAGCGCAGCCACCTGCCGCTCAAGATCAACACTGCTGGCGTGATCCCGCCGATCTTCGCCTCGTCGCTGCTGCTGATGCCGCTGACGATTGCGCAATTTGCCGGTAACCGGACAGAGGGCGAGAGCTGGTGGAGCGACGCGCTCATCACCGTCACGACCTCGCTTCAGCACGGTGCGCCGCTTTACATGGCGCTCTATGCGGCCGGCATCATCTTCTTCTGTTTCTTCTACACGTCCGTGGTGTTCAATCCCGAGGAGACGGCGGAGAACCTTAAGAAATATGGTGGCTTCATCCCCGGTATTCGCCCGGGCAAGCGGACCGAGGAATATCTCGACTACGTCCTGACTCGCATCACGGTGATCGGCGCGGCTTACCTCACCATCATCTGCCTTGTGCCGGAATTCCTGATCGCGCGCGCCGGGATCCCCTTCTATCTGGGCGGCACCAGCCTGCTGATCGTGGTCAACGTCACCATGGACACGGTGACGCAGATCCAAAGCCACTTGATGGCGCATCAATATGGCGATCTGATCAAGAAGGCCCGGTTGAAGGGCGGCAGGTCGCGCGGCTAAGCCAGCTGCGTCAACAGGGGACGGATAGCCGATGAACATCATTTTGCTGGGGCCCCCGGGGGCGGGCAAGGGCACCCAGGCATCGCGCCTCGAACATGAGCGCGGGATGGTCCAGCTTTCAACGGGCGACATGCTGCGCGCGGCCGTGGCGGCCAAGTCGGAGGTCGGCCTTCGCGCCAAGGCAGTGATGGATGCCGGCGAGCTGGTGTCGGACGAGATCGTGACCGGTATCCTGTCGGACCGTCTCGACGCGGACGACGTGCGCAAGGGGTTCATCCTCGACGGCTATCCGCGCACCGCGGCTCAGGCCGAGTCGCTGGATCAGTTGCTCGCCGCCAAGGGCATGGTGCTCAACCATGTGATCGAGCTCACGGTGGATGAAGGCGCGCTGGTCGATCGGATCATCGGCCGCTTTTCCTGCGCAAGCTGCGGGGAGGGCTATCACGACCGTTACAAGCAGCCGGCCGTGGCCGAGACCTGCGATATATGCGGCAGCCACAGCTTCAAGCGCCGCCCCGATGACGTCGCCGAAACCGTCCTCAATCGGCTGGCGGAGTATCACGCCAAGACCGCGCCGATCCTCCCCTTCTACGAAGCGAAGGGCGTCGTGACGCGCGTGGACGGTATGGTGCCCATTGCCGAGGTGAACGAGGCGATCGAACAGATCCTCGACGGCCGCTAGTCGGCTGTGACGGTACCGCCGCGCATATTGTCGCGCGCGCTGATCTACGACGGCTGGCTCCGCCTGGAGAGCGTGCGATTTCGCATGCCCGATGGCGAGGTGGTGGAGCGCCATGTCGAGGATCATGGCGCCGCCGCCTCCGTTCTTCCCTACGATCCCACCCGCAAGACGGTGCTGCTGGTCAGCATGCCGCGGGCGCCTGTGTCCGACAGCGGTGTGCCGGACCTGCTGGAAGCCATAGCAGGAAGGATCGAGGACGAGGATGCGGAGACCTGCGTGCGGCGCGAGGCGCTGGAAGAAGGCGGGGTACGCCTCGGTGAGCTGGAGCTCGTCGTCCAGGCCTGGTCGCTCCCGTCTATCTCGACCGAGCGCAACAGCCTCTTCCTGGCTCCGTTCGGAGAGGACGACCTGATCGGGGAAGGGGAGGAGCGGCCGACGAGAATGAAGGTATCACCGTTCATCATCTTCCTTTCGCCGACGCATGGTCGATGCTGGAAGCCGGCCGAATTCCAGACATGAAGACGGTTCTATTGCTTCAAGCTTTGCGTCTGCGACGACCCGATCAATTCTAGCCGCAAAGGTTAGTGCTTGCGGGCGGGGCGGTTCGCGGCAATCATGGCGCCGGGGACCATAGCTAGGCTGTCAAACGGGGACATGGCGCGCCTATTGATCGCGGACGACGATCCGCTGACACTGTCGGGCATCGAGCTGCTGCTCGGGCAGAGCACGCATGCCATCGTAGCCAGGGCCCGCGATGGCGAGCAGGCTTTGGCCGCTACCGAAAAAGCCGCACCCGACATCCTGATCCTCGACGTGGATATGCCGGGTCTCGACGGCATCGAGGTCCTGCGGGTTTTACGAGAGCGCGGCGACCGTCGCCCGGTTGTGCTGCTGACCGCCAGGATCACCGACCGGCGAACCTATGAAGCGCTGCAGCTGGGATTGGACGGCCTCGTCATCAAGGCACGTGCACCGGACGTCCTGCTTACCTGCATCGAATCGGTGTCGCAGGGACGCCGCTGGATCGATCACGAGATGCTGCAGCGCGCCATGGAAGTGAGCCTGAGCGGGGATGAAAAGGCGGATCCCCTGCGAAATCTCAGCGCGAGGGAGCAGGTTGTGGTGCAGCATGTGCTGAAAGGCCTGCGCAACCGCGACATAGCGGCGCAACTCGGCGTGACGGAGGGCACGATCAAGGTGCACCTCCATAATATCTTCGAAAAGCTGGATATTTCCAGCCGGACCGAGCTGGTCCTGAAGGCGACAGGCGCCGGCTGAGCACTGCGCCCCATCTGCGCTATATCCTCGGATATATACGGTATCTCCCATTCGGCAGACCGCAATTCGCCAGCGGTTCAATTCACCCCCTAAGTCCGAGTTTGTATTAGCGTTTTTACGGAAGTTACCGTAATAGCCGCATAACCGTGTGGGGGTTACCAAGATGATGTTTGAGGCGTTCGGGGCCGCGCGCTCCGTACATGCACGCTCGCCGGGCTGGCTGCTGGCCGGTACGGCTGCCTGCGTGGCCGGCGCAACCCCGGCCTTTGCTGCCGGGACGCAGGCCGGCACCCAGATCGAGAACGTCGCCACGGCGAGCTACACGCCGCCGGGCGGAAGCGATCCGATAACGGTGGATTCGAACAAGGTCGTCCTGAAGGTTGACGAACTGCTGGACGTGAAGGTGACGTGGGAAGACCCGTCCCGTGTCGTCGTCGGCTCGCCCTCGGCGAACCAGAAGCTCAAGTTCAAGGTCACCAACACCGGTAACGGCCCGGAAAAGTTCACCATCGCCACCAACGCGGCGGTGACCGGCGACCAGTTCGATCCCACCGTCACCCAGGTCTATCTCGATAGCAACGGCAATGGCGGCTATGACGAGGGCGTCGACCAGATCTACACGGGCAACGAGCCCGTGATCCAGCCGGACGGCAGCATCATCCTGTTCGTGTCGTCGTCCATCCCGGCCGGCCGCGCCGACCAGGATCTTGGCCATGTCGCGCTGACGGCGACGGCGCAGACCGGTTCGGGCACGCCGGCCACGGTGTTTGCCGGTCAGGGCCAGGGCGGCGGCGATGCCGTTGTCGGCTTCTCGACTGCCGCTGCCAGCGTGCAGGGCACCTACATCGTGGCCAGCGCCATGGTGACGCTGCAGAAGAGCGCGGTCGTGCTCGACAGCTGGGGCGGTGCGACGCGGGTTCCGGGTTCGGTCATCACCTACACGATCGTTGCCACCGTGGGTGGTTCGGGGTCGGTCGGCAGCCTCAGCATCAACGACGCCATTCCGGCCGGCTCGACCTATCAGCCGGGATCGATCGCGCTCGGCGGCACGGCCCTGACCGACGCCGCCAACGACGATGCCGGCCAGTTCAGCGGCAACGCCATTTCGGTGAACCTCGGCAATGTCTCCGCGCCGTCGACCCAGACGGTCACGTTCAAAGTCAAGATTTCAGACCAGTGAGAAGGATCGTGAAGATGAAGACACTCCTCATGGCCCTCGCGGCCACCATGATGGTTCCGGCCGGCCCGCTGCTCGCGGCCCAGCAGGACATGACGATCACCAGCAAGTCGTTCGTCGAGCGCGTCACGACCGACGCGCAGGGCAAGGAAGAGCGCAAGCTGGAGGACACCATGTCGGTGGTCCCCGGCGACGTGATCCTGTTCGAGATCTCCTATCGCAACGAGGGCGCCCAGGCGGCGACCGAGTTCGTGGTCACCAATCCCCTTCCGCAGGCGATCACCTACGCCGGCGGTGAATCCGACGGTGCTGACGTGTCGATCGACGGCGGTCAGAACTGGGGCAAGTTGCCTGCACTGCAGGTGAAGGCTGCCGACGGCACCAGCCGTCCGGCTCAGCCGAGCGATGTGACGCACATCCGCTGGGCTTTCAATCAGCCGATTCCGGCGGGGCAAGGCGGCAAGCTGAGCTTCAGGGGTGTCGTCAAGTAAATTTGAGTATCCCGCAAGGGGGCGCCGGCGGGGGTGGAATGGCGCCGAACACTAGAGAATGGATAGGGACATGAAGAACAGCATGAAGCTGCTCGCCACGGCGAGCGCGCTGGTTGCCGCTTCCGTCGCCACGCCGGCCTTTGCGGCCGGTACCGGTGCCGGTACGTCGATCGAGAATACGGCAACCGTGAACTTCTCGGTCGGCGGCGTTGCACAGACCGCGAAGAAGTCGAACACCGATACGTTCGTGGTTGACCGCAAGGTCAACTTCACGCTCGTCGAGGCCGACAACGCCGACACGATCGTGACGCCGGGCGCCAAGTATCAGGTGACGACCTTCACCGTCACCAACTCGTCAAACGACAAGGTCAGCTTCGTCCTCGCCGCCGATCAGGCAGCGACCGCGAAGCGCGGCACCGACACGTTCAACGTGACGGACTTCCGCATCTTCGTCGAAAGCGGCACCGCAACGGGCTTCAACGGCACGTTCGATGCTCAGGGCGCCTATACGGGCAGCGACACCGAGATCACCAGCAACGGCTATCTCCAGGAAGTCCTGGCTGACCAGAGCAAGACCATCTACGTTCTTGCCAACGTTCCGGTCACCAACGGCACCAACAACCTCGGCAACACCGACGTCGCCGCGATCCAGCTGACCGGCACGGCGTGGTCGAACACCTTCGCCGGTGGCGTGCTGACCACGTCCGCGACCCAGACCGCGAACGTCGTCGACACCGTCCTGGCCGATGCTGGCTACAACGGCATTGAGACCGATCGCGACGCCTACAAGGTCGAAACGGCCGCGATTGTCGTTCAGAAGTACAGCCGTGTCGTCAACGACCCGGTCACCACCGCTTCGAACGCCGCAAACAACACCAACCACGCTCCCAAGATGATCCCGGGCGCGACGGTGGAATATTGCATCGCCGTTTCGAACACCACGGCCGTCAACGCCAGCGGCATCAAGATCGTCGACGCCATTCCGGCGAACACCACGTACGTCGCCGGCTCGATCGTCAAGGACACCGTCGTCAACGCGTCGAACGAGTGCACCGGCGGTACTGCAGTGACCGACGCCATCGCGGGTGCCGACATCGACGGCTTCACGTCGACGGCGGTTGATGCCACGCTGGCCTCGATCCTGAATTCGACGCCGCCGCAGGGTTCGACGACCACCTACGCGAAGCGCGGCCTGCGCTTCCAGGTGACGATCAACAACCCGACGTCGACCCCGGTCGCTCCCGTCACGCCGTAAGGATGACAGCTATCCCCGGGGCTGATGTCGGCCCCGGGGACATGCCTCTCAAGTGAAGAAATGATGACCCGTTTCACCCATCTTTTGGGCGCGATCTTCTGCGTCCTCATGATGGCGCTCTCTTTAGTGGCGCCTTACACGCGCGCGCGTGCGCAAGAGGCGACGCCGGTCATCTCCAACACCGCTACGGCAAGCTGGCTGGCCGACGGCCGCCAGGCCTCCGTCGCCTCGAACCGTGTCGACATCCGGCTCGATGGCGTGACGGCACAGAAGCCCCAGCTCGACATTTTCCGGCTGACCCGCAACGGCGCGACCCAGTCGCTTGCCGGCGCCAGCTGCACCACGTCCAACGGGACGTCGCTTCCCTTCAGCTTCGAAGGCGTTTGGGGTTATGTGCCGGTTGGCGCCGTGCCGCTCCAGCCCGCGACCGAGATCAAGGCGGGCGAGCCGCTGATCTTCGGCGTCACTCACCAGGCGTCCAACCGCAATCCGACCCGGCTCGACACCAAGGAGATCGTGTTCACCAACGCGGCCGGTGACGAGGAAGTCGTGACCATGATCGAAACCGGCGTGAACACCGGCTACTTCATGGGCGCGCTGATGACCCGTGCCACGCCGCCGAGCCCGACCAAGCGCGACTGCGTCCTGTCGGTCCTGCCCGGAGAGCCGCTGCGTCTCGGCGCGGCCGAAGGCCAGGGCGAGCCCGTCTTCGCCGATGGCAACGTCAACATGCTGATCGACCCGTACGGCATCACCTTCGACAGCGTCACGGGCGAATCCATCACGGGCGTCAAGGTGTCGATCGTCGACGCGGTGACCGGCCAGCCGGCCGAGGTCTATGGCGACGATGGCGTGTCGCGCTACCCCTCGACCGTCTATACCGGTCAGACGGTCGTGGACTCGGGCGGCACCGTCTATACTTTCCCGATCGGCGACTATCGCTTTCCGCTGATGCCGCCCGGCCGCTATCGCCTGGTGGTCGAGCCGGAGGAGCCCTACACCTTCCCGTCCGGCATCCCGGCCGAGGAACTGGCCCATCTCGACCGGCCCGATGGCGGCAAGTTCGCCATCCTCCCCGGTTCCTATGGCGGTGTCATCGAGCTGTTCGACCCGGCGCCGGTGCGCGTGGACATCCCGCTCGACAAGCCGGGCGGCGCGCTGCTCCTCACCAAGACCGCGTCGGAAATCGTCGGCCAGGCCGGCGACACGATCTCCTACCAGATCAACGTGACCAATTCTGACCCGCTGCGTCCGTCGGGCGTCATCACCCTGACCGACCTTATCCCGGCGCAGATGCGCCTGCGCGAAGGCACCGTCCGCATCGACGGTCAGAAGATCGACGTCGATGCAGGACCCGATGGGGCCAAGATGACCCTCGTTCTGCCGCGCCTGAAGCGTGCGTCGACCATGAAGATCACCTATGCGCTCGAGATCCGTTCGGATGCGCGCGAAGGCGATGCGCTGAACCGCGTCACCGCCGTCGATGACCTCGGCAATGTCAGCAATGTGGCCGACGCACTGGTCCGGATCGAGCGTGACAGCATCGCCGACCGCATGACCATCATCGGCCGCGTGGTCGAGGCCGCCTGCTCCATCGATCCGGACAAGGCGCCGGGCATTGCCGGCGTGCGCGTCATGATGGAGGACGGCAGCTATGCCGTCACCGACATGGACGGCCGTTATCACTTCGAAGGTGTCGTTCCCGGCACCCACGTCGTCCAGCTCGACGATTCGAGCCTGGTCGGCCACGAACTCGTGGACTGCGCGCAGTCGACCCGTTCGGCCGGCCGCTCCTTCTCGCGCTTCGTCGAGGGCCGTGGTGGTTCGCTGAAGCGGGTCGATTTCCGCGCGGTGAAACGCGAAGGCTCGGTCGAGGCGGTGGTCGCCAAGCGCCCGCAGGTGCTCGATGACGCGGCGGCAGCCGGTGGCGGGCGAGACTGGCTGACGGAAACGCAGCCGGGCGTGATCGACTGGCTGTTCCCGGCCACCAACTTCAACCCTCGCGCGCCGGTGACCCGCGTCGCCATCTCGCACCTCGCCGACCAGACGGTCCGCCTGTCGGTCGATGGCAAGCCGGTGGACCCGCTGCAGTTCGAGAGCGTGTCGAAGGGACCGCACGGCAGTGTCAGCCTGTGGCGCGCAGTGCCGATCAACGGCCGCAAGTCGCTGCTGACTGCCGAAGTGCTCAATGCCGACGGCAGCGTCGCCAAGCGCCTGGAGCGCGAAGTCTATTACTCCAACACGCCGGTGCAGGCCGAATTCCTGCGGGACAAGTCGGTGCTGGTTGCCGATGGCGTGACCCGTCCGGTGATCGCGGTGCGCCTCACCGATCGCCACGGCAAGCCGATCCACCACGACGTCATCGGCGACTTCGAGGTCCCGGCGCCTTATTATCCCGCGGTCGAGGTGGATGCACAGCAGGCGCGCCAGCTCGCCGGGCTGGAGCGTGCGCAGCCGGTGTGGCGCGTGCATGGCGACGAGGGCATCGCCTATATCGAGCTGGAGCCGACCACCGCGTCGGGCACCGTGTCGATCCGCTTCGACTTCCGCGATGGCGAGGCCCAGCGCGAGCAGCGTCTCGAGGCATGGCTGGATCCGGGCGATCGTCCCTGGACCGTCGTCGGCCTGGCGCAGGGCACCGTCGGCTTCAATAAGCTGCAGGGCCACCTGCAGGATCTGAAGGACGAGGAAAAGGATACGCTGACCGACGGTCGCCTGGCGCTCTATGCCAAGGGCAAGATTAGCGGCCAGTGGCTGATGACGCTCGCCTATGACAGCGACAAGAAGGAAGACGAGACCCGCTTCGCCGGCATCATCGATCCGCGCGCTTACTATACCGTCTATGCCGACACGTCCGAGCGCCGCTATGACGCCGCATCGATCCGCAAGCTCTACCTGCGTCTCGAGCGTCGCCAATTCTACGCGCTGTTCGGCGACTTCGAAACCGGCATCGACGAGCCCGAGCTCGCCCGCTACACCCGCTCGCTGAACGGCGTGAAGGCCGAATATGGTTCCGATCGCGTAAGCGCGCTGGCCTTTGCCGCCGATACGCCGACCCGCTTCCGCCGTGACGAGATCCAGGGCAACGGCCTGTCGGGTCCCTATGCGCTGGGCGCCCGCGAGATCATGGCGAACAGCGAGCGCATCCAGATCGAGGTGCGCGACCGCGAGCGTTCGGACCGCGTGGTCGATACGCGCCTGCTGACCCGCTACATCGATTACGAGATCGACTATGTGCAGGGCCTGATCCGCTTCAAGGAGCCGATCCTCAGCCGCACCAGCGATCTCGATCCGCAGTTCATCATCGCCACCTACGAAGTGGACGGCGTTGGCGAGCGTCAGCTGAATGCCGGTGCACGTGCCAGCTGGCGCAGCAAGGATCAGAAGCTGCAGGTTGCGGCGACGGCGATCCACGACAGCAATGACGGTGGCAAGACCCTGCTCGGCGGTGCCGACGTGCGTTACCGTCCCGACCAGCGCACCGAGATCCGCGCCGAAGTGGCGGTCAGCGATGCCCGTCCGGAGGCGACCGGTGAAGGCGAGGGCGGCACCGCCACCGCATGGCTGGTCGAGGCCGAGCATCATGGCGAGAAGTTCGACGCGCTTGCTTATGTCCGCCAGCAGGACGGGGGCTTCGGCGCGGGCCAGATCAGCGGCGCGAATGCCGGCACGCGCAAGATCGGCATCGACGGCCGCGTCGGCATCACCGATGCCCTGCAGTTCACCGGCAGCGCCTGGCACGAGACCGGCCTCGGCTCCGACCTGCGCCGTATCGCTGCGCGCGGACTGCTGGAATATCGCTCCGCTGACTGGGGCGGCCGTGCAGGCTTCACCTTCGCCCAGGATCGCCTGGCCGATGGCCGCCAGCTCGATTCCACGATCCTGCAGCTCGGCGCCAACCGTCGCTTCTTCGACAACAAGCTGGAGCTCGACGCACAGACCGAGATCCCGTTGTCGGGCAACAATGACAGCGTCGACTTCCCGGCGCGTCACCGCCTCGCCGCACGTTACTCGCTGACCCAGGGCGTGCAGCTGATCGGCAATTACGAGATCGCCGATGGTCGCAACATCGATGCGCGCACGGCCAAGCTAGGCTTCGAAGTGCAGCCCTGGACGGGTGCCAAGGTCATGGCGATGGGCAATGTCCAGCAGATTGCCGAATATGGCGCACGCAGTTTTGCCGCCTTCGGTCTGTCCCAGTCGCTGGTGCTCGACGAACATTGGTCGATCGATGCCACGGTGGACTCGAACCGTTCGCTTGGCGGCATCGATCCCTCGCTCGTCGTCAACCCGGATCACCCCGTATCGGCCGGCGGTCAGCTGAGCGACGGTGTCATCACCGAGGATTTCACGGCCCTCACTGCCGGCGCGACCTATCGTTCGGACCTGTGGAGCGTCTCCAGCCGCGCCGAGTATCGGATGAGCGAGCTTGGCGACCGCTACGGCGCCACGGTCGGCGCCATCCGCCAGATCGGTGAAGGCCAGGCGATCGGCGGCGCGGCCAGCTACCTGGTTGCGAAGGACGAGAAGGGCGCCAGCACCCGCACCGCGGACGTCCAATTCTCCTGGGCGCACCGTCCGGCCGGCAGCCGCATCGCCTTCCTCGACAAGGTCGAGGTCCGCGCGGAGAAGCTGGAGAATGGCGTCCTCGGCCAGACCGGTCCGATCGGCCTGCCTTCGCTGATCAATGGCGATGCGTCCTCGCTCCGCGTGATCAACAGCCTGTCGCTCAACTGGTCCCCGCTGAGCGGTGGCCGCGACGACGACCAGTATCTGGAGCGTTCCGAATTCTCGCTCTTCTGGGGTTCGCGCTATGCGTCGGAGAAGATCGGCGATGCCGACATCAAGGGCTGGAGCAATGTGGTGGGTCTCGACGGACGCATCGGCCTTGGCGAGCGTTTCGATATCGGCGGTGCCTTCACCATCCGCCAGGGTCTCGGCAGTCGATCCTTCGCCTATTCGGGCGGTCCCAGCATCGGCATCTCGCCGGTGAAGAACAGCTGGATCTCGCTCGGCTGGAACATCGTCGGCTTCGAGGATCGCGACTTCGAAGAATCGCGCTACACCCGCTCGGGTCCCTACGCCACGCTGCGCTTCAAGTTCGACCAGAACACGCTGCAGGGTCTGGGCCTCGGGCGCCGCTAAGCCCTATCGAAAGTTACGGCATTTCTGGCCGATCGGCAGAGTGCGGCCGGCGCCGTGGTGCGTCACATGAGTGGGCAGCGGAGCGGGGGCTTCGTCCAGGGTCCCGCAGCAGGCCGATGGCCAGCGCGGGACCCGTCCATTTCGTCGAATGAGGAAAGTGCTCCTGCGAATGCAGGAGCCCATATTCCGGGCGCCCAGCCGGGCTCCTGTCTCCGCAGGAGCACTGCGCACTTAGGAGCGCGTTGCGGCCTTCATTTCGGCGAGGAAAGCCAGCACGGGCGTCTTCCACTCGGCGCCACTATCCTGGATCAGCCGCACGATCGCCGAACCCGAAATCACGCCCGCGGCGCCGGATGCCAGCGCATCGCGCACATGGTCCGGGCGCGATATGCCGAAGCCGAGCACGGTCGGCGGCGCATCGAAGCCCTTGAGCGTATCCACCAGTTCGCCATGGTTGAACTCGGCCTCGGCAGACCCGGTAACGCCTGCGCGCGCGACGCAGTAGGTATAACCGCCGCCCAGCCGTGCGGCCTCCTCCAGCGTGTGCGAAGGCGTGTTCTGCGCGGCTATCAGCACGGGATCGACGCCGTGGCGGCGCGCCTCGGCGGCGAATGGCTTCGCTTCGAAGGACGGAACGTCGGCAACGAGCACACTGTCCACGCCCGCATCGGCGGCCGCCTGGTAGAAATGCCCGCGCCCACGCGCGACCACGATGTTGGCGTAAGTAAGGATGCCCACGGGCACCTCCGGGTGACGAGCGCGAAAGGCCTTCAGCAGCGCAAAGCAGTCGGCGGGCGTGACGCCCGCTGCCAGCGCTCGCTCTGCCGCCGCCTGGATGACGGGACCATCGGCCACCGGGTCTGAGAAGGGAATGCCGACCTCCAGCATGTCGGCGCCGCCCTCGACCAGCGCGTCCAGGATCGCGGCACTGGCGTCCAGGTCCGGATCGCCGAGCATGACGAATGCGCCGAACGCCCCTTCGTTTGCCTCGCGAAGGCGGGTGAACATATTTGCGTAGCGGGTCATGTTGCTGCTCATGCCGATGGGTTCAGCAGGCCCTGTGCCTGCACCATGTCCTTGTCGCCGCGTCCCGAGAGGTTGACGAGCAGGATCGTGTCCGGCCCTGCCTCCTCCGCCATCTTGAGCGCATGGGCGAGGGCGTGGGCGGATTCAAACGCGCAGATGATGCCTTCGGACCGCGCGAGAAGAGCGAATGCGTCCAGCGCCTCCTGGTCCGTCGCGCCGACATAGGTGGCGCGGCCACTGTCCTTCAGATGCGCATGCTCGGGTCCCACGGCGGGATAATCGAGCCCGGCAGACACCGACCAGCTTTCGGAAATCTGCCCATCGGCGTCCTGCAGCACATAGGTCTCGCATCCGTGAAGGATGCCGGGGCGACCGCGCAGGATGGTGGCGCCATGCTCGTTGCCGTCGAGCCCGCGTCCGGCCGCTTCCACGCCGATCAAACGCACGCCCTCGTCGCCCACGAAGTCGCTGAAGATGCCCATGGCGTTGGATCCGCCACCCACCGCCGCGATCACCGCGTCTGGCAGGCGGCCTTCTTCCTCTAGCATCTGTTCGCGCGCTTCCTTGCCGATCACGCGCTGATATTCGCGCACCATCAAGGGGAAGGGGTGGGGACCGGCGACGGTGCCGAGCAGATAGTGCGTGTCGTCGAAGCTCGCCGTCCAGTCGCGCAGCGCCTCGTTCACCGCATCCTTGAGGCCGCGCCCGCCGCTCTCGACCGGGATCACCTCCGCGCCCATCAATTCCATGCGGAACACGTTCAGGCGCTGACGTTCCACGTCATGCGCCCCCATGTAGATGCGCGTCTCGAGGCCGAACAATGCACCGGCAAGCGCGGTCGCAACGCCATGCTGGCCCGCGCCGGTTTCCGCGATCAGGCGCGTCTTGCCCATCCGTTTGGCGAGCAGTCCCTGCGCCAGCACCTGGTTGGTCTTGTGCGCGCCGCCGTGGAGCAGGTCCTCGCGCTTCAGGTAAAGCCTGGCCTTGCCCGCCGCCAGGTTGCGACACCGGGTGAGCGGCGTCGGACGCCCGGCATATTTTGCGAGAAGCTCCGCCAGTTCGAACTGGAAGCCTTCATCCTCCTGCGCGGACAGGAAGGCAGACTCCAGTTGCTCCAGCGCAGGCATCAGGATTTCGGGCACGTAGGCGCCCCCATAGTCGCCGAAGCGGCCGCTCATCTTCATGCATCATCTCCCCGCACCTTGATGCGCAGATTGTCGAAAAGGGTGGAAAGCTTGTCCCGGCTCTTGATCCCGGGAATGTCCTCGACGCCGGAGGAGACGTCCAGCGCATAAGCGGCGATGGCCGCGGCCGCGCGCGCATTGTCGGGCCCAATCCCGCCGGCGACGATGGCTGAGGCGAGGTCGTCGCGGCCTTGAAGCAGGTGCCAGTCGAACGCCGTTCCCGTTCCTCCGGACTGCCCTGCGACCTTGGTGTCGAACAAGGATCGGTCGCCGCCCTCGCGCCGTTCGATCCGGTCGCCGTCCACAGGCGTCGCCAGCCACAATTCCACGGATGCGGGCAGGGCGGTGCGAAGCTCCGAAACATAGGTCGCATCTTCCCGGCCATGAAGCTGGACGGCGGCAAGCGGCATCGCCTGCACCGCTGCCACGATGTCCACGGACGGCGCGTCGCGGAAGACGCCGACCGGCTTCAGGCCGATGGCGGCGGCATGCCTCGCCAACTGCGCGGCGCGTTCGGCGGACAGGTAGCGCGGGGTGTCCGGCACCATGATGAGCCCGGCATGGGTTGCACCCGCCTCGGCCGCGGCATCGACATCCTCTTTGCGCGTCATTCCGCAAATCTTCACGCGCCCGAAGGTGAGGGCGCGGGCAGCCTCACGTGGGTCCGGCGCCTTCATCAGCGCGCTCCCCACCAGGAAGGCATCGGCGATGGGCGCAAGCCGACGAACATCGTCGCGCGTCTTGATGCCGGATTCGGACACCAGCAGCCGATCCGCGGGAACCAGCGAGGCAAGCCGCTCCGTAACGGCGAGGTCGATGTGAAGCGTACGCAGGTCGCGATTGTTGATGCCGATGATCGGCGCACCGAGCGCGACGGCGCGGCGCACCTCCGTCTCATCATGCGCCTCTACCAGCACGTCCATGCCGAAGCGGCCGGCCTCCGCGATCATTGCCGCGGCAGCATCGTCGCCCAGCACCGACAGCATCACCAGGATGGCGTCCGCGCCGTAGCGGCGTGCCTCCGCCACCTGGCGCAGGTCGATCATGAAGTCCTTGCAAAGGATGGGCCCGTCGAACGCCGCTCGCACTGCAGCAAGATCCTCGAACGATCCTCCGAAATAGGGTGTGTCGGTCAACACGCTGATCGCGTCGGCTGCCCCGCGATACCCGCGTGCGACCTCCGCGGGGTCGGCAGCCTGCTTCAGCGTGCCTTCCGATGGCGAGACGCGCTTCACCTCCATGATGAAGCGCGCGCCAGCCTTCGCGAGCGCCGCCCTGAGACGGCGCTCCGTCCGGCCAACGCCTGCGCGCAGCGTCTCGATCGACGTGTCTGCGAACCGCGCCGCAATGTCCTCCCGCTTGCGGGCGACGATCTCGCCCAGGACGCCCACGGCCTCAACCACGGCTTGCCTCCACGAACAGCCTCAGCCGCCTTCCGGCCTGGCCCGATGCCAGCATTTCGGACGCGAGGGCAACGCCGTCCTTCAGGGTTCCGGCCAGCCGCGCCGTCATCAGCAACGCGCCTGCGTTCAAGGCGACGATGGCCGCCTCGGCCTCGTTCCCCTTGCCGTCCAGCAAGGCTGCAAGCCGCGACGCATTCTCCTCAGGCGCGCCTCCGCCGATCGCCGAAAGAGGTGTTCGGACGAGCCCTGCTTCCTCAGGGCTCAGCACCATGTCCTGGAGGCAGCCATTGCTTACGCGCACGGCTTGCGTTTCCCCGTGCAGCGCCACTTCGTCCAGGCCCGCACCGTGGACCACCAGCGCTTCGGCCGTTCCCAGTGCCGCCAAAGTGGCCGCGACGGGCTGCAAGAGGGCCGGATCGGCCACGCCCAGCAACTGGACCGGAGGCGCGGCCGGATTGAGGCACGGCCCCAGCATGTTCATCATCGTCCGCACCTTGAGCGCCTTACGCGCGGCAGCCGCATGGCGCATCGCAGGATGATATGAAGGCGCGAACAGGAAACAGAAACCGCTCTGGTCCAGCACGCATCGCGATTGTGCCGGTTCGAGGTCGAGCCTGGCACCCAACTGCTCCAGCACATCGGCCGACCCGCAGCGCGACGTGACCGAGCGGTTGCCATGCTTGGCCACCGGCAGACCGGCGGCCGCAGCCACGAAGGCTGCGGCGGTTGACACGTTGATGGTGCCCGACCCGTCGCCGCCGGTGCCGCAGCTGTCGGCGAAGATGTAGTCGGGGCGGGGAAAGGCCGTGGCCGCTGCCCGCAGCGCCCGGGCCGCACCAGTCAGTTCGGCTGCCGTTTCACCCTTGATGCGGAGCGCGACGAGGGTTGCGCCGATCACCGGCGGCTCCAGCTCGCCTGCGACAAGGCGGGCAAAGAGCGCCTCGGCTTCCGCTTCGTCGATCGATCCGCCGGAAAAGAGGGTCTCGAGCGCGCTGGTCGTTTGTGGATCTGACATTGTCTGCATGGTCATGGATGAGAACCGCTGGATAAAGAAAAAGCCCGCCGGATCGGCGGGCCTTGCTTGGGTAATCGGAAGCCTGTTCGAGGGGCTTCGTCTACCAGGTGCGCAGGTCGGCCGCCGGTTCATGCGAGAACCGCCACCAAAGCCAGACCGAGTTGCGAACATGCGTCATCTCTTCAAGCCTCCCGTAAAGCGGCCGCGGCGTCAAGCCTTTTCCTGTCGGCCGCGTTTACACTTTGGTAACCATGTTCGTTGGCGAATGGCGGAGATCAGCCGTTGGCATGTCTCTTGCTTTTACTTTGTCATGTGGAAGAAAGTGGGGCGGTGGTTCGTCATCAAGACGCGTTTCGATGCGCTGTTCGTCATCTACGCGCTGGCACTCGGTGCGGTGGAACGCGGCAAGCATTATCTTGAACAATATCCGGGGATGTTCGGCTATGTGCTGTTCGCGGCGTGTACCGGCGCCGTGTTCATGGCCGGCGCCAAGATCCTGGAGGTGACGCGTCCGGATCTTGTCCGGACGCCACGGCCCGGAGACCTGATCGCCTCCCCGGCCGAGCCGGTCAGTCGTTGAGTTCGGCGTCGGCGACGATCCGGCAGGCCTCGGCCAGGCTCTTGACGCCCAGCCGGGTCATCATGTGTGCGCGGTGCATCTCGGCCGTGCGCAGGCTGATGCCGAGCTGATAGGCGATAAGCTTGTTCGACAATCCTTCTGCAAGGCAGTTGAGCACCTCGCGCTCACGATCGGTCAGTGCCGCGATGCGCTTGCGCGCCTCGCGCCGCCTGTCGCCCGAATGGGTGCGCTTTCGCAGTTGCTCCTGACCGCGGGTCAGCGCCTGCAGAAGCAGATCCTCGTTGAACGGCTTTTCCAGAAAGTCGATCGCGCCCAGCTTCATCGACTGAACGGCCAGCGCGATCTCGCCATGGCCGGTCATGATCACGACCGGCCAGTCGATCTCGCGCCGCGATAGTTCCTTCAGCACCTCGATCCCGTCTACCTCCGGCATGCGGATGTCGAGGAGGACGCAACCGGGCTGCAGCCCGTCGAGCGCGCCGATGAAATCCACGCCGCTATGGAATGGCACGGATGGCATGCGCACCGTCTTGAGCAGGAAACCGATCGATCCGCGCACGTCATGGTCGTCGTCGATGATGTAGACGGGATTCACGGTCTCAGCCGGCGGTGCGGCCGTTTCGATCTGCTCAGCCATGGGTCGATGCTAGGCCGAACTCTACTGTGGTGGAACCCGCAAGCATACCTAACTGGGTTAAGAAGGGCGATTGGTGGATTTCGCCAACCGCCTTGCTGAAGGTTGGTGATCCGGGCGAGCGCACCTTCATTTCCATCGATGCCTAGACGCTAGAAGTCGCGGAAATCCGCCTTTTATTTCGGTTGGCACGGCTCTTGTTACCTGTTGCGTGTCCACCGGATCAACCGGCGGAAACAGGTTCAGGAGATATCCCATGTTCAAGTTCGATGCCTCTGATCTTCAGCGCGTTACGGTTGCTACGCTGGGTGCGCTGCTTCTCACCGTCACCATGATCGGCTCCACCGTGGCACCGGCCCGCGCAGTCGAGATGGCTCCGCTGGCCGAAGTTCCCGCCCAGGTCCGTGCCTGAGCCTGGTGCAGCGGCGGGAGGCACATGCCGAACCGCAAGCCTCCCGCCCGCTCCCCATCACCACAACAGGATTTTCGTTCATGAGCATCTTCACCCGCACCCGTGACATCGTCGCCGCAAACTTCGCGGACCTCCTCGAAAAGGCCGAGGATCCTGCAAAGACCGTGCGCGTGATGATCATGGAAATGGAGGAGACGCTGGTGGACGTCCGCGCCTCGGCCGCCCGCACCATTGCCGACCAGAAGGAAATGCGCAGGCAGATTGCGAAGCTGGAGATGCTGGAGGACAGCTGGACCGAAAAGGCTGAGCTCGCCCTGTCCAAGGGCCGCGAGGACCTGGCCAAGTCGGCGCTGGTGGAACGCCAGAAGCTGCGCGACGTCGCTTCTCACATCGAGGGGGAAGTCGCCGTTCTGGACGCATCCATGCGCGCCGCCGATGCCGACATCGCGAAATTGCAGGCCAAGCTGCGCGAGGCGCGCAGCCGGCAGACACAGATCAGCGCAAGGCTGGAAAGCGCGGAAACGCGCATCCGCCTGCGTCAGGCCTATGCCGGGGCCAAGGTCGAGGAAGCGTTCGCAGGGTTCGACCTGCTCGAGCGCCGCGCCGACCTGGAGGAAGGCCGCGCCGAGGCATTGGCGCTCGCCGCGTCCGGCATGAGCCTGGAACAGGAGATTGCGGCGCTGCGCGCATCCGACGCCATCGAGGCCGAGCTGGCCGTCATGAAGGCCGCACACCGCAACTGAACACACGCATATAACAGGGAGTTTTTCACATGGTCCGCAAGGTTTTCACGCTCGACCGGCAGAACAAGATGGCATTCGGCGTCTGCGCCGGCATCGCCCGCCACTTCAACATCGACCCCACCTTCGTCCGGGTCGGCGTGGTGCTCGTCACATTGCTGGGCGCCTTCCCTTGGACGCTGGTCGCTTATGCGGCCGCTGTCGTGCTCGCCAAGGCAGGTCGCAAGCATGTGCGCGACGACCGGCTTTCGACGAACGACCTTCGTCTAAACACGCGCGACATCGACCGCCGGATGGCGGAAGTGGACGCCTATGTCGGTTCGAACGACCGGCTGGCGCGCGAAATCGAGATGCTGCGCGACGGCCGCAACGCCTGAACCGATGGGAGGAAAGCTATGACCGAGATGTGGATGTCCGTCGCGATAGCAGGCTTCGGCCTGCTGGCGCTGACCCTGACGCTGGCCGCGGCCCTCAAGGGCTGGCAGAGCTGGCTCGACTTCAAGCGGATGGAACTGGGCTTGAAGCGCGAAGGCGAAGGCCGCAGCCCCGCCATGGAGCGGATCGAAATGGCCGATCTCAAGGAGCGGATCAGGAAGCTCGAATCGATCGCCAGTTGCGTCGACCTGTAACAAGTGCAGCGCTTCGTCGGCAGAAGGGCAGGGTCGCGCCTTACTCGCCAATTCTGTGGCGCACGGTCTTGCCGCCCTTGATCTGCCATATATCGCCGAACTGCTCATGCGGGATGTCGGCCGGGCGATCACCGCCGAGCTGTTCGATGATGTCCGGCACGGTGTTGCTGTGCCCGACCACCACCAGCTCCCCAGCGGTGGCCCGCACCTGCGCCAGCGGCACTGCGCTTTTGCGCGGATCATAGAGGATCGGCGTCAATCCCTTGGCCGCGGCAAGCGGTGCCGCGCTCTGCTGTGCACGTTTGGTGTTGCTGACGATCAGCACATCGATCTTCCTGCCCGCGAACCACGTCGCGACTCGCTCGGCATTGGCCTGCCCTTGCGCGGTCAGATCGGGGTCGTTCACTCCGGCCGGCGTGTTCAGGTGGCGCATGACGTAGATGGAGCGCGCCGACATGTCGGGCATCATGTCCGTACATGCCGCGACGGCGAGCGCGGCCAAGGGGAGGAGCATCTTCAACATAAGGAATTCTCCTCATGATCGGCGTGCGGTGGCAACTCTCTTCCAACCGTCTTCCTCGCACACGTAAAATCTTCTAGATGGCGCCGCAAGGCCGGTGGGCGGAACCCTCCTCCCGCCTGGCTATTGAGAACAAGCGGCAGGCGACCTTCACGGCGACCCGCCGATGAGGATGATTGAGGATGACCGACGCTGTGGAGCGCCCCAACCGGCCGGCGCTCGCCCTGCATGTTCCGGAGCCCGACGCACGTCCGGGTGACGAGATCGATTTTAGACACATCGACATACCGGAGGCGGGCAGCCTGCGCCGACCCGATGTGGCCGTGCCCGCTGCCGACATACGCGACCTGCCTTATGGCCTGATCCGCGTGCTGGACGATGAGGGGAGGGCAGTCGGGCCATGGGCGCCGCGCCTCGACGCCGATCGCCTGCGCCGCATGCTGCGCGACATGCTGATGGTGCGGGTCTATGACGACCGCATGTACCGCGCCCAGCGGCAGGGCAAGACCAGCTTTTACATGAAGTCGACGGGCGAGGAGGCGGTGGCGGTGGCGGCCGCCCACGCGCTCGACCGCGATGACATGTGCTTCCCGACCTATCGCCAGCAGGGCCTGCTGGTGGCGCGCGACTATCCGCTGTTCGAGATGATGTGCCAGATCTACTCGAACACCGGCGACAAGCTCAAAGGCCGGCAGCTGCCCGTCATGTATTCGGACAAGGCGCACGGCTTCTTTTCGATCTCGGGTAATCTCGGCACCCAATATCCGCAGGCGGTCGGCTGGGCGATGGCGTCGGCGATCAAGGGCGACAGCCGTATCGCCGCCGGCTGGATCGGCGATGGCGCAACGGCGGAGGGCGACTTCCACCAGGCGGTAACATTCGCCGGCGTCTACCGCGCGCCGGTGATCCTCAACGTGGTCAACAACCAGTGGGCGATCTCGACCTTCTCGGGCATCGCCGGGGCGGAGCTCACCACCTTCGCGGCGCGCGCGCTCGGCTACGGCATTCCGGGCTTGCGCGTTGACGGCAACGATCCGCTTGCAGTCTATGCCGCGACTTTATGGGCGGCGGAGCGGGCGCGGTCCAACCACGGCCCGACCTTGGTCGAGCTGTTCACCTATCGGGTCGAGGGTCACTCGACGAGCGACGATCCTTCCGCTTATCGCCCGCAGAGCGCAGGTGCGAAGTGGCCGCTCGGTGATCCCATTGCGCGTCTGAAGCAGCATCTGATCGCGACCGGCGAATGGGATGATGCACGTCATGAGGCGCTGCTCGAGAGCTTGGGGCAGGAGGTCCGCGCCGCTCAGAAGGAGGCGGAGAAGCTCGGCACGCTGGGCAGCGGCGGGCTCGACTTCGCGCAGGATGTCACCACCCTGTTCGACGACGTGTTCGAGGACATACCTTGGCACCTCGCCGAGCAGCGCGACCAGATGATCGCGGAACTGGAGGCGGCCCGGAAATGACCGTCATGAACATGATCCAGGCGCTCAACTCCGCCCACAAGGTTATGATGGAGCGTGACCCGAACATCGTCGTGATGGGCGAGGATGTCGGCTATTTCGGCGGCGTCTTCCGCGTCACCGAAGGACTGCAGAAAGAGTTCGGCAAGACCCGCGTCTTCGACACGCCGATCGCGGAGGGCGGCATCACCGGCGTGGCCATCGGCATGGCCGCTTATGGCCTGCGTCCCGTCATGGAGATCCAGTTCGCCGATTATATCTACCCGGCCTACGACCAGCTCGTCTCCGAAGCCGGCAAGATGCGCTATCGTACCGCCGGCGAGTGGTTCCTGCCGATGGTGATCCGATCGCCTTATGGCGGCGGCATCTTCGGCGGGCAGACGCACAGTCAGAGCCCCGAGGCTTTGTTCACGCACGTGGCCGGCATCACCACGGTCATTCCATCCAACCCGTACGATGCCAAGGGCCTGCTCATCTCGGCGATCGAGAATAACGATCCCGTGGTCTTCTTCGAGCCCAAGCGCATCTACAACGGCCCGTTCAACGGCCATTGGGAAAAGCCGGTCTCGCCCTGGGCCAAGCATCCGATGGCCGAGGTGCCGGACGGCTATTACACCGTCCCGCTCGGCAAGGCGGCGATCGCGCGCGAAGGCGAGGCGCTGACCATCCTCGCCTACGGCACCATGGTCCATGTCGCGCTCGCCGTTACCGAGGAGATGGGGATCGAGGCGGAGGTGATCGACCTGCGCACGCTCGTGCCGGTCGACATCGAGACGATCGAGGCATCGGTGAAGAAGACCGGCCGCTGCTTGGTCCTGCACGAAGCGACGCGCACCGCGGGCTTCGGCGCCGAACTCGCCGCGCTCGTTCAGGAGCGTTGCTTCTACCATCTGGAGGCGCCGGTCGAACGCGTGACCGGATACGACACGCCTTATCCGCACAGCCTCGAATGGGCCTATTTCCCCGGTCCCGTTCGCCTCAGGCTCGCGCTCAAGAAGATATTGGAGGGTTAAGTGGCCCGCTTTGAATTCAAGCTCCCCGACATCGGGGAAGGCATCGCCGAGGCGGAAATCGTCGCCTGGCACGTCAAGGTCGGCGACATCGTCGGCGAGGACCAGCAGATCGCCGACATGATGACCGACAAGGCGACGGTGGAGATGGAATCCCCGGTTGCCGGCCGCGTCGTGAGCCTGGCGGGCGAGGTCGGTGACCAGGTTGCGATTGGCGCCGTGCTGGTCACGTTTGAGACTGAAGGCGAGGTTGCGGCCGAGCGCGAGGACAGTGTGGCACTGGCCGACGGATTGGTGGAGCCGACACAGGCGCAGGAAGAGGCTGTTCCGAGTCTTGAGGAAGAGGCCGAACCTCAGCCCACTCCCCAGCCGTTCGCTTCGAGCGAAGTCGGGAAGCGTTCACTCGCGCCGGAAGCTGAGAAAGGTTTCTCGACTTCGCTCGAAAGGAACGGAGGTGGAGGCGAGAAGGCCAAGGTCCTGGCCTCCCCCGCCGTGCGCCAGCGTGCCCGCGACCTCGGCATCGATCTCGCCCAGGTCCGCACCACGTCCGACCGCATCCGTCATTCGGACCTCGACGCCTACCTCCTCTACAATGGCGGCACCGTCTCCCAACGCGGCTCCGCACCGCGGCAGGACGAGGAGGTCAAGGTCGTGGGCCTTCGCCGCCGCATTGCCGAGAATATGCAGGAGGCCAAGCGCCGCATCCCGCACTTCACCTATGTGGATGAGGTCGATGTCACCGCGCTCGAACAGACGCGCGCGATGATGAACGCCGATCGCGGCGGGAACCCGAAGCTGACGCTGCTCCCGTTTCTCATCACCGCCATGACCCGCGTCCTGCCCGATTATCCGCAGATCAACGCGCGCTATGACGACGAGGCGAACGTGGTCACGCGTTCGGGCGCGGTGCACATGGGCATGGCCACGCAGACCGATAGCGGCTTGGCCGTGCCCGTCATCCGCAATGCTGAGCGACTGAGCGTCTGGGACCTCGCGCGCGAAATCCTGCGCCTGGCCGATGCCACCCGCACCGGAAAGTCGAGCCGGGAGGAGCTGTCCGGCTCCACCATCACCATCTCGTCGTTGGGGCCGATGGGCGGCATCGTGTCCACGCCCGTCATCAACCGGCCCGAAGTGGCGATCATCGCCGTCAACAAGGTCAAGGAGACGCCGGTGGTGATCGACGGACGCATCGAGGTGCGCAAGATCATGAACCTGTCGCTGTCCTGCGATCACCGCGTGGTCGATGGCTGGGACGCCGCCAGCTTCGTTCAGGATCTGAAAAAGGTGTTGGAGAAGCCGCTGTTGCTTCTTTCGATGGGCTGATCCACCCGCATCACGTCATCGCGAGGAGCGGCAGCGACGAAGCGATTTACGCGGCATCACGTCAGCCCTGAGTTGCTTCGCGCCGCTCGCCCGACCAAGTGGCGGGCAAGCAGGCACAAACGATCTTCCCCCGATCAGGACAACCCTGCATCACGTCATGAAGCCGTCACGATCATGTTGGAAGGCGGCAGGCACAAGAACCAGGGGGCTGTATTCTTATGAAGTCCGATCTGCTCGCCGCCGCGAGTCTCGCTGCGCTGTTCGCTGCCCATCCCGCGCGGGCGCAGGACGCTGCGCCCGTGGACGAAAGCGAGGAGGCGATCGTCGTCACCGCGCAGTATCGCGAGCAGGATCCGGTCGAAGTACCATTCGCGCTTACCGCTTATTCGGGTGACCAACTCGGCACGCTCGGCATCGAGGAATTCGAAGAACTATCCGAATTTGTGCCGGGCTTCGAAGTGCAGAGCCAGTCGCCGAACAATTCCGGCTTCGTCATGCGCGGCATCACGTCGGACAGCGGCGATGCCTTCACCGAACCGCGCGTGTCGGTCTTCCAGGACGGCGTCTCGATCTCCAAGTCGCGCGGCTCCTACGTCGAACTGTTCGATGTCGAGCGGGTCGAGATCGCCAAGGGTCCGCAATCGACGCTCTATGGCCGCGGCGCGCTGATCGGCGCGGTCAACATCGTCCAGAACAAGGCCGATCCGGATGCCGGCGATTTCGCGGCCCGAGCCTATTACGGCAACTTCAATGCGTGGCTGGGCGAGGCGATGATCAACGCGCCCATGGGCGACAAAGCAGCGCTTCGCGTCTCAGGCCGCGCCAAGCATCGCGACGGCTATGTCGAAAATCTGCTCGGCGGCGACGATTTCGCCTCCACCGACACCTGGGCGATCCGCGGTGCATTGCGGGCCGAGCCGAGCGAGCGGATCACGCTGGACGTGATCGCCAATTACCAGCGCGACAATCCCACTGGCACCAGCTTCAAATCGCTGAACTTCAATCCGACCGACCCTGCCACCGGAACGGTCCTCGGCGGCCGCGATGCGGATGACGGCGCTGCGCTGCGGGCCAGCAACGGCTTCGCCGACGGCACCCGGCTCGGCCTTGATCGCGAGGTGTTCGGGGTCACCGGCCTCGCCGCGATCGAATTGTCGGGTACGCTGACGCTGAACGCGATCACCGCTTATCGCGAGTTCGACGCTCTCGAAGTCTTCGATGCGGACGGCATATCGCTGCCGCTCCTCACGGTCGCCGAAGATGCGGTCGGAGAGCAGTTCAGCCAGGAACTGCGCCTCGGCTTCGACAATGGCGGGGCGATCAGCGGCTTCGTCGGCGCGAGCTATTTCAAGGAGAAGGGCAGTGTCCGCGTGCCGTTCCAGTTCGACGAAAGGATTGCGCTGGCGCAGCTGGTCGGCGTGCTGAACGGCCCGGCGGCGCTCGGCCGCCCGGCCACCGATCCGGCCCCGATCTCATTGTTCGGCAGCACCGCCTTCACCGGCGCCCTGTTGCAGGCCGTGGCGGGTGCACGCGGCGTCGCATTGCCGGCCACGCAGGCGCAGGCGATCGCGGCCAACCTCAAGTTCGATCACCGCGAAAGCTATACCAACGCAGCGACGACCGAGGCTTTCGACATCTTCGGCGACGTGACGGTGCGCTTGTCCGAGCAGTTCGAGATCGGCGCGGGCCTTCGATACACGCGCGATGACAAGAGTTCGTCGATCAGTTCCGCCGTGCTCAACGGCCGCTCTATCCTGGGCGGCTTCATCGGCGCCCTGACGCAGCCCGCGCCCGTTCGCAGCGCTCTGCTCGGCGCGCTCACCGTGCCTGGCGCGGCGAACATTCCGCAATCGGCGGCTTATCCCGTGCCGCTTTTCGGGCTGTTCGCGCAGCCCACCGCGGGCAATGGCGCAACCGTGTCCGACGACCTGACCAATGACGGTTTCGCCTGGCGCCTTACGGCACGCTATGCGCCGAACGCGGATAGCAGCCTCTACGCCACATATGCGCGCGGCCGCCGCCCGCAGGTGCTGGAATCGACCGCACCGGCCACGCCGTTCGGCGCACCGAATTTCCTGGTCGTGGACGCGGAGACGGTGGACAGTTTCGAGGTCGGCGCGAAGACGGCGATCGGCCGCGCGCTCTACGTCGATGCCGCGCTTTTCTACTATAGTTACGACAACTTTCAGACGACAGTTCAGCAGGGCCTGGAACTCGTCACCGCCAATGCCGGCGAGGCGCAGGCTTACGGCCTGGAAACCCAGTTCCGCTGGACGCCAAGCCCATGGCTGCGCCTATTCGGCAACTACGCCTATAATCACAGCCGCTTCAGGACGGGCGCGCGCGACGGCAACCGCTTCCGCCTGTCGCCCGATCATAGCGCAGCGCTCGGGGCCACCTTCTCGGCGGATCTGGGTGATGGCAGGATCGCGTTCACGCCGTCGGTCACCTACCAGTCGCGCGTCTTCTTCGACGACGATAATGACCGCCCCGACCTGCAGGCGGACGCACTCGTCCCCGACCTCATCGTCGACGAGTTGCAGGACGGCTATGCACTGATCAATGCGCGCCTTGGCTACACGTTCGACAGCGGCCTTGGCGTCGAAATGTTCGTCGATAACCTGTTCGACGAGAGCTACATCAAGGATGCCGGCAATGTCGGCGACAATCTCGGCCTGCCGACCTTCATCGCGGGCGAGCCGCGCATATACGGCATCCAGGCCTCCGTCCGCTTCTAGGCCGGGTCAGGCTGCCTCCTCGCCCGGGATCGGCGTGTCGGTGCCGAGTGCCTCACGCACGTAGAGGCGCTTCACCATGACGTAGACGACGACCAGCAAAGGCGCGCCGAGCAGGATGCCGATCGTGCCGAACACCAGGGTCGCGGCGACGATGGCGAACAGCAGCAGGGCAGGGGGCAGTTCGACTGCGCGCTGCTGCACCAAAGGCTCGATAAGGTTGCCCTCGAGCTGCTGGATGATGAGGAAGAGCAGCGCCACCCACAGGGCCGAGGTGGGGCTGGACGCAAGCGCGAGCAGCACGGCCGGCACTGCGGACAGGATCGGCCCGATGAATGGGATGAATTCCAGCAGGCCGGCAAGCAGCGCCAGGGTAAGTGCGGAGGGCACGCCGATGATCGTGAGCCCGACGCCGGTCAGGATCGCGACGAAGGTCATGGAGACGAGCCGGCCCTTCAGCCACAGCTGCAGCGCCCGGCCGCTATCGTGCAGCGTTTCGTCCATCAGCGGGCGCTTGCCTGCGGGGATCAGCTTCAGCAGCCCCT
Source organism: uncultured Allosphingosinicella sp. (assembly GCA_934539295.1). Lineage (GTDB taxonomy): Bacteria > Pseudomonadota > Alphaproteobacteria > Sphingomonadales > Sphingomonadaceae > Allosphingosinicella. The sequence continues at coordinate 73,144 of CAKTCN010000011.1, forward strand.
TGCGGTAGAGGCCGGGCTGCGCGGCGACATAGATGCCGCCGAAGATGACCAGGACCAGATCGGTGAGCCCGCTGCCGACCGACATGACGAGCCCGCTGACATTGGACAGCACGCTCGAGCTCGTTCCGCCCTGCATCAGGCGCTCGACCTGTCCGGACAGGCCCCATTGTTCCAGCCGGCCTTGCAGGCTCGCCCATGCCTTGGGAATGAGATCCGCCAGGTTGCTCGTCTGCTGTGCGACCTCCGCGCCGAACAGCCACAATGCCATCGCCAGCACGCCGAACACCAGCAGCACCGCCGCGCCGAGCGACCAGCCCTCGCCGATGCCGAAGCGGTGGTGGATGGGCCGCGCGATCATGCGCAGCACCACCGACACCAGCACCGCGCCGAACACCAGCATCAGCAGCTCGCGAAGCTGCCATGCCAGCCAGCACAGGATCAATATGGCCGCGACCACCAGCGTCTTGGTTGCGAGCAGCTTCAGCTCCGCCGTACGATTGGTGTCGGCCACTCAGCCCGCCTTCCTGTTGGAACATTCCTGCGGCCCCAAACGCTGTTGCGACCAAATGGGTTCTTCGTTGGAGACATGAAATGATCGGCAAGATCGCAGGCGCCGTGATCGGCAAGAAGGTGGCGCAGCGTTATGGAAACGGCACTCGCGGAGTGGTGATCGGTGCACTGGCGCCTGTCGTCATGCGCCGCGCCTTCGGCCCGCTCGGGCTCGCGCTCGCGGGCGGCTATGCGGCCAAGAAATTCTACGACAGCCGCAAGCTGCGCAAGGGCTACCGCGCGGACGTCTAAGCGCCAGCCTGTTGAATCTCGGGAGCGCTCGGCTGGGCCGGGCGCTCCTTGCGCACGAACAGTTTCGTATAGCGGCCGATCACCAGCAAAATGGTCGGCCACAACATGGTATTCCACAGATCCTTGATCGTCTCGCCCCAGGCGAGCGCTCCCAGGTAGTCTGGCTTTCCCAGATCGGCATAGTTTCGCCGAAGGTCGAATGCTTCATTGGCCAGTTCGAAGGCGAGTACCACCAGCCACGGGAAGCGACTGCGCCGGTTTTGGCGAAACACGAACATGGCCAGCATGTAGATCAGCAGCGCGGCGTGGATGTGCAGCGCATCCTTTTCCAGCCCTGTATAGGATTCGATGAACACCTTCAGGTCGCCGTAGCGGGATGCAGTCTCGGCCGTGAGCGCGTTGAGGTTTTTCAAGCAGCCATCCCGCTGAATTGGAGGCTCGCGAGACGTGCGTAGAGGCCGCCATGTGCCTGCAGGCTGTCATGCGTGCCCTCCTCGACGATCCGTCCGCCGTCCATGACGATGATCCGGTCGGCCGCGCGCACGGTGGCGAGGCGATGGGCGATGACAATGGTGGTGCGGCCTTCGACCAGACGGTCGATCGAGGCCTGGACCAGCCGCTCGGACTCGGCATCCAGCGCCGACGTGGCTTCGTCCAGCAGCAGCAGCGGCGCATCGCGCAGGATCGCACGCGCGATCGCCACGCGCTGGCGCTGCCCTCCCGACAGGCGCGCGCCGCCTTCGCCCAGGTAGGTGTCTAGCCCCTGCGGCAGGCGGCGGAGGAACTCGGCGGCATTTGCCGCCTCCGCCGCTGCCCAGAGCGCATCGTCGCTTGCGTCCCACTGCCCGTAGCGCAGATTGTCCCGCGCCGAGGCAGCGAAGATCACCGTCTCCTGCGGGACCACGGCAATGCGCGCACGTACGGCGGCCGGATCGGCATCGCGCAGATCGACCCCGTCCATCCGCACGACACCCTGCGCGGGATCGTAGAAACGCTGCGCCAGCTGGAACAAGGTTGTCTTGCCAGCGCCGGACGGTCCCACGACGGCCAGGGTCTCGCCCGGCCGCACCTTGAGGCTGAAGCCCTGCAACGCGCTCGTGTCCGGGCGCGTGGGGTAATGGAAGGTGACGTCGTCGAACCACAACGCGCCCTGCGCAGGCGATGGCAGTGGGGCGGGCCGGTCTGGCGCCTTGATAGTCGGCACCTGCGCCAACAGCTCCGCGATGCGGCCCGCCGCGCCTGCGCCGCGCAGCAGGTCGCCCCAGACCTCCGTCAGCGCCCCGAAGGCGCCGGCCACCAGGCCTCCGGTAAATACGAATGCCGCCACCGTGCCGCCGCTGATCCGCCCGGCCGCGACATCCAGCGCCGCCTGCCACATCACCAGGGTAATGGATCCGAACAGCAGGCAGATGACGCTGGCCGTCATCACTGCCCGGATGAGGATGCGGCGCCGCGCGGCACCGAATGCATTCTCGACGGCCTGGGCGAAGCGGCTTCCTTCACGCTGCTCCTGTCCGAAGGCCTGGACGATCTTCATCGCGCCCAGCGTCTCGTTCACCGTTGCCCCGACTTCGGCGATCCTGTCCTGGCTTTCGCGGGACACGTCGCGGACCTTGCGGCCGAGCAGCACCATCGGCAGGATCACGATCGGGATGCCCGCCAGCAGGAAGCCGGTAAGCTTGGGCGCAAGGGTGAACAGGTAGACGACCCCGCCCACGCCCATGACGATGTTGCGCAGCGCCACCGATACCGTCGATCCCACCACCGTTTCGATCACCGTCGTATCCGAGGTGAGGCGCGAAGCGATTTCCGATGGCCGGTTCTCTTCGAAGAAGCGCGGCTCCAGCCGCAGCAGGTTGCGATGCACCGCGGCGCGAATGTCCGCGACCACGCGCTCGCCCAGCCAGGATACGAAGTAGAAGCGGGTGGCGGTTGCGATCGACAGCAGCACCACGATCCCGAACAGGCCGGCAAACAGGCTGGATACGTCCTGCGAACCGGCTGAAAAGCCTTGGTCGATGACGCGCCGGAAGCCTTCGGGAATAGCGAGTGTCGCCAATGCCGCGACCAGCAGCGCGAGGGACGCGGCGGCAATCCGCCACGGGTAGCGAACGGCATGGCCCCAGATGAGGCGCAGGTTGCCCAGGTCGCGATTGGGGGACGTGTCTTCGGCCTTGTCTGCCATGCGCCGGGGCGTAGCAGCGTGACGCGGGCGGCTCAATCCCGCCGCCTTCGCATATGCGATTGCTTTTGCTGCACCGCACCCCCATGTAAATCGGCATGTTATATGATGCCTATGAGATGCAGCGCTCCCTCCTTGCCGGCGCGAGCACGCTCGCAAACATAGGTGCCGGCTGGATGCAGAATCCGGCCAATCCCTTTTCGTACAGCAGCATGGGGCCAATCGTGGCGTCCGCGCTCGACGTCTTCGCTCACGCTGCGGCGCCGCGGGGCAAGCCCGATTTCGGGCTGCATTCGACGACGGTGGACGGCCGGGAGGTTGCGGTTGTGGAGGAGATCGTCCTTCGCAAGCCGTTCGGACAGTTGAAGCGTTTCCGGCGTGAGGGGGTCGAGGGCTCGCCGCGCCTGCTGATCGTCGCACCGATGTCGGGCCATTATGCGACCCTGTTGCGCGGCACCGTCGAGCGGATGCTGCCGGGGCATGACGTCTACATCACCGACTGGCGCGACGCGAAGCTGGTGCCATTGTCCGACGGCAGCTTCGATCTCGACGACTATATCGACTATGTGATCGCCTATCTGGAGCATATCGGCCCGGGCGCACATATGCTTGCCGTGTGCCAGCCCTCGGTGCCCTGCTACGCAGCCGCTGCGCTGATGAGCGAGGACAAGCATCCGGCGCGTCCCCGCACGGTGACTCTGATGGGCGGGCCCGTGGATACGCGCAGGGCGCCCACGGCGGTCAACACGCTAGCGACGGAACGGCCTTATGCCTGGTTCCAGCAGAACGTGATCGCCACCGTGCCCTACACCTATCCGGGTGCAGGGCGGCGGGTCTATCCCGGCTTCCTGCAACTGGCAGGCTTCATGACCATGAACCTCGGCAATCACCTCGTCAGCCATTGGGAGATGTTCAAGCATCTCGTCCAGGGCGATGGCGAGAGTGCGGAGGCGACCAAGGATTTCTACGAGGAGTATCGCTCCGTCTGCGACATGACGGCGGAATTCTATCTCCAGACCATCGACACGGTGTTCCAGCGCCATCTGCTGCCGACTGGCGAGATGATGCACCGTGGGCGCCGTGTGGATCCGACCAGCATCACGGACATCGGCCTGCTCGCGATCGAGGGCGAACGAGACGACATTTCCGGCATCGGCCAGACCAAGGCGGCACTGGACCTCGCCCGCAAGCTGCCGGACGAAATGAAGCAATATCACCTGGCCCAGGGGGCCGGCCATTACGGGATATTCAACGGCAGCAAGTGGCGCACGCGGATTGCGCCGGTCGTCGAGGAATGGATCCTGCGCCACGACGGCTAAGTCCTTGTAATCGCGGCGTGCGCCACCATCTTCCGTTCACTGTTCAACAACTGAAAGGAGGTGGTCGAATGTCTCATTGTCACATGCCCGTCGCGGCTGATTGGGTGAGCGTCGCCTCCACTGAGGTACGCGCCTAAGCCTTTCGGCCGCTTCACAGGCTGACAATGCAAATAGGAGGTCGTCCGGCTCGCCCGGGCGGCCTCTTATTCATTCTTATTTGCAATCGTGTTAGTCGCTCCAGGCCGTGATCGCCTCAAGAGGGGATTAAGGAAGTGTAAACCGGAGCAGTCCATGCTGCACCGAAACAGGGTGGGGACCCGTGAAGGTGGCAAGATGGCGTGATCTCGTGCGGCGAGATGCCTGGCGGGAGCTTCCGCCGGACATCTACATCGCGCTCACCCGCCAGCTTTTCGGCATATCTCGGTCGATCACCGCCATGGAGGCGGCCCTTGTCGCGGCGATCGCGGGCATAGCCGCATGGCGCACCGGCGACTGGTTGCTCGCCGGGACCGCCGTTACCACCTCCTCGCTCGTCCTGCTGATGATCCCGGTGACCCGGCACTATCTGGCCGTAATGCAGCAGTCCGACGATCTCGACAGGTTGCGGCGCATGGAATCGCGCTTCAAGGTCCATGTGTGGGTGGTCAGTGCGGGCATCGGCCTGATGGCGGCCTATGCCATGCTCGTCATAGCGGACGAGCGCGTGCATCTGCTGCTCCTGCTCCTGACCCTCGGCGCCATGATCACCAACATACGCGATCATTCCCGCCCGCTCATGCCGCTCGGCAAGACGATCTGCCTTGCAGCGCCCGTCGCCATCGCGGGGCTGGCGAGCGGCGATTCCACCTACCAGGCGCTCGGTCTTTGCACGGTCGTTGCGGGCAAGCTCATCATCGACATCTGCAAGGAACTCTACGCCAACACGCTCGCCTTCCAGGTCGCGCTCAAGGAGCAGGAGCGGCTGATGCACGAGCTTGCCGCCAAGAACCTCGACCTTGAGGCGCGCGAAAGCCAGCGCGTCGAGCAGGAGGCTGAACTGAAGCGGCTTCAGGCCGACCTCGTGCAGGTTTCGCGCGTGAGTGCCATGGGAACGATGGCGTCCACCATGGCGCACGAGTTGAACCAGCCGCTGACCGCAGTCGCCAATTTCGCGCGGGGCAGCCGCCGTCTGCTGCAGGACCCGACACCCCAGAAGATCGAGAAAGCCGTGCAGGGCATGGCGCAGGTCGAGGCCGGCGCGATCCGGGCCGGGCAGATCGTTCGCCGCATCCGCGGCCTGGTTCATCGCGGCGATGCGCAGACACGGCCGGAACGGCTGCGCGACATCATCGCGGAGGCAGCCGACATGGCGTTCGTGGACGCGCACCTGATGGGGGTGGAAAGGAATGTGAACCTGCCTCCGCCCGAAATGTGGGTGGAGGCGGATTCGATCCAGGTTCAGCAGGTGCTTATCAACCTGATCCGCAACGCGATCGAAGCCGTGCAGAAGGTGCCGGGCGCGCGGGTGACCGTGTCGGCGATGCATTCGCAGGAACTCGTAACCATTGAGGTCGCAGACAATGGCCGCGGAATTCAGAAAGATGTGCGCGACGACCTGTTCTCGCCCTTCAACACGACCAAAACGCACGGCCTTGGTCTGGGCCTGTCGATCAGCCGCACCATCGTCGAGGCCCATGGTGGCAAGATCTGGTCGGAAAACCGCCAGTCCGGCGGCGCCAGCTTCCGCTTCACCCTGCACAGGGCGAAGGCGGTGGACGAGCCGCAAGCACGGCGGATCGTCGGGCGCCGCGGATCCTGAGGCTCGCTCGGCCGAACACGCGGGGCTTGTAGCTGAGAGGAATGCTACGAGTTGGACGCTTGGCCCAGCTAAGCTGGCTCAGGCGGCTTCCGCGTCGAGAGCGGCCTCGACCATCCGCTCCCACATGGCCGGGTCGCCGGCGGCGGCCATGACCGGATCGGGCTCACGCATCGTGCGCAGCACCGAACGTGCTTCCTCCAGGTGATCGCGCCACGTCGCGTCGACCTTGTCGGCAGCCGACGGGTCGGACCCTTCCGCATTGATGCTGAGTTCGCGGCCGGCGAGCACCCGGGCGATGCGCTCTACAAGGCTCATATGGGATACCGGCATGCTCTTCTCCTCGTTGCGGCTGGTAAACGGCTTCGCAGGCCGCAGGTTGCCTTGGTTCAGATCGCCGTCTCGCCGCCCATCAAAGCCGGGAAGAATGCCTCGTGCGCGTTCCGGATCGCTGCCAGCTTCACTTCGCCGCCGGGCAGGGCGATGTCGTCGCCGTCTACCGAGCCGAGGAAGCTATGCGGCACGCCGGCGGCGGCAAGTGCGCGCACGACCGGGTCCGAATTGGACGTGGTGACGATGTAGCGGCCCTGGTCCTCGCCGAACAGTAAGCCGGTGAGGCCGGGCACGTCCAGCGTGGTCCGGTCCAGCCTGGCACCCCTGTCGCCCGCCAGTGCCATTTCCGTCAGCGCCACCAGAAGTCCGCCATCGGACACGTCGTGCACGGCGCTAACCAGTCCATCGGCGATCAGCGCGCGCACGGCATCGCCGTTGCGGCGCTCGACGGCGAGATCGACATGGGGAGGGGGACCATCCTCGCGCCCGCCCAGCTCGCGCAGCCACAGCGACTGGCCGAGATGGCCGGCAGTGTCGCCGATCAGCCAGATGTCGTCACCCTCGGCCTTGAAGCCGATCGTTGCCGAGCCCTGCCAGTCGGCGAGCAGGCCGATGCCACCGATGGCGGGCGTGGGCAGGATCGCGCTGCCGCCGCCGGTCGCCTTGCTTTCATTGTAGAGCGACACGTTGCCCGACACGATCGGGAAGTCCAACGCCACGCACGCCTCGGCCATGCCGTCGAGGCAGCCGACGATCTGGCCCATGATCTCGGGCCGCTGCGGGTTGGCGAAGTTGAGGCAGTTGGTGATGGCGAGCGGGGTGGAGCCCACCGCCGTCAGGTTGCGCCAGCATTCGGCCACCGCCTGACGCCCGCCCTCGACCGGGTCGGCGAAGCAGTAGCGCGGGGTGCAGTCGGTGCTGATCGCCAGTCCCTTGGCCGTGTCGTGGACGCGCACCACCGCGGCGTCACCGCCCGGGCGCTGCACGGTGTCGGCGCCGACCATGTGGTCATATTGCTCCCAGATCCAGCGCCGGCTGGCGAGATCGGGCGCTCCCATCAGGCGCACGAGGTCGCCGAGGATGTCGCTGCTCTCGGCCACGTCGCCCAAAGCTTCGCGCTTGGGGGTCGGCACGTGCGGACGGTCGTAGAGCGGCGCTTCGTCGGCGAGCGGCGCGAGCGGAATGTCGGCGACGGTCTCGCCCTTCCACGTCAGCACCATGCGGCCGGTATCCGTCACGCGGCCGATGACGGCGAAATCCAGCTCCCACTTGCGGAAGATCGCCTCGGCGAAATCCTCGCGGCCGGGCTTCAGCACCATGAGCATGCGCTCCTGGCTTTCCGACAGCATCATCTCATAGGGCGTCATGCCCTCCTCGCGCTGCGGCACGTCGTCCATGACGAGTTCGATGCCGACGCCGCCCTTGGATGCCATCTCGACGCTGGAGGAGGTGAGGCCGGCCGCGCCCATGTCCTGGATGGCGACGATCGCGTCCGACGCCATCAGTTCCAGGCACGCCTCGATCAGCAGCTTTTCCGTGAACGGATCGCCGACCTGGACGGTGGGGCGCTTCTCGTCCGCATCCTCACCGAAATCGGCCGAGGCCATGGTCGCGCCGTGGATGCCGTCGCGGCCGGTCTTCGACCCGACATAGACGATCGGATTGCCGATGCCCGATGCGGCCGAATAGAAGATCTTGTCGGTGTCGGCGATGCCCACGGTCATCGCATTGACCAGGATGTTGCCGTCATAGGCCGGATGGAAATTGACCTCGCCGCCCACCGTCGGCACGCCGACGCAATTGCCGTAGCCGCCGATGCCGTGCACCACGCCGGAGATGAGGTGCTTCATCTTCGGATGATCGGGCCGGCCGAAACGGAGCGCGTTCATGTTCGCGATCGGCCGCGCGCCCATGGTGAACACGTCGCGCAGGATGCCGCCCACGCCCGTCGCCGCGCCCTGGTAAGGCTCGAT
>CAKTCN010000012.1 GCA_934539295.1 uncultured Allosphingosinicella sp.
GCCAAGTCCGGCGTCAGTTCGCACGGCGGGTCACCGCTCCGAGCCACGGCGACCTCGCGCCCGTCGACCCGCACGATCAGGATGCGATCGTCCGGTGCATCACGCTTTCCGAACAAGGCGCGCAGGATCATCCGTCTTTCCTTCCAGCGCTCAGGCAGCCTGCACCTGGTCGACTTGTTCGGCGAGCGCCTGCCGCGCGTAGGCGGCCCCGGCATAGCGATCGATCAACGCGTCCAGGTCAGCGGGCTTGTAGCCGCGCGCGCCGTAGCAGCCGATCAGCACCGTCCGCTTCTTGCGATTGATGTTGGTGCGGCCGGCACGGCCGATCTTGCCCGGCAGTTCCGCATGCTCATGCAGCACGAACATGATGAACAGCTGGTTCGTCGCCGAGACCTGATAGGCGGCAATGTCCAGCCATGGCAGCGGCCGGTCGAGCCGGCGCGACCAGACACTGTCCGGACGCAGGATCATCATCGGATTGCGGCGGCGGCGTCCGAGAATGACGGCAAAGGCCACCATCGCCAACGCCAGAATGGCGCAGGTGCCGAACAGGATCGCCATGGCCATTGGCTCGCGCGCGAAACCGGCACTGCCGCCGACCACCAGGACGGCGATGGCGGCCGCCCCGAACATGCCGGCGGCGATACGCATCACCCACATGGCCGGTCCGACATTCTCGTAGATTTCCACCTCCTTGTCGCCCACGGCGGCGGCGGCGCTTTCCAGGCCAGCACGATGCTCGGCATGGGCAGTGCGAGCGGCGGTGTCGAAATCGGCGGTGAGCCGGCGCCGCGTGGCGAGCCAGTCTGCGAACAGGCGCTCGCCCGGGCTCGCATCTGCGACCGGCGGACGCGTCGCCGCGGCGATCAGGTCGTCATTCACCGCCAGGTTCAGTGCCGCAATGCGGTGCGGAGTCGACGGATGCGTGTCCGTCGGATGGGCTGCGTGATCCTCCAAATGGTTCGCCACGTCGGGCCAGCCATGTTCGCTAACCAGCGCGACCATGTCGGCCACCAGGTCCTTCTCGCATTTGCCCGGCGCCTGAAATGCCTTGTTGAGCGTGAAAGACGCGACCGGCGCGACGATGCTGGTGCGTACCAATGACCTGGCGATGGCGTGCGGGCCGCTGACAAGGCTACTGCGCCGGTCGGCTTCCAGTTCGCGCAGCCTGCCCCAATGCTTCACGGCATGGTCGAACCTTTCGATCATATGGTAGCCGAGCGACACCGCGGGATAGATGCCGAACCCCTTCGCTGAGGCACGGCCCATTGCGCCGAGCGCGCGTTCCAGCCCCTGATAGATAGGTGAGAAGTGCCGGCTGTAAGCGGTGTCCTCGCCCGCGAAATGGGCGAGCTCATGGCCGATCACGCCGGCCAGTTCCTCATCGTCCAGCATTTCCAGGTAAGGCGCCGGTATGTGAAGCGTGCGCCCTTCCAGCAATTGCTTGCCGGGATGAAGCCGCACGGGATGTTCGGTCACGTAGAAGCCGCCATCCATGCCGACGATGATGGCGTCGGGCACCAGCGCCTCCTGCCGCCTGGCAAGGTCACGCACGAAGCGCCACAGGCCGGGCGCCTCATCCTCGGTGATCAGCCTGGCCGATTGTTCGATGGGGTCCGGGGTGGACAGTGCGAAGATGTCGCGCAGGCCGCGGATGGCGGTAAAGGCGCCGTAGACCGCAGTCGCCGCAACAAGCAGCACCAGCACAAACAACTTGATCGCGTTGTTCGATACGCGATCCCAGAACCACAGGCCGATCGTCTCGAATAGCGCGATCGAAAGAATGGCGGCGGCGAGGCCGACCACCAATGCGCCCAGGATGAGCGGGAGGGCGCGGTGCACGCGCGAGAAGCTGGCGATGAGCTGGTCCCGCGACCGGCGGGCAGCGCGGCCCGCCTGCAGTGCGTGCAGCAGGCCGGTCGCGCCGGCCAGGAAGGCGATCGCGCCGCCGACGATGACGATCGTGGCGAGGGGCCCGCTGATGCGCGCCAGCCCGACGCCGCGTTCCGCAACCGGGATCGCCTGCTCGACCTCCGCAACCGCCATCGAGGCGGGCTTGGTCCGTGTGTCGGCGCCGCTCGATTGTGCGATCATCGTCATGGGGCCATCTGCGGCAATGGCGCGAAGCTCTTCCAACGTTGCCGGCAGTTCCGCCGCCGCGGCCGTATAGATTTCCATCCTTTCGGCATTGCGGGACCATTCCCAGCTCCCGACACCGATCAGCAACAGCGGCAGCAGCAATACCCAGACATAGACGTCGATCCTGCTCCACACCTTCTCGCGAAATGTCGCCACGCCGTTCTGCATCGCCGGAAATCGCATGCCGCCCCCTTTCAGTCTCGGTCTGTTGCGCGCACCTAACGAACGATCCGCCATGCTGTTCATGCCAAGTTGCCGTAAGGTAAAATATTGTTGCTCGTCTTGGTCGCGGGTCCGAAATTAGCCTCGGAACCTATTTGGCGGTCACGCCTTTTCGGCATCGACAAACAGGAGACGTCGATGAGGAAGTCGCTAACCGCCGCCGCCGTGTTGATTGCCACCCTCGCCGGATCGCCCGCTGTGGCCACGACGTCCGACCAGTTCGACCTGATCTGCAAGGGCAAGGAGCAGAAGCGCACGGGCGTGCCCGCAACCGCCTGGTCGGAGCGGTTCCGCATCGACCTGGATGCAAGGCGCTGGTGCCGCGGCAGCTGCACGACGGGTGCGCAGATCGCACATTTCACCGACGATCACATCCTCATCTACGACAGCCGCGCGGCGACCGGCGGCCCGGGCGATGTGGAGCTCAACATTTCCCGCACCACGGGCAAGGTAACGGAAACGATCGCCATGGGCTGGTCCGGCTCCGGCGCAAGCATCGCCGAAGGCACGTGCGAACGCGCCTATTTCAGCGGCTTCCCGGAACAGCGCTTCTAAGCGATGGTCGGCGCGCCGATCGGGCGCGGCCGCAATCTCATCGGCTGGGTGATTGCGGCGATGCTCGGCGGCTGCGCGGCTGCACCGCAGCCGTCGCTCCCCCGTGAAGTTCGCCTGTTCATGGAACGGCGCGACCGATGCGATCACCTTCGCGGAGAGGCTGCGGATGGTGACGCCGCGCGGGCGGCCTATCTCGCGCGGCAGTCGGCACGCACGTGCAAGGGCAGCGACGCGGAATTGCATCAGCTGAAAGCGCGCCATGCGGCGAATGCTGCGGTCATAGCGCGCTCGCCGGCTATGACGACCGGATCGAGTAGCGCGCGCCCGGCTCAGCCGTCCGGGCCGCGATAGATTTCCGTAAGCCGCCACCCGCCTGCGCCCTCTTCGAACACGAGCGGGCCGACCCGTCGATAGGTTGCAGGCTCCTCCGGAACCGGCGCTCCGGGATCGTCGCTGTTTAGCAGGTCGCGCATCGATCGTCCGGGCTCGGCTTCCCCAGGGTCCGCGACGAGTCGGTCCAGGCTGGCCTTTATGCCGGCCGCGGCGACCTCCAGCTTCGGATCGTCGTCGAGTTCGCCATGGGATCGCACGACCGGCGCGCTCAGCCTGCGCAACTTCGCCTCGTCCCCGGCCAGGAGCGCCTTGCGGAATTCGGACCAGAAGGGATCAAAGCCCTGCCCCATGACGGAAGCCGGCGGGGAAGAAGGAACAGGAGCAGGACCTACCGCAGCCGTGGAAGTGGACGCTGTCTCCGCCACGCTGTTGGCGACCGGCTTATTCCGGCTAGCCTGCGCGTCTTCGGGCGCGGGGCCACAGGCCGCCGCAAACATGACGCAGGCGACGACGGCGGTGCACGCTCGGATCATGGTTTCGCTTCCCTCATTTGCATTCAAGTGCCTGGCGGCGCCGCACTCAGCGCAGGGCTGCGCGCAGTTTGGCGATCGTGCCGGCACCCGCCAACGACGCCTTGACCGACAACGGCTCGTTGATCGTCAGATCAGCGCCAGCGCGATCCCAATCCAGGACCACCGGCTCGGTTCCGGCACCACTGTGCGAAGATGCCGAATAGATCGCGCCAAACCGCAGAGTGTCGCCGCGATCCAGCAGTGCGATCGCCTCCACCTTGTCGCACGTCACCATCTCCCAATTGCCGCTGCTGATCGTGGGTACGACACGAACCTTGCCATCCTGCACCAGTGCCAGGAAGCAGCCGGGAAAAGTAGCATCGGGCGCCTGGCCCTCTCCCGCCACCAGGGTCGCAACCTGCGTTGCTCCGTTCATGACGCGGAATGATTGAACCCGGGTGATCGTCACGTCCGTCACGCCTGCTTCGGCGGCGGCAAGACGCGCCGAATCGATTGCGGCCTCGTCCGCAGGGGCGGCGAGCTTGAGGATGCTCTCGCCGGCTACCCGCGCGACTCGCGGCCGGGGCGGTGCAGAGGGTGCTTCGGCAGTTGCGTTACGCGTTTCGCCAGCCGGTCGATTATCGCCGGCCTGTGTCTCACCGCAGGCCGCAAGGGCAAAAGCGATCAGCAATGCGGATGCACGACCTGTAACCTTCATCGCGTCGACCTTGCTCCTGACCATCCGTGACGTCGCCGCAAACGCGCCTGTCGGTGATCCGATCCTGGGAACCCGGCCGCCCACGAACGTTATGACGCAGGATGCGCCATGGCTCCGATGCGGATGGCGGCAGGGAGACGCGAATGTCCATGATCTGGTTGATGATTGCCGCCGCGAGTGCCGCCAACTGTGCCGACGTAGCGGATTACAATGCTATGCTGACATGCCAGAAGAACGAGGCGGACCTCGCCGATGGCGAGATGAACCGGGTCTGGAAGGCGCTTCGCACGAAGATGCAGGCGCTGGACCGTGAGACCGCACAGGACGCCAAGCCGGGTGAGCCTGGCCATGGCGAGGCCCTGCTCGCATCACAGCGCACTTGGCTCGCCTTCCGTGACGCCCAGTGCCGGATTGCCTCCTACGAATGGCGCGGCGGGTCCATGCAGCAATTTTCGGAGAACCGATGCATGGCGCAGGTGACGCGCGCCCGGACCGCGCAGCTTCGCGAAATGCTCGGCTGGAGCGGGGATCGGTGAGAAGCGGCATGAGGCTTTCGAGGATGCACATGCATCCGCGTAAAGCCAGGAGCGCGCGTCACATATCATGGCTGCGCAAGACCCGCCGCTTCTGCGCTTGTGCGATACTGCCCGTTGTCACCATGGCGTGCCAGCCGGGCACCGAGGGGCACCTGGAACCCGCGCGCGGCGAGCAGCGCGGGCCGGAGGGGCCTGATCAGACCGGGACGGTGGCAAAGTCCGACGGCCTGGTCGACGCGCACATATCGGGTCATTGGCGTAGCCGGCTGGACGTCAATAGGATCGACGTGCAGGTTCGCTACACGAACCGTGGGCGGGATGAGGTCGTCCTCGACCCCCGCACCTTCGCCGCGGTCCGGGAGCGGGACGGGGCCACGGTGTTCGAGGTCATCGACATGACCGGCATCGACCACAATGATGCGCGGACCGACAACGATCAGCCTGTGACGATCATGGGCAGCGAAGAGACCGGGCGCACCGATGCCGTCATCCGCCTCGCGCCGGCGCAGACCCGCAGGATCGAGGCGCGCCTGATCCTTCCCGAAGGCGTCGCCGACATCGACACCGGACAGGAGATCACCGTCGCGGTGCCTGCCGGCGCAGGGATCACACAAGCGCGCTTCGAAGCCGACACGCGCTGGTTCTGAAGAGACGGCGGACGCGAATGCCGTGGCAGCCTGAAGAGTGAAGGCACGGGAACCATGCGGCAAACCGGGATTTGTGCCCCGTGATCAGACCAACATGGGGGTAGGTGCGTGGCGTCTCTTGCAAGGTTCGGCGGCGCGACAATCGTTCTGATGCTTCTAGCAGGCTGCGGCGGGGATGATGGAGGTTCCGGTACGGTCGCCCCGCCAACGGCAACGCCGCCCCCCGCACCTCCTCCTTTTCCGCCGCCGGCGCCGCCGCCGCCGCCGCGCCCGCCAGTGGCCAATCAGTGCAATTTCACCACAGATCGATCATTCGCTTTGTTCGGCGCCGAGCTCTTGTTGAAAGCCGAGCCGACGGCGTCCGGATCGGTCTATACCAGCGTCACTACCAACCCGGTGGATGCCGGGCGCCGGGCCCGCTTCGCGTTCGCAGCGGCGTCCGAAACGTCTTCCTTGTCGATCGACGATGCCGCCTTGCAGTCGTTCAATGCACAACAGCGGGTGGAGCAGACGCCATATCTGCTGAGCTATCAGGCAGGCACCCGCAAACTGGTCGTTCAATGCGAGGAGGGGCTGGGCACCAGCCATGTGGCATTGGTGCGCCAGCAAAGCGACATCGGCAGCGGCAGCCCCGACCAGAGCTATCGCCTCATGTTCGGGGGTCGCGACGCGCAGCCCGGCGACCGGCTGGTCGATCGCACCTATTCGGCTCTGAATCACCAAAGTCGTGCGAGAATCGCCAGCAGCGAGAGCCCGTTCGTAGACATGTTCTCGACGCTGAACGGCATGGATTACAGCAGCGCGACCGGGCAGGCACGCGGTGCCCTCAACCTTTCGACCGGCTTTGGGGCACCCGTCACGATCCGGTTCGAAACGACGGTTGCGCCCGGAACCACGGAGTTTGCGGGGCCGGTGACGGTAACCGACGGCGCAGGCAATCCGATCCCCGAGGCCACCGGCAATGTTTTCGGCCGCTTCTACGGGCCGGAAGGTGAAGAGGTCGGATATGTGATTACCATGGCTAAGGGTCAGGAACGATTTGTCATCGTCGGCATCGGCGAGGGCAGATGATGCAGGGCGGCCGGCTTCGGCTTCGAACAAGGGGACAATGCATGCATTCGAGGCGGATCATGAGCGTGATGCTGGCCGGCTGTGCGCTGGCGCTGGCGTCGTGCGGCGGTGGGGCCGACAGTGGTGCCGAACAGGCCGGTGAGTCCAAAGCTGCGGATCCGGCCGGAAACGCCAAGCTCAAGGGCTATGTCAGCGCCTATAACGTGCTGATCGGCACGCCCTATGGCGGTCTGCAGGAGGCGGCGGACGCTTATGCCGCTTATCATGTCGAGCGCGCCGACCCGTCCAAAACGATCGGCCTCACCTTCCAAACCGATGCACGGCAAAGGACGCTCGACGAACTGACCAAAGCACGCGCCGCCACCGGGAATGCCGATACGGCAGCGGTCGATCGCGCCGCAGACCAGCTGATCCCGCCACTGAAGAAGATCGTGGAATTACAGCGCGAACTGGGCCCCTATTATTCCTCGCGCGCATATCGCAACGACGGCTTGGCGCGCGGAAAGGCGCTGGACGTCGAGTTGAAGGCTGCCTTTGCCGAGGCGCTGACGGCGTTGAAGACGATGGGCGCAGCGCTCGACGAGAGCCAGGCGCGCGCCAACGCGGCGTTGATCGCCCGCCTTCGTGCCGACGGCCATGTCGCCGAGGCCAGCCTGACCAATGCCATTCAGGCAGGATCGCCGATGATCGCGGCGCTGGCGCGGGACGACGATGCCGCGGCGGACCGGCTGTTCGCGCCGTTCCAGCAAGCGGTCGAGCAGATGCGCGCCGACCAGCCGAAGCTGAAGAATCTCGGCAACGATATCAGCTACGCATCGATATTGGATCAGCTGACGCAGGTGACCGGCCTTTATTCCGATTACAAGAATGGCGATGCGGCAGCCAAGCAGCGGCTGATCGGCCTGTACAACCAGGCAGTCAGCACCGCCAACCGCTTCCCCATCCCACGCTGATCGGACGGCTCCAGGGATGCTCTTTGCATCGGGTCGGGTCGTTTCCGCGGTTGCAGCTTTGCTGGCGATCGCCGCTTGCGGTGCGGAAGCCCCGCGTCCGACCGAGGAAGCTGCGGTGAATGCGGCTCTGCCGCCGGCAAGCGCCGAGTCCGTTGCGGCGGCGCCTATGCCGGAGCAAAGCGAGGGCGTGGAGCCGCCATCGGCAACGCTGCCCGGTATCGACAACGCCCCGGGCACCGAGACGCAGGGTTCGGAGATTGCTTCGGAACGCGTACAGGGACTGTGGCAGGTGGTCGATGCGGCAGGTCCTGCGAGCGGACGTGACATGATCGGACGCACCTTGTCCTTCACCGAATCCGCGCTCGGATGGATCTGGGCGGACGGCAAGGTCGAGCCAGGCTGTTCGGAGCCCTATTTCCACGTGGTGGTCGAGGCCGTTCACGTCCGCGCATTCGCACCGGCGTTCCGGGCGGGATGGCCCAAATTCCGCCTCCCGCCGGATGATGTCGGTGCCATGCACGTCTGGGAGTGCGAGGGCGCCGAAGAGATGTTCGGCCCGCAGGAACCCGCCGCAGGCTCCGCCTTCTTCCCTGTCGCCACCGACAGGCTGGTGATGAACTGGCACAACGGCACCGTGCTGCTGCTGAAACGCCAAGGAGAACGATAGCGGCATGATGAAATTGCTGGCGCTCGCTATGCTGCTGATCGGGGCGCATCCCGGCCCGCACACGACCGTCAACGACAGCGGCGCACTTCGTCGCCTGCAGACGAATAGCGGCATGACGCTGCAATGGATCGGCTTCGAGACACCACAGCGCGGCCATGTTCGCGTTGAGGTGCAAGACGGGCTGGTCACGCTTGCGGGATCGCAGCGTGATCCCGGTTCTTCAGGCGTCGTCACGATCAGCGGCTACATCGAATCGATCGATATGCAGACGTTCACGTTCGTGGGCCGCATCGTCATCATCGATGCGCCGGACGTCGGCCGCGAATGCGTGCGTCAAGGCAGGCTGAATTTTAAGGCAACCGGAAAGCGGCGATACTGGCGGCTCCAAGACATGGAAGCCTGCGACGGCCTGACCGACTATGTCGACATCTACTTCTAAGGGGATGCCGGGTTCATGAATCCACTTATGATCGGAATCGGCAAACCGGCATAGTCTGCGCTGATCACCTCAGTAACTCCGCGCACCCTCTCTAAGGACGTCTCTCGACGACCCTCTGGCATTTCCATGCGTTGAAAGAGTGGTGCCCAGAAGAGGATTTTACGATTGGCACCAAGAATGGCGGAAATCTGCGGTTTTCTGAAAGAGCGTCGAGACCGTTGTATTAGGCTTTTGTACTAGCCGAGGCAAGGGGCTAGCCGATTTGAGTCCTCAACAGGGACTCGAACCCGTCGGCTGATGCTAGTCGTAAGGCTTCTTCTCAAGGCAGTGCTGGTATGAGAAGTCGATACGAGTGCCGTCCGTGCGATTGATCCAAAAGCACTGTTGATTGAAATAGTCTGGCGCAGGCCCAACGGTCATGTGGGAGATGCCTGAACCCACCTTGTCGGCTTCCTCGTCATGACGGCGGAGCAAGGCCCTTAGGTGCGCTGCATCTTCATCGTTAACTCGATCGCCCGGTGAGTAGCGTTGGAGCATGTCACTGAAAAAGATGCGAGCGTCGCCCGCCTTGGCGAATGTCTTGGTATCGAGGACAATAGACCTAGCGCGTCCCATCACTTGTCTCCAATGAACCCTGCCACATCGGCATAATTGGGGAGCAGCAGTAGCCGTTCGATGTGTGGAACAGCCGCTCTGTCTCGCTCCCCGAAGTAGGGCAAGGCTCGCTTGGCCATCCAGACCTCAACGAAATGACGCCTGAAATCTGCTAAGAGTCTGTTTGGATATGCCCTAGCGTTAACTGCGCGCCCATCTTCGTACAGATGAATGTAGGTCGGCATACTATCTGGGTCGTGGCCGTTCTCTCTTAACCACCCAGAGAACATACGCCCTTCGGATATGTCAGGGACCATGTTGTCCGGTAGAACATACCCAAGATGCTCTAGCGGGGCTATAAGCGCCACTGTCATTTCATTGAGCATAGAGAAATGACCGTTCGGAACATTGGTCATATTGGCCATGTAGCGCCGTAGATGATACGGAAGATTGCCGCCGGGAACCTTCCCGGTCATCCAATCCATAATCCACTTGGTCACTTTCACTGCGAATTGCGGCGAAAGCCATTGTGCTAGGTTGATAGCGACCTGAGGATGGACCCATGTTCCCTGTAGCGTCGGGTCGCCGCCTCGAACCGACTGCACCAATTCCGTTATGGGAATCCCCATGTCGGCCACGAGCGCACCATAAAACGCTTGGGTTACGCCTAAGCGGTTGTAGTCCGCCCACGCCTTACCGCCTGCTTTGCACATAGCGGTTGCGTTCACGTAGCCATCCTTCACCCGCTGGTGGATGACCTCAGTTTCAAGCTCATATTGAACTAGCGGTAACGCGATCTGAAATCCGGCCACAATACCTCCCCCGGTAAGAGAGGTAGCTTATGCCGAGCCTCTTCAAAGTCGAGTCGTAACCTACACCGATCCGGCTACGGCCTGAAAATGATGGAGATATGCAAGGGGGCAATCAAACAGTTCTGAGCGATCCATTCCCCCCGTACCCGGCCTGCCCAGTCCCACGATTATGACACGCCTGCCCGACCTGCATTATCGCGCGTGTTTCTCCATCCCTGCATGACGTGTCACAGTAGCAGGATGATGGCTGGTCCGAGACTGTCCAGAATACGCTACCGAGCGTTTGACAATTGTGGACAACGGTTCTACCTAGGCTTGGCAACAGGGATCATGCCATGCGGACCGTCACCTACTACCGTGTATCGACTGCGAAGCAGGGCCGTAGCGGCTTGGGCCTAGAGGCTCAGCAAGCGGCTATCGCTGCCTTCTGTGCATCACGGCACTGCCAGCCCCTTGGCGAATACGTCGAGGTTGAGAGTGGCAAGCGGGATGACCGGCCTGAGCTTACCAAAGCGCTGCATCATGCGAAGGTGACGGGGGCAACGCTGGTCATTGCCAAGCTGGATCGTCTTAGCCGTAACCTCGCCTTCCTCGCTCAGCTACAGGATGCCGGTACTAGGTTCATTGCCGCTGACATGCCTGAGGCTAACGAGCTTACCATTCACATCATGGCAGCAATGGCTCAGGCCGAACGCAAGGCGATCAGTAAGCGGACCAAGGAAGCCCTCGCCGCTGCTAAGGCCCGTGGCACCAAGCTAGGCAATCCGATGGGCGCTAAGGCGTTCGGGGATAGCAAGGGGAACGGTGCCGCCGTCGATGCGATCAAAGCAAAGGCTCTGGCGTTCGCTACCGATGTTGCCCCGATCATTGAGGCGATTAAGGCCGATGGACATACCAGTCTCAGGGCTATCGCCGGGGAGCTTAATGCCCGTGGGATCATCACAGCAAGGGGCGGGAAGTGGGCGGCTCAGTCCGTCAGTGACGTTATGCGGCTGCACTCCCCGGCTTGATACCGGACAGGCGACGGGCAGGCCCGCGTATCCGCCCGGAAACGGCCCGTCAGACTCGATATGGGAGGCTCAGGGTATCGACCTAGCCGGAATGCCGTGGCGGCTCTGTATGGGGCTGTGAGAGGATCGACTAGGACGGGACCGATTATGGGACCGTTAGGCAATAGCAATCATCGCGCTCCTGTCCGGTCCCTTTCAGTACCGTTAGAAAATAGAACCATTCATCACCGCCACGCCCGTTTAGCCGGGGAACGCCTGACAGTGCGATAACTGTAGATACCACAGCCCGCGAGGGTTAGCCGTAGGGCGAAGGGGTGTGCCATCTTAACAGGATGACATGCGGTATCGGACGCTGGCACTACAAGCGACGTATTATCTGACTCAGGATCATGCGGCTGTATTTGCTTCCCACTAACTGTAGCTATGGCATTCGGGCATTACCTATGTAGTCGATTATCCTCATACCTGCATTGCGGGTAAGCTCCATCTTGGAAGCTCTGGGGGGGTAGGGGGGACGCTGGATACAGCTTCTATATATCTAACTAGGATCATACTAGTATATGTATATCCTACTCTACGGTCTGCATCCGTACATCCCATGCACAATACCATTCTTCTGATAGGCTCAGATAGCTATTACCATTCCCGTTCCTGTTGGGGTGATCGCTATGCATACCCTGAGCTTATCTGAGGAATGACTGCCATCTTCCTCCACATACGCATTGCTCATCTATCCAATGCCCATCGGCCCTGAGCAATTGCCAGCCTGCTAGCTATAGCATTGCCCTAGTTGGTAGCTAGCAGGCGCATCCCTTCCATAGCCGTAATATACCCGTTTGCCTTTGCTTATCCGTAAGAGGGGCATCTGTGTCTTTTGCCTGGACAGTACACAATCAATCAAAGGATCAATCATGACCATTATCACTGTTGATATGAACCGCATCAATAATGACCGGGTAGCGGTCTATCTCGCATCTACTGATCGCCGTGTGACCATTGGCGTTCGCTTTGCCTTGGAAGCCCTTGGCATTGAACTGCCCGACTTCCTGCGCCGTGGCCGTCCCGGTCCCCGTCCTAATCGGGTCAACAATATGATGGCTGCACTGGATGCCGACACGGGCAATCCGAATACCTACCGCCAAGAAAAGCTCAAGATTGGCGTTTTCGCTCCCCGCTAATAACTCAACTGAACAGGAACAGCCATGACCAACAAAGACAACCTTGCCGCTATTGCCACTGACATTGAAACGCTCAGCGCCGAATTGCTCAAGGTAAACAACTATATCGATATTCTTGGCAAGCTTGCCATGAATAAGGCCAATGAGATCGATAAGGCATTGAAGGATGCTAAGGATCGCTTTGCTATCGCCCTCGCTGACGAACAGGTGGAGGCCCGTACTCAACGGCTTAGCCGCTTCTCTGATATCCGCGTTGAGGTGAAGCCGAACAACAGCCTGATCGATATGGTATTCGTCATCCACTACAAGCAGTTGACTTGGGATATGTCGCAGCGGACGAGTGTTCCTAAGGAGCATACCTGCAATGGCTTCTCTGCCCTTGCTGATGATGTTTGGGAATACCTGCTGACTGTGAAGCCCCATGCCATTCCCGCGTCTATCATGGCGCTGGCACCGGGTAAGCCTCAGGAAGCGTTCTCACTCTACATGCAGGGCAAGGCCCGTGGCTATTTCCGGGATGCTGTAGCGGCGTAATGGCTGGCGATAGCTGGGATGATCGGGGCGGCGGGCAAGCGCCTAGCCGTCCCCGGTCTGACTATATCCCCAAGGTTCGTCTGATCCCTGTAACGCTAGATGATCTGATGAACCGGGCAGGCCAGTATGCCGATGCCGCTAAGGTCCATGTAGAATATACCGCCGTCGCTACATGGCTGATGAAGGCCGATGCTCCCCTAGCCGCCGCCTGTATCCCGGTCGAAGCCGGTAACTTGTCCGTGCTGCTGACAAGGCAGGCCCTAGAGCATGAGGCGGGCTGGCCTAAGCTGACCAGTAATGCCCCGCCGCCACTCTACGACCTGCCACAGGATGCCCAAGGCATAGCCCGCCGCATGGCCGGGGACATTCATGCGCTGTGGGAAGCTGCTGGCCGTCCGTACCTCAGGGCCGATGATTGCAAGTTTGCCTTTCAGTACCTCGCCGCCGCCGTCCGTAAGGGGATCATCCCGCCTATCCCGACCCTTGGCGAAGTTGATCCGGTCCCCGCTGCCAAACCGGCAAAGCCCCACATTCTCGATATGCTCAAGGAAACCACATGACCGCACTAACTCCCCGTCAGGCCATCAAGGTCAAGGCGGCTCTATCCCTGATCGCCGTACACGGTCACAATCCCCGCACTGTACAGCAAGCCGCAACGGCTGAATTGGCTAAGGGCTATCCTGCCAACATTGCCTATAAGACCGCTATTGACGGCTTCATTGCCCGCAATCCTGCTATGGGTGACACCCTGCATACTGCCGTCGATCTGATCCATCATAGCGACGATGCTACGGTAGCTCTGTATGACAAGGCGCTGACTGACTACAATAACAGTGGCGATGACAGTCACCTTGATAGCCTTGCCCCTATGATCCTTGAGGATGCCAAGGCGCTGGCTATCAGCAAGGGCGAAGTATCCGAGGCTGATGCAGCCAATTGGACTATCGATGATGCGCTTGGCAGCACGGCCCAAGCCTTTGCCGAAACCCCCGATGTTCCCGACGCCACTACGCTGGCACCGGGTCAGACGGCCAATAGCTCGTTCGGGTTCAATGGTCTTCCCAGCCCTGCCGCTCAGGCTCCCTCAGTCGCCGCACAGGCCCCGGCAACGGGTCCGCAGTGGGTGCAGGGTCCAACCGGCTATACCCTCGTCAATCAGGCTTCTACCGGCCCTCAGGTGGGGCAGAGTATGACCGGCTATGATCCCTTCAAGGGCGGGCAGGGTCCGACCGGGATCACGGTGGCAAAGACCGGGGAAGCTGCACGGCGCTCTCATGGCACCCCGCTAGGGGACGTGGGCTACATGCAGACGGAATATGGCATCCGAGTTGCCCCGACCGGGGAAGCTGCCCGCCGTGAGGCTGGCGTACCGCTCGGCCCGAATGCCTGAAATTCTGCCTAGGGCGACCGTTGAAAGGCGATAGCTCATCCCGGCCTACAGATACCCGACCGCATCCAAATCGCTCCACACGGGCGGCTCTGGGGCAGTTTCGGGTATCTGTATGTTCAGGCTTTCAATCCTCGCCAGATGAACCGGTGACGCCGCTATAGTATTCGTTGCCTTGGTCATCCGTAACGGTAATCTCGATCGGATATGGGCGGGGCATGTAAATCTTGGCGTCGGCAAGGGCATCATGCAAATCATCAAACCGTTCGGTGTTGACAACTACATGTCCCGGCTGCTTCTTCCATGTAACTATGTAGGCCATCGGACATATCCTATTGTTTATCTGGAGTAACTAGCCCCGGCACCCGATAAGATGCAATAGCCGCTACCATTACGCGCATAGATGGAGCAGCCCCGTACTTATCGGCAGCGTCTCTACCCTCATGCCCTTGGAACTGTCGGCATACCCGCTCAGGGATACCGGCATCTACAGCATGGGTTTTCCATGTATGGCGGAATGAGTGAAAGACCTTGGCCTTATCCTCGATCCCGCAATCTTGCTTATAGCGGCTGAACCACTGGCCTACCTTGTCGGTTAGCTTCTTCCCAATGCCTACGGCCTTCAAGCCGGGGAATACGCGGCCTGTCTGATCTGGTAGTTTTTGCACATAGTCGATGAACCCTAGCTCGATTATCTTGGGATGCAGCGGTACAAGCCTATTGCTTGCCTCATTCTTGATCTGATTAGGCAAGGCATCATCATCTGGCGTATCCGTAATGTCGATACACCATACCTCTTGCCGCTTATCGTCATCGTCTATGTAGGCAACGGGCTTCACGTCCTGCACCCGTAACTGCCCAATCTCTTCCCGGCGCGCACCCATGAACAGGGCTAGGAGGGGCAGCCAATAGACAGCCTCGCCATATCCGCCCTTAGGCCGCTCGCCCTTGGCATGAACCGGGCCAGCGAACAGGGCATTGAGGTCATCGGTAGAGAAGTCCTTACGTTTCTCCCCCCGCTCAGTGACTGCCATCTTAACGTCACGGGCTACGTTAACGGGTACGATATCCTCCTGAGCAGCCCACTCTAGCAGGGTCCGCAGGTAGGCCAGCCGATCCCGTACATTCACCTGTGACCGGGCAGGGTCCGCTATCAGCTTGCGCTTGTAGGCCATCACATCGGCCTTGGTGATTAGCTCGACGGACTTACGGCCCATCATGGAATTGAACAGCTTGGCATCCCGCCAATAGGCATCCCTGCCACGGGGCGACGGCTTACGCTCAGCGGCCCACCCGTCGAGGATATCTGTATCTAGGTATTTGCCTTTGCCCTCGCTGGCCTTGGCATCGGGGCTGTACTCAACGGCTTGATTTTGGCCTTCCGATGCGCGGGCAGTCTTTCCGTAGCGAGCTTGCATCGATGCGATCAGCGCCCCGGCATTCTCCCGCTCATGTCCGACTAGCAGCCTTCCAGCCCTAGCCACGTCAGCCGGGGAGGCGTCAGTCTCTATCCCCGCTGCCAATGCGTCCATGACCGGCTCTAGCCGCTCTATCTCGCTATCGGATGCAAGCAGGTCATCGGCCACTAGCTCGGCCTGTAGCTGGTCAGCTTCCCACCGCTTCCGCTCCCGTTCGATCTGGGATGCAGGCTTAGGAGGAATGACGGGGGCTGGCATCGCAGCGGCCTTATCCCGCTCAGCTTGCTTGAGCAGAGCATGGGCCGTCTTGGTCATATCGGGGATAAGGGCCTTAGCCGCTTCCCGGTCCTTTAGGCCCAAGGATCGCTTAATCTCCCGCTTGCCAGCCATGAAGGGGCGCAGGTCCGCAGGTATCCCCATGCGGAAATAATAGACCCCGTTAGGAGCGCGATGGAGGTATGAACACATTGGCTGTCGTCCTCGTACCTTTGTACTAGACGCTCGTAAAAATCCTAGGATTTCCGCCAAACCCTAGGCTTTCTAAGCCTTAGGGGAGAATGGTGCCAGAAGAGGACTGTGACCATGCACTCAAACAGCTGATATGAGGTCAAATTTTACTTAGACCTAGCCCGAAATACCAACGTTCGTACCAACATGGCTTAAAATTATTTAGTCCATTCTGCCACACGGGCCACTGCGTCCGTAACGGGCCGCTCGTTATGCATCCATACGAATCAGATAAAATTGAATGGACCCTATGAGCTCGTCCTGGCGACTCCTTGGAGCGAACGGTCCTCGGAACGGGACCGTCAGATACGGCCTGCCACAATAATGTGCAAAGGGCCGTTTATTCGCGAGAACTCTTCCAGCTCATCCAGCACGGCATCGAGCGGCCGCCTTCCTCTACCGCGCAGGGCGCACTCCCAGAGAACCGCGATACGCCACCCGGACCTGACCAGCTCGGCAAGAGCCGCGTCATCTCGCTCTCGGTTGCGAGCAATTTTGCTCTCCCAGAATTCAGCATTGTTGCGTGGTCGGACTCCAAGCGGACACTCGTGCCCGTGCCAAAAGCAGCCATGGACGAAGATAACCGCTCGGGCCTTTGGAAAGACAAGATCGGGCGTGCCGGGCAAACTTCGAGCGTGCAGGCGGTATCGCAACCCTCGCGCGTGAAGCCCCCTACGTACGAGCATCTCAGGCTTGGTGTCCCGGGACCGGATTCGCGCCATGTTGCGCTTGCGCTGATCGAGGGTCAGCGGGTCCGGCTGAGTTGCCTGACGCCTCAAAGTTGTCAGGCCGCCAATTCCACCGGGGCGCTGAGTTCCCGACCCGTTGCGGAGGCGAGCATGTTGCCGACCTCCTGAGCGACTGCCTTCGCGAGGATAGGAGGCACGGCGTTACCGATCTGGCGGAACGCCGCGTTCATGGCACCCTTGAAGACGAAGCCATCGGGAAACGACTGGAGACGGGCTGCTTCGCGAACGGAGATCGTCCTCGCCTGCGCGCTGTCGTAGTGGATGTGACTGTAGCTGTCTTTGCCCAGATGGGCCATGAGGGTGCGAGCTGGTAGATCAGGCTCCATCTTGCGCCACTTGTTTGGAAATTTCGTCGTGTCGTAGGGCGGCACGATCGAGGCACGCAATGCCTCCCATGCAGCTGACCCGGTGCGGACAGGCGAACCGCTTTCAGCCCGGATGCGGGCGAGCTCTTCTTCGAACATGCGCACGGCTGCCGCATGCGCCTCCGGATACTGGTCTCCAGGGCGGAGGCGAGCGAACAGCTTCCAATCCCGTGGCAGGTAACGGATTACGTGATCCCAAATGCCCTCGTTGTTCTCGAAGCTCGGCCATTCACGCATCGTCTTTGCGTAGCCGGCGGGTTCGCCCTCGCGGTAGACAAAAAGCCGATCGAAGCGGCGAGTACCGCGGCGGAGTTCGCCACGCAGGTGCTCCGATATGGCCGGCAGGTCCTCGAGCGCGTCTGAGGCTGTGATCGCGGGGGCCAGATCCCCAAGCGGGACCTCGGCGGCAACATAGCCCAGGTCTCCGCCGAGAAGATCGCGCTTCAAAAGCTTGAGCGCGACCTGCCGACTGCCCGAGTAGCCCGCCGGCAGCTCCATGAAATGGGTAGGCTTCGGAAAGCTTACCTCAACCTGGAGCTCTCGCCGCACGGCGATCAGGATCATGCGCTCCCGCATCTGGGGAACGCCGTAGAAGGCGGCGTTGAGCAGCGTATACCGCGCCACATAGCCAAGTGACTCGAGAAAATCGCGGGTCTCCTCAGCGACGTTCTGCCCGGCGTGGTTCAGGACGTCCGGGACGTTTTCCATGACCAGGGCGAGGGGCCGCATTGCACGGACGTAGGCCAGATAGTCGAGGTAGAGACGAGCCCTCGGGTCCATGCGGAACGCCTCGGGGTGCTCTGCCACCTCGCGAAGCTTCGAGCGACCCACCCGGGCAAATGCTTGGCACGGAGGTCCGCCGACCAGCACGTCGATGGCGGAATCAACTGGGCCGAGGTCGAGTTCTTCCGCGAGCGCCTCCGGCGAGAGCCGCGTGATGTCCCTGGCCCGCGCATGGCGCGGGTCACCCGGATGGAAATTGGCGCCATGCGATGCGGCCGCGTCCCGATCGAACTCGACCGATGCCGCGATTTCAAAACCCGCAGCGTGAAAGCCGAGCGAGATGCCGCCGCATCCCGAAAACAGGTCCAGCACGCGCGGGCGGCCGCCCTGGCGAAGTCGCTCAATCCGACTCAGGACGGACGGGTCGGTCTCAGCCACGGCAGCCGCTTTCCAGCTCGCGGGAAGGCAATCGAGCCGACCTTGCACGGCAGCGCGGATCGCCGGTCGAAAGGCAGTACGACATCAAACCCTCCTGCCCGTACCTTCACCATCCTCCCCGAGCGTCAGGGCAGATACACTCGAGCCTGAGCCAGCGTACGGGCAGATCCACCAACATACCAGGCGTTCATTCGAATATCCCAGCTGCGAAGTTTCACGAAGAGCGGCCAGTCGAACTCATAGATCGCATCCAGCCCCCACTCCTCGTCCATGCGCACGACGAGGAGATACTCGAAGAGCTGCTTTTCGGGGTTGCCCCGGTCAGGATACACGGTGCCCGTCTTGCGGCCGGTCTGGATGGCCTTGATCGAATAGCGCTCGCCCTTACGAGACAGCGCATCGACGTTGGAGGTGTTAGGTGGTGCTTCCTGCAGATTGGGACAGTCCGGAGTGCTATTGAAATATCGGATCGCTAGCTGCTCAGCGGTCCCTCCGACTGTCACAGGCAGTTTGCGCCGCTTCATTTCGCGGTGCACCCGGGCGCGGAGCCGTATCAGGTCTTCATCGCTGAGAACCTCCAGGCGAAAATCGGTCAGCCCGCCCTCCGCAAGGATAGTATCGCTCGCCGCCAACGCCGCCTCTCCCAGCTGTATCCGCCCGAGGACGTTCTGGCCCACCCCGAGGGCCGAATAAAGGGCCTGACGCGGCGCGCGGATAGCACTTGCCTAGCGCGGTGGGCCTTTGATTAACAGCCGAAAACACAGACATGTATCGGGTTCCGTGCAGATCCATTGTTGCATTTGTCTTGTTCGGTCTATGCTGACATCAGCTTCGGCCGACGCCGCGGCGGGGGAGGGGCGAATTGAAGTTTCTGTTGCTCAGGCAGCTGCAGCATAGCGAACTGGGCATGTTCCACGCTTACCGCCGCAGCGGTCGTGAGGTATCGCGCCAACGGGCCGTAAACTTCGACGGTGATGTCGTTGATCGGGTCTTCCCGAGTGCTTCGGACACCGACCGGATCGCGCTCAACCTGCTCTACGATACCGACGCCGGGCCGCGCCGCCTCGAACATTCGCTTAAGCGGCAGGGCAAGAATTGGCGGCTTGAAGGTAATTGCCCGATCGACCTGTTCTACGCTTTCGTCGAGCCTGAATGCCTTTTCGCGATGGAAATCGACGCCGGTAGCGTTCCCGCGACCGGCAGCTGGGTCGTGTTTCCTCGAGAGGATGCAGCCGCGCTGGCCGTGCTCTCCGACGGCTCGACGTCGGGCCTTACACGGGCTGGCATGATCGCGCTGGAGCTCGAGGAGGCGCCGCGCATGGTGCGACTTCTGGCCACGGCGCGGCCCGACATGTTCAGTCAGATTGACAGCAGCTACTCCGAAAAGCGCGAGACCAAAACAATGGATACACAGGACCAGCCACAGAACGAGACGAGGCGCTCGCCGGGCCGCAAGAAGCTTCCGCCGGGGCCGGCGCGCCTCGCGAACATGCTGGGTGATGCCGGGCATAGCTTCATCAGCGCGGTCGCCGATATCGTGGACAATTCGATCGCGGCCGGGGCGACCGAAATCAATATCACGTTCGATCCTCCCAACAGCGGCAACGGCCGGTGGCTGGCGATTCGCGACAACGGCGTGGGGATGAGCGCCAGCCAGCTCGACGAGGCGATGCGTATCGGCGGCGAGGCCGAATATGACAGCCGCAGCCTCGGAAAATATGGATACGGCCTCAAGGGTGCGTCCTGGTCACAGGCGCGGGCCTTTACGGTCGTGACGCGCCAGCAGGGCGGACCGCTCACGCATCTCGGCTGGGATCGCGACGATATGGCCGACTGGGAAGTCGACGAGAGTCCGCTGGAGCCCTGGGAAGCGGCGGTCACCGACCTGGGGGAGCACGGGACCGCGGTGCTCTGGAAGCGCATGAAAACTCCGACGTCGGCTCCTTCGATCAAGGGCGTGCCCCCGCACGTCGCCGAGATCCAGGAGCTGAGCCGGCACCTGGGGCTTGTCTTTCACCGGTTCCTGGATGGAGAAGCGCGGGGTCGCGCGCCGGTTTCGATCCTGATCAATGGTATTCCTGTCGACAGCAACGGTCCCGCGAGCCACCCGCTCACTGAATTCCACGATACCAAGACCCTGAAGGTCCCGCATGAGAGTGGCACTGCGGACGTAAAGGTCCAGCCGATCGTCCTGCCGTCAGAGGACGAGCTGCGCACGCACCACGGCGATGGCTGGCAGGCAGCCGCGGACAAGATCGGCTACTGGGGCAGGCGTAACGATACCCAGGGCCTCTTTATTTATCGGAACGATCGCCTGATCAAATGGGGTGGCTGGCACGACCTCTGGGCGACCAACGACGAAAAGACGAAACTCGCCCGGGTGCTCGTGGATTTCGATCCGGCACTCGACGAGGCATTCCAGATCGAGATCTCCAAACAGTCGGTCCGCCTCCCCGGGTATCTCCAGTCTCGCATCAAGCCGCTGGCAGATGATGTCCGAAAGGCGAGCCAAGCAAAATTCAGCAGGGCAAGGAGGCAGCCCCCGCAGCCGACTCCACCACCGTCGCCTCCTTCACCTGGACCCGGAACTCCCCCGGTCTTCACGCCACCACCACAGCCAGGACCTGGCGATTCCGTACCGACGCCGGCTCCGACGCCTGCGCCGGTGCCGGACCCGACCCCTCCGCCACCCATCGTCGTGCGGCCCGTCACAACGGGCAAGTTCGCCTGGAAGGTGACGACTGGAATGACCGGCGACCGCAGCCTTCAGGTCAGCACCGTGAACCAAGCACTGGCGGAGCTTTGCCGCGCAATCGAAGGCAATCCCGCGGCGACGGAAGCGCTCGCATCCTTCCTAAGCGATCTCGATGAGTTGGACGTCCAGCAGGCACTTGTCGATCGGGCGAACGAAGGATGAGCACCGTCCAGGTACAGGAATTGCGGCCGTTGCGCCGGAACTGGACCGACGACCTCCCGCCTGTCGAGGGTGGATCCTGGCGAAAGCTCGAACGCCTACTTCTCGCGGGAGGCAGCTGGCAGCCCGCCCAGGTTGCCAGCCTCGCCTCCGAATCTGCGCGGGTCCTGCGACAGCTTCCTGATCCTCGCGAGCGGGTGCCCTTCCAGGGCCGAGGGCTCGTGGTCGGCTACGTCCAGAGCGGCAAGACGGCGAACTATACCGCTGTAGCCGCGCGTGCGGTGGATGCCGGCTATCGCCTAGTCATTATCCTGTCGGGCATTCACGATTCGCTGCGCAACCAGACCCAGGCGCGCCTGGAGCGAGAGCTGATCGGCGACAGCCCGCGATGGACCCTGCTCACCAGCGAATTCGAAGATT
This sequence comes from uncultured Allosphingosinicella sp., assembly GCA_934539295.1. Taxonomy (GTDB): domain Bacteria; phylum Pseudomonadota; class Alphaproteobacteria; order Sphingomonadales; family Sphingomonadaceae; genus Allosphingosinicella. The sequence continues at coordinate 21,842 of CAKTCN010000012.1, forward strand.
TCAGGGACCCTGGCGCCAGGGTGCTCGATCATGGTGGGTGCTTCCTGATCGTGGCCAAGAAGATCGTGCCAGTCCTCCGGCGCCTCGACGCATGGTTGGAAGCGGCCGGTCCCAGACTGGCGGGCGTTCCGGCGCTCATTATCGACGACGAGGCCGACCAGGCTTCGATCAATACGCGCGGCAACCGTACGCCCGACGCCGCGCTCGATGACGACGCTGATCGGGCGGCACCGGTTCACAGCCAGAGTGGTCCCACCGCGACCAATGCCCTCATTCGTTCCATTCTCGGGCGAGTCCCCCAAGTTGCCTATGTCGCGTATACGGCAACCCCCTTTGCCAACATCCTGATCGACCCCGATGCGATGGACCGTGTCGTCGGAGAGGACCTCTTCCCTCGCGACTTTGTGCTCCAGCTGCCGCGGCCCGAAGGGTACACGGGCACGGAGGAGCTTTTTGGCGTCTCGGCCCAGGGACGAGACGTGTTCAGGCGCGTTCCCGATGATGACGTGGGTGCGTTGCGCCGCGCGGCGCGACGCCGGACCTCCGCCCCGATCGTGGCCAACCCTCACCCTGAACTGCTGCCCGATTCCCTCGCTGAAGCTCTTCTCGCTTTCTGCATCGCCGGGGCAATCCGCGAGCTTCGCTCGAGCGAGGACCTGGGGAGCCACACGATGCTGGTCCACGTCAGCGCACGCGTTGAGGACCAGGCGCTGATCGGCGCGGCGATCCGCCATCAGAGGAACTACTGGCTTGAGGCGCTGCGCCAGGGCCACGATTTGAGGCCGCTTTTTACCGACGCCCTAGAGAGCCACTTCCGCGGTGTCGATCTTCCAGAGGCCCCGGGCGCGGTGATCGTCGGAGCAATCGAGGTGCTCGATCGGCTGGATATCGTAGAGCTGAACAGTGCGACCGGCGAAAACCTTGACTATCCGAACCGGGGGGGCCGGCATCTGGTAGCAGTTGGTGGCAATCGACTGTCTCGCGGCCTGACCCTTGAAGGCCTCACCATCTCGTATTTCCTCCGCACCGCGACAATGGCGGACACGCTGCTGCAGATGGGTAGGTGGCATGGATTCCGCACTGGCTATGAGGATTTGATCCGCATCTGGACCACGGACGGCATCGCGCAGTGGTTCACCGAGCTTGCCCTGGTTGAGCAATCCCTGAGAGACAGCCTGCAGGCGCTCTATCGGGCTGGCCGAAGGCCATCAGAAATGGCGATCCGGCTGCGAGCGCACAGCGGCCTGCTCCTCACCGCCCGCAACAAGGCCGGCATGGCAGATATGGTGCGCGAGTCCTGGTCAGGCGAGCATCCACAGACGGTGATCCTGCCGCTCCACGATGGCTCGGCGCTCCAGGCCAATCGTGTGCTCGCTGACAGACTAGTCGCCATGGCTGGTGCCGGAAGGTCGGTTACTGGAGGCACACTCTTCCGTGACATTCCGCCAGAAGTCGTCTGTGACTTCCTCCGGACTTATCAGACGCATCCCGATACAATCGCGATGCGGGGTGATGCGATCGCGGATTGGATCATGCGACGCGTCGCCGAGGGGGAACTCCTCGACTGGTCGGTCCTGCTGGCGGGCGCCGCAGGTGGTCCACACGTGTCAATCGGCGGAGCCGAGGTGGAGCTGGTCACTCGCTCCCGCACCAGCAGCGACGGTATCGGCATTCTGATCGATCCGAGGCATGAGGGCGTCGACCTTGCCGGCGGCTCAGCTGCTTTCCGGCGGGCGACGGGCACTTTCGACACGGAGGGCATGCGCCGGGCGCGGCCCGCAACCCAGGGCTTGCTTCTTCTCTATCCGCTCAACCCGACGGCCCTTGATGTCCGGGGCGTGGACGCAGTAATCGGAGCGGCCCTCAGTCTGCCCTTCACGTCCGACGGGAATTCGAGCGCTATCGTCAACCGCGGCGTTAGCGCATGACGAACGAGGAGCTGCTGGAAAGCTGGCGTACGCTGCGGGCAAGCCGTCCCACCGGAGAAGACCAGGTCGCCTCGGCGCCGGTCGTGATCGAAGGTGCGGCCACCTCGCTTAGGCTCGCGGTTGACGCTGGAGGCGACCTGCATCTGCTGGTGCCGACGGCGGGGTTACCTACGCGCGAGCTGCCGCCAGATTTTAACGGTCTCAGGCTTCGGGCGGGGCGCCTCGGCGACGGGGCCTGCCTGGATCTCTGTTCGCCGGCTGCTCATCAGGCGATGTTCGCGACGCTCTGTGGGCAGGTAATGACCGCCATCGTGACCGAAGAGCGCGAGCCATGGGCGGCAGCTATCAATATCGTCCGGGGCTGGCAGTCTGCATGGCGTCCTCTGCGCCAGCCCATGTCTCGGTCGGTGCAGATCGGGTTGGCGGGCGAGCTGCTCATGCTCAGGGCGCTGTGGCTGCCCGCCCTGGGACCTGAGGCAGTACATTTTTGGAGCGGGCCCGATCGCGAGCGCCATGATTTCACCGGTCAGCGTCTTCACATGGAGGTGAAGGCAACGACGCGAAGCCGCCACGAACATGAGATTTCGCGTGTCGACCAGCTAGCGGTGCCGGAAGGAAGGCGGCTAATCTTTGCGTCGGTCCAGCTGGAGGAGTCGTCCGGAGGTGCCCAGTCCCTGGCCACCCTGGTCGACACCATCCTGGACGAGGTTAGAAGCGATCGCGCATCTATCGATGGTTTCCTGACCCGGCTCGACGGTATGGACTGGTCCGATGAGATGCGCAGGTCGCCGGAGCTCATTCATTTCAACCTTCGCGACGCGCAGCTGTTTGAAGTCGATGACGAGTTCCCACGGCTTCCGCCGGCGTTCACGCTTCCGCCTGGTATTCTTACGATAAAGTATTCGATCAGCCTCGCAAACCTGCCCTTCCTCGATACCGAAAGCGTGATTGCCGACATTACAGGAAATTAAATTCTTCCTAGCTTGCCGAGCTTTGATCAGATCTGAGACTCGATAAGTAAATGTCGTCGCGGCCACAGGGCGACCTGTTGGGAGGACATCGTCGGCCGTCGATAAAACGTGACCTTCCAATCGCCGCCTAATAGGCTGCGATTATAGTGTCGCGGGGAGCATTATGGCAACGAGCCGAACCATCGACGGTACGCCGGAGAAGCACATCTTTCGCGGTATGATCGCGGACTATGATCTGCAGACCGGTCTCTGCGAGCTCCTGGACAACGCGCTCGACTTCTGGGCGGCCAACAAGCGCAAGGCGACGCTGAAAATCGAAATCGAGCTGGATGTTGCGCGTCAGGTCATCAAGGTCAGGGACAATGCCGGAGGGGTCAAAGAGAGCGACCTTCGCCTCCTGGTCGCGCCCGGCGCGAGCCGCCAGATCGTTACCGAAAACCTGATCGGGATCTTTGGCGTCGGCGGAAAGCGTGCCGGCGTGGCGCTCGGCGAGCTGGTTGAGATTCGCACGCGCCACAAGAAGGAGCAGAGCTATAAAATCCAGATCGACGACGAATGGCTGCAGCGGGACAGCTGGGACATCGACTATGTGGACTGCGCCGCGATCGGCCCAGGATGCACTATCGTTGAGATATCGAAGCTGCGGCAGCCCTTTAGCGCCGGCGATGTGGCGTGGATCGGCGCGCGGCTCGGCGAAACTTATGGGCGGTTCCTGAGCGGGAATTGCCAGATGGCGCTGAACGGGGAGCCTGTCGTGGGCAAGTCATTCGAGGTGTGGTCCTACCCTCCCGATTACCTGCCGCGGACGCTGACCTTCTCGATCAAGCCGGATGGCGAACGTGAGCTTCAGGTGACGATGGGCGCCGGTCTGATCGGCGATCGCGACGCGGAAGCCGAGAACTACGGCGTCTATATCTACTGCAACGATCGCCTGATCGTGAAGGAGATGCGTGAGCGCGACGTCGGCTACTACGTGACGGGAGAGGCGGGCGTTCCGCACCCCGATGCTTCGCTATGCCGGGTGATCGTCAGCTTGGTCGGGAACGCCGAGCTGATGCCGTGGAACAGCAGCAAGAGCGACGTAAACATCGCCCACCCGTCCTTCATGCAGCTTCGGACGAACGTGATCGCCCTCGTCACCTACTACAGCAAATTGTCTCGCCGCCTGAAGAACAGCTGGGACGAAGAGGTCTTCGCCCATCCGGTTGGAGAGATCGAGGAAATTGATCCGACGGAAGTCGCTGCCGGACACAAGCTCATACTGCCGAAGCTGCCCCGTGGGCGGCGCGCATCGTATCTCGAACAGGCTCGCCAGCTTAATGCCAAAAAGATGGAAGCCAATCAGGTCACCGTTGGACTCGTGGATGCGATGATCATGGTCGACGCGCTGTCACGCGTGAAGGTCGAAACACGGAATCGCGCGGCGCTGATTCTGCTCGACAGCAATTTCGAGATCGCGCTGAAGGAGTATATTGTCACCAACAAAGCGGCGTTTCCGCCAAACGTCTACACCGACAAGCACATCAAGGAAATCCTCAGCCAGCGCACGACAGTCGTAAAAGAGGTGCAGGCAAAAGTGCCCAAGTTCACGCCGACCATGGTTGCCCAGGCGGACTTCTTCTATGCCTTGCGCAACAAGCTCATCCACGAGCGCACGACCATCCCGATCAACGATCGGCAAATCGCCGATTACCGCAAGCTGGTCGAAAGCGTGTTGAGGCTGCTGTTTGATCTCCGCTTCCCTGGAGTCTGAGCCGGAGGGAGCCGACAATGGTCGGCGAGCCCTGAACCTCTTCCGTAGGGGTCACCATCGTCAAGCGGAAATCGGCAGATTTCCGCCACTTTCGACGATGAGGGCGAATTCACCCCCACATTTCGTCCCACAATTATTTCCGGCTTTGATGGAACGCAGTGGCATGCCTTGGCGCCTCCAATCGCGCCCTCGCCGATATGTAGGTTGGATAGGCCGCCCATTTAGGTCCGCTATTGGGCCGGAAGAAGAAGGTCCGCTCTTGGGCACGATCAAAGGAAAGCAGACCGGGCCGTCCATGCTGACGCACATCGCGTCACGAGCGGGTTTGGCCTCGGTCCAAGCTCATAGCGGCTATAGGAGGAGCATCTCGGAGACTTCCCGAACTAGCCGCGGACCGCTCGCTTCCTTCTTTCCGTTAGCCGGCAGAGGGGGCTCGGCACCTTTTGGCGAGCGGTGGGCGATCAGCCTTCATAAGGGGCCCCGCCAGCAGCGTCTCCGTTAGCGCACCCTATTCAAGCAACGAAAAGGCTACGTATAGCTCGACGTCGAGGAGCGGCCAGAGGGCCGCCCCTCATTTGAACTAATTTTTCCCACGAATCTTGGCGACTGCCTTTTTGAGGGCTTCGTTATTCTCTCCGCCGGCTTCCAGCTTTGTGATGTTATCGGTCACGCTCCCGAAAGCGGCGATCGCGCCTCCGAGGCTTGAGATTGCGGCTGTGAGATCTTCCTTCGAGTATTTCCCACTCGTCACGTTCTGCAGTCGGGTGATTGCTTTATCAACGTCTGTATAGGCGAGCGTCGGGTCTTGCGATCGGAGCGTGTCGTAGACCTCGGCCGCTTCCAATACCTTTTCTTTCTCTACCTCTTCCAGAAGATTGTCTGCCAGAGCCGGACGGAGCACAGCGTCAAACTGGTGGGCAGCTGCTGCCCGCTCGTAGTCCGACTTCCGCTGTGCGAAGGTTCGTAGCTCGGCAATGTTGCTCTTCAGTCGTTCACCATTCCCGCGAAGGTACGCGACGATCGCCCGCTCACGCTGCTGCTGATCTACAATACCCAGCACACCAGTCGCGACAGGCTTCACCAAGTCCCAGAGCGCGATCAGTCCAGCAAGTTGACCGGCGAACTCTTGTTGGGACTGTGAGACAAAAGCGTCCCTCGCCTGCGTAAAGTTCCGTGCGTCTGTTCGGCAGCTCATCCGAGCGGCACTCGCGGCGTCTTTTGGATCGAGACCACCGGAGCCAATGCTGTACCCCACGATCGTTGAAGCGGCCAATTCGGAAAACCCGGTAGGGCTCTCTCCCGCGACTGTCTGCAAGGCCGCGGCTGATACTCCGAGTTCCTGTGCCAGCTGGGCCGTCTTGACTGATTGATAAATGGGCGCGCAGAGTAAAGCGGCAGAGTCCCCGGAAATGTCGCTAAAGTCCCCGCCGACTGCATCGAGCATCGCTCCCCTGAGCTGGTTCGGGTAGTCGCCCAGCGAAGACGTAAGCGACGTGTTCATCGTCTCGAAGGACTTTCCTAGAGACGCTGCAGCCGGTCGGTAGACGGCAGAACCGCACCCAGACAGAACGAGTGCGGCACAGGCTAAGTAACATGCATGTTTCACTTTAAGCCTCTCCCCCTGATTCAGATAGGTTGTAAGCCCCACTCGGCCAGCTTCTGCTTTATGGCTGCGGCTGGCACCGCGCAGTTACGAAGGCCGCCGGCGCTTCGATGAAGCGCAATGATCTTCTGTCCTTGGGTATCAAGCAGAGGCGAGCCGCTCGACCCACTCTCCGCGTCGCAAACGTGAGATATCCCCGATGGATCGATCCCCTTGCTCCGCTCCTCGGGTGTTGCGTTACAATACTGCGATGTAGTCGGCTGCATCGGTGAGTGCCGCTTTACCCTACATTGCGGGGGCGGCATGGCGAATTTCTGATACAGGCGTGCACTCACGGCATCGAACCAGTACTGGATCTGCCATGCTTGAAAATCCTGGTCGCCAGGCTGTGCCAAGTACGATCCATCGTCCAGCGGGAGGATCGCCGAGGAGAATGGCGCTGGCAATTGATCTGCTGAGATCTTGAGCACCGCAATGTCGAGGCGAGTGCTTGAAGGGGGCGGACTGACGACTCGCGCACGACATCTGACGCTCCCGCTGACAGGCGTCCCCTGTAGGAGCGTGTCGCGAATGAGCTTCAGCTCTCCGAAATGGACGACGTGATGATTGGTCGATTGTGTTGCGCAATGGAGATTTGTCAGGATCAAGCCACGCCCGATCTGAACACCATTGCAGGAGCGAACCATCTCGCCGTCGCGAAAGTAGATAGCCACAACTGCATTGGGGGCACCGCTAGTGCTGATCGCGCCATTCTCGCGTTCCAGCTGGGCCGGGGTGGCGGGGATCTGCGTGCCCACCACAGGAGGCTGCCCGCCTACCGGAGGAGGCGGCTGCACGGGCACCCCGTCGAAGTCTCCAATCACCTGTCCTTCCGGCATGGCGCCGGGGCGCGGCAGCGGCGAACGACCCGGCCAGAGCTGACTCGGCGGAAATCGTGTGAAAGGATGGTCATTCGGCACTAAGGCTACGGGTCTGATTGCCCCGCTAACGCTTGCCTTGTGCTCGGTGTCGTTTTCAACCGGGCGGGTTGTAGAGGTCTCACCCAGCGTGACCCGCAGCAAGGTTTGGTCCGCGCTCAACTGTTCCGGGCGGATCGTGTCCCGGTTGACGATCTGCCTGAGTGCGCCGTCCTCCGTTTCCAACAGAATGTTGCCGCCGCGCTTAAAGAACAAGCTTGGGTGCCCGTCCTCCAATCGGCTTATGTCAAAAATCTGAGAGCGGCCGAGTTCTTGCCTTGGAACAACGACATGTTGAACCAAGTGGTGTGGTGTAGCATGGATCGGGGTGACCTCACACGGTAGCACGTCCACCTGTGTCGTTCCGGGTGAGCCCAGAGCGAATACGAGCATAACAGCAACTGCCGATCTGAGTCGCATGGTGCCCTCCGACGACGCTGTTCCCTAAGCTTAAACTTCGTCGACGTGGAATCAACTAGTTAGTTTGGTCTCCTGTTTGAGCAGGCTCTGGACGCGTCTTCGAAGAGCAGTTGTGCCTATTGCAGGCACGGCGGCCGTTTCCCACGACTTCTGCCAGTGCGGGTGCAACGGCCTCGAACCAGCCCTTTGCCATGCGGCAGCGCTCTGCTGGCGCCGGGCCGGTGAGGCATGTTCTTCGAAGGCAACTGGGCGCCAACGACGATCGGCAGCCTAAGGTGCTGCCATTCGCAGACGAGCAGGACTCTCTCTCGTGGATGTCCGATGGCAAGGCGACATTGAGCACCCCCTGAAGAAGACCCCTCGACTTGATCAAAAACCGATTCATGCCTGAGCTGCTGAAGAGAAGATCCCGAGATAGGCGAAATGTTGGCTTTGGGTCGAAGTCGGAGGTAGCGCGCGCACTTGAATGATTGTCCGCTTCTGGGAACCGGCAAGCGGCCGCTGAGCGGCTGCAACTGGGGCGCAAAGCCGACGTCACCCTAGCGTCCAAGCCCGCGTCCCCGTCCAAAGTCGATCCCGTGATTAAACGCCAACTCCGCTCCAAGCCGGCGACCGGTGTCGATCGCGATCCCAAGCTGCTTCTTTCGTGCGGCGAGGATCGACTCCATCTGCGGATCACGCACAAGGCTCTTCGCCATACCTGCCATCTCACTCTGGATGGCTTTGCGGCCCGCTACGTCTCCTGCCACATAGGCGCGCTGAGATTGCTTCTGCAGCTTGTCCCAGCGTGCGACGAACTGGTCGGCGCGTTTCGCCGGATCGGCCCGCATCTCGGCCACCAGCGCCATAGTGCGGATCGCCTGTTGCGGCCGTCCTTTCGCAGCCTCGTCGAGCATCGTGCGATCGGCGTTGAACACGTTCTGCAGGTCTCGCTTCACGCCGGGGCGTAGCCCCTCCATCTCAGCTACAGCCTTGTCGAGTGCGGCACGCTGATGCGGAAGCTCGGTGTAGCCCTCGGTTCGCACGCGTAGGATGTCGGCAGCCGCGCGGGCAACGCGCACGACCGATCGTGCGAACGGGCTCAGCTCCGGCACATCCGGCGTGACGCGGAGCTTCAGCCCGGCAAAGCGGTTGCGCGCTGGCTGCTGCACCTCGGTCCGTTCTGGAGCCGGATAATCTGCTGCCATGTCTTTGCCGCGCTCCCGCGACAGCGCCCGGGTCAACGCATGGCGGTCGGCAAAATCGTCGCGACCATAATGCAGATCGACACGTTCGCGATGCCGCGACAGCGCGACATAGGCGGCGTGCCGGTCGAGCCCCGGCGTTGCCAGCACGTGGACACGGTCGACCGTCACGCCCTGCGCCTTGTGGACGGTAGCGGCGTAGCCATGATCGATGTTGGCGTAGTCTTTCACATCGAAGGCGATTGAGCGTCCATCGTCGAGCAGCACTGCCATGCGCGCCTGGGTGACCGACTGCACTTGCCCAAGCGTGCCGTTCTTCACGCCTAGGCTACGCTCGTTGCGCAGGAACATCACGCGATCACCGGGCGCGAAGTCCCGCTGCCCGCTCTCGGTATTGATCGCCACGTCTTCGCCCAGCGCGCCCGCGGCACTCAGCCGGTCGCGTGCGGCATTATTCAGCGCCCGCACCTCGTCATTGGTGTGGGTGAGGATGATCCGCGAGGCGTCCGGCGCCTCGGAGCGATCCCGATCCCAGCGATCGATCAGCTCGGCGCGTGCGCCGCCGCGCGTCTCGGCCACATGAATGCGCTCGTGCCGCGCATACGCACTGACCGCTTCCGCAGTTCGCTCGGTTGCGAGGTAGCGCGTGGCGTCGCGCTGCCAATCCTCGCGCTGCCGACGGATCTCGGTGATCTCGATGCCGCCATGCCGCTCGGCAGTCGCTCGGAAGGCGGCGCCGGCCTCGATGGCCTGAAGCTGCTCGGGATCGCCGACCAGCACAACCTTGGCGCCGCGCTTTTCCGCTTCGGTGAGGACGCGCTCCATCTGGCGCGTACCGATCATGCCGGCTTCGTCGATCACCAGCACATCACGGTTGGTCAGCAACTCGCGCCCTTCCGCCCATTGATGCTCCATGCTGGCGATCGTCCGCGACGCGATGCCGGAGCCGCTTTCCAGGTTTTCGGCAGCAATGCCGGACAGCGCTACGCCGCGGACCGAATAGCCTGCGCTCTCCCAAGCCTCCCGCGCGACACCGAGCATCGCCGACTTGCCGGTCCCAGCATAGCCGATCACGACGCCGAGCCCCTGACCCTTGGTGACATGGTCAAAGGCGCTGCGCTGCTCGCTCGACAGCACCAGCCCGCGCATTTCCGCGCGCACCAAAGCGAGCTTGCGATGCTGCTCGTCAAGCCCGTGTCGCCGCCCGGCCTCCAGCCGGACGGTGGCGCGCTCGAGCCGCGTTTCGGTCTCGACCATTTCCCGGCTGGTGAAGCGATCCTGGCCGCGCCCATCCTTGCCGAGCGCGACCAGCTCCGGCGACGCGCGTACCGCCGCCATCACCTGGTCGAACTGCTCCTTCCCCTCGCTATGCCGGTGCGCGAACATGGCGAGGTCCCGCGTGGTGAAGGTCGCCTGGTTGTGGGTGATCGTGTCGAGCGCGATGCGCGGGTCGGAAATGATCTTCGCGCCGTTCGAGCGGGCAATCTCGCGATGCTCGTCGACCCGTTCGAGTTCGAGACCCTTCACCGCCATGCGCGACGCCGCCGGGCCGATCTTGTGCTGGGGCTCCAGGGCAACGCCCTGCGCTTCAAAACTGCGATGATCAATGCGCGCATCGATATCGAGCTCGGCCAGCCGTGTGTTGACGTGCTCAGCCCAGCGCTCGCGCCATTTCTCCAGCAGGTCGGTGCGGTTCCAGTCGCGGTTCTTCTTGCCGAACCCGTTCTCGTCTACATCGCGCAGAGTCAGCATGACGTGGGCGTGCGGCTTGGGCGCGCCGTCGGCGCCGACATCCCAATGCACGTTGAGGTCGGCGATCATCCCGCGCGAGACGAACTCGCGCTCAACGAACTCGCGGGCGAGCCGAATACCCTCGACTTGGTCCAGCTCGCGCGGGATCGCGAATTCCACTTCGCGCGACAGCTGGGCGTCCTTGCGCAGCTCGGCGGTCTCGACCGCATTCCAGAGCTTTCCGCGCTCGGCCAGATGCTCGGGCGCGCCATCCGGCAGCATCACTTCGGAGTGGACGACGCCAGGCTTGTTCGAGAAGTCGTGATGGCGATCGAGCCGCTGATCGTGAAGCCGCGAAGCCGAGCGATAGGCAGCGGAGGCAAGCGCCGACGATCCGTTGGCGCGGCTGATGATCTTGGCCGAGAAGTGGTAGATCGCCATAGCGGCAATCCACTTACACTACACAAGCGACGTCGGCACGACGTATAAGCGCGCCCTCAAAAGATTTCATCTTCTTCGGGACGACTTCGCCCCACGGTGTTTCATGCCATTTACGCTAATCGTTCGCATCAATAACTAAGGCGTCCTCAACCCACAACTGAGGACCCGTCATGCGCAAACCACGCGACTACGAATCGGAGCTGAAGGCGCTGGAGCAGAAAGCCCGACAACTGAAGGAGCGCAAGCTTCACCAGCTGGGCGAGCTGGTACTGGCAACCGGCGCGGACACGCTCTCGCCAGAGCACCTGGCCGGCGCGCTGCTGAGCGCCGTCGAGAGCGCGGACGCCACAATCAAGGAGGGCTGGCGCAAGCGGGGTGCCGCCTTCTTTCAATCGGCACCGCGTAGCGCTCGACGCGCTGACAAGAACGAGCATCGCAGCGCCCCGGACAAGAGCAGCGAGGTACCGGCTTCAAGCCAGGAGCGTGCGTGACGACAAGCGAGCCTGGGTTGTGAAGCGACGCGAACGCACGCGCCAGTTGATTGAGCTTGGCGGCCTCGTTGCTAAAGCAGGACTGATCGACCTGACCGACGATGATCGGGCGGTGATCTTTGGCATTCTGGTGACCGCTTCGGCGATGCTGCAGGGCGATGATCGAGAACAGGCCCTGACATCCTGGCGGCGCCGTGGGAAAAGAGCATTCGACCAAGCGACGGACGATTGATCACCAGCTTCATTGCACCGTCAACAAATAGTCCCCAGAGCGATGCGGCAGGATGAACAGCAAGCTTGCAACTTCATCGCCGCTGCTTGGATAGAAGGGTCGCGAAATGTCGGAAGAGAACTCCCTGAACGCTGTCGAACTTGCCACCGAACTGACGATCGCTTGGCTCGGCAATCAGAACAACCGCGTCGCTGCTGAGGATGTCCCTGCATTTCTGCGCAACATGCACGCGACCGTGACCGAGCTTGCCGGTGGTACTGCCGGCGCAACTGAAACGAGCGAGGAAGCCGAGCCGGAGGCCGAGTTCACGCCCGCCGTGTCGGTGCGCAAGTCGCTGGCGTCCAAGGATCACATCATCTCGATGATCGACGGCAAGCCGTACAAGACGCTGCGCCGGCATCTCTCCACCAACGGCCTGACGCCTGAGGAGTATCGCGCTCGCTACAATCTCAAGTCAGACTACCCGATGGTCGCGCCGAGCTACTCGGAAGCACGCCGCGCGATGGCGCACAAGATCGGCCTGGGGGCGAAAGGTCGTGCAGCGCGGAATGCCTCGGTTCCTGCTTCGACCCCGGCACCGACGCCCGCGCGAAAGCCGCGCGCCGAGGCTCCTGCGAACGCCTGAACTTCGTCGCGCGATCAGGCGGCGGCGCTCTTCTCCAGTGCAGCGATGCGTTCTTCGCAGATCACCTGCACGGCCTGACCGAGCACCTCAACGCGCTCGCCGAGCCACGCCAGCTCATCTTCGCTGATACGATAGTGCTTCGAGTAGCGCGCCTTCACATAGGCTTCCTTGAGCTTTTCGAAACGCGTGCGATCGGCACGATTGTCGCGCGGCCAAGCGTCAATCAGCCGGGGGGCGATCCGCTCGGCCTGCGTGCGCAGGAAACCGAGATTGTGCACATGCGGGGTGTAGAAGGTGCAGACCAGCAACACGCCGTGATAAAGTCGCTCCGTGGCCTGATGAAGCATAAGGGCCGCGTCCTTCAGCCATCCTCGACGCAGGTCGTCCGCGAAATTGACGTGTGCTCGCATCGCGGCCGGATACCACTCATCGAAGTACTCTCGGGCCATTGCGAGCGCTTGCGCTGGAGTCTTCGGCTTGGGCTCGTGGAACTCGGTGTCCTCGTTCTGGTAGAGCGCAATGCCGTCACGCGCGACATCCATGAAGAAGTAGCGCCCGTGCGCGAGCCCATCGTTCACTTCGGCAAGCGTGTGCACGATGAAGTTGACCGGCGTGCGCAGCGTCTTGGTGATCGCCAGCTCACGGTTCAGCCGGTCCTCCGCGGTCGACCAGAACTCCACCCTGTCGGTAAGCTTGTCGTTGTTGACGATGATCAGCAGGTCGAAGTCGGACTGGTAGCCCTTGGCGGTGTGCGGCTCGTCGACCCAGCCGCCGCGCGCATAGCTGCCGTAGAGGATGACCTTGAGGATTCGCGCGTTCTTCTTCCAGTCGGAAGTGGCAATCGCCGTCGCGTCGCCAAACTCCTCGAACAGGATCTGCACGACGCGTTCCAGCTCGCGCTGCTTGGCCGCCGGCAGATGATCGAGGCTCGTCTTCATGGTTCTGATCCTAACCTGCGCTGGCATCGGCGTACACCTCGCCCGGCACATGCCGGGCGAGATGCCGCGGCGGTCACTCGCGCCTCCCCGTTGCTGCCCGGTCGAGCGCCACCAGCACCCGCGCAATCGTCCGCTCCACCTGCTCGACGCTGCAGCCGTGCAGTTCGGCCGTTTGGACATAATCGAGATCGTCGAACCGCACCGATCCAAAGATCGCACGATCGCGTTCGGGAAGCTGGCGATAGGCGCGCCGCATCCGCCGCAGCTCCAGCCAGCGGATCACGACTGCGCCTCCTCGTCCGAGACGAAACCGAGCAGATAGTCCGCTGCCTTGCTGGCCGCGCTGGCTGCCCGGAAGATCGCCTTCTCGTCCTCGCGCAGCACGGCAAGCCAGCTGCCGATATAATCGGCATGCCGCACCGTCGGGCGGATCGACAGCGACGCGCAGGTGAAGGCGCTCGCCATCTCAGCAACCAGCTCCTCGCGGGCATAAGCAGCGCTGCCGAACCCGCCGGACTGATCACGATCTAGCCGCGACCGGTGCCCGGTCCAGTGCCCCAACTCGTGCAGCGCCGTGTGGTACCAGTTGATCTTGGAGCGGAACGCTATCTGTGGCGGTACCGCGACATAGTCACCGGTGGGGCTATAATAAGCTTCGCCGCCACCGATGCGGAAGTCGGCGCCGCTCGCCTCGATCAACGCATGCGCTTCCGGGATGCGGTCGGCATCGCTCGCCGGTCGGGCGACAAGCTCGGGCATAAACCGCTCGGGCAGGCCTTCGCACTGGTCGATGTTGAACACAGTGAAGCGCTTGAGGAACGCGAGCTGCCGCGCCTCGCGATCCTCATCGCGCGCCCGCTCGGCTTCGTCCCTGGGCGTGAAGCGATCCGCATAGCAGATCGTCGTACCCCGCTCGCCCTTGCGAACGTTGCCGCCCGCCGCCTGTGCCTGCCTGTAGGTCAGCCAGCGCTGAGACGCATACCGCCCTTCGATCACGGCCGCCCAGAGGATCAGTACATTGATCCCCGAATAGCGCCGCCCGGTCACCGCATTGGCGGGCATCGCACACCCACACACGGCAGCATCCCAAGGCTGCACCCAGGGCAGCCGTCCCTGCTCCAGCTCGGCGATCACACGCGAAGTCACCTCGGCATAGAGGCTCGCGCGGTTCTCGGTCCTGCTCATCGCTCCTGCTCCTTCAAAACCACCGCAACCGGCGCCGGAATGGCGGGGGTGGGCGGCAGGAGCGGACCGGCAGTCCCGTGTGAGCGGCGGGCTGCACCCGCAGGGTCGAAACAGAGTGGAGGAGCTGGCGCAGCCAGCTTGCGGCACGCCGCGGCGGGACTAGAGGGTAGCGACGCCCACCCCCGCCAGTTCGAGTGCCGGAGGCACAACGCCGCGCCGCACAGCGGCGCGTCCGCAGCCACCAGCGCGCAGCGCTGCCCAGCGCCAGCGGCGCTGCACAAAGGAGGCTCTCTCGAATCCGGCCGGCCGTCGTGGCGGCGTGCGCACGCGCCCGTGTGTCAGCCGCCGCCGCCCCTCCGGCCGGATCGAGCGCGCCACGCGGAAACCAAAAACGCGGCGACCTCTGGCGCCTCCGCAGGAGCGCGCCAGTGTGCGCTCACTTGGGCCCCGCGTTCCACTTACAGGCGGCCTTCGGCCGGCACGCGTCAGTCGATCGTCATCCGAACGGACCGAGACGCAGCAGTGCGACTCGGCGCCGCCAAGCGGCGTAGAGCGCGGTCACGCCGCAGGCGTGAGACGCCCTGACAGCAAGTCCTTCGAAATCGAGGCCTACGCTAACCTCCGCTAGAGCCGCCGAACGCCGCCAATCACCGCCGGGACGTCCCAGCCGCTTGCCCAAATCAATTCTCACGATCAGCCTTTCCATCGGAGCACCATCCCGACGCACCAGATGCAAGGTGATACCAATGCCGACAGACACTTCCGACCGGATCCTCCGCCTCAAGACCGTTCTCGAGCGCACCAGCCTGAGCCGTTCGACGCTGTACCGGAAAATGGACAACGGCACCTTCCCCAGGAACTTCAAGCTCAGCGAGCGCTGCGCCGGCTGGCGCGAGTCCGCCATCAATGCCTGGCTGAAAAACCCGAGGTTCTACTCCGAGCAGGCTGGCGAATAGACCAGCCTCCAGCGGCTCGGCCCCA
Organism: uncultured Allosphingosinicella sp.; assembly: GCA_934539295.1. Classification (GTDB taxonomy): domain Bacteria; phylum Pseudomonadota; class Alphaproteobacteria; order Sphingomonadales; family Sphingomonadaceae; genus Allosphingosinicella. The sequence goes on from CAKTCN010000012.1 coordinate 37,281, forward strand.
AGGGATGCCCTCCCTCGCAACGGGACTCAGTAGCGTCTCGACAAGAACCCGAAGTCATCGGTGTCGCCAAAAAGCTGCTGCCGTTCGAATTGGCTCTCCAGCGAGGAAGCGGAAAGCCGCGCCTCCCGCGCGGCGAGGTGCTCGCGGCTCCACGCCAGAAATGCGGAAACTCTCGGAGTCGCCGCCGTCTCCATCTGTCGTTCGAGCAGCGCAAGCTGTGTGCGCAGCCGCTCCAATTCCTGCAGTTCGCTTAGGAGATCTGCGACGGCGGCCCCTCGGCGTTCCTCGATATGCTTTGCGCGTTCCTCCAACTCGCGTTTTTTGCGAGCCTCGTCCGCTCGAAGCTGCTCGGCGGCACGCCGCTCCCGCTCTGCCGCTTTAGCGGCAAGTAGAACCGCCATGCCTACGGCGATGTCGCTCGCCATCTTCTCCAAGCGTTGCACCTTGGCGTCGCGGAAGCTGCGCCGCGGTGAGTCCCCACCCCAGACATAGACACGCTCGAACTCGATCGAGAGGCGACCGCTCAGCGGATAATCCCACTCGGGGATCACCGGGCGATCGAGGTTCACTCGCCACGGCTCATCCTTGAAGAAGCGATCCCGCTTGACGCGCCATGCCGCCTGCGCGGCCAGTTCCTCCTCAGTGGCGACGTGCTTCACCCGATCGGTGCTCTCCGAGACAGAGAAATCGAGCGTATCGGTACCGTTGCTGAAATGCGCCGCTGCGTCCTTCGCAATCAGCTCGAGACCCTGCGCTGCCGCAGCGGCGGCTAAGCGATTTAGGACGAGGCCGAGCCGATCGATGCTGTCAGGCGCCACGTCGGCCTTGATCAACCCGGCGCCGCCAGAGGATACGGTGCCGAGCCCCAGCGGCTTTGCCTTTCGCAACTTCGATAATGTGCGCTCGACGATTGGATGGGCGGCGACCTCTTCCGATTGTGCATCGGCAGATGCAGCAATGCGGGCAAGCTCCCGAGCCTCCGCAACAAGCGCGGGCTCCCGAGCGAGCGATCCAGCAGCGATCGTGATGCGGTCGGAGGTGCCGGACTTCGCCTCGGGACAGGGCGGTGCGACTAGGTCGTGCCCCAAAGCTTTCTTCGTCCACCAACCCATGGGCGGCTTGGGAATGTCATGCTTCTTGCAGATCTTGTGGAGCGCTGCATCCGAGAGCGCAAAATCCTTCGCCAAATGCGTCATCGGCTTTGACCAAACGAGATCGTAGAACTCGCGGCGGGTCAGGATTTTAGCCATATCAGTGTCTCGCCATGGCTATGATTCGCAATTGGTCGTCGCTTGTGGGGTGTCTTGTAAACTGCGTCGGATGCACCACGTGGAAGGAACAGTGTCTGGACCTGAACGGCAAGCTAGCGCGTTCATTGACCGGAAACTTCCTCGGATGTACACAGTTCGTGGAGCACAAGCATGTTTGAGTTGGGCTATTTCAATCCGGTGGAGCGGCGGCGCGAGAAGGCGCTTGCCCGCGCAGCGGACGACTATGCCCTGCAGAATGGCCATGTTTCCCGCGAAGAGCTCCAGGCTAATAACAGTTTCCTCGCGCCGCTCGCGATCGTCAGTTCGTCCGCTGAGCACCAAAGCGCCTATCTCTGAGCTCCAAAGCGCTACCGGCTGATATCGTCCACCGGATTGCGTCCGCTCTGACGCTGTCGGACGGCGCCTTCATAATCGGTGGGCAGGCACTCAATATCTGGGCTGAGCGCTACTACGCGAACACGCCCGAATTGGCCTATTATGGCCCATATACCTCCAAGGATCTCGACTATTTCGGACAGGCAGCAGCCGCGGAGAAGCTGGCCGGCCTGATAGGCGGCAAAGTCCTGATTCCTGGACCTGACGATCACACTCCCGAAAGCGCAAAAGTCCACGCGGTGATCGATGGACACCAGATCGAAGTCGACTTCCTGACGCACGTGAAGGGCGTGCCCGACGATCGACTGCAGAAATCGGCCGCGGACCTCATCTTTCAGATCAAAAAAGGCGAGGAAGTCTCCGAGCTGAAGGTGCCGATCATGCACCCGTTTCACTGTCTGCGAAGCCGAATCTCCAATGTGATCGATCTCGGACGTCGCGACGATACGGCAAAGCGACAGCTTGAAGCGGCTCCGATCGTCCTCCGAGAGTACATCAGCGAGATGCTCGATGCCGGCCGCGCGCGCGACGCGACCGGAACGCTTGAGGCCTTGTTCGAGTATCTCCGCTCCGACCTCACGGGCCGCAAGGCGCACACGGTCATGAAAAACGATCCAGCCGGCATTCTGGACGTGTTCGCCAACGACGTGCGTATCGACGAGCGTTACCGCATCCACAATCTCGCGGCCATGCGTCGCAAGATTGCCGAACGTCGAACTGCTCGGGGAAAGCTACTGAGTCTTTTCCAGCGCAAGCGATCTGCAGAATAGCCCGCCTCAAGGCAGTACGTCGAAGTCGCGCTGATGACCGTGCACCAATCCTCTGAGAGCCGCAGGCTGCAGCACCTCGACCGACTTGCCCCAAGCGTAAAGATGCCAGCACATCTCGACGTGACCCGACGCCTGGAAGCGTACGAGAAGTGATCCGTCTGCTTCCTCCTCAATGCTCTGCGTGGGGTGGAAGACGAACCGCCGCGCGTGTGGAGCTGCCTTGGCCGAGAATCGCCAGACCACGTCGCCGTGCTCGGCGGCGCTCTCGTAAGACCCAAATCCCTTCTCAGCGTGCCTGCGAATGTTGAATCCTTCGTCGAGCTCGAAGCTCTCGGTCAGCACCTCCGCCGAATAAATCTCCTCGACCCGGTAGTGTTGCAACGGAGCGCTAGCGGCCTTGGCGGTGTCTCGCGCTACCAAGTAGCGGCGCACTCCCAGAAGAAGCCCGTGCGGCGCTACAATGCGCTCACGGGCGCGATCCTCTTGACGCTTGCGGTACAGGATTTTGAGGAGAAAGGGGCCTTTGAGTGCCTCAGAGATAGCGGCATCGACGTCGCTGCTCATCGCTGGCCGCGGTCCCGGTCGCGCTGCGTGCCCGAGTGCCTCTAGCAGCACCTCCTCATCTACCCCGAGCCGGGTACCGGCTTCGGGCGGGATCAGTGCGCGAACCTTGCGCTCCAGCTGCCGAACGGTGGCGGATTCAGTTGTCATGCCGACTGCGTCGAGCTGATTGATCGCCGCCTTCAGCGCAGCGAGCTCCTCTGCAGAAGGTGTTATGAGTTGCGCGACGGCTCGTGCAGGGATGCGCCAGCGCCGCTTGCGGTCATCGCCATCGTCGGCCTGCGTCTGAGGAAAAGCGCTCTCGAGCGCTTCGGTCATACGCTGCGCCGTCCGGTGGACGCATCCGAACTCCTCGATGATTTCCTCCAGCGACACGCCGCTACGCCGGGTCGCCATCATCGCAAGTTTTAGAAGATCCTGCGCCTTCGCGAACGACATGACCAACCTCTCCATGACAGCTTTTGTCGTGGCTAGCTGCTATAGCTCAGGAAAGGGGATTGCGCATGCGCATGGTTGATGATGGCCTTAGGCTCTCCGCGTCTGACCTGATGCGGTTCAAGGGGTGTCGACACGCGACCACGCTCGATCTGCGACTGATCGAAGTTGGAGATATGAGGCCCGGCGCTGACGGTGCTGAGGCAGAGTTGCTGCAGCGGCAAGGCGACGAGCACGAACTCGCCTTCTTGCAGAGCCTAAAGGCCGAAGGCCGTCTTGTCGTCGAGATCCCGAAGGAAGGCATTTCGCTGGAGGAGTCGGTCCGGCTCACCCTTGAGGCGATGGCGGAAGGGCCCGACGTGATTTTCCAGGGCGCGCTGCTCGATGGCGTGTGGGGCGGCTATACCGATTTCCTTGAGCGGGTCGAGCGGCCCTCTACGCTGGGCGCTTGGTCCTACGAGGTCGTCGATACGAAGCTCAAGCGTAAGCCCGATCCAAAGCACGTGCTCCAGCTCTGCCTTTACAGCGATCTGCTCACAACCATTCAGGGCATCGCGCCAGAGGCGGCCCACCTCCAACTCGGTGACGGCAGCCGCTTCACGATTCGCCTGTCCGAGGTGTCGGCTTATGCCCGGTACGCCCGGCGCATGCTGCAACGGTTTCTTGAAGACCGTCCAGAGACGCGACCCGAACCGGTTTCATCGTGCGGCCTATGTCGCTGGAGCGACGCCTGTGCAGAGCAATGGGAACGAGAGGACAGCCTAGCCCTCGTTGCCGGGATCAGCAGGTCACAGCGTCAGAAACTGGAGGCTGCCGGAGTGACGACGATGGCCGACCTGGCGGCCCGCGATGAGCGCATCTCGCGCATGGCAGTCGAAACGCAGCGCAGGCTGGTCACGCAGGCCAGGCTTCAGTCGGCACGGCGCGCGGGCGGGGCTCCCTCATTCGAGCTGCGCGACCCCGAGCCTGGCAAGGGCTTCGGCCTACTACCTGCGCCGGATGAGGGTGACATCTTCTACGATATCGAGGGCGATCCGTACTTCCCGGGAGGCCTCGAATACCTGCACGGCCTCTGGTATCGCGAAGCCGGCGACGGGGTATTTCGGGCCTTCTGGGCGCATACGCGTGACGACGAAGGCCGAGCGGTTGCCGACCTGCTGACCTTTCTCGTCGACCACATGCGCCGTCACCCAGCCGCACACATCTATCACTATGCGAACTACGAGATCGCCGCGCTCCGGCGCCTGACGTCCCAGCACCGCACCGGAGAGGCCGCCATGGACCAGCTCCAGCGTGAACGCCGCTTCGTTGATCTGTTCAAGGTAGTGTCCGGCGCGTTGATTGCGTCAGAGAAGGGTTATTCGATCAAGGATCTTGAGGGGTTCTACATGGAAAAGCGCGCCGCTGACGTCGCCACAGCAGGCGCGAGCGTGGTCTTCTATGAGGAATGGCGGCAGACCGGTGAACAACGGCTGCTCGACGAGATCTACGACTACAATCGCACAGACTGCGTATCGACGCAGCTGCTTCGCGATTGGCTTGTTCGCGAAGTGCGCCCGGCAGAGATGGCATGGCCGGTTCTCGGCGACATCCCCGCAGATGGTGCGCTGTCGAACGTAGCGGCCGAAGACGCCGAGATTGCGGCGTTGCGGGTTCGACTGGAGCCGGTCCGCCTTCGGCTTGGCGAGCGGGTCGCCGACCTGCTCCTCGACCTCAGCCAGTTCCACAAACGAGAGGACAAACCTGCCTATTGGGCGATCTTCGACCGGCTGGCCCAAGAAAGCGAGGAGTTGCTCGACGACCTTGAGTGCATTCAAGGACTCGAGGCAGTCGGACCGGCAGAGCAGGTGACCAGGCAGTCCTTCGAGCGGACCTATAGATTCCCGCCGCAGGAGACGAAGCTGCGCGCCGGCAAGACGCCGTGCATGAAGCCAGCGGCGATGCCCGAGGACATCAACTTGCGCTCGATCGACCACGATGCAGGCACTCTGGTGCTGCGGCGCTCGACCGCGAAAGGCCCTCTGCCTGACCGCCTCGACCTGCTCCCGCCGAAGCCGCTGCGCAACAGCATCCTCCGCGACGCAGTCGCCGCCGTGACCGAGGAGATCATCGCCGGTTCGGGCAGGCTTCCCGCGGTCGAGCATCTCCTTGCCCGTTCAACACCGCTATTCAACAACGGCCATCGCTCGACCGGGATCATCCGGGCTGGCGACGACCTTCCGAGCGCCACGAGCAACGCCATTGCAGCGATGGCCGGCACGACGCTGGCGATCCAGGGCCCGCCGGGCACGGGCAAGACCTATGTCAGCGCACTCTCGATCGTCGACCTAGTACGCGCCGGCAAGCGCATCGCCGTTTCGTCCAACAGCCACAAGGCGATCGGAAACTTGCTGGAGGCCGTGGCGGATCGGGCGAGGGCGGAGCAGGTGAACTGCCGCGTGGTCCAGAAGGCATCCGACGATGGCGACGATGATGCTCATCCTGGAATTGTTTTTGTCAGTGACAACGAGGCCCCGGAGATCGCGGCCGCTCATGTCGTAGGCGCAACAGCGTGGCATTTTGCTCGTTATGACATGCCTGCTTTTGACTATCTCATAGTCGATGAGGCCGGCCAAGCCTCGATTGCTAATATTCTGGCAATGGCGCGCTGTGCTTGGAATATCGTCCTGGTCGGCGACCCAATGCAACTGCCGCAACCGCTGCAGGGCAGCCATCCCGGTGACAGCGGACGGTCATGCCTGGAGTATTTGATCGACGGCCAGCGCGTGGTGCCGCCCGACCGCGGCATTTTTATGCCGGTCAGCCGGCGCATGCACCCCCGCGTTTGCGGGTTCATCTCCAAGGCCGTTTATGAAGGCCAGCTGGGCAGTGACGATGCGGCGGCCACTCAATCGCTTGTCTCCGCCCAGGGCGCGGATCTCCTAGGTGCGGGCATGCGCGCAGTCTCTCACGAAGGGCGCTCGCAGGTCAGTCCCGAGGAGATCGAAGCCATATCGACGCAAGTCGTCGGCCTCCAGGGCGCGAGGTACCGAGACCGCGATGGGCGCGAGCGCATAATAGAGCACGCCGACATCCTGGTCGTCGCGCCCTACAACGCGCAGGTCAACGCGCTGCGCGCCCGGCTGCCACAGGCCGTGCGCGTTGGAACGGTCGATCGTTTCCAGGGACAAGAGGCTCCCGTCTGCCTAGTGTCGATGACCACGTCGAGCGGCGAGGAGCTGCCGCGCGATATTGCATTCCTCTTCTCGCTCAACCGTATCAATGTCGCGGTATCGCGCGCGCAAGGGTCGGCAGTCGTCTTCGCGAGTCCGCTCCTGCTCGAAACCCCCTGCCGCACGGTTGAGGAGATGGCGCTCGTCAACGCGCTTTGTTTGCTCCGCGAGCATGGGGGTGACAGCTTCTGACGTGCACGTGTGCGAATGTGCTTCCTGTTGAAGCACAGGAGATTCGCGAATGGCATATTGGGACACCGGCTTCCGTCACATCGTCGATGTCGATGGGCAATTGCTGGCGATCGACGCCGAGGTAATCGACACCTCGTCGCTGCTCGCTAAGGCAAACCGGCCTGCGGATCGTCCGCTCTGGCTCGTGCGGGCAGGCGAGCGCTTCGCAATCCAGGCCAAGCAGCTCCTTCGCCTGTCTCAGGACGAGGTGCTTTTCTTCGAAACGTCGGATCCGCTGAAGGCGAGCATGCTTCAGCGGCTCGCCGCCTAAAGCAGGAGGAACCGATGAACTTCACGCATTACAACCTCGGCCATCTTGAACGCGGAAGCGTGGTCGTCGTGACGCTCAGCGGAAGCGCGGCGAATGTCCGCCTCATGGATGGTTCGAACCTGAGCAGCTACAAATCCGGGCGTCAGCATCGCTATGTCGGCGGCCTCGCGAAAAGCTCCCCTGTTCGCCTGCAGGTGCCGCATTCGGGCACGTGGCACGTCGCAGTGGATATGCAGGGTTTACGAGGCACGGTCAGGTCCGGCGTGCAGGTGATAAAGGGGGAGGCCCTGCGGCCACTGCCGACGATCAACGAAGCGCCCCTCCGCAGCATCCCGACGCTCGTGCGCGATGCTGATCAGGATCTCGCTCCCACGCCCGAGGCGCCCGACGGGCGAGTCTTCGACGTGTTCATCTCCCATGCTTCGGAAGACAAGGATGAAGTGGTGCGACCGCTCGCGAATGCACTGCGCGATTCCGGTCTCTCGGTCTGGTATGACGAGTTCGAGCTCCGCATCGGCGACAGCCTCCGGCGGAAGATCGACCGTGGCCTTGGCAGCAGCCGCTTCGGCATCGTCGTGCTGTCCCAGGCATTCTTCGGCAAAGGCTGGCCCGAATACGAACTTGACGGCCTCGTGACGCGGGCGGTGTCCGGCGACCAGATCCTGCTGCCCGTCTGGCACAACGTATCGAAGAGTGAAGTCATCAAATACTCGCCCTCTCTCGCGGACCGCCTGGCACGCAGCACCGGCACGCACACCGTCGAGGAGATCGCCGGAGAGATCGCCGAAGTGGTGCGCCTGCCCACGGCCGCCTGAATAGAAATCTTGTCAGGAGTTCGCGATGAGCAAGCAGGTAGAGGATGAGTGGAGCGGCTGGGACGGCGACACAATCGTCAGGCTCACCGATGGCTCGGTATGGCGTCAGGAGGAATACCATTACGAGTATCGCTACTCGTACCGGCCTCGGGTCACGCTCGCCGGCAACATGATGCATGTCGACGGAATGACCCGGGCCATCCGGGTCCGTAGGATAGACTAGGAGAAACACCATGCAGTCGCGTGTCGAGGGAGCTTGGACCGGTTGGAGCGGGGATACGATCGTCAAACTGGCGAACGGCTCAGTGTGGCGCCAGGACCAATATTACTATCGCTACCAGTATAAGTATCGCCCGCGCGTTATCATCGATGGTCGCAAGATGCACGTAGAGGGCATGCCAAAGGCCGTGCGCGTACGCCGCATCGACTGACCCATAGTCAGACGGGGCACGAAGTCCTCCATTCGAAGACCGTTGTCTCCCCGGGGATCGACAATCGGCCTACCGCAGGCAAAGGGTACAAGGGCATGACTGACGATCTCCAGCGATACCTCCACGTCTTTACCCAGAAGGCCACAGCGGCCGGGCTCCCCGTGCGCAATCCGGGCAGCAACTGGGTGCCGCTCAAGCCGCTGGCGAAGGGCTCGCACGTCAGCCTCAGCGTCGCGCGAAACCAAATTCAAGTGAACCTCAACAACGATGACGACGCCGACCGGGCCAAGTTCGAGTTGCTCCACGCAGACCGGGCCGCCGTGGAGGAGGAGGTCGGGGAGGGGCTCACTTGGGAGAAAAAGGACGGTCGCAAGAAGACCGCCGTCCGAGCTACCATGGATGCTGGCTACGGCGACGGAGAGTGGGACGCCCAGCACGAGTGGGCTCTTCGCATGATCAGTCGTTTCCAGCGCAGCTTCGGGACGCGCTTAGGCTGATGCGCACCGACGCCTTCCGGGCATGGCTTTCGGATCAGGACCAGGCGGCATCGAGTGTGTCCACGCGCGTATCCGATGCGCGACGCGTCGAGGCGCATTATGGTGACCTCGACGCTTCCAATGCGCGGGACGGCTTCTCCGAGATCCTGGCGGCGCTCGCTTACACCGCCGCGGACCGCGAGGCGGGTGCACCAAATCCAAGCCGCCTGCCAATACAGGGCGACCTCTACGACAGCTTGGCCTCCTATCGTGCTGCTGTCACCGCCTACCGCCGCTTCGCTCTGGAGAACGAAGACGATACTCCTTCCCAAGCTGACCGCATCCGACGTTTCGCCTTGGATACCATGATTGCTCCAGCCCGCCTGCGGGGCGAACGGGAGGTTGATATCGTCTCAGGGGACATCCACCGGGCGATGCAGCTGGAGAACGCGATGCCTGCGGTCTGCTCGGCACTCGGCGGACACAAGTTCGAGACGCTGGCCGAGGTGAAAATTATCGACCGGCAGGGGCCGTCCAACAGCTCCACGGTGCGCATCCGCTACTCGCTGAACGCGCCGGACGCCGCGAACTGGGCAGAGGCGGAACTCCGGAAGCGCTATGGAATCCCCATTTCCGAGACCAGTAAGATGCTCGGGTTCGCGTTGGCAGACGGAAGGCAGCTCGCCCTCCAACGAGACGTTCGCAGCACGCAGGTCTGGCTCGAGGACGATACAGCGAAATCCTCCATGCCCGCCGTCCAGGTCCGGCACTATCTCCCAAGCCAGCCACGTCACTCAAATCTCCCGTCCCGTCTGCGTCATCTGGCGGCGGTGGGCGAAACGCCGCGACGCGTGTCACTCGTAACGGTCTCCGACCTGAAAAGCCTTCGCCAGGTGCTGGACTGGTACGAGGGAGGCAGGGGAGCCCTCGATCGTGGCGCCCTCGAGCGGTACCGTCAGATGTTCACCGCTCGCTATCCCGACTTTCGGAGCTTTGCGCAGACGGATGGAGGTTATCAGGCCGAGGAACGCGCCTACAAGGACCGGTTGATAGCAACGGTGGCCGCCGCGCTCGAAGACGAGCAGCCGGATCACGAACTCGGCGCCCGTCTCTTGAATATCCTTGCGGGGCGTGCCGGCATTCCGAGCGGCCTCCTTGGGTGGCGCACAGATAGCCGGCTTGCCGCGCTTCGCGAGGCGAGCCCTGGCACCTTGGAGTCGGCCGCGGGCCGTCTCGCACGCGGTGAGGATCCTACCACGGCGATTGCCGCTTTTGTCGCGGAAGCATGGCCTCTCCTCGCAGATGGCCAGACGAGTAAGCCCTACAGCGAGAGCCGTAATATCCCCACCATGCTTGCGGCGCTGGTCCACCCCAACGAAGCCTTCGGCATCAACACAGACCCGATCCAGCAGACCGCGCAGGCGCTCCTGGACCGCAAGCTTCTGGGTTGGAACGCGATGACCGCCGAGGAGTACGGAGAGGTCCTCGGCATGGCCAGGGCCATCCAGCAGGTCATGGCCGAAGAATGGAAGTGGGAGCCCCGCGACCTCTGGGACGTCCAAGGTTTCATCTGGGCGGTGAATCGCGCCGATCAGCCGCCCCTCGCCGACGAAAATTTCACACTCGCGCCGCACGCGACGAAGGACCCGCAGATGCCGACGAACCTCATCCTCTACGGCCCTCCGGGGACCGGTAAAACCTACGCGACCGCGCGTGAGGCGGTCAGGCTATGCGATGGCGAGGCCCCAGAGGGCGAGGCGGAGCTCAGGCGCCGCTACGCTGATCTCATCGCTGCCGGCCAGGTGCGATTCGTGACCTTCCACCAGTCTTACTCCTACGAAGACTTCGTCGAGGGGCTCCGACCGACCACAGGTGAGGAAGGCGAAGGAAGCTCAACCGGAGGGTTCAGCTTGAAGCCAGAGCCCGGCGTGTTCCGCGAGATGGCGACAGTCGCCGAGCAGGCGATGCGCTCGGGAGGATCGGGAGCGCCCTTCGATCTGAGCGGAAGGCAGGTCTTCAAGATGTCGCTCGGCCGCGCCGGCTCCGAAGACCATATCTTCGACGCTGCCATCGAGGGCAACTACATCGTGCTGGGCTGGGGCGGCGACATCGATTGGACGCCGTACGAGAGTTACGAGGCGATCCATGCGAAGTGGAATGAGCTAAACCCAGGCACAAACGGAAACGACGCTAATATCATCCAGACGGCCCGCTTTCGGGCAGACATGCGCGAAGGCGATCTGGTGGTCGTGTCCTACGGCAACTCTCGCTTTCGGGCCATCGGCGAAGTGGTGGGTCCATACGAGTTCGCCCCGATTGGCGAACGTGACTACAACCATCGCCGCGCCGTTAGGTGGCTCTTTGTGCCCGACGAGCCGCTGCCCATCACCTTCTACGCCAAACCGTTCACGATGCGATCCTGCTACCTCCTGCGCCAGGATCATTTAAGCCTCGAGGCACTGGCGCTCCTGCTGCCCCGCAGTGGTGGGGGACAGACGGCCTCGCCGCCTCAATTCGTCCTCATCTGCGACGAGATCAACCGGGCAAACATATCGAAGGTGTTTGGCGAGCTGATCACGCTGATCGAACCAGATAAGCGGATCGGGGGCAGGTACGAGCTGCGGCTCACGCTACCCTACTCGAAGCAGTCATTCGGGGTCCCTTCCAACCTGCACATCGTAGGCACCATGAATACCGCGGACAGGTCTATCGCACTCTTGGACACCGCCCTACGCCGCCGCTTCACTTTCAAGGAGGTAATGCCGGAACCGGGTTTGCTTGGGAGCGTAGACGAAACCGACCTCGGCGCACTACTCGCGAAGCTGAACGATCGCGTGGAGTACCTCTTCGACAGAGAACATCAGATCGGCCATGCCTACTTCATGGGCTGTGAGACTAGGGAGGACCTCGATGGCGTGATGCGCCGCAAAGTCATCCCACTCCTCGCCGAGTATTTCCATGAGGATTGGGGAAAGATCGCGGCAGTCCTCGGGGATCCTAACGGCGAGCGTCTGCTGGCGCGCGAGGCTCTTTTCGCACCGCAGGGCTTCGAGAGCGAGTATGGCGGGGAGCGGTACCGGTGGCGCGTCCGCGAGACTTTCGGACCTGATGCCTATGCCGGGCTACAGTGATCCACCGCAGCGTCAGCGAATGGGGCTACGTACCCATCGAGCCGGAGGGTGAAGGCGCGTTCACACGCCAGCGTGCGGACCGCCTCATAGCCGTCGCTCGTGCCGCGTCTCTCGGCGGTGACGACGGAGCCGGGATACTCACGGATCATCATAAGCGGCTACGCGCCCAGCAGGTGGTCGGCATCATCGCTGCTGACGGGTGCACACTCGAGATCCTTCCGAAGATCGAAGGGCTCGGAACGGGCGAGGACGAATCAAGCCGTACGCGCATACGAGAGCGCCTCGTCCACATGCTCGCTGTGGCCTACGATCTCGATCTGTCGATTGGTGAGGCCACTTTACTCGGCACCCAGAAGCGCACGTTGCTCGAGGTGCTGATCGGCATCTTCTGCACCAAGCTGATGGATGTTCTCCGAAATGGCATGCCTCGTCGGTACGTACCTCATGAGGAGGATCTAGCTACCCTGAGGGGGCGGCTGGACGTTCAGCGACAGTTTACAACGTTAGCAGCCACGCCACACAGGCTAGCCTGTCGCTACGAAGCGTTTTCGGCAGACATCGCGCTAAACCAGGTGATGAAGGCAGCCGTCACCCGCCTAGCGCAAGTGGCGCAATCCCCCGCGAACCAGAGACGGCTAAGAGAACTGGCACACCTCTACGCCGACGTCGCCGCGGTGCCGGTGAAGGCGCTACGATGGGACGCAATCGTGCTTGACCGAACGAACCATCGCTGGCGGGCGCTCAGAGACCTCGCGCGACTGCTGCTCGCCGGCGAATACCAGACAACCTCGAAGGGTACCGCGCCCGGCTTCTCGCTGCTTTTCGCGATGAACGATCTGTTCGAAGCCTATGTCGCGCGCACGCTTGCCCAGGCACTCCGCGGAACCGACCTGCACGTCGTCGCGCAGGACCGGCGGCTCTATTGCCTCGCTGAGCCTTCCGGCGTGCGGCGTTTCCAAGTTCGCCCAGACATCGTGGTGCGCCGTGGCCCGGAGGCGGTGCTGATCATCGACACTAAGTGGAAGCGCATCTCGGCACGCATCGACGACCCCAAGCAGGGAGTCAGCCAAGCGGACGTGTACCAGATGATGGCCTACGGCCGACTTTACCAATGCCCCAGCCTGGTGCTGCTCTACCCGCATCATGGTGGTCTCCACACAGAGGGGGAAACCGGCCGCTATCGGGTGAGTGGCTGCGATGACGAATTGGTGACCGCGACCGTCGATCTGGCAGCTAGCGGCATGGCCCACAGGCTCAGGTCACTTTGCGAGGTGCAACTCCGCGTTCATGCGGAGTGACTTCTTCAGGTCATGCGCCGCCGGAGCCGTCCACGTATCCCGTTCAGCCTTCTGATAGCCCCAGTCCCGGTGCTAATGCGCGAGTCATCCAGTGAAATAAGCTTCGACCTGCTTTAAGGCCGCCGACGCCGCAGCATGCAATCCGATCCAGTCAAAATCTGGACTCGCGATCGACCGACGCCACTTAGCGACGAACCAACCGTCGTAATTGCCCTCATCATGCCAACGGAAAGGTCCAATATCCTCTTTGAGGAGGGGTGTAATATCATTTTCGAGGGAGTAGCCCATGGAGACGGCTTCTGGGTCGAACTCGACGAACGTGTAGAGGAACGTGTTGTCTCGCTCCTGATAGAGGCTGAACCACTTGTCGGTCCACATCCCCTCGACAGTCACGACCTGCTTGGCTGACACCAGGGCGTCGACGTCGGGAGACACCCACATAGGGGCGATCTTGCTGCCCCACACCTCCTGCCATACGCGGTGCAATGTCTGCGCATACTCGTAGCGGGTCAGTTCGGCGGCTGCGCGAGCTGGAAGGTAGTCGGCCAACTCGGCGACTGCGAGACCCGGGGGCATATTGCTAATTTTGAACTGAAGCAGCGAGTCTATGGCTGTTCGAATCGCTCGATCCGTCAAGTAGGCGAAGACGCTCGGGGAAAGATCGATGGCCGAGTTGTCAGGGGTCATCCTGCACGCTCCCAGATTGTCCGCCGAAATTGACGAAAGGCGGTGTCATCCGGGAGCCCGCTGAGCTCACGTTCCCACCGCCACAGGAATGTGTGCCAACTAAGGAAGGACCAGCGCCTGTTCCGGCGCAGCCGGGAGCGTGTGATCGCTTCGTTGCGCTGACCAAGAACGATCAGAACGGAAGTGGCAGGCTGTCCAGGAAGCATTCGAAACTTCATCCCGAGCTTCGCGGCATGCTGAGCATACTCGGGCAAGGGATTATGGCGAATGTTGTGGCCGAACTTCGCCTCGACCACAGCACCCCATTTCGTCTCGCCAGATTTGCCGGTGATCAGGAGGTCGATGCGCCCCCGTGCGCAAGGAACTTCGGCCTCTACCGTGACGGCATTGAGGCGCTCAGGCCACGCCAAGCTCGGATCGAGCGCTCGGAGGAATGACAGGGTCAGTTCAGCGCCGCCGTCGGACAGGAAGCGCTGCAAGCCATAGGTCATCTGAGGTTCTGTTGGCCGAAACCACCTAATGGGCTCAACATGAAAGCAATGCCCCGAGGCTCCCAATCCATGAAACCGCTCGATTGCGGCTCTTCGTCCTGCGTGACTGGGTACAAGATCCTCAAGTGCGACTCTGTGGCGCATGGCCCGTTTCGCTACGCCCTCCAGACGAAACGCCCATCGCAGCACTGCCTTCTTGTCATAATGCCGCAACGCTGGTTCACGAAGCGAGGACGGGCACCACGCCAATAGTGAATCGGCTCCGATGGCGCCCGAGGTGCGATGCTTGTTCACACCGTGAGTTCGGCCTCCTCAGCAAGCTCTGTCAACACTGCCCGGCCGAAAGGGAGTCAGGCGGCGCGGTTATTTGCTGTCCGCGCCGCTGCCTCGCTTCGAAGACGATCGAGTTCATCAGACCATGCTTGCATCATGCGCACTCGCTCATCCCAGTAATCGCCCCGCGCATAGATACGTCGAACCGAGTTCGCGTCCACGTGCGCGAGTTGCCGTTCTATGGCGTCCGATGACCAACGTCCTGACTCGTTCAGCAAGGTGCTCGCCATCGAGCGAAAGCCGTGAGTGGTCATGCGGTTGCCGCCATATCCGAGCCGCTGGAGCGCCAGATTAAGCGTGTTCTCGCACATCGGTCGATCGCGCTTTCCCTGGCAAGGGAAGAGATAGCGGTGCTTTCCGCTGACGGGTTTGACCTCCTCGATGATGGAGAGCGCTTGGCGAGAGAGTGGGACGGAATGCGGTCGCCGCATTTTCATTCTGTCTGCCGGGATCGTCCAAACTTTCTCATCAAAATCAAAATCGCTCCACTCGGCCTGACGGAGTTCTCCGGGGCGCACGAACAGGTGCGGCGCGAGCCGCAGCGCGACGTGGGTGACGCGATAGCCGTCGAACCCGTCGATCGCGCACATAAGCTCGCCCACCTCGGCGGGCTTGGTGATGGCGGCGAGGTGCTTCACTTTCGGCGTTATTAGGGCACCGCGCAGGTCCGAGCAGACGTCGCGCTCGGCACGCGCGGTCGCAACGGCATACCTGAAGAC
Source organism: uncultured Allosphingosinicella sp. (assembly GCA_934539295.1). Classification (GTDB taxonomy): domain Bacteria; phylum Pseudomonadota; class Alphaproteobacteria; order Sphingomonadales; family Sphingomonadaceae; genus Allosphingosinicella. Next base: position 52,788 of record CAKTCN010000012.1, read on the forward strand.
GCGCCCGCAGAGGCCACGCAACCGCCGCGCCGTTTCGTAATGCCCCTTGGCCTCAATTCCCAGCAGAACTTCGTAAACTTCGCGGGATGAAATGCGGCTGATAGGCCGATCGCCGAGCTGCGGGTAGGCAAAGTCAAGCATCCACTTCTGCTTTTGCAGAGTGACCGCTGCGAGGCCCTCACGTTGGCACTTACCGTGCCACTCTTCGGCGACTGCACGGAAAGTAGTTTGCTCAGCAAGCTTCGCCGCGAGAGCCTCCTCCTTCGCGGCTGCGACGGGGTTCTTCCCTTCAGCGAGGATCTTGCGGATCACGTCGCGCTTTTCACGCGCATCAACGAGACTGACCTCGGGGAACACGCCAAGCGCCATGGTTTGCTGTTTGCCGCCCCAACGATAGGCCAAGCGCCAGTAGCGCTGCCCGGAAGGCTGCACGAAGAGATACAGCCCGCCACCGTCGCTGACTTTGTAGGGGCGCTCACGACCCTTCGCGAATCTAACTTCAAGTGCCGTCAGAGCCATGTTGGTACCTCCGCTGCCGGCCGGCGAAAAATACCAACAATCGTGCCAACATCGGTTCGGGATGCAGTGGCACGCCGCGGGCCTTCCAGAGCCACTTATGGCAGAAAACCGCGGTTTTTGCAATGTTCGGGAGAGGTCTTGGCACCCCCTGGAAGGGGGTACCTGGTGCCCAGAAGAGGACTCGAACCTCCACGACCTTGCGATCGCCAGCACCTGAAGCTGGTGCGTCTACCAATTCCGCCATCTGGGCACGGGGTAGGTGGCGCCGACTACGAGGCGCGGGAGCGCTTGTCAACGCTCATGCGAGCGGGCAATGGCCGTGGCGTCAGACTTTTTCGCATAAGGGACGCGTGATGGACCGGCTGGTCACTTTGTTCGGCGGCGGCGGCTTTCTAGGCCGATATGTGGCGCAGGCACTCTATCGCACGGGCGTGCGCGTGCGCATCGCGCAGCCGCATCCGGAACGCGCCTTCTTCCTGAAGCCGCTCGGTGCCCTGGGGCAGACGCAGTTCATGCGCACCGACATCCGCGATCCGCGCGCGGTGGCTGCGGCGGTTCAAGGCAGCGATGCGGTGGTCAACCTTGCCGGGACGTTCGGAAAGGCGATGCACGCCATCCACGTCGAGGGCGCACGCAACGTGGCCGAGGCGGCGGCCGCAGCCGGCACCACTGCGCTCGTCCATATCTCCGCGAACGGCGCCGACACGGGCAGCCAGTCCGCTTATGGCCGCACCAAGGGTGAGGGCGAGGATGCAATCCGCGCCGCCTTCCCCACGGCCACCATCTTCCGGCCCTCGGTCGTGTTCGGGCGCGAGGACAATTTCGTGAACCGCTTCGCCGGCCTTGCGCGCATGCTGCCGCTGGTGCCGGTAATCCGCGGCTCGGCGAAGTTTCAGCCGGTCTATGCGGGCGATGCGGGCCGAGCGATCGCTGCCGCCGCGCTCGATGCGGAGACGCATGGCGGCAAGGCCTATACGCTGGCCGGGCCGGAGGTGCTGACCATGCGCCAGTTCACCCAGTGGATCGGCGAGGCGACCAACCATCGCCGCGCGCTGGTCGACGTGCCGGACGCGCTGGGCAGCCTGCTTGCGCGCATCGGCAGCTATCTTCCCGGTGCGCCCATCACCTGGGACCAGTGGCTGATGCTGCAGCAAGACAATGTCGCGCAGCCGGGCGACGCGGGCCTGGAAGCGTTCGGTATCAAGCCGACGCCGCTCGAGGCAGTGTCGGAAGGCTGGCTGACATCCTATCGCCGCAACGGCCGCTTCGCCGCCAAGTCGCCTTACTGACGTGCAGACTCCGATCCTGACGGTCATCCTCCTCGGCATCATCGAGGGGCTGACCGAGTTCCTGCCGGTGTCCTCCACCGGGCACCTGATCCTGGCGGGCACGCTGCTCGGCTTCACCGGCGATTCGTCGGTGGCGTTCAAGATCGCCATCCAGCTCGGTGCCATCCTGGCGGTGCTGGTCGCTTATTGGCGCCGCTTCTGGGGTGTGGCGCAGGGGCTGGTGCGGGTCGAGCCCAAGTCGGTCGCCTTCACGCGCAACATCCTGCTCGGCTTCCTGCCGGCGATGGTGGTCGGCGTGATCGCATATGACGCGATCCGCGCAGCCATCCAGACGCCGGAGATCGTGGCCGTCATGCTGATCCTTGGCGGCTTCGCGATCATCGCGATCGAACGGATGGTGAAGGTGGAACGCTATCGCAGCGTCGAAGGCGTGCCGACCGGCACCGCGACGGGCATCGGCGTCGTCCAGTGCTTGGCCATGGTGCCGGGCGTGAGCCGTTCGGGCGCCACCATCCTGGGCGCCCGCCTGATGGGCGTGGAGCGCAAGACGGCGGCGGAGTTCAGCTTCTTCCTCGCCGTGCCGACCATGGCCGCGGCGACGGTCTATGCGCTCTACAAGGATCGCGACCTGCTGAGCCTCGATGACTTGAACGCGATCGCGCTTGGTCTCGCCATATCGTTCGTGGTGGCGCTGGTGGTGGTGAAAGCGTTCGTGGCGATCGTCGGCCGCTATGGCTTCACGCCGTTCGCCTGGTACCGAATCGTGCTCGGGTCGGCCGCACTGGTGTGGCTGCTGGCGCGCTGAATCGGGTCAAAGGTCACGAAAGTCTTGCCGCGGGGAAAATCCAGTCGATCACAGCCTTGGTTATTGATCGATCCGGTCGATTAATGCCGGTGGTGAGAAAGAGCCGGGCAAGCATATCCCACAGCACGGTGGCTGTAGGAAAGCGCATTCGGGCCTATCAATCCTCGATCGTCACCCAGGTCGGCGCATGATCGCTGGCCTTTTCCCGCCCGCGATATTCCTTGTCGACGCCGGCATCGCCCAGGCGGTCGGCGGCGACCGGGCTGAGCAGCAGATGGTCGATGCGGAAGCCCGCATCACGCTGCCAGGCGCCGGCCGTATAGTCCCAGAAGGTCCAGACCGGCCCGTCGGGATGACGCGTGCGCACCGCGTCGGTCCAGCCCTGGTGGACGAGGCCGCGGAACGCGGCGCGGCTTTCCGGCTGCATCAGCGCATCCTTCGTCATAGCCTTGACCGAATAGACGTCGTCGTCGGTGGGGATCACGTTATAGTCGCCGGCCAGCACCGCGGGGCGTTCTTCCAGCAGCAATTCCGCCGCATGGGCGCGTAGCCGGTCCATCCAGGCGAGCTTGTATTCGAACTTCTCGCCCGGCACGGGATTGCCGTTGGGCAGGTAGATGGAGGCGATCACCACTCCGCCGACTTCGGCCTCGATGTAGCGGCTGTGCGTGTCGTCGGGATCGCCAGGCAGGCCGGTCCGGCGCAGTTGCGGCGCCTCCTTGGCCAGTATGGCGACCCCGTTGAAGCCCTTCTGCCCGTGCCAGACCGCCTTGTAGCCGGCGGCAGTCACGTCCGCCTCCGGAAAGGCGTCGTCGGCGCATTTCAGCTCTTGAAGACAGAGCGCGTCGGGCTGCTGCTCCGCCAGATATTCGAGGAGACGCGGCAGGCGGGCGCGGATGCCGTTCACATTGTAGGTGACGATCTTCATGGGGCGGGGATAGCGCCGCCCTCCCCTTCGCGCCAGCGTAGAGGAGCATGCCCGCCGGCGCCAAGGGATCGTGGCGGCCCCGGCAGGCGTTCGACGCCCATGACAGGCACGTGGAGCAAGGATCGGCTGTTGTCTGCGGCAGGCGTGCTGGCGCTCCACGCTCTGCTTTTCTACGCCTTGCTCACCGGGCTTGCAGCCAGGATGACGAGCGCAAGCAGCGAGCGGATCAAGATATTCGAGGTTCCGGCGCCGGCGCCACCACCGCCCGTCGTGGACATGCCGACGCCGCGGGAGGCAAGTGCCGAGCCTGAAGCCGAAGCAGCGCCCCCCAACCTCAAGGCCAGCGCCGCCCCCGTGGTAGCGCCGGAGCCGCGCGTCGTGGTCGAACGGCCGCCACCGGTCACCGCGGCGCCTGTCGCAGGCACCGGCAGCGCCCCGGCCGCAGGGGCCGCGCAGCAGCCCGGGCCGGGCACCGGCGCGGGCGGGACCGGCAACGGCCTCGGCAGCGGCGGCGCAGGCAGCGGCACGGGTGGGGGCGGCGCGGCCATCCGCGCGCGGCTGATCAGCGGCCGGATCGTCAATGCGGACTTCCCGTCGGGCGCCTCACGCGTGGGTGCGCAGGGCAGCGTCACGACGCATCTCACGATCGGCACCGATGGCCGCGTCACGAACTGCCGCGTGGCGCGGTCGAGCGGCAATGCCGAGCTCGACGCCACCACCTGCCGCCTGATCCGCGAACGTTTTCGCTACGCGCCCGCCGAGGATGCGGGCGGCCAGCAGGTCACCGACCTGGTCGGCTGGCGCCAGGATTGGTGGTTCGAGCCGCGCTGACGATCAGCGCGTGCGGACCTCCGCACGTTCGCTCGACCTCGCGGACTTGAGGACGGCCTGCGCCTCGGCGTCTCCCAGCACATAGGCCTTGAGGAAGGCGGTGGAGAGCGCCGCCGCTTCGGCAAATGCAGGATCCTGCGCATCCTTGCCCGCAAAGCCGTGATCGACGCCCTTGCCGATCCACGCATACTTGTCGCCGGCCGGGCTGCCGTCATAGGCGGCGAGGTGCTGCGCCGGATCGTTCACGAAGCCCGGCACCAGATCCTTGTCGCCGGTCACCAGCAGCATCGGTGCGGCGAGGCTGCGAAAGCTGTCAGGTCCGATCAGGCCGGGAATGGTGCCGGGCGACGAGAAGGCCAGCACTGCCCTGGCCTGCGGATCGCGGGCACGGACCATCGCATCCATCGCGCCGCCGCGGATCATCGCCATCAGCGCGCCGTAGGAATGGCCGGCATAGCCGTGCGGCAGCCCCGGTGCCGCCTTGGCCGCCCAGCCCTGTGCGGCCGCGACATCGGCGATGCGGGTGGCGAAGGCGGCCTGCAGGCTCTTGTCGCTGCCGGGATGCTGGCGCGAGTCGGTGTGGAGCGGGGCGACGACCATGAAGCCCGCGCTTTTCCAGCCTTCGATGAGCGCCTCGTAGGCGCCCGGCGAGCCGCCGCCACCGTGCGAGAAGATGACCACGCCCTGCGGCTCGGCCGGCGCCCAGATGCTGAGCGTTACAGTGCGGCCGGCGACGTCGATCTCGCTGGCGGAGGTCGGTGCCGCCTGCGCGGACAAGGGCATGAGGCAGAGAGATGCGGCGGCGGCGGCTGCGCGCAGCAGCGATCCCGTCAATAGGTGCATGATCGATGATCCCCCTTTTTCAGGAGGCGATCATCCGACAGCGCCGCAGCCCATGCAACTCAGATCGAGAAGCTCGTCCCACATCCGCAGCCGGAGGCCGCATTGGGATTGGTCACCTGGAAGGATGCGCCGCCGAGATTCTCGACAAAGTCGACGGCGCTGCCGCGGACCAGGTCCAGGCTGACCTCGTCCACCACCAGAGTCACGCCGTCCTGCACCGCGGCCGTGTCGTCAGCCTCGATCCGGTCGGCCAGGCCGAAGCGGTACTGGAAACCGGCACAACCGCCACCGTCCACGGCCAGGCGGAAGATTGCGGGCTTGCCCTGCCGCTGCGCGATAAACGCGACGCGCCTGGCGGCGGCAGGAGTCAAAGCGATGTCGGTGGCCTCGGTCATGGGCATAAAATAGGGCGTTGCCAGCGACCCCACAAGCGGCGAAGACCTTGCCCCATCGCCCCGCCCCCGCCATAGAGGCGCCACGCCACAAAGCCGGAGCCAGAAGCCCCATGAAGACCCGCGTCTACGTCACGCTCAAGAACGGTGTCCTCGACCCGCAGGGCAAGGCCGTCCACCACGCGCTCGACGGCCTCGGTTTTTCCGGCGTCAACGATGTGCGCGTCGGCAAGCTGATCGAGCTCGACCTTGCCGACAGCGTGTCGGACGAGGATATCGAGGGAATGTGCCGCAAGCTCCTCGCCAACACGGTGATCGAGAATTTCCGTATCGAGCGGGGCGCCTGACATGAAGAGCGCGGTCATCGTCTTTCCCGGTTCCAATTGCGACCGCGACCTGGCGGTGGCGCTCGAGAAGATCAGCGGCACCAGGCCGGAAATGGTGTGGCACCGCGACACCGAGCTTCCCGAAGGCCTCGACCTGATCGCAGTGCCGGGCGGCTTTTCCTACGGCGACTACCTGCGTTCCGGCGCGATGGCGGCACAGTCGCCGGTGATGCGCGAGGTCAAGGCGGCCGCCGATCGAGGCGTGTCGGTACTCGGCATCTGCAACGGCTTCCAGATCCTGACCGAGGCGGGGATGTTGCCCGGTGCGCTGATGCGCAACGCCAATTTGTCCTTCGTCTGCCGCGACGTGGACCTGAAGGTCGAGAACAGCCAGTCGGCCTTCACCAGCCGCTATCAGGCAGGCGAGGAGATCGTGATCCCCGTGGCGCACCATGACGGCAATTATACCGCCGATGCCGACACGCTCGACCGGCTGGAAGGCGAAGGCCGCGTCGCATTCCGCTACGGCTGCACCGTCAACGGATCGGCCCGCGACATTGCCGGCATCATCAACGAAGGTGGCAACGTGCTGGGCATGATGCCGCATCCGGAGCGGATGATAGAGCCGGCACATGGCCGCACCGACGGCCGTCGCCTGTTCGAAGGGCTGATCGAAGCGATCGGCTGATGCCGGTCAGCGCCTGTGCCGACTGCCCGGTCCGCGACACGGCGGTCTGCGCGGCGCTGGAGGCGGACGAACTGGAGGCGCTGGCCGCAATCGGCCGGCATCGCAATTTCGGTCGCGGGGACACCATCTTCGCGGCAGGCGACGACAGCATCGCCTGCGCCACCCTGATCAGCGGCGCGGCCAAGCTGTCCACCCTAGACGCGGACGGGACCGAGCGGATCGCGGCGCTGGTCCACCCGGCCGGTTTCCTGGGGCAGCTCTTCACGGGCGTCAGCCGGCATGACGTCACGGCACTGACCGACTGTCACCTGTGCATCTTCCCGCGCGCAGAGTTCGAGCGGATGATGGAGGATCATCCCCGCCTTACCCGCGCAATCCTGGAACGCACCCTGGCCGAACTGGACGCGAGCCGTGCGCTCACCGACCTGATCGGCCGGCGCGACGTCAAGGCGCGGCTGGCGGGCCTGTTGCTGTCATTGTCGCGCGCCGCGAGCCCGACGCCATGCGGCGCCGCCTCCGCATTCGACCTGCCGCTCAGCCGGGAGGAGATTGCCGGCCTGCTCGGCACCACGATCGAGAGCATCAGCCGGCGCATGACCGAGCTCGAGAAGGATGGGCTCATCATGCGAAAGGGAGCGCGAGGGATCGAGATCCTCGACGCTCCCGGACTTGGCGAGGCTACCGGCTGAGCCTCAGAGGCTCGCCTTCAGCACCGCGAAGAAGAGGGCCAGGCACACCATCAGCGCCGGCAGGACCATGATCTGCGCCAATGCCTGGCCCGAGGTGAAGTGGCCGGTGAGGCAATCCACGCCCTCATTCTCGAACTCGGCCCAGCTCTGCTGGGGCAGGTCCTCGTCGCCCTTCACCCGCGCCCACAAAGCAGGAGTCAGGAACAGGCTGGCGATGCCGATCACGAAGATCGCGCTGGGGACAACAAGGTCGGGACCCATGAAGGCGGCGGCGAGCACGCCCATGAAGGTGAGATAGGCGCCGACCAGGGTCAGGTGGATGCCGGGGTGAAGGTCGAACACGCGCGCGCCCCGGTTGCGGCGAAGCGGCTGGACTGGGCGGATCTGCTCGGCGAACTGGGCGAAAGGCTGGTGAACGGTCATGGCGCTTGCTCCTCTTGTCGAGGAGCCTGTGCGCCCTGCCGCCGCCTCACGCCTTGACGAACGTCAAAATCGTCAGCGTTTCAGCACCTTGGTGAAGCGGGCGAGCAGGAACAGCACGGCCGGCCAGAACATCGTGTTCCACACGTCCTTCCAGTTGGCGTCGAACCGGGGCGTCCGCCCGTGCGCATAGGTGTCGATCACGTCCCAGATCTCGCCCGCCAGCGCCGCTAGCAGCACCGCGGCGATCGGCTGCCAGTCCCTCAGCGATTTCCTGAACAGGATCACCACGGCGAACATGACGCCGAGGCCGACATAGATGTGCAGCGCATCCTTCGCGAGGTGCGTGAAGTCTACCAGGTGAAACTTCGCCCGCTCAAAAATGCTCATGTCAGACCCTGGTACGAAAAGGGGTGAAGTCGGTGGCGGTGTCGAACACTTCCACGCCCTCGCGGCGCTTCAGCCAGCCGACGACGAGGTAGGTGACGGGGGTGAGGATCACTTCCCAGCCAACCTTGAGGACGAACTGGCTCGCCATCACCGCCAGCATCGCCTCGACCGGCCAGTCGGGCGCGCCGTAGAAGGCGACGGGGTAGAAGATCAGGCTGTCGATGCCCTGCCCCACGATCGTCGATCCGATGGTGCGGGTCCACAGGTGCCGTCCCCTCGTCCACACCTTCATCTTGGCGAGGACGAAGCTGTTGGCGAACTCGCCGACCCAGAAGGCGATGACGGAGGCGAGGACGATGCGCGGCACCTGCCCGAACACCGCCTCATAGGCAGCCTGCCCGCCCCAGTCGGGCGCGGGCGGCAGCTTCACCACCACCCAGGCCATGAAGGCCATGAACAGGGTCGCGGCGAAGCCGGCCCAGATGCACCGGCGTGCCCGCGCGAAACCGTACACCTCGGTTAATATGTCGCCGATCACGTAGGAGATGGGGAAGAAGAGGATGCCCGCGCCGAACGGCCACAGGCCGACCAGCGGCAGGTCGATGATCGCCCGCTTGCCCGCGCCGATGACGTTCGAAAGGAGCAGGATGACGACGAACGCCGCCATGACGAAGTCGAAGTAGCGGAACTGCGTTGCCCGCGCGCCGTCGCCCTCGACCGCCTTGATCTCGCCCCCGTCCATGCCGGCACGATAGCCCGCCTGCGCGGTGCGGCAAAGAGGGCCGCTAGCGTGAAAGCGGCGACGAGGCGTAGTTGGCGAGCAGGTCCTCAGGATCGTCGAACAATTGCACGGCGCCGGCGTCGTTCAGGTCCGCGTCGGAGAAGCCGCCCGAACGCACGCCGATCGTGCGCAGCCCGGCCCCTGCAGCCGCCTTCACGTCCCATGGCGAGTCGCCGACCGCGATCGCCCGGTCGGCTCCTACCGGAGCGACCTTCCGCAAGGCGGCCTCGAAAATGTCCGGGCATGGCTTGCTGTGCTCGACATCGTCCTTGGACGTGAAGTCATCGACCAGGTCCTCGACACCCAGGAGCGAGATCATGTGGCTGACCTCCGCCTGCCGGGACGAGGATGCCAGCAGGATGCGGATGCCATCGCCGGCAAGCCGCTCGAACAAGGGACGCACGCCGGCAAAGGGCACTACCCGCGGCAGGTAGTCGCGTTGGAACAATTCGGAGCGATAGGCCTCGATCGCCGCCTGCTGCTGCTGCACCACGTCCGGCGGCAGCAAGGCGGGGATCAGATTGTCGCCGCCCTTGCCGATCTGAGTGTAGATAGCCGCGAGGGGCACCTCGACCCCGAACTGACGGAATGCTTCGGCCCATGCATGTGCATGAAGATCGTTGCTGTCGACCAGCGTTCCGTCGACATCGAACAGGACTGCCTTCACCATAAGGCGGGCAACGCCCACCGCATGTGGAATGTTCAGTCGCGGTCGGGTGCGCCGAGCGGGAAGTAGCGGCGGTATGGACGGGCGTCATCGACGGCGCGCGCAACGGAAGGCCGGGCGAGAAGGCGCGCGCGATAGGCGGCGAGCGCCGGGCGATCGCCGATCGCATGCACCCAGTCGGCGTAGAAGAGCGCCGGGGCTGCCGCGCAATCGGCAAGGCTGAAGTCGCCCGCCGCCCATTCCCGGCCGGTCAGACAGGTTTCGAGCCAGTCATAGATGCGGTCGAGCGCTGCCTTGGCCTGTTCCACTTCCACCGCGTCGCGGCGCTCGGGCGGGCGCAGCGCATCGTTCACGACTCGCTGCATCTGGCCCATCACGTGATTGTCGAAGATGCGGTCCAGCATACGCACGTGGAGCGCCGCGTCCGGATCGTCGGGAATGAAGCGGACGGCGCCGGGGTGACGCTGCTGGAGATATTCGATGATGACGGAGGATTCCATCACCACCTGGCCATCGTCCACCAGCAGCGGGAATTTGGCGATCGGCCACAAGGCCCGGAACCGATCGCCATTGGCCGGGTCGTCGAAGGCACGGAACGCGAAGGGCGTGCCGTTCTCGTAGAGCGGGATCAACACCTTCCACGTGTAGGAGGAGAAGGCGTGGCCGAACAGTTCGAGCGCCATGCCTCAGCCCTCCCGCGCCAGTTTCTCGCGACGGGCGAGTTCCTGTGGAGTCGGATCGAGCATCGCGAAGGAGCCGCTTTCGACTACGCCGGCGGGCTCGTAGGTGCCCATCGATACGCCGGTGCTCGTCAGCCGGTGCTCGAGCAGGCGCCAGGTGCCCGGCGGCGTGCCGGTGCCGAACAGGCGCTTGCCGGTGCCGAGCACCACAGGTGCGGTCATCAGCACCAGCCGGTCGATGAGGCCACGCTCCAGCAGTTGCGGGTAGAGTGTCGAACTGCCCTGGATGACGAGGTTGGGGCCGTCCTCCGCCTTCAGCCGGGCGACGGCATCCATGTCCGGCAGCGCCTCGCTGCCCTGCCAGTCGAACTGCGACAGGCTGGAGGTGACCACATATTTGCGGATGCCGGCGAAGCCGGCGGCGATCGGGTCGTCCGCCGGCATGAAGGGCCAGTGCGCGGCGAAGATGTCATATGTCTTGCGGCCGAGCAGCAGGTCGTAAGGCTCGCCGAACAGGGTGCCAACCTGGTTGCCGAGCGCCTCGTCGAAATGGCCGGTCAGCCATCCGCCATGGGAAAAGCCGCCGGTCGGATCCTCTTCGGGTCCGCCCGGTGCCTGCATGACGCCGTCGAGCGAGAGGAAGGCGCCGCCGATGATCTTGCGTGGCATGGTTCAGCCCTTTCGCGCCGCGTCGATCGCAGCCACGTCGATCTTCTTCATCGTCATCATCGCGGCAAAGGCGCGCTTGGCCTCCTCACCGCCGGCCGCCATAGCCTCCGTCAGCGTGCGCGGCGTGATCTGCCAATTGTGTCCCCAGCGATCCTTGCACCACCCGCATTCGCTCTCGGCACCGCCGCCCGAAACGATGGCGTTCCAGTAACGATCGGTCTCCTCCTGGTCCTCCGTCGTGATCTGGAAGGAGACGGACTCATTGGGCTTGAACTCGGGGCCACCGTTGAGGCCGATGAAGTCCATGCCGAGCACGGTGAAGTCGACCACCAGCACGGCGCCTTCATGCCCGCCCGGATAGTCGCCCGGCGCCCGATGGACCGCGGTGACGCGGCTGTCGGGAAAGGTCTCGGCATAGAAGGCCGCCGCCTTCTGCGCCTCGCCATGGTCGAACCACAGGCAGGGCTGGATCTTCGCGATCATGGGTCTTCCCCTTACTTGCGCGGACCGACGAAGCCGAAGCGAGCGCCATGCGGGTCATCGGCCACCACCGAATAATCGCCGCCCGGAATCTGGTCCGGGCCCTGGACGATCGTGCCGCCACCCGCCTGGAGGCGTTCAACGCCCGCATCGATGTCGTCGACCGCAAAATAAACGTTCCAGCCGCGACGCGCGCCGGGGAAGGCGTTCATGGAAGCGCCCACGGCAACGCAGCCGCTTTCGCCGTCCATGTCGACGCCCTGCCCGATGAACTTATACTCGCCAAGTTCGCCCATCGGCATGGCGCCGACATGGCGAATGCCCAGCAGCTTCTGGTAGAAGGCCATGGCGGCATCCTGGTCCTCGGCGGTAAGCTCGTTCCAGACGCCATGGCCGACGCAGGCGCCGCGGCTTTCCATGAATGCGGTGCTGACGTCTTCGCTGTCGCCCTTCATGACGTAGAAGGGATGGCCCTGCGGATCGTTGAGCATAGCCATGCGCCCGACACCCTCGATCGACATGGCCGGCATGCAGACGGTGCCGCCAAGCTCGGTCGCCAGCGCCACATCCGCATCGACATCGTCCGTGGCGAAGTAGATGAGCCAGGCGGGACCAGCCTGATCGGCCGCAGGATGCTGCATCAGGCCGCCGATGTCGGCACCATCGGGTGCGGCCATCAGGCGGTAATCGACGTCCGACATGCCGCTGTCACGGACCGTCCAGTTGAACATGCCGGCGTAGAAGGCCTGTGCCGCGTCCACATCGGCGGCGAGATATTCGTACCAGAGCGGCGTACCCTTGGGATTGGTCATCGAAACCTCCTTATTGATCGACGACGGTTTCGAAGCCGCCGAACATGGCGCGCGGGCCGTCGAAGGGAAATTCGGAAGGCTGGCAGGTCAGCCGCTCATCCGCCATGAAGGCCTTGCCGCCGGTTTCACGCGTGGCCTTGTCGGGCCAGGACACCCAGGAGAAGACGATGTTCTCGCCGTCCTTGAGGTGGGTCGCCTTCTTGTAGTCGGTGAGCGTGCCGTCCATCAGATCATCGCCCCACGCCTCCACGACGCGTACGGCACCGTGATCCATGAAGACCTCGGAAGCCACTTGCGCCTGCGACTTGTAGGCGGCCTCGTTCCCGGGCGGCACGACCATGAGATAGCCGTCGATATAGCCGCCCTTTCCTTCACCGCCTTCGTCCACGAACGGCAGGAAGCCGGACCAGATCATGCGCTTTCCGTCGAACGGCATCGCGTCCATCGACTGGAAACCCTGGTCCTCCATCATCGCGGCATTGACGCCGTCGCGCACCTCCTTCGACGGATATTCGATCCACGAGAAAACAACCGTCTCGTCCTCCCTGGCCTGCACCGACTTCCTGAAATCCGTCAGCTGGCCGTCGGGCACGTCGTCGCCCCAATTTTCGACCAGGCGGGTCGCGCCCAGCCGCTTGAAATGCGGCACGGCACTTTGCGCATGACGGATATATGCGTCCTTGTTGGCGGTCGGCACCGCGGCGAGAAAACCTTCCACGTAAGTCATGTCAGTCTCTCCTCTTGGTTCAGGCGGCGACGGGCTCCGGCTTGAAGTCGGCGATCTGGGCATGCAGCGCCCGCTGATAGGCGGGGCGCGCGGTGGCGCGGTCCATATAGTCGGCCAGGACGGGGCGGCTCGACACAAGGTCGGTGGACTCGGCCGAGCGCAGCACGCTCACCATCGCGATGTCGGCGACGCTGAACCGGCCCGCCAGCCACTCCTTGCCATCCAGCGCAGCGACGAGGCGGTCGAGACGATGGCCGGCGAACTCCAGCAGACTCGGCTTTCTCAGTCGCGCCCATTCCTGGTCGGCGGCGAAGATCTCGATCGTGCCAAGCTCCATCATGAACGGCTCGATGCTGTTATAGGCCGCGAACAGCCAGGCGATCGCCGTGGCGCGGCCCTGCGGATCACGGGGCAGGAGCCGCTCGTCCTTCTCGCCGATATGCAGGAGGATCGCGCCGCTTTCGAAAAGCGCGACGCCATCGTCGTCCTTCATGACCGGGACCTGGCCCCATGGCTGCTCGGCATAATAAGGCTCCGGCCGGGGCGCTGCCGCGTTCAGCAGGCGCATGCGATATGGCAGGCCGATCTCCTCACATGCCCAGCGCGGACGCAGGTCGCGCACGAACCCCTTGGCGAAATCCGGCACCCAATCGAAGCCGGTGATCTCGACGGACATTGCGCCTCTCCTCTCCTGGCGCCTGTATCAGGCTGCCTGCTGATCCTCGAACGCCGCCTCGCAGGCCGCCATGTCCATGTACATCGGCTCCCATACATGGCCGTCCGGGTCCTCGACCGCTCGGCTGTACATGAAGCCGTAATCCTGGCCCTCGTGATACTCGCTTCCGCCCTTCGCGATCGCGGTGTCGGCAAATGCGTCCACCGCTGCCCGGCTGTCACGGGAAATGCAGTATAGCGCGCCTGTCGCGGCTTTTGGATCGGCCAAAGGGCGAGAGGTGAATTGCCGCGCCTTTTCATGCGTCAGCAGCATGACGAAGATGCAGTCGGACAGGACCATGCAAGCTGCTGTCTCGTCGGTGAACTGCGGATTATTGGTGAAGCCGAGCGCTTCGTAGAAGGTCCGCGAGGCGGAAAGGTCCGCCACGGGCAGGTTGATGAACACCATCTGCGACACTGCATCTCTCCTCATCTTCCGATTCGCCCTTGAAAGCTACGGACCTGAGTTATAAATGACAACCATGCAGTTAAAAAATGTGACTCCAAAACGGGACGAGGCGAAATCGGGCAAGCGGCGGCGCTGGTATGATGACGCTTGCGGCACCGCCGTGGGTCTCGAGGTCGTGGGCGAGCGGTGGTCGTTGATGATCGTGCGCGAATTGCTGCTGGGGCCACGCCGCTTCGGCGAGATACGCGGTGCGATACCGGGGCTCAGCGCCAACATCCTGACCCAGCGGCTGGAGCGGCTGGAGGAGACGGGCGTCCTGCGCCGCCGCATGCTGCCCTCGCCCGTCAACGCCCAGGTCTATGAACTGCGCAAATGGGGCTATGCGCTGGAGGCGCCGATCCTGGCATTGAGCCGGTGGGCGGCGGGATCGCCCCACCACGACGTGTCGCTGCCGCTCAGCAACACCGCCTTCATGCTGTCGCTGCGCACCATGATGGACCCGGTCGAGTCGCGTGAATTGTCCATCGATCTCGGCTTCCGCGTCGGGGGCGAGCCGTTCCGTGCGCAGATCGTGGACGGCTGGCTCGCCATCCAGCGCGAGGATCCGACCGGCGCCGAGATCCTGTTCGAAGGGCAGCCGCTGCAAATGGCCTGGAGCTTCTACGGACCCATGCCGCTGAAGCAGTCGCAGGCGGCCGGCAACATCCGCATCACCGGCGATCTTGCGAAAGCGCAATCGTTCGTCGACCTTTTCGGACTTCCGGCGTTTGAGAACGACTGATCCACGCCCGGTTGCGGCGCGCGGCGGCAACGCTTAGGCGGTGCTACGAACCCTTCAAGCTGCGGACGTCCACGCCATGACCTCGATCTCGAACGAACAGCCCGGCGGCCAGGGCGCCACCATCCTCGAAGCGCCGGACAAGATGGTGAAGGTGCGCGAACAGTTCGGCATCGACAGCGACCTCGAAGTTCCCGCTTTTTCCGAAGCGGACGAGCGGGTGCCGGATATCGACCCGACCTATGTGTTCGATCCGGACACGACGCTGGCGATCCTGGCGGGTTTTTCCAAGAACCGTCGCGTGATGGTGCAGGGCTATCACGGCACCGGCAAGTCGAGCCATATCGAGCAGGTGGCAGCCCGCCTCAACTGGCCGCTGATCCGCATCAACCTCGACGCGCATATCAGCCGTATCGACCTGATCGGCCGCGACGCGATCGTGCTGAAGGACGGCAAGCAGGTTACCGAGTTCCGTGAAGGCCTGCTGCCCTGGGCGTTGCAGACGCCGACCGCGCTGGTGTTCGATGAATATGATGCGGGCCGACCGGACGTCATGTTCGTGATCCAGCGCGTGCTGGAGACGGAGGGCAAGCTCACCCTGCTCGACCAGAATCGCGTGATCCGGCCCAACCCCTGGTTCCGCCTGTTCGCCACGACCAACACGATCGGCCTGGGCGACACGACCGGCCTCTATCACGGCACGCAGCAGATCAACCAGGCGCAGATGGACCGGTGGCACATCGTCGTCACCTTGAACTACCTGCCCGCCGCAACCGAGGCGCAGATCGTGCTCGCCAAATCGGGCGAGTATGATCACGAAGGCGGACGTGCCGAGGTGGAGCGTATGGTGAAGGTGGCGGACCTCACCCGCCAGGGCTTCATCAACGGCGACATCTCCACCGTGATGAGCCCGCGTTCGGTGATCAGCTGGGCGCAGAATGCGATGATCTTCGGCGATGTCGGCTTCGCCTTCCGCCTGTCCTTCATGAACAAGTGCGACGAGGCCGAGCGTCCGCTGGTGGCCGAATATTACCAGCGTGTGTTCGGCAAGGACCTGCCAGAGAGCGTGGTGGGCAAGGCCTAGGATGTCTGCGGCCGCCCACTCACCTCGTTCGGCCCGAGCGAAGTCGGTGATCAGCTTCCATGGCTAACCAGGACAACCCGATCGAAGCCTTTCGCCAGGTCCTGGCCGGCACGTCGCGCGCGATCGCGCGGGAGCCGGAAGTGGAGCTGGGCTTCGTCGCCGAGGCGCCGGGCGCGTCCGGCAAGAGCATCCGCGCGCCGATTCCCGGCCGCACCCTGCCAGAGCGCGATGTGGCCGAGGCGCGAGGCTTCGCTGACGCCGCGGCACTGAAGCTCCGGCATCACAATCCGTCGCTGCACAGCCGCGGCGTTCCGCAGGACGATGTGGCGCGCGCGGTGTTCGACGCGATCGAGCAGGCGCGGGTCGAGGCGCTGGGCGCACGTGCGATGGCGGGGGTGCGCGCAAATCTCGCCACGCTTGCCGACATGCGGATGCGCACCGATCCGATCACGCGGGCGCGCAATGCGAGCGAGGTGCCGCTCGGCACCGCACTGGGCCTAATCGCGCGCGAGCGGCTGACCGGCGATGCGCCGCCCGAGGCTGCGCGCGAAGGGCTGAAGCTCGTTTCAGAGTGGATCGAGGACAAGGCAGGCGGCGATCTCGACGCGCTCGGCCTTGCGCTCGACGACCAGGCGGCGTTCGCCACGCTCGTCACCCGCCTCCTCGAGCATCTGGAGCTGGTGGAAGCCGAAGCCGCGCCCGAAAAGTCGCCGGAGGAAGGCGAAGAGGGCGAAGGCGACCAGGACCAGCAGGAAGGCGAGAACGAGGAAGAGCAGGAGGACGAACAGGGCCAGGGCGAAGGCGAGGCCGACATCCGCGTCGAGCAGGGCGAGAGCGGCGATGACGAAGGCGAAGGCGAGTTCAGCCAGGAAGATTTCGAAGGCTCCGACCAGGGCATGGGCGACGAGGGCGAGGAAGGCGCCGTGCCTTCGCGTCCCAACCGCCCGTCTGCCGATCTCGCGCCCCAGTTCGATTACCGCATCTTCACCGAGCGGTTCGACGAGGTCGTCGATGCGACCGAATTGTGCGACGAGGAAGAACTGACCAGGCTGCGCGCCTATCTCGACCAGCAACTCGTCCATCTTCAGAGCGTCGTCACCAAGCTCGCCAACCGGCTGCAGCGGCGGTTGATGGCGCAGCAGTCGCGATCATGGGATTTCGACCAGGAGGAAGGGCTGCTGGACGCCGCGCGGCTCGCCCGCGTGGTCATCGATCCCGCTTTCTCGCTGTCCTACAAGGTCGAGCGCGACACCGAATTTCGCGACACGGTGGTCAGCCTGCTGATCGACAATTCGGGCTCGATGCGCGGCCGGCCGATCTCGATCGCCGCCATCTCCGCCGACATTCTTGCGCGTACGCTGGAGCGCTGCGGCGTGAAGGTCGAGATATTGGGCTTCACCACCCGCGCCTGGAAGGGCGGTCAGTCGCGCGAGCGCTGGCTGGCCGAAGGGCGCCCACCGCAGCCGGGCCGGCTCAACGACTTGCGCCACATCGTCTACAAGCATGCCGACGATCCCTGGCGCCGCGCGCGCAAGAATCTCGGCCTGATGATGCGCGAAGGGCTGCTGAAGGAGAATATCGACGGCGAGGCTTTGCTGTGGGCGCATCACCGCCTGATCGCCCGGCCGGAGGAACGCCGCATCCTGATGGTCATCTCCGACGGCGCGCCGGTGGACGATTCGACGCTGTCGGTGAACAGCGGCACCTATCTGGAACGGCACCTGCGGCAGGTGATCGGCTGGATCGAGAAGAAGTCGCCGGTCGAGCTGATGGCGATCGGTATCGGCCACGACGTCACGCGCTATTATGAGCGCGCCGTCACGATCATGGATGCCGAGCAACTCGGCGGCACGATGATCGAGCAACTGGCCGACCTGTTCGAGGCCAAGTAGCCCCTCAACTCCGTTCGTTTCGAGCGAAGTTGAGTAACCTTGCACGGGTGGCCCGTTTCTCGACTTCGCTCGAAACGAACGGTGGTGGGGGTGGCGCTGGAAAAACAAAGGGGCCCGGCACGTTGGTGCCGGACCCCTGCCCTCAAACGCTACAGGAGGGAAACGCCTGAGGCTTTAGCAATTGCCCTTGTCGATCGCGCGGCCGGCCAGGGCGCCGAGTGCGCCGCCGACGATCGCGCCGGTCGTGCCGCTGTTGCGGTTGTAGCCACGATTGTCGCGGGTCACCTCGCGGCCGAGCAGGGCACCGGCAACACCGCCGACGATGGTGCCGGTCGTGCCGCTGCCGCAGCGGCGATTGCCATAGTAGCGGTTGTCGTAGTTGCGACCGTAATAGCCGTTGTTGCGGGCATAGCGGCCATTGTCGCGGCGGTCATAACGATCGTAACGATCGCCACGCTGGTACCGGTCATAGCCGCCGCGGTCGTAATAACCCTGCGCGCTCGCTGCGGTCGGAAGGGCCACCAGAGCCGTGGAGGCAGCGGCGACGGCGAAGGCGAAATTCTTAAGCATACTGGCACTCCTTCTCTCATTGTCGGCGTGCCCGGCACTCCGGTCCTCGTCGACTTGATGACCTTATGAACCGATTCGCTTGGCCACTGCCTGAATGCAGATGTCAGGCGCCGTTCATTTCGCAGGTGGGTTTTTCGCGGCCTCGCGCTAGGGCGGCGCCATGCGTGTGATCGCCGGCCTATCGATGCTGTTCATGCTCGGCACCTTCGCGCCGGCATCCTTGTTCCGTCCTCATCCGGTGCCCCATAGCCCCTGGGTCCGGTTCGCGCCGCTGAGCGCCGAGGCGTTCGCAGGTTGCCGCATGAACGGCGTAGGCGTGGAAGCCGGCTGGGTTCTGACCAGCAACCATCCTCGCTTCGGCGGCCTGTCCGGCCTGCACGTCGAGCGCGGCGGGGCGATCGCGATCAGCGATGGAGGCGAGGCGCTCGCCTTCCCGCTTGCGCAGCAAGGTCGCGTCCCGCTGACCCTCCATGCGCTCGACGACCTGAATGGGCCCAAGAAGCTACGCGACAGTGAGTCGCTGACGATTGCGGGCAAGGTCGCCTGGGTCGGGTTCGAGCATGATAACCGCATCGGCCGCTATCGCCTGCCGGACTGGTCACCCAATGGAGAGGTGCGTCCGGCGGAAATGCGGGACTGGCCACGCAAGCAGGGTCCGGAGGCAATGGTGCGCCTCACCGACGGCCGCTTCCTGCTGCTGCCCGAGGGAAAGCGCAACGCGCTGTTATTCTCGCACGACCCGGTCGGGAGAGGCACGGCGACGCGCCTCCACTATCGCGCGCCACAAGGCTTCAAGCCCGTGGACGTGGCCGAGCTCGGTGATGGGCGCCTGCTGATCGTCAACCGGCGCTACACGATCCTGGAAGGCCCTGCCGGCTTCAGCGCCGCGCTCGGCATCGCCACTTTGCCCGGTCCCGGCGGCAAGATCGAATCACGCGAGGTCGCGCGATTCGCGGCCCCCTGCATCCACGACAATTTCGAAGCCGTCAGCGTCACACATGACAACGGACGCGAAACCATATGGCTCGCGTCCGATGACAATTTCGGGCCGCTACAACGGACCTTGCTGCTGAAGCTGAAGCTGCAGCCTTAGGCTGCGGCAGCGACCTTCTTGACGACTTCGCGCTTCAGGCGGCGTGCCTTGAGGCTCAGCTTCTCGTCCGAGGTCTTGGCGAGCCAGTTATCGAGGCCGCCGACATGCTCCACCGAACGCAGGCCTGCCGTCGAAACGCGCAGGTTCACGCTCTTGCCGAGCGAATCGGAGATCAGCGTGACGTTCTGCAGGTTGGGCAGGAAGGTCCGCTTGGTCTTGTTGTTGGCGTGGGAAACATTGTGACCCACCTGCCGGCCCTTGCCGGTCAGCTC
The DNA here is from genome assembly GCA_934539295.1 of uncultured Allosphingosinicella sp. Taxonomy (GTDB): domain Bacteria; phylum Pseudomonadota; class Alphaproteobacteria; order Sphingomonadales; family Sphingomonadaceae; genus Allosphingosinicella. Next base: position 72,536 of record CAKTCN010000012.1, read on the forward strand.
GCAAATGCGCGACATCGTGTCTCGTCCTGAATTGGGGGCACGCAAGGGCGCCCGGAAAGTCTGGCCCGATAGTCTCAGGCGGCGCTTTCGTCAACCTCGAAGGGCATTGCCGGCGTGCATCGTTGCGCTCCTGCAACCGGATTGCCCGCGCTTCGTTCAGCCTGCCGATGCCCCGTGGGGCGAACGGAGGATGTCATGCGCAAACTACTTCTCATCATTCTCGCCATCGTGGCGGTCATCGCAATCTATTTCCTCGTTACCGGCCGCGCCAGCGTGGACCAGACGCGCGAGGCGGAACTGCCGAACGTGTCGGCCGAAGGCGGGCAGCTTCCCACGTTCGATGTCGACGTGAATGCCGCCGGCGTCGAGCGCGACGTCGAAAAGGCCGGTGACGCCATCGAAGGCGCTGCCAAGGACGTCGGCAACGCGGTCGAGGATATCGACGTGCCGAAGGTCGACGTGGACGTCGACGCGGACGTCGACCGCAACTGATCCTCACCAGATCGACCGGGAGGGGTCGGCGGGGCAGTCCCGCCGGCCCCTTCTTCACGTCCGGCGAACCGACTATAGGCCGGTCGTGACCTTCCCCCTGCCCGACCCCATGCGCCGCGCACTCGACGAAGCGCGACGCGCAGCCGACGCCGGCGAAGTACCGGTGGGCGCAGTGGTCATGCGTGGTGGGGAGGTCGTGGGCACGTCGCGCAATGCGATGCGCACCACCAGCGATCCGACCGCCCATGCCGAGATGGTGGCGATTCGCGCAGCAGCAGGCGCGCTTGGCACCTCGCGGCTCGACGATTGCGACCTGTGGGTGACGCTGGAGCCCTGTGCCATGTGCGCGGGTGCGATCGCTCTGTCGCGGATCAGGCGCCTTTATTTCGCAGCGGCCGACGAGAAGGGGGGAGCGGTGCTGAACGGGCCACGCCTGTTCGGGCAGCCCACCTGCCATCACGCGCCTGACGTTTACGCAGGGATTGGTGAAGGAGAAGCGGCGGCGCTGCTGCGCGGCTTTTTCCAGGATCGCCGCTGAAACGCTTCGTCCCCGCCAGGCGCGAAGAGACGAAGCAATCCGGTTTCCGGGATTGCTTCGCCATGCTCGCAAAGACGAGGTGCTGGAGGCTTATTGCTGTTCGAGCGGAACGATGCGGATCTCGACGCGGCGATTCGCGGCACGCTCCGCTTCGGTCGAATTGTAATTGCCCGGCAGCGGCTGGCTGGAGCCGAAGCCCTGCGTCGCGATACGGGTCGAATTGACGCCGCGCGCGGTCAGGTAGTTCGCCACCGACTGCGCACGGTTGCGCGACAGCGGCAGGTTGATCGCATCGCCGCCCGACGGATCGGTGTGGCCATAGACGTCGATCAGCGTCGACGGATAGGCGGCCAGCGTCTGCGCGACCTGGTCCAGCGTCGTCTGGAACTGCGGCTGGATCTGGTAGGAATTGACGGGGAAGGTGATGCCCGACGGGACGGTCAGCAGCAATTCGTCGCCCTGGCGATCGACCTCGACGCCGGTGCCGGCGGTGCGCTGGCGAAGCTCGCGCTCCTGACGGTCCATGTAAGCGCCGATGGCGCCGCCGGCGATCGCGCCAATGCCGGCGCCCAGGATGCGCTCCGTACGGTCGCTACGCCCGCCGACCAGGTCGCCGAGCAGGTAGCCGCCGACCACGCCCGCACCCGCGCCGATCGCCGCCTTGGAGATGCTGCGCTCGCCCGTGACCGGATCGGTGACGCAGGCAGCCGTGGTGGCGAGAAGGCCGGCACAGATGGCCGCCGTGGTGAGACGCTTGGTGAACATAGGTCATCCTCTCTGGGTGATGAGATGGCGGGTTAACCTCCGTCGGGTCCGCCTTGTTCCACGCCCGGTCCGTTCCGGCCACGATGAACGCATTGCGCGCGCCGCGGGCTGGCCCTATGTGCAGGAACTGCAGCCATGCCGCCCGCACCTTCCCCCCTAACGCCATTCCCTTGGTTCGATGTCGTCATCATCCTTGCGCTGGTGGCGTTGAACGGCGTTTTCGCCATGTCGGAACTCGCCATCGTGTCGGCACGCGAGGCGCGGTTGAAGGGCATGGCCAAGAACGGCAACAAGGGCGCGCGCATCGCGCTGGACCTGGCTGCCGACCCGGGCAAGTTCCTTTCCACCGTGCAGATCGGCATCACGCTGATCGGCATCCTGGCCGGCGCCTATTCGGGCGCGAGTCTCGGCGGGCCGGTCGCCGAACGGCTGGGGATCTTCGGCCTGGAGGGCGAGGCGGCCGAGAATGTCGGCTTTGCCATCGTTATCGTCCTCACCACCTATGCCTCGCTGATCATCGGCGAACTGGTGCCCAAGCAGTTCGCGCTGCGCTCTCCCGAACCGATCGCCGCCATCGTCGCGCGCCCCATGCTGATCCTGTCCAAGGTGACGGCGCCGTTCGTCTGGCTGCTCGACAAGACCAGCGCGCTCATCTTCCGGCTGATCGGCCTGCGTCGGGAATCCGAGAACAAGGTGACGGCAGAGGAACTGCACCTGGTCGTGGCCGAGGCGCAGCAGGCAGGCGTCATCGAAGAAAGCGAACGCGCGATCATCTCCGGTGTGGTGCGCCTTGCCGACCGGCCGACGCGCGAAGTCATGACGCCGCGCACCAATGTCGACTGGATCGACATCGATGCCACGCCCGACGAGATCCGCGAGGCGCTGCTGGAAACCTCGCACAGCCGCCTGCCGGTCGCCGAAGGGTCGGTCGACAGGCTGGTCGGCGTTGTGCAGCTGCGCGACATCGTCGCCTCCCAGATCGAGGGCAAGACGCTGTCGTTGCGCGAACTGGTGCGCGAGGCTCCTATCATTCCCGACCAGATGGATGCGATGGACGCCCTTGCCGTGCTGCGATCGGCCGAGGTGCCGATGGCGTTCGTGCATGACGAATATGGTCATTTCGACGGCCTGCTGACGCCGAACGACCTGCTGGCGGCGCTCGCCGGCGTGTTCGCATCCGATCAGGACGAGGACACAGATCCGCCGTTGGTGGAGCGCGACGACGGCAGTTGGCTGATTTCCGGCTCGCTGAGCGCGGATGCCCTGTTCGACCGCATCGGCCTCACCCTGCCCGAGGATCGCGACTATGCGACGGTGGCGGGCTTCGCCCTGTCGGTGCTCAAGCGGCTTCCGGAAACGGGAGAGACCTTCAACTTCGGCGGCTGGCGCTTCGAAGTCATCGACATGGACGGCCGCAAGATCGACAAGCTGCTCGCCGTGCAGGCCATCAAGGGCGAGTAAGATTCCGCGGGATCAGCGCTCCCGTGCTTTCTTCGCATAATAATCCGCCAGCACGTCGAACGCCTGCTTGCGCACGCCCGTCTCCGACACCAGCCCCTTGCGATTCCAGCCGTTCTGGAACACCGGATGCTCGCGCCTGGGCGACTGGAAATCCTTGAGGATCCAGGGCGACATGCCGCGCAACGTCGGGATTCTGTCGGCCATGGCCAGCGTGTTCCGGTAATAAGCGGCCTGATATTCCTCGGTGAACTTCTTCATCCCGTCATCACGATAGCCGGCAAGCGCGTCGGCACCGAATTCGGACAGGATCAGCGGGCGATCGGCCGGCACGCTCCACTTCAGTCCCGGCAATGCTTCCAGCGGGTCGTCGCCATACCAGCCGGCATAGGTGTTCACCGCCAGCACATCGAGCTTGTCGGCCAGCGGATCGTTGATCGCCGTCACGTCCTCCGCGCCGACCTTCTTGCGCTCGACCAGCAGGGCCGCGCTGATCAGGCGGGTGGGGTCGACCGCCCGGGCATTGTCGGCCAGCGCGCTGTGGAATGCGGTGCGCGGCGCCGACACCGGTGTCTCGTTGCCGATGCTCCACAGCACCACCGACGCGCGATTGCGGTCGCGCAAAATCGCCTCGATCTGCATCGCCAGCGCCTTGCGCAGCACGTCCGGATTTTCCCAATCGACCGTCCAGTAGACGGGAATCTCGCTCCACACGAGCAGCCCCATCTCGTCCGCGAGCCGGACCGTGGTCTCCGAATGGGTGTAATGGGACAGGCGCACATAATTTCCGCCGAGCCCCTGCTTGATCTCGGTCAGCAGCGCGCGCGACGCCTGTTCGGTCATGTTGCGGGCGGGATTGGACCCGAACTCTTCCTCGTGCAGCGAAATGCCGCGCAGGAAGATCGGCTTGCCGTTGAGCAGGATCTCGTTGCCCCTGACCGCAATTGTGCGGAAGCCCATCCGGTCGCGCACCACGTCGCCCGCGGCCGAAAAACGAACGTCGTAGAGCGTCGGTGCCTCGGGCGACCACAGGTTCAGCCCGCGCGGACGAGCAATGTCGAACACGGCGCGCCCATTCGCATCGGCGGTCGCGGAATAGGTGCCGAGGGTTCCAATCGCGACGCTGACCCGTTGGCCGGCAGCCTGCGGCCCGTTCAGCCGCACCTCGCCCGTGATCCTGCCGTTGGTTCCGAGCGACAGCACAGCATCGTAGATGAAGGTGCCGGGCGTGTAGACCAGGGTGACGGGCCGAGTGATGCCGCCATACAGGTCCCAGTCGGTGATCGGCGTTGGGATAGTCTGCGCATCGTGGGCCGAATCGACGCCCACGGTCAGCCGGTTCTCGCCGGACCGCAGCGCATCGGTCACCTCCATCACGAACGGGGTGAAACCGCCTTCGTGCCGCCCGATCTCCTTCCCGTTCAGATACACATAGGCTCGGTAATTGACGGCCTCGAACCGCAGGAATGCCCGGCCGCCGTCCAGCGGCTTCGGCGTGAACTTGCGCTGGAACCAGATCAGCCCGTCATAATAACGCAGTTCCGGCGCCGCCGCGTTCCACGCGCTCGGGATGGTCATCAACGGCCCGCGGTCGAGATCGAACTCGAAGAACCCCGTCCCGCCCTTCGCCTCTTCCGCCGCCACGTCGATGTCGCGGTAACGCTGCATGCGCGACTTCGCGACCCAGCCGTTGATGTCGGTCAGTCCCGTCCGGTACAGGTCCTTGCCATAGGTCCACTGACCCGAAAGCGGCTGCACTTCCCGGCTTGCCGCGCCGGTGAGCAGATATTGCGGGCGCAAGTCCTGCGCATGCGCACTTCCTGCACAGGCAAGCAGGAACAGGCAGATGAGGCGCAGCAGGGTCATCGACATCCTCGAAAGCATTCGTAATTGGTAAGGCCAGTGACTATCATCGGCTGCGGCCGGGCACAACATGGGCACCTGCAATCCGGTTGACCGGGACAAGCATTTCGGTTTCCAACTGCGCTCCCCGGCATCAGCAGGTAGAACGATGACACCGACACGCAGCATCCGCCCGACCGATTGCCGCAGGGCGGCACTGTTCGCCGCAGCTGCCGCGATGCTGCTGACCACCCCCGGCCCTGCCAGTGCGCAGTTGCTGCGCATCGATGCCAGTGCCCCCGCCCCGCCGCCCGTCACAGGCTACCTGAAGATGGGCACCGGCACCGGGCCCGACGGCACCATCGCCATCAACAACCGATATCTTACCCGAGACGGCAAGCCCTGGATCCCGGTCATGGGCGAGTTCCACCTCACCCGCTTCCCGGCGCGCTACTGGGAAGAAGAGCTGCTGAAGATGAAGGCGTCGGGCATCGACACGGTCGCCACCTACATCATCTGGAACCAGCATGAGATCATCCCCGGGCAGCTCGACTGGAGCGGCGACCGTGACCTGCGCCGCTTTGCGAAGCTGTGCGCCAAGCACGGGCTACTCCTCTACGTGCGGCCCGGCCCGTGGGTTCATGCCGAGACGCGCCTGGGCGGCCTGCCCGACTGGGTCGTGGCCCGTACCCGGCGCCGCAGCAACGATCCGGCCTATCTGGCGGAGGTCGAGCGTTTCTGGATGGGCATCGCCGCCCAGCTCCGCGGCATGCTGTGGAAAGATGGCGGGCCCGTCGTCGGCGTCCAGATCGAGAATGAATACAACCTCACCGGCGAGGATCAGGGCGAGGCGCATATCGCTGCGCTTAAGCAGCTGGCCGTGAAACTCGGCCTCGACGTGCCGCTCTACACCGTCACCGGCTGGGACAATGCCGTCTTTCCGCGCGGCGAGGTTGCGGCCGTGGTCGGCGGCTATGTGGACGAGCCCTGGGCCGCGTCGAAGACCGAGATGCCGCCGCGGGAGAATTATGTATTCCGTTTCGGCAGCCGCGTGTCCGGCGGGCTCGGGGCGCAGACGGAGGGCGATGCCCGGCGCATCCCCGATGCCGACAAGGATCGTGACCTCGCCCCTTTCCTCGGCGCCGAATATGGCCCGGGGCTGCCCGTCATGTACCGCCGCCGTCCGGTCGTCGCTCCGGACGACGTCGCCGCGACGATCGTGACGCAGATCGGCTCAGGCCTCAACCTGCTCGGCTATTACATGTACCATGGCGGTGCGAACCCGACCGCCTTCGGACGCGGGCTGGAGGAGACCACGGGCACGGGCAGCCACAATGACGTGCCGGTCATCGGCTACGACTTCCAGGCGCCTTTGGGCCAATATGGCGAGGTGAACCCGGTTCAGGATTATTTGCGCCCGCTCCACTATTTTCTCGAAAGCCATGGCGAGCGGCTCGCCCGCATGACGCTGCGTCGCCCCGACCAGGTGCCGTCCGCCCCCAACGATCTCCAGACGCCGCGCATCGCCGTGCGGAGCGACGGAAGGTCAGGCTATGTGTTCATGAACAACCATGTCCGCCAGCATGCGATGGCCGATCACCCGAAAGTTCAGTTCGAGGTGGCGACCACCGGCGGCACGCTGCGCTTTCCCAGCAAGCCGGTGGCAGTACGGAGCGGCAGCTACTTCCTCTTTCCCTACAATCTCGACCTCGGCGGTGCCATGCTCGCCTGGGCGAGTGCGCAGCCCGTCACCACGCTGAACGACGCCGGCGGTCCGCTGCACGTCTTCGCCGCGGTCGAAGGCATTCCCGCCGAGTTCGCCTTCGATCCCGCAACTGTGGCGAGCGTCGGCGGCAGGACGCGGCGGCATGACGGGCGGATCATCGCCGACCTGTCCCCTTCCAACACCCGTGTCACCACCGTCCGCGATCGGGCGGGGAAGACGCACCGCCTGCTGCTGCTGTCCGCGGCCGATGCACGCCGGCTCTGGGTCGGCGACATGCTCGGCGCACGCCGGCTGGTGCTCACCGATGCGAACCTGTCGGTGGATGCTGGCGCAATGGTGCTGCGCCAGCGTGGCAGCGCCGCCTTTTCCATGAACGTCTGGCCTGCGCTCCCCGAAGCATCCGGTCTGAAGGCGGATCGATCCGGCGGCTTCCTGCCGCGCTACCGCATGACGGTCCCTGCCCGCGCAAGCGCACAACCGCAGGTGCAACAGCTTCGCGCGCCCGGCAAGGCGCCTGCCCTGCGCCTCACCGGCCCCCGCAATTCGGCGGTGCAGCCCGCGCCCGAGGCGTTCGCGGCAGCGGGCGCGTGGCAGGTGACGATCCCGCCGTCGGTACTGGACGGCGTCGACGATGCCTGGCTCACCATCGACTATCGTGGCGACATCGCGCGCCTGTTCGCAGGCAACGACATGCTCGACGACGCATTCTGGGATGGGCGCAAGTGGAATATCGGCCTCAAGCGCTTCCGCGAACGGCTGGCCGAGCCATGGCAGCTGACCATCCTGCCGCTGCGCGGCGACGCGCCGATCTACCTCGACGCCGCGGTGCGTCCGGACATCCCCGCCGACGGGCAGATCGCAGACCTGCGTTCGGTGACGATCGAGCCCGAATATAAGTGGGTGATACCGAACCCTTGATCCCAAGGAGGGCGCAGGCCTCGGCGGCCGTGAGCATCGCTTTGTCCTTGTGGTTCCTTCCCGCCATAAGTCGTCTCCTGAGCCTGGCTCATTCCGCTTTGCGCGGCGGCTGCTCGTGCTCGAGGACACGAACAATGGGATAATACGCCCCGACCCGAAGATCCTGATCCAGAAATTGCCAGCGCGCAAGGCCATCAT